>NZ_JAGETV010000005.1 GCF_017571465.1 Thiomicrorhabdus marina | reverse complement strand
GCCATAGATAACTTGAGACATGATGATCACTCCTTGGTTAAGGTTCACTTTCTCATTTTAGGGAAGAAAGTGAGGCGGACCATCTAATTAAAGCGAGCCAGATAAATTACCTGACTCGCTTTTTTCAAAGTCGTTTAGGTTTTAGCGACGGATTATTGACCGTGAGCTTTTGCCATAAACTCTTCTGTGTCACCTTTGTCGCTAGTCATCTTAGCAACAACGATTGTCACTAGGATTGCAACCGGTACAGAGTAAAGTGCCGGGTTAACTAGAACATCTAGGCCAAGCATTGTCTTAGCACCGAAGAACTTAGAGAAGGTGAACAGTAGCGATAGAACTAAACCAGAAGCCATACCCCAGATAACCGCTTGGCTAGTAAGACCTTTCCACCACACCGCTAGTACTAGCGCAGGTGCAAAGGTTGAAGCCGCGATACCGAAACACATACCAACCAGCATAGCGACGTTTTCTTCTTTCAGCCAAACCGACATTAGAATCGCAACAACCGCTAAGAAGAAAGCACCAACTTTAGCAAACTTAAGTTCTTGCTCGTCAGTTGAATCAGGATTAATAACGCCCTTGTAAAGGTCATGCGCCAATGAAGATGTTGCCGAGATCAGAAGACCCGCAGACGTTGATAGCATTGCAGCCATCGCGCCCGCTGCGATTACACCCATTAGAATCTGACCACCAAGCATGTCGCCAAGCATTGGCATTGTCATATTCTTAGCTTTACCGACTTCACCCGCTGCAATCATTTTCACTAACTCTGGATACAGAGCGTACATGGCGATTAGACCAACAAAGAAGATTGCTGCGTAGAAGATTGCTAGACCCCAGATAGTGATCTCTGCAGATTTACGCGCATCAGATGCATTAGAAACCGTGTAGAACTTGATTAGGATATGTGGCAGACCTAATACACCAAGGAATAATGCAAGTACCAGTGACGCTTGGTTAGCGAAGTCACGTAGACCAACACCCGGTGTTACTGCTGATGCCGCATCAGGCATCACTGCACGAACGGCTTCAACTGCCGCCGCCGGATCACTTGCCGCCGCTGCTGCCGCAACTGCCGCTGCATCCTTAGCTGCAAGGCTAACTGGAACCATCTGTTCTGCTGCAGTTACTACACCTGCCGGGTTACCACCAAATAAATGAATGACACCGTACACAAGTAAGAAGATCATCGCACCAAACAGAATCGCACCTTGGATTGCTTGGTTATAAGACGTCCCTTTCATTCCCCCGATAATAACGAATAGCGCCATTAATGAACCGGTAACCAAAACCGTTGGCAAGTAATCCCAACCAAGCAGTAGACCGAATAGATGACCAGCACCAACGATCTGCGGAACAAGATACATTACACAAAGCACCAGCGTAGAGGCCATTGCCACAGTACGAATTTTCTTAGCATTTTGCGTGAAACGTGCATTTAGAACGTCTGCCACGGTGAATTTACCAACGTTTTTCAACGGGCTAGAAATGGCGATTAGAACCACAATCCAAGCGGCAAAGAAACCGATCGCAAGCCACCAGCCATCAACACCTAGCAGTGCTACTGCACCGGCTACACCAAGGAAACTTGCTGCAGAAGCGTAGTCACCTAGCATTGCCAGACCGTTTACTTTTGGAGAAAGACCGCCACCTGCAACATAGAAGTTTGCCGTGCTGCTAGTCGATTTAGAGTGATAAAAACTGATCGCGATTGATAGCAAGATACCAAGTGCTACGATGACCAGTGCAACCATATTTTCCATTAGTTAGACTCCTCTCCGTCCATCTTTTTAAGATAGAGGCGCGTAATGACTACACCAACGATGATGACCACCAGTCCTCCCCAAATTGCGATAGGCGCACCGGCAATTTCAGTCGCTGCTAAATCTTTGAAAGTTGCACTTACCATTAATGCAACCCCAAAGTACAGGACCGTATAGACAGCCAATAAAATGGCTGAGTATTTAACTTTACTGCTCATAAAGTTAGGCTCCTCATTTGAGATAAATGTTATTTTTTATGATTATGAGTTATCGATTTTCACGATAAAGTACCTGAAAGGTACGCCCCATTATCACGGTACTTTTGGAGCTGAGAACAATCAAAATTATTAATCCCATCATCCAAAAACCATTTATAGACCCTAAGAAACTCGGTAAGACTGGTAAATAAAAAATTACATTTAATCAATGATATAGAAAAGTAATTTAAATTAATTATTAAGTTTTAGTTTCAGTCATACAAAGTACAGTGATTCAATTTAATACACTGCAATAGAGTCTTGCATCAAAACACACACCCTTACAAATCTGGCAACGACAGGAACTTTATATAATCGAATTAAGACAAAACCTGTGGCCTTGTCTTACTGCATTCGATTGAAATCAGTTCTGAAAGTTAGCACTCATTGAACGATGTATGACTGATTACTTTTGTTGAAATTGATCCAAGATCGTTGAATCTTCAAGCGTTGAAGTATCTTGAGTAATCTCTTCGCCCTTAGCAATCGAGCGCAACAGGCGGCGCATGATTTTCCCTGAACGCGTTTTCGGCAGATTTGTACCGAAACGGATATCATCAGGTTTAGCGATAGGACCAATTTCTTTCGAGACGTGTTCACGCAACTCTGCAATCAATGCAGAACGTGCATCACCTTTAGGAAGGTCAATATTCAAGACAACGAAGGCAGCAACCGCTTCACCTTTTACGTCATGCGGACGGCCAACAACCGCCGCTTCGGCAACTTGCGGATGCGAAACCAATGCCGATTCGATTTCCATGGTACCTAAACGGTGACCGGAAACATTCAAGACGTCATCAATTCGGCCAAGAATCCAGAAGTAGCCATCTTTATCTTGATAAGCGCTGTCGCCAACCACATAGTAGTTAGGTTGGTGCGCTAACGGGAAATAAGTCGATTTGTATCGATCGTCGTCGTTCCAGACGGTACGAATCATTGAAGGCCACGGTTTTTTGATAACCAAAAGACCACCTTCACCGCGCCCTAACTCATTACCTTCTTCATCGAGGATAGCGGCATCAATACCTGGAAGCGGCTGTGTGCAAGACCCCGGTTTCAGAGCAGTCACAGGGAAAGGAGCAATCATATGAGCACCGGTTTCGGTCTGCCACCAAGTATCGATAATCGGGCATTCGCCGCGACCGATAACATCGTGATACCACATCCACGCTTCAGGGTTGATCGGTTCACCCACCGTCCCCAACAGACGCAGTTTTGATAAATCATATTGATTAGGAAGATCCGCACCAAATTTCATAAGCGCACGAATCGCTGTCGGCGCGGTATAGAAAACCGTCACCGCGTGATCTTGACACACTTGCCAGAAACGACCCGCATCAGGATAAGTCGGAACCCCTTCAAACATTACAATGGTTGCGCCCACAGAAAGCGGGCCATAAGCAACATAAGTATGCCCGGTAATCCAGCCCACATCAGCAGTACACCAGAAAACATCATCATCCTTCAGGTCGAACATCCATTCATTGGTTAAATGTGCATTTAACAGATAACCACCAGAACTGTGTTGTACACCTTTTGGCGTGCCAGTCGAACCTGAGGTATAAAGAAGGAAAAGCGGGTCTTCAGCATTAACCGGAACCGGCTCATGATAATTGCTCATGCCGGCTTCCGCTTCCAGCCAGTCAATATCACGGCCAGACTGCATCGCCACTTCGTCAGCAGTACGCTTATAAACAATAACGCGTTTAACTGAATCGCAACCTTTTTCTAGCGCTGCATCGACCGCACTTTTAAGTGGAATCGTTTTACCGCCACGCTTTGAAGTATTTGAGGTAATAACCAGTTTAGCGCCGGCATTCTCGATACGGTCACGCAGTGCTTCCGCCGAGAAACCACCGAATACCACCGAATGAATTGCACCAATACGAGCACAGGCCTGCATTGCAATCACGGCTTGCGGAATCATTGGCATATAAATAACAACGCGATCGCCTTTACTCACGCCTTGGGCAGTCAGAGTATTCGCGAAACGGCAAACTTGGTCGTGAAGTTCTTTATAGGTATAACGCTCGACATCGCCGGTATCACCTTCGAAAATAATCGCGGTTTTATCCGCTTTGTCGTCTAGGTGACGGTCGATACAGTTGTAAGAGACGTTTAGCTCACCGTCAGTGAACCATTGGTAATGAGGTGCGTTGGATTCGTCCAAGCCTACGGTGAAAGGTTTTGTCCAGATTAGCTTTTCTTTTGCAAGGTCAGACCAAAAACCGACATGATCTTTACTCGCCTTTGCACGCATCTGTTCTAACGTATCTTCATTAATTGCCGCACGCTTTTTGATTGGCTCGGGAGCTTCAAATAGACGTGTTTCAGTTAAGATAGATTCAATGTTAGACATGGCGCCTCCTATTAATAATTATTCTACTTTGAGACTTAGCAGAAAACGGGAGCGACATCGATAAGCTTTCTTAGGGAACTCAGCGAATGGCTCTCACGTCATCGTGCTAATGTCCCCTAATTATATTAGGATACTCGGACCAGCTACTTAGGACTTGGAGAATCACTTCAAAATTTTTGAGTTTAATTGATGAACCTTAAGTTCAAATTTGACACAATTAAACAATGTGCAGAGTTTACCATCGAAAATCTAAATTTAAAGGGCTTTACCCGATAAAAAAGTAAATTCAAATTCACTAATCCGGTCATAAACTCCGGCATTACTAAAAATATCTACACATATACCTTTTTCTCGAAAAAACGGCTTAACTGCAATATTTCTCGAACGCAATTCACCAATAACCTTTAATGTATTGAGGTCTCAAGAAACCACTCTTGGCTGCCAGCCTTGCGCATTCAATGCTTCAATCAAATCATCATCTGGATAAAAACTGAGTTGCGAGCGTAAAACGGTTTGTGCCGTGTCATTTTGATATTTAACCTGCAATGGCAGACCAACTTCATTTTGATACTCTGCAACAAGGCACTGTAGTTCCTGCATTCGCTTGTCATTCATCACTTCGGCATTGACCGATAATTCTAATGCCTGACCTTTTTCAATACGCGCCTCTGCTAAGCTGACAATCTGCTCGGCTTCGAATTTAATCCCACCGTTAAAAGTATCTTCGCGAACTTCGCCATGAACCATAATCACCTTATCGATCGCTAACTCTTCTTGTACAGCTTCATAGATATTCGGTCGCATAGTGACATCCAAACGCGCGGTTTTATCATCAATAGTGGCAATCGCCATCTTGGCGCCTGATTTGGTCACTTTTACACGTAAATCCACAACCAGACCCGCCCCCCAGATTTTCTTCCAGCGCTCCGGGCGTAATTTATGCAGTGGCGATTCGACCAGTTTTTTTAATTCATCTTCGTAAATATCAATCGGGTGACCGGTAATATAAAGCCCAAGGGTATCTTTTTCCCCCTTCAAACGAAGCTTCTGTGACATTTCTGCAACCGGCAACAAATCTGTGCCTTGTCCCGGCTCTTGCTCCTGCGCGAACATATCACCAAACAAATCACGCATACCAACCGCAGCATTCTTAAGTTGTTGTTCGGCTTGTTTCATAGCGGTCGGGATGGTTTCTAGCATTGCTTGGCGGTTTTCGTGCAACACATCCAAAGCACCGGAACGCACCAAGGCTTCCATAACACGCTTATTGACTTTCTTACCGGCACGCAGACAGAAGTCGAACAGGTCTTTAAAAGGCCCATTCTCTTTACGTTCAATTAACAAGCCTTCTAAAGCCGCGCCACCGACCCCTTTAATCCCGCCAAGGCCATAATTTACCGTACGCTCACCGTAAGGTTTGAAATGCACTTCTCCGGTATTGATATTCGGTGGCAATACCGTCAAGCCCATTGAATGACACTCGTTCACCATATGCACCACCTTCTCGGTGTTATCCATATCGGATGAAATCTGTGCAGCCATAAATTCGGCCGGATAATGGGTTTTCAGCCATGCTGACTGATAAGAAACTAACGCATAGGCAGCGGAGTGGGATTTGTTGAAACCATAACCGGCGAACTTTTCTACCAAGTCGAAGATTTTCATTGCCAGTTCGCCATCAACACCGTTATTAATCGAGCCCTCCTCGAATACCGAACGCTGTTTGGCCATCTCTTCCGGTTTCTTTTTACCCATTGCACGACGTAGCAAATCGGCTCCACCAAGTGAGTAACCGGCCAGAACCTGTGCAATCTGCATTACCTGTTCCTGATACAGAATGACGCCATAGGTCGGTTCCAAAATCGGCTTCAAGGATTCATGTTGATACTGAGCATCCGGATAGGCGACCGCCTCTTTACCATGCTTACGGTTGATAAAGTTATCCACCATCCCGGAATCCAACGGGCCGGGACGGAACAGTGCTACCAAAGCGACAATATCTTCAAAACAGTCAGGACGCAATTTGACGATAAGATTCTGCATCCCGGAAGATTCCAGCTGGAAGATACCAGTGGTTTTACCGGTTTTAATTAACTCGAAGGTCGGTTCGTCATCTATCGGAATACGAGCAATATCTAGATGCCCTTCATCGCCCAGTTGCTTACTGCCATTAATCGATTGCAATGCCCAATCGATAATAGTCAAGGTACGCAGCCCCAAGAAGTCGAACTTAACCAGACCGGCATATTCAACGTCATTTTTGTCCAACTGGGTAACCACACTGGAACCATCCGCTTCACAGGAAAGCGGACAAAAATGGTCGAGCGGTTTCGGTCCGATAACTACCCCACCGGCGTGCTTACCGGTGTTACGCACCGTCCCTTCAAGCTTTAATGCCAATTCCAGCAATTGCGCTGCGTCTTCGTCGGAATCGCGTTTGGCTTGCATATCCGGCTCTTGTTCAATCGCGTCTTTTAGCTTGATACCTAACTCATTCGGAATTAGTTTGGCAATGCCGTCAACGACCCCATAACCTAGACCAAGTACACGACCTACGTCACGCACCACCGCTTTCGCCGCCATGGTACCGAAAGTAACAATCTGCGATACCTTATCCGAGCCGTAATGACGCGACACATAATCAATGACTTCATCACGACGATCCATACAAAAGTCGACGTCGAAATCGGGCATGGAAACACGTTCCGGGTTAAGGAAACGTTCGAAAAGCAAGTCGTATTCAATCGGGTCAAGATCGGTAATTTTCAATGCATAAGCCACCAAGGAACCGGCACCGGAACCACGCCCCGGCCCAACCGGGATTTGATGATTTTTAGCCCACTGGATAAAGTCGGCAACGATTAAGAAGTACCCCGGGAATCCCATCTGCAGAATAATATCAAGCTCAAATTTAATACGGTCGTAATACTCTTCGCGCTTTTGCTGCTGAATCTCCTGCGGCTCTTTACCGAAGAGAAATTCTAGACGCTCATCCAAACCTTTATGACTTTCGGCAATAAAGTATTGATCCATAGTCATGCCTTCCGGAATCGGGAAATCCGGTAGGAAATAAGTACCAAGCGTTAAATCGACGCTACAACGTTTGGCGATTTCAACCGTATTGGTAATACTTTCAGGAATGTCTGCAAAGAGCTCAATCATCTCTTCTGAAGAACGTAAGTATTGCTGTTCCGAATAGCGTTTAGGACGCTTCGGATCAACCAAAATAAACCCGTCATGAATACAGGTTCGTACTTCATGCGCCTCAAAATCTTCAGTCTTCGCGAAGCGTACGTCATTGGTCGCTACCACCGGTAACTGCCACTGTTCGGCAACCTGTAACGCTAATTGAATATAAGACTCTTCATTATCACGACCGGTACGAATCAGTTCTAGATAGTAACGATTCGGGAAATGGTTCTGGTACCAGCTTAAACGCTCGGCAATCAGCTCCTGATTTTGCGCCAACAGAGCACTTCCGACATCACCTAAACGCCCCGCTGACAAGGCAATTAAACCTTGGCTATGTTGCGCTAACATTGCACGCGGAATAATCCCTAGCTCGGCATATTCGTAAATTTTCTGATTTTTAAGATTGGCCTGCGAAATCAAATAAGAAAGATTTAAATAGCCCTGTTCACTCTGCACCAACAGGACTAGCGGGAAGACTTCGCCATTTTCATGTTCAACCAATACTTCCGAACCGAGAACCGGCTTCACTCCAGCCCCTATTGCCGCACCATAAAACTTCACCAGCGCGTACATATTATTAATGTCAGTCAACGCAACTGCCGGCTGATTAAAATCATTAACCATGGAAACCATCGGCTTAATGCCCAAGGTACTATCAATTACCGAGTATTCTGAATGAAGGTGCAGGTGGACAAAAGAGGTCATATTTTAACTTTGTACTTTTCGTTTCAGCGGGGAATAACTTTAGCAAGTGCAGCATAAATGCAATATTTATAAAAGTGGCTCAAGTTGATTTCTTGTACAATCAACTTGAGCGCATTATACGCCAAGCCCATGCCTAAAAACTCAACTGATATCAAAAAGTAATAAAGCAATGACTCAGTTTACCGCTGAACACTCGCCATTCTGGTTAGCTCCCTCACCCGTAGAATTTCCTCCGACTGAGTTTGCCTTAGTTGAACCTGACGGCTTACTGGCGATTGGCGGCTCTTTAACTGCGGAGTGGCTACTGACCGCATATCGCAATGGGATATTCCCTTGGTTTAATCCAGATGACCCAATTCTATGGTGGACACCTAACCCGCGAAGCGTGCTACCTATTAAACAATTAAAAGTCAGCCGTAGCCTGCGTAAACGCTGGAAAGATAAGGTTCTCACCGGTGCATGGCAAATTAAGCTCGATACCGCCTTCAGCAAAACCATGGCGCACTGTGCAAACATAGAACGCAAAGGACAAGACGGAACTTGGATTTGCACACAGATGTTGCACAGCTATTCCGAATTGCACGCTAAAGGCCATGCACACTCGGTCGAAGTGTGGGAAGACGAACAACTTATTGGCGGTTTATATGGAATTGGCATCGGCAAAATGTTCTATGGCGAATCCATGTTCGCCAAGCAACCGGACGCATCGAAAGTCGCCTTAACTGCACTCTGCCTACAACTTGATATATGGGGCTTTGAGATGGTTGATACACAAGTAGAAACTGAACACCTCAACAGCTTAGGAGCAACTTTAATCGATAGAGAAGAGTTTGAAACCAACCTAAAAAAATTAATACAAACATCTTTCCCGGTAAAAAAGTGGCAATTTGATATCGATTGGCAAGACGCGCTGAATGACTTCTTAAAGCGACAAAAATTGAACAATAACCAACCCCACTAATATAAGTCATTCAACCAGAACCATTAAAAATCATTATCCCGAAGCCAAACCCAAACATTTCTGTACTACTTCTTTGATTTAAAAGCGTTTATCTAATCAATCAGAATAATTTTCACTATCGGTCATTATGGTTTTTGGTTTTTCAATGTTTACCGTCCATCCCAATTCAGTAGAATAGATTTTGTCGCTAAGGAAACACAGAATAAGTCCCCATTGACTTCGGTGAGGAGTTTGAAGAGATAAATTCTAGGCAGCTTTTGAGAAGCATAGCCTTCGCTAGGGTTGAGAACGCTAACAACGAAGTGACTCTTCAAACGAAGAACTCGACGCCCTAAGGGTAAGTCGAGACAGAGGCTTCGTAAAATTTGTCTAAGCGGTGTTGTCTGTTTTTGCCAGGTCTAGACATGACGGCAAACAGACGCCTTGCTTTGCCTGAAGTCATTTGGACTTGTTCTGCGTTTCCATAAAAACTTACACTTTCTGGCCTTGGAAACCTCCCAACGCCATAAAAACAAAAAACTATTTCGTTCTCGTTAGGAGAATCCTATGTATCAAAGCTCTGATATACGCCCCAAGAATCTCAATCTATTTGTATTCAAATTTCCATTGAATGCCATTTTCTCGATTCTGCACCGCATTACAGGTGTCGCTTTGGTTCTTGCCTTAACTGGCTATTTCTTCCTTGCGAATCTAATTTGGCTACACTCAGAAATCCACCTAGCTGATATTCACGACCACTGGATCATCTTGTGCTTGCATAGCACCTTCTGGTTAACCGCCATTTTCCATTGGTTGACCGGCGTTCGCCACTTACTCGCTGAAACGCTATTTCAAACCGCTTGGTACGAAAAACTGGCCGGTAAGTGGAGTAGTTACCTAATTCTAATTCTTTGGCTTGCAGCGAGCCTATACTCATTAAGTTTGATTTGGAAATAATTATGATAACTCTTCGAAACTTAAAGGGCGCACAAGCTCATAAATGGCAAAGAATCAGTGCATACTACCTGCTGTTATACCTTCCTGCTTTAGCGATTTATCTTGCTTCACTTTCTGAATATAACTCTCTCGCCGATATTGTCAGTAACCTCTATAACAGCATCTTTGGGATTGCCACAGTAATCGCAATTTTATTTGTCTTTGTGCATGCTTGGATTGGCGGACGCGACATATTAATTGATTATATGCCACGCGCACGCACCAATTTTTGGCTAAACTCATATTTCTTTTTTCTGATTCTCATAGCACTGGAGTTTGCCTTTATGGTAGTCTCGCTAAACCCTTACATCTAAAGATATTGCTCAATAAGAACAACAAACGGACAACCTATGAATGCAGCTGCACACGGTGATTTGAAGCTCGACTACCAAGAATTCTTTTTTGACGCCATTGTAATCGGAGCCGGTGGAGCAGGCATGCGCGCGGCCCTGGCTCTGCAACAAGCCGGACATCAAGTTGCCATGATTTCAAAAGTCTTCCCGACTCGCTCGCACACGGTTGCTGCACAAGGTGGAATCAACGCCGCCTTAAGCAATGTCACCGAAGATAAATGGCAGTGGCACATGTACGACACCATTAAAGGGAGCGACTATCTCGGCGATCAAGACGCCATTGAATTTATGTGCCAAGAAGCCAGTCAAATCGTCCGTGAACTGGAACATTTCGGCGTACCTTTCTCGCGTTTAGACAACGGTAAAATCTACCAACGTGCTTTTGGCGGGCAGTCGCAAAACTACGGTGAAAGCCAAGCAAAACGCACTTGTGCTGCGGCCGACCGTACTGGCCACGCTATCTTGCATGCGCTCTATCAACAGAACATTGCCGCCGGGACTGAAATGTTCGACGAACATTTTGCTTTGGACTTAATTCAAGATCAAAATGATCATGTCTGCGGGGTTTTAATCCAAAATTTGCATAACTCAGAATTAAAAGTAATTTGGGCTCAACATACCCTTTTGGCTACAGGCGGTGCCGGTCAAATATTTCGAACGAATTCCAATGCGACTATTAATACCGGTGACGGACTGGGCATGGCGCAACGGATTGGCGTACCGCTACAAGACATGGAATTTTGGCAATTCCACCCGACTGGCGTTGCCGGCAAAGGCATGCTGATTTCCGAAGCCACCCGAGGCGAAGGCGGTATTCTTAAAAATGCCGATGGCGAAGCCTTTATGGTCAAGTATGCCCCCAAAGTAAAAGAACTCGCCTCTCGTGACGTAGTCGCAAGAGCAATTGCCATTGAAGTCGAAGAAGGTCGAGGCTGTGGTGAAAACAAAGATTATGTGCTGCTCGACCTTACCCATCTAGCAACTGACGTGATTGAAAATCGTTTACCTGGTATCCGTGATATTTGCCTGACCTTTTTAGGCATCGACCCAATTGAAAAACCAATTCCGATCTTTCCGACCTGCCACTATATGATGGGCGGTATTCCGACCAACCTGAATGGTCAAGTTATTCAGCCGGTTTACGCCTCACCACAAAGCCCCATTACGGAAAATCAAATCACCGTACAAGGATTGTACGCAATTGGTGAATGCGCATGCGTTTCAGTACATGGTGCCAACCGTCTAGGCGGTAATTCGCTTCTTGATATTGTGGTCTTTGGGCGTAAAGCTGCGCAATTCATTAGCCATCAGTTACAGAACGGGAAACAGAATAGTGAACGCCCTACAGCTGGACACAATCTAAATACACTACTTAATCGTTATCAGCGCTGGCATAGTGAAACCTCTAACGAAGCAGAGAACCAAGACTCCATTTTTGCAATTAAACAGGACATGCAAAAAATTATGGAACGCGGTTGTGGCGTATTCCGCGACCAAGTGCACATGCAACAAGCGGTTGAAAGCCTTCGCGAGTTAGAGAAACGTTTCGCCAAGGTTACGATTCAAGACACAAGTAATGTCTTTAATTTTGAACGTACCAGTGCTCTGGAGTTAGAAAATCTATTAGCGGTAGCCAAGGCAACGGCTTGCAGTGCCGTTGCCCGCACCGAAAGTCGAGGCGCACACACCCGAGTTGATTTCACTGAGCGCAATGATGACGTCTGGCTAAAGCACACGTTGTTTTACCCACACCAAGAAAAAATTGTCTATAAGCCGGTCAATATGCAGCCGAAGCAACATGAACCTTTTGCACCGCAAAAACGAGTTTATTAAAGGAGATCGAATCAATGCAGATTACCATCGATCGTTTTAATCCGGAATCCGATACTAAACCGCATTCGCAAACTTATTATCTGGATGATAGCAAGATCGCCGATGGCAGTATGCTATTGGAAGTATTGCAACAGCTTCGCGAACAAGATCCAAGCTTAGCGTTTCGATCCAGTTGTCAAGAAGGCGTTTGCGGCTCTGATGGCATGAACGTTAACGGCCAAAACTGCTTGAGCTGTATCACCTTAGCTAAACCCCTTGGCGAAAAAATACATATTCGCCCCCTACCGGGTTTTCCGATTATTAAAGATTTAATTGTTGATATGGAAATCTTCTACCAACACTACCGCGACGTTAAGCCATATCTTCAGGCTAGCACCGAGAACAGCCATGACTTAAGCCAAGAATTTCTGCAGAGCCCGGAAGAACGAGCCAAACTAGATGGCAGTTATGAGTGCATAATGTGCGCCTGCTGTTCGAGTAGCTGCCCGTCATTCTGGTGGAATCCGGATTTATTTCCCGGACCGGCGGCATTATTGGCCAGTAACCGTTTTGTGATTGACTCACGCGATATCACTACAATAGATCGGCTTGAAAGTCATGACCGCGCCGATAATATTTTCCGTTGTCGGCATATCCAGAACTGTACCGCAGCTTGCCCAAAGGGGCTAAATCCAAGCCAAGCAATTCAATCTTTAAAACATGCGATTGCAAATAAATAGCATGACCAAGAATTTAGAGAGCAATAGCGTTGAATCTTTTCAAATTTGGCAAAAACGAATGTTATTCGCTTGCAAGCGTGGCAATATCGAAACCGAATTGCTATTGAACCGATATATCAGCAAACTTGAGAAAGCCTCGCCAAAATTACGCATTCACATTGAAACTTTTTTAAGTGAAAACGAACAAGACCTCTTCCACTGGCTAATCAAGCCTTCTTCAATCCCATATCAAGCGCACCATTCGACAACACCCACTCATTACTTAACGCTAATTTCCGATATCCAAAAGGTTTATTTGAAAAAATAGCGGTGATTTGTTAGAATCGCGGCCGATTTTAACTAAGGGTTATTTAAATTAATATGGCAAAACAAGACGTTATTGAATTTGACGGTGTGGTAATTGAAACACTACCTAACACCATGTTCCGTGTAGAACTAGAAAATGGGCATGAAGTTCTGGCTCATATCTCTGGGCGTATGCGTAAGAACTACATCCGCATCCTTGCTGGTGATTCAGTTAAAGTTGAACTGACTCCTTACGACCTGACTAAAGGTCGTATCACTTATCGCGGCAAATAATCAAAAATAATTTACAAAACCCCTTAGTATCAAAGCGTTAAGTCATTTTTACTTGAGGCTTAAAATGAAAAAGCGAAGCCGGAATTTTTTCAGCTTCGCTTTTTTCGTTAGTTAACATTCAAACACACTATTCATTCAGCTTCTAACTCGAATACAAGCTCGTCATTCTGCATATCAACATGCACTTCGCCGCCATTCTGCAAATCACCGAATAATAACTTTTCAGCCAGCGGTTGTTTGAGTTTTTCCTGAACCAACCGAGCCATTGGACGCGCGCCCATTAATGGATCATAGCCCTTTTTAGCTAGCCAAGCACGAGCTTCATCCGATAAGGTCAAGGTCACCTTCTTCTCATGTAACGCCGCTTCAAGCGCATAGATAAACTTGTTAACGACCGATTCCATCGATTCTTGCGACAGGCGATTAAACTGAATAACGCCATCCAAGCGATTACGGAACTCCGGTGTAAATACACGCTTTAGCTCGCCGTCAAAATCCATACTATGATCTTGCACAGTGAAGCCAATCGAAGCACGCGACATCTGTTCCGCGCCCACGTTTGAAGTCATAATTAAAGTAATGTTTCTGAAATCCGCTTTACGACCATTGTTATCAGTCAAAGTTCCGTGATCCATCACCTGCAACAATAGGTTGAAAACATCGGGATGCGCCTTCTCGATTTCGTCCAATAACACCACCGCATGCGGATTCTTACTTACCGCTTCGGTCAATAAACCACCTTGGTCAAAACCGACATAGCCCGGAGGCGCACCGATTAAGCGCGATACGGTATGGCGTTCCATGTATTCAGACATATCAAAACGAATCATTTCGACGCCAAGCAATTTCGCCAACTGTTGCGAAAGCTCGGTTTTGCCAACACCGGTCGGCCCTGCAAATAAGAAACTCGCAGTCGGCTTGTTCGGCTCGCCAAGACCCGAACGTGCCAGTTGCACGGCTTTACTCAGCTGCTCAACTGCATGATCTTGTCCAAATACCACGCGCTTCAAATTCTGATCTAAATCTTGTAGGGTTTCTTTCTCTTTCTGGGTGATTTGTGCCACTGGAATTCGAGCGATAGAAGCGACAACCGCTTGCACTTCATGCACACCAATCTGCTTACGTCGTTTCGATGCCGGCGCTAAAGCCTGTTTCGCCCCTGCTTCGTCAATCACATCAATCGCCTTATCCGGTAGATGACGGTCGGTAATGTAGCGTGCCGATAAGGCTACTGCTTCACGCAGTGCCGGCATAGTGTATTTCACATTGTGATGCGCTTCGTATTTCTCTTTTAAACCTTTAAGTATCGAAACACTCTCTTCAACTGTCGGCTCTTTGATATCCACTTTCTGAAAACGGCGTGCCAAAGCGCGATCTTTCTCGAAAATACCGCGAAACTCGTCATAAGTGGTCGCACCGATACAACGCAAATTACCGGAAGACAGTGCAGGTTTCATAAGATTGGACGCATCCATCGCCCCGCCTTGCACTGCACCGGCGCCAATAATGGTGTGAATTTCATCAATAAACAAGACAGCGTGGTCTAATTCTTGCAGCGCTTTCAATACCGCTTTAAAGCGCTTCTCAAAATCACCACGGTAGCGCGTACCGGCCAGAATTGCCCCCATATCTAGGCTATACACCACGGCATCAGCTAGAATTTCAGGCACCTTCTTATGCACGATTTGATAAGCCAGCCCTTCGGCAACGGCGGTTTTACCCACCCCCGGCTCACCAACCAACAAAGGATTGTTCTTACGACGACGACACAACACTTCCATAGTGCGGTTGATTTCCCACTCGCGGCCGATAATCGGATCGATTTTACCTTCTTCCACCAAGTCATTCAGGTTGACCGCAAAAGAAGTCAATGGCGAACCGGAACTTTCCGCGCCTTCACCCGACTCACCTTGCTGCTGCTCCGATGGAATCAACTGCTCATCGTCATTAACGGTTACGCCATGTGATAGATAATTGGTGACATTCAAACGATCAACACCGTGACTTTCCAGAACAAATACCGCTTGCGACTCTTGTTCACTTAGCATTGAAGCCAATACATGTGTCGGCAGAACCTCTTGATAACCGTTGCTCTGTACAAAATAGATAGCGCGCTCAATAACTCGCTGAAAACTCATGGTCGGTTGCAGTTCATGGTCATGCTCGGTGACCAACTCGCCTTCCAAGTATTTTTCCAAGTCATCCATCAAGCTATCAGGATTGGCACCACATGCCAGAACCACTTCTTGCACGGAACGTGACTCCAACAACTGTAATAACAAGTGTTCCAGCGTAACGAATTCATGCTGGTATTCATTTGCAACCCCAAAGGCGCCACTCAAAATCTGTTGCAGCTCTTTACTTAACATTTAGGCTACCTCCATCTGGCACATTAACGGGTGTTCATGTTCGCGAGAATACACATTCACTTGGCGAACTTTCATTTCAGCCACTTCTCGGCTGTAGACGCCACAAACGCCTTTGCCATCATGATGCACTTTTAACATCACCGCTTGCGCTTGCAACTCATTCATTCCGAAGAATTTTTGAAGCACTTCAATCACAAACTCCATAGTGGTGTAATCGTCATTAAGCAGAACGACTTGATAGCGCTTCGGCGGTTTAAGTTTTGGCTTGGCACGGTCTAATAATAGATTGCCGTCGTCATGATCATGCGGTTGCGACATTTGTTTTCACTTATTAGTTAAATTCAAGTTTACCTTATAAGGTTCAAAAGCAGTTTTTCAAGAGTCTGAAGAAGGTTTTTAGGCGCTTTAGACTAAGGAAACACAGCAAACGCTATACTTTGCGAAACCTGCCTAGAATTGACTGCTTCAAACACCTCGCTGAAGTCAATCGGAACTTATTCTGCGTTTCCCTAATCAACCGGAATCAATTTTGCATATAAATCACCGGCGATATTTTCGGCATCCGCCGGTAGCCCCATATCACGAAAAAATATATATTCGTTAATATCAAAATAATGTGGCACAACCCACTCAACCCTACCGGTCGGACTATCGATATAAACCGTTTTTCCCGGTTGCAGGAAAATGGTCGGTATTTCAAACTTACCGTACAAATCCCCATCCTTTAAATGGAAACGCTCAGCATCCACTTTAATATTGAAACGCACCATGTAGTCACCGGAACGGCCACCGAACAACCCCTTATATCCTTTATCTTTTAGGCGAAAAGTTTTGCCTTCAAACGCTTGACGAGTAAATTTCATCTGCACCTTAAGACCGGGAATATAGAAGCTACCTAAGCGCAATAGGCGAATTGCATAACGCAAGGTGATTGGATAAACCACTTCTCTATCCTTACCATGTATCGGCTTTTGCCCGTAGTTATAGGATTGGTAATCTCTCTGACTTGCCCACTCATCGAACGGCGATTCACGATGGTTCTGGTTATTTTGAGCTCGGCCATTCGACTGTCTACAACCTTGTTTCGAGTCGGCATGTTTGGTTTTAGCACTCGATTCTTCAGTACTATAGCTGGTTTTTTTTGACGCTGAAGGTTTCGCTTCTTGCTTATGCTTGGCTGAGAACTGTTGGCTGCGTTGAAATGCCCGGCAGTATGCATCTCGGTATTTATTTAAAATTTCATAAGCATGGGCAATTTCTTGAAAACGCGACTTAGCATTATGAATTTTTGAAACATCAGGGTGATAGCGACGCGCCATACGACGATAAGCTTGTTTAACGCTTTTAGGATTCGCTCCAAAGTGCACGCCCAACACTGCAAAATAATCGACTCCTGCATCAAAATTTGCGCTCAAAACTGTCTGCCTATTCATTAACCCTTTATTAGGTTGTCAATTTTAGCAAACTTTCCAAGGTAAACAGACTGCTAAAAATACCTCCCCTCTCTTCTATTAACGAATTATTTTTCTTACCTAATTTTGTGCACATATAACTAGAGAGTCAGAGTGGTTTTATGCATAATGTTCTGTTTATGTTTTTTTCTACAAAGGATAACCAATGAGCATCAAAGAGCAACTCCTGCAACGTAGCGAAGGGAAATGTGAACTAAGCGGCGAAACTGAAAATTTAGTGGTTTTCCCTGTTGAACCTTCTGACGGTTCAGCGGAACAATCGGTTCTAATCACTGAAACATTACGTGATCAGATAGAAGATTCGGAAAAACGTGATCCAAATCAGTGGCGCTGCCTTAATGATGCCATCTGGAACCCAAATCCTGCGGTGCAAGTTATCGCTTACCGTATGCTACATGCTATGGCTTCTGAAGGTTGGACTCAAGAGCTGATGGATATGATGTACATTGAAGACGACACGCGAGAATGGGCCATGAAAGGCATCGTTGCTGCGGAAGATCAAATTAAAATCGTCGATAGCAACGGCAATCAATTAAATGAAGGGGATGACGTTACCCTTATTAAAGACCTTGATGTTAAGGGGGCTAACTTCACAGCGAAACGCGGAACCTTAGTTAAGAACATCCACCTTACCGATAACCCTAAACATATCGAAGGGAAAATCAACGGTTCACAGATTGTTATCGTTGCCGCATTTACCAAAAAAGCTTAAACAGCCAGCTTTAACCGTCTTATCAAGAAGCCTACATGCGTAGGCTTTTTCGCTTTATAGTGTCGTCTTGTTGTAAAATCTGCTCAATTTTATTTATTTTGTTGGAGCAGCGGACAGGTTCCGTCAAGAAATTTGGAGAATCCTAATGGGAAGAGCTTATCAAAACCGTAAAGAATCCATGGCAAAAACCTCGGATCAAAAAGCCAAGGTATACAGTAAATATTCGAAAGAAATTTACATGTGCGCTAAAAACGGTGGCGCAGAAACTTCTGGTAACCTTGCTCTGGCAGGTTTAATCGAACGTGCTAAGAAAGATCAAGTTCCGGCACACGTTATCGACAAAGCGTTGGATAAAGCTCAAGGCGGCGGTGGCGAAGACTTCTCAGTGGCGCGTTATGAGGGGTACGGCCCTGGGAGCAGTATGGTTATTGTTGACTGTCTAACTGACAACCCGAACCGTACTTTCGGTGACCTGCGTGGCGTTTTCAACAAAGCCAACGCCAAGTTAGGGACTCAAGGCAGTGTTGCGCACATGTTCGATCACTCTGCTATTTTCGTATTCGACGGTGAAGATGAAGAAGCCGTTCTAGAAGCGTTGCTAATGGACGATGTTGATGTCAATGACGTGGAAGCAGAAGACGGCAAAATCACGGTTTTTGCACCAAACACCGAGTACAACAAAGTAAAACAAGCGTTATTGGCAAATTTTGAAGGCATTGAATTTGATGTCGATGAAATTCAATTCATTCCGAATATGAGCAAACAATTAGAAGGCGAAGACTTAGAACTTTTCGAGAAATTCATTGCTGCTTTAGAAGATGTGGATGACGTACAAAACGTCTATTTTGACGTCGAACTATAAGTCGATACGATTATCAGAACTTTCAGTTAAACGCTGAAAGTTCTTTTTAAATTAGTTAGGGAAACGCAGAACAAGTCTAAATGGCTTCAGGCAAATTTCACAAAGCCCCTGTCTCGACTTACCTCTTCGGGCGTCGAGTTCTTCGTTTGGGCGAGGCCTTGATAGAGTAACTTCGTTGTTAGCGCTCTATACGTCTTCAACTATATTACGCGGATTTAATATTAAAAAGTATACTGTCACCGCCGCAAGTCCCCAAAAAATAAAATAGCCTATTCCAGCCCCTAAACCTAATCCAAGCACATTTAAAAACACACCAAATACTAACAAGGCTGCCGCACCGAAGCTCGCTGCGATAAACCACTGTCCATAATAACTCGTTGGCAAATCTTTCATCGGCCAAATCATAAACCACGCCATCAAGCCAATAATCGTCTGTAGAAAGGTGAATGAACCTTCCGCAATCCCTATAGACAGCAGTATCAGCAAGCTTGCAGCCAAAAATTGCGGTTTTTTAATAAACTTATCGGTCATAGTTACTCTCCTAATATACCAAACGGTAAACCATAAATTGGCTACCTCAATTATCTTCATCGAAAAATATTGGCTGAATTACGCCAGCACAAAAAGTCTCTATTTACTCCCAGGCAGTCATTCACTGCGTGAAAGATAATGACAAACAGTCCTTTCACTTAGGGAAACACCTAAGGAAACGCAGAACAAGTCCAAATGACTTCAGGCAAAGTAAAATTTAGGCTAAGCAAGGCGTCTGTTTGCCGTCATGTATAGACCTAGCAAAAACAGACAACACCGCTCAGACAAATTTTACAAAGCCCCTATCTCGACTTACTCCTTCGGGCGTCGACTTCTTCGTTTGGGCGAGGCCTTGATAGAGCAACTTCGTTGTTAGCATTCTCAACCCTAGCTAAGGCTACGCTTCTCAAACGCTGCCTAGAATTTATCTCTTCAAACTCCTCGCTTAAGTCAATGGGGACTTATTCTGTATTTCCTTATATAATTCAAAATAGGCTTATTCCGCACTTCATTAAATTCAATAAATATACTTTTTAATAAAACCCATATTTAATTTATTAAAAATAAAATATGACCTTTATGAAACTAACTATTTTATTATGCTGTATTTATATTTAGTTTAAGTTTGTATTAAAAAATTTTAATCGTTAAAATGACGCCATCAACTTAATAACGCCATTATTAAAGTTGTTGTAGTTTACATAATAAAATTCTTAGAAGGAATACTATGGAAGTAAATGAATTTGTCAAAATTGCCATGCACCGTAAACGTTTAAAAGCGGCCGTTAAAGAGTTGAACATGGAGCAATTAAATAAGCTAGCGAACGACATCACCGAGATTGTTGTCGAACGTGAACAAGAAATTTCCGAAATGGCTGCCGAACAAAAAGCGAAGTTAGCTAAAATTGAAGAAATGCGCTCAATGCTATCTGAACAAGGTTTGACGGTTGAAGACTTAGTCGATGGTGAAACGCTTCTTGCTCCGAAAAAAACGTCAGGACGCACTGTAAAACCGAAATATCGCGTTATTGACGAAGATGGCCAAGAACATCTATGGACGGGTCGTGGACGAGCTCCAAAAGCTTTTCAAAAGAAATTAGATCAAGGACTTTCTAAAGACAGTTTCTTAATCTAAAACCATTTTAGAAAACGTCACTTCTCAAAATGCAAAAGCCCGATTGGTAACGACCAACCGGGCTTTTTAGTCCCTATCGAATTAAGTCATTTAAATCATCAATTCAATCAGAAGAGCGGTTAGATGCTGTCGATAATGGCATTTAGTGCACTGCTTGGTCGCATTGCTGCCGAAGCTTTAACCGCATCTGGTTTATAGTAACCACCTAAATCAACTGCACAACCTTGCGCGCCATTTAGCTCAGCAACAATCATCTCTTCTGAATCAGCTAATTGCTGTGCCACATCAGTAAAGCGCGCTTTCAGTTCTGCATCTTGATCTTGTGCTGCCAATTCTTGCGCCCAGTACATCACTAGGTAGAAATGTGAACCACGGTTGTCTAACTCACCAACTTTACGCGATGGCGATTTATTGTTATTCAAGAACGAACCAGTCGCACGATCCAGCGTATCTGCCAAAACTTGTGCTTTAGGGTTGTCGAAGTTTTGTGCTAAATGCTCCAAAGAAACCGACAATGCCAAGAATTCACCCAGTGAATCCCAACGCAAGTGGTTTTCTGAAACCAACTGCTGAACGTGTTTCGGCGCTGAACCACCGGCACCGGTTTCAAACAAACCACCGCCATTCATAAGAGGCACGATCGATAGCATTTTCGCCGATGTCCCCAGTTCAAGAATCGGGAACAAATCCGTCAAATAATCACGTAGCACATTACCTGTTACCGAAATCACTTCTTTCCCGTCTTTAACGTGACGAAGTGTGAAACGCGTCGCTTCCGCAGGCGGCATAATATGAATTTCCAAACCGGCAACATCGTGATGCGCCAAGTATTCATTAACCTTAACAATCAATTCATGGTCATGGGCACGCTCGGCATCCAGCCAGAATACCGCTGGCGATCCAGTCGCGCGAGCACGTGAAACCGCTAGCTTAACCCAATCTTGAATCGGGGCATCTTTCGTCTGGCACATACGGAAAATATCACCCGATTCAACCGCTTGTTCAAGTAGTACATCTCCATTGGCATCAACCGCTCGAATGCTACCCTTAGCGTCTGCTTGGAAAGTTTTGTCATGCGAACCGTATTCTTCTGCTTTCTGCGCCATTAGACCAACGTTTGGAACAGTCCCCATAGTGGTTGGATCGAATGCACCGTAGTGTTTGCAGAAACGAATGGTTTCTTCGTAAACTGATGCGTAACAACGGTCAGGAATCACCGCAAGCGTGTCTTGAGTCTGGCCGTCTTTATTCCACATTTTTCCTGAAGAACGAATCATTGCCGGCATAGACGCATCAATAATCACATCCGAAGGCACATGCAAGTTCGTGATACCTTTATCAGAATCGACCATTGCAATAGCTGGCCCCTTGTCCATCACTTCTGCTAGGTCAGCTTCGATCTCGGCACGTTTCGCATCATCAAGTTCAGCAATCTTAGCGAAAACATCGCCCAGGCCATTATTCGGATTAACACCGATGTCAGTAAAAGTCTCTGCATGCTTAGCAAATACCTCTTCAAAGAACACCGCTACCGCTTGACCGAAGATAATCGGGTCAGAAACCTTCATCATAGTCGCTTTCATATGTAGCGAGAACAACACACCTTTATCTTTTGCTTCGGCAATCGCCTCTTTCAAGAAAGAGCGCAGTGCAGACTGAGACATTACCGATGCATCCAACACTTCACCTTTCTGCAAAGGGGCTGCGGCTTTCAACTCCTTAACAGAGCCATCTTCAGCAACAAATTCGATTTTGAATGTATTTTCATCGGCCAAGGTCACAGACTTCTCAGAGCCGTAGAAGTCGCCACTCTCCATATGTGCGATACGAGTCTGCGATTCTGCGACCCACTCTCCCATTGAGTGAGGATTTTGTTTAGCATAGTTTTTTACCGAAGCCGGTGCACGACGATCCGAGTTACCTTCTCGCAATACTGGGTTAACCGCTGAACCAAGAACTTTTGCATACTTCGCCTTGATTTTGGCTTCAGCTTCATTACTTGGATTAGCCGGATAATTCGGCACTGCATAACCTTGCGATTGCAGCTCTTTAATTGCCGCATTTAATTGCGGAATGGATGCCGAGATATTGGGTAGTTTAATGATGTTTGCTTCCGGCGTTTTTGCCATATCGCCTAATTCACTCAGTGCATCGCCGATACGCTGGTCTTCGTTCAGAAATTCCGGGAAGTTGGCAAGAATACGGCCTGCTAATGAAATATCACGCGTTTCAATATCAACGCCAGCTGCTTGAGTAAATGCCTGTACCATCGGCAAAAAAGAGTATGTCGCCAGCATTGGCGCTTCATCAGTCAGAGTATAGATAATCTTGCTCATGTAACCTTCCTAGATTTGCGGCAGAGAACCTGCCAAATAGTGAATACGTAAAACTGATCTTTATTCTACATGACGGTGTCATAAAGGTTAAGCAGACGCTTATAAGAAAGTGGAATTTAAATAACCTTGCGCAATCCAAGAAAACGCCGATAACTTCAGCGAGACGTTTGAAGAGATCAAATTATAGGCCACATTTGCGAAGCATAGCCGTCACTATGATTGAGAGCGCTAGCGACCAAGTGATTCTTCAAAGCCTGAACCACAAGCACTTAGTTCTGCTTTTCACAAATAACCATTCATCGATAGAAATCATTTCTGATATGATTTTTAACCATTTACTGTTATTTTATAGCGAGTTTTAGCGCAGGCTGATTTAAGGAAACGCAGAATAAGCCCCCATTGACTTCAGCGAGGAATCTGAAGAGATAAATTCTAGGCAGCGGTTGAGAAGTATAGCCTTAGCTAGGGTTGAGAACGCTAACAACGAAGTGACTCTTCAAGACCTCGCCAAACGAAGAACTCGACGCCCGAAGAGGTAAGTCGAGACAGAGGCTTTGCAAAATTTGCCTGAAGCCATTTGGACTTATTCTGCGTTTCCCTAAGATTTAGACAAAATAAACAATGAACAGAAATAACCATCAGCTTTTAGCCCATCACGGACGTAAATTTGAAGACTTTAAAAAGGCGGCATTGGCAAAATTCGCCTTCTCGTTTCTATTACTTTTCAGCTATTTAATTTTTTCTTACCAACAAGAATCCGAGCCGGATTTAAAAGTCGCTATTATCATGTTAGCGATTCCCTTTATTGGCTTTATCGTGCTGCGATTAAGCAGAGATATCGAGTCATTGGAACGGATGCTTTTCTTCTTAAAAGCGTTTTCGATTACTACCGTTATTGTCGGTGCCAATGCATTTAACGATCAGTCTACCGGCTTTCAAATTCGAGTGGTCTTTTTATATGCCATCTTATATTTTTCCTATCTAACTGATTTTTTGTATATCGATAAATTCCGATTTTATTTTTTTATTCTATTTGGTACTTTCGGAGTTTTATTACTTCCGGCGGATTTAGTTACCAAAATCATGTTATTTTTAGCGATGATATTTATGTCGGTCATCGCTTACGATACGGTACGCCTGCGAGAACAAAACGCTTATTTAACTGAAGAATTGCGTCAATCTTCTGAAGATACTATTTATAAACTTTCGCATTTCGATAGTTTAACCGGCTTGCCAAATCGTACCTTGTTTAATGAATTAACAAATAACTATCAACAAGATCATCAACAATCGACTTCCCAAGTCGCTATTCTCGCCATCGGCATTGACGGTTTTAAAGCCGTTAACGAAACTTTTGGCCATCGTGCCGGCGACAATGTATTAAAAAGTATTGCGCAACGAATAAACCAGCACTTCACCGGGAAAAGAAGTCTGATATCGCGCCATGAAGGCGACCATTTTACAGTCGCTTTAATGGATTATTCGGACCTGACCGGAATCGAAAAACTCAGTAAACAATTACTGCACAATGTTTCTGAACCGATCAAGATAGATGGCCAATCAATTGGCCTGACTTGCAGTATCGGCATCGCTCTGAAAGCACAGGATGATGACAGTTACTCACTGCTGATTCAACAAGCAGAAACGGCGATGAATGAGGCAAAGATCAAAGGTCGAAATCGGTACCTACTGTATAATCCTAAGATGTTGTCAAATGCCAAAATTCGTCTTCGCATCGAAAGTGCATTGCGTCAGGCAGTGAAACAACAGCAGGGATTTAGCCTTTATTATCAACCCAAAATCGATATTCGCAGTGGTAAGGTATGTGGCGCTGAAGCATTAATTCGCTGGCAAGACAAAGACTTAGGGGCAATTTCTCCAGTCGATTTTATCCCAACCGCTGAGAATAGTGGCTTGATCATTCCACTTGGAAGATGGATTTACCAACAAGTATTGCAAGACATGCAACAGCTTCAACACTCAGGACTAAGTTTGCCAAGTATTAGCGTCAACCTTTCAGCGCGGCAATTTGATGATCCGGAGTTATTAACAATGTTGTTAGAAGGCATAAAACAATACAATATTAACCCTCAAAGCATCGATATTGAATTAACTGAAAGCGTCATTATGCGTTCACCGCACAAAAGCATTAACTTATTAAAAAAATTACGCGATGCACAGATGACTATTTCAATTGATGATTTCGGAATTGCCTATTCCTCTTTAAGTTATTTAAAATCTCTACCGGCTAACCGTCTTAAAATAGACAAATCATTTATCGACGATATCGTCCACCATAAAGATGATCAAGCTATCACCTCTGGCATTATTAATATGGGGCACAATCTTGGCTTAAGCGTTCTAGCCGAAGGCGTGGAAACCGCTGCTCAATTAGATATACTCAAAGAGTTAGGTTGTGATGAAATTCAAGGCTTCTATTTCTCTAAACCTTTACCTTTCCACGAATTAACCGCTTTTTTGAAACGAAGTTCATAAACCGTCAATGCTTAATTTACTGCTATTTAATAAACCTTTTAATGTCCTTTGCCAATTTACAGACGATTCTGAACAGGCAAGCTCGCGAGAAAATCTTAGCGACTATATTAAAAAGACTGGCTATTATGCCGCCGGCCGCTTAGATCGTGATTCGGAAGGTTTACTTCTACTGACTGATAACGGCAAACTACAACAACGCATTGCCGACCCAGAATTCAAATTACCAAAAACCTATCTTGTTCAGGTCGAAGGCGAAATCAATGCCGAAGCAATTGCTCAGCTACAAAAAGGCGTCGTATTAAAAGATGGCAAAACATTACCTGCACAGGCAAAAAAGGTCAGCGAACCCTTATGGTTATGGCCGCGTAACCCGCCAATTCGCGAACGTCAAAATATTCCGACTTCTTGGCTTGAGTTGACCATCAAGGAAGGTAAGAACCGTCAAGTTCGGCGCATGACTGCTGCGGTGGGTTTTCCAACATTACGTTTAATTCGCATCCAAATCGGGCCTTGGAAAATAGCCGACCTGTCATTAGGAACAAGTCAACAAATCGCAGTTGACGAATTTAAACAACAGCTACCGGAAGGTTTTTTGAACTTCTCGAAAACCACACCGAATCATAAACCCCGTAAAGCCATTCGCAATCAGCGGCGGAATGCCGAGCAACCGATCAGTACGACCAAAAAACGCCGTTCTTTCGATTCGCGTAGGAAAAAGCCCGCAAAGTGAAAATGCCACACAAATCAGACATAAAGATTGCTTCACTACGTTCGCAATGGCCGTCATTACGAAGTCTTTAGACAGTGGCAATCTCTTTTTTTAATTAACAAATCCACTAAGTGAACAGCATTGCCACAAAGTGACGCTGTGTAGCATTCAATTTTTTATGACGCATCTGCTAAAATAAGCGCTTACTTTTTATATAGCTGGAGACTCTCTGCATGGCACACGACCCTGCCAATACTAAAGTCATCGTCGGTTTATCCGGCGGCGTTGATTCCTCGGTAGCCGCTCTTATGCTTAAACAGCAAGGCTATCAGGTGGAAGGCCTGTTTATGAAAAACTGGGAAGGCGATGACACCGAGGATTATTGTCCTGCTGCAGAAGATTTAAAAGACGTCTTAGCCGTTGCCGAAAAACTCGATATCCCGGTACATATTGAAAACTTCTCCGGCCAATATTGGGACAATGTTTTCGAGCATTTCTTAGCAGAGTATTCGCACGGACGTACACCAAATCCCGATATCCTCTGTAATAAAGAAGTTAAATTTAAGGCCTTCTTACAACACGCTTTAGAATTGGGGGCAGATTTTATTGCCACCGGCCACTACGCACGTATTAGTCGTGATGCAGACGGCACGTGTCATCTTTTAAAAGGTCTAGACGACAATAAAGATCAGTCGTATTTCTTATATACACTTCAGCAAAATCAGTTGCAAAAATCGCTATTCCCCGTCGGCGAACTTGAGAAACCACGAGTTCGGGAAATAGCGGAAGAAGCCGGGCTCATTACCCATGATAAAAAAGACAGCACAGGTATCTGTTTTATTGGCGAGCGTAAATTCAAAGATTTCCTCCAGCGTTTCTTACCCGCTCAACCAGGCGATATTGTTGATGACCACGATCATGTTATCGGTAAGCATGATGGTCTGATGTACCACACTCTTGGGCAAAGAAAAGGCCTTGGTATTGGTGGCGGCCATGGTCGCGGCAATGAACCTTGGTATGCTGCTGACAAAGACTTGAAAAATAACCGCTTGGTTGCAGTGCAAGGTAAAGATCACCCACTTCTTCAACATCAATTTTTGATTGCCGATACACTTGATTGGGTCAGCGGCTCTACCCCTCCGTTAAACAGCGCAATCAAAGCAAAAATTCGTTACCGTCAACCAGAACAGCCTTGCCAAATCATTGCGGCAAACAACGGTAAGATTTTGGTGAAGTTCAATAAAACCCAAACTGCGGTTGCCCCCGGGCAATCCGTCGTGTTTTATGATGGTGAAGACTGCCTTGGCGGAGGCATTATCGAACAACGTTTGCATCAAGCCGATGCTGCAGATTTAGATTAGAAAATACTGAGAGTTTTATGAGTCAATATACTCAGCAGGACAAGACCCTTGCTTTAACCGGCATCTACCAAGCAGCCCAACTGGTTTACCAATTAGCGTCGAGCGGAGAAGCCGATGAAAAAGCTTTGAAGGCCAGTATCGATTCGTTGTTTATCAATAATCCAACAAACACGCTTAATGTATTCGGCGATGACGTCGATAATTTGCAAACTGGTGTCGAAACCCTACTGGCACAAATGAACGGCAATGTATCTGTTCAGGAACGTAATATTGAAGTGACCCGCTATGCATTAAGCTTAATGATTCTTGCCAAAAAACTACGCCAAGGCGGCGATGGCCTGCAGAAAATCTCTAATGTGCTAGAAACTGCCGAATCTCAACGTGAGCATTTTGGCGATATGCATGAAAATGTCATTGCAACCATTGCTCGCGCCTATAGCGAAAATGTCAGTATCATGACGCCAAGAATTATGGTCAACGGACACCACCAGCACCTTAATAATCAACGCATTGCCAATAAAATCCGCGCTTTATTACTGGCAGGAATTCGCTCTGCGCTTCTCTGGTATCAAGTTGGCGGTTCTCGCTGGGGATTAATCTGGTCGCGCAAAAAATATCTGCAAAATGCCAAGGTATTACATCGCCCACAAGCATCACCTAATAACGATAAAGTCACCAGTCTGTTCAATGACGAACAAGACCCGTCCGATAAATCTTAATACAGGAAGCGTTTATGCAAATTGAAGTTATCCAAAATCCTGCCGAAGCAATTATTGAACAGCATGGCTGCCATTCCTGGCCAATTTGGGAAAAAGAGATATCGAACTTTTCATGGTTTTATGACAGTACCGAAGTCTGCTTGATTCTGGAAGGTGAAGTGACGGTTACGCCTGATGACGGTAAAGCAGTGAAAATTGTTGCCGGAGACTTAGTAACCTTCCCTGCTGGAATGGCTTGTACTTGGGATATTACCTCACCGATCAGAAAACACTATAAATTTCTATAAACAAAAAATCCCGCTAAATCAGTATGACTTAGCGGGATTTTATTTAACAGCCAATAAGTTAGCGATTATTTAATCGTTTCAAATACCGCTTTCTTTTCAATCTCAGCACTTTCATCTAGTGCATTGATGCGCGCACTTAATTCAGCATTCGCAGTTAATTCCGAATAAGCTTGTTTTAGCGGCTCACTCTGCTCAGCAGTCAACTCTTGCGCTTTGACAGCTTTAAGCTGAATTAATACCGTATCACCGGTCGGCAGCTGATACTTATGCCACACAGGCTTATCAGCGGGTTTAGCGACCTTAAACACTTCTTGCAACATCTGCGGCAATAGATTTTGTGCATCACGCCCAACCCAACCGATGGTATTCCATTCAATACCGTTAGTCATTAGCGATTCAGGAGTTTCACCTTGACCAAGTTTCACTAACAGCTCATCAGCCAGTTTAGCCGCTTCAGCAATTGCCGCTTTACGCTCCAATTGGGTCTTGATTTCATCTTTCACTTCAGACAATGGCTTTTGACGCTCTTCCTGATATTCATTAATGCGGACCACAACCGACTGATCAGGGTTAATCTCTACCGCAGTCGAATTCAACTTGTTCTTCAAAACATCATCGGAAAAAGCAGTATTGACTACTTTCTGGTTAGAAGTAATCTCATCTTGTCCCCCATTACGCGCGAAGAAGTCAGAAGTTTGAATCGTTAAACCTAATGCTTCAGCAGCCGGCTCAAGACTATCTGGCTGTTCATAGGCGATATTATTCAGTTGCTCTAACAGATCAAAGAATTGTCGTTCTGCTTGCTGTGCCTGATATTTGGCGATCACTTCATCGCGAACTTCCGCAAGAGGTGTTACAGCACGCTCATTGATTTTCTCCAGTTTGATTAAGTGATAACCAAACTCGGTCTTGATCGGTTCCGAAACTTGCCCTTCTTGCATTGAAAATACCGCTTGGTCAAACTCGGGAACCATCATGCCTTGTTCAAAATTACCCAAATCGCCGCCACTTACCGCAGAGCCTGGATCTTCAGAATTCTCTTTTGCCAGCTCGGCAAAATCTTCGCCCGCGTCAACTTTGGCTTTAATCTCTTCAATTTTCTTAAGTGCCGCTTCAGCATCAACGCCCGGTTGAGTTCGAATCAAAATATGGCGCGCACTGCGAGTTTCCGGCGTAGCGAAAAGCGATTTATTTTCATCGTAGAAAGCCTGTACAGCTTCGTCCGTTGCCTCAATAGTCTTGGCAATATCTGATTTTTTCAGTGCAATAAAATCAATTTTGACTTTTTCCGGCTCAATGTAATCTGCTTTGTTCTTTTCGTAAGATGCTTCAATAGCGTCATCACTAACCGTTACCTTGCCAAAAAAAGGTCGTTGGTCAACACGCAGATAATTAATATCGCGTTGCTGACCTTGAAGTTTTGCCAACTGCTCAACTTCAGCAGAAGTAGCAAATGCCGAACTAGACAACAAACCTTTAAATTGGTTCTCAATCAGGAATTTACGTTGTTCATATTCAAAACGTGCCACGGAGAAATTGTTATTGGCTAAAACCTGCTTGTATTGCTCATCGGAAAATTTACCGTCTTTCTGGAAAACCGGCGCCGCTTGAATCGCTGCGGCCAACTGCGGATCAGAAATCAATAAACCATGCTCATTTGCCCACTGTTCAATAAGCTTCGACTCAATTAACGCATCCATGACCTGCTCACGCAATGTCTGATCTTGTACAACAGTATCGTACATATCACCAAACTGCTGCTGCAAACGCACCTTTTGTGAGTTGTAGAGCGTTAAGAACTCACGGCTATCGATACTTTCACCATTTACATCAGCAACAGCAACACTTTTATCGCCTTTGGCATATTGGTCGATACCAAAAAGTGCAAAAGTTAAGATGATTAATCCGACAATCACCCATGCAATCCAGCCTTGGGCACGATCACGAATAGCTTGTAACATGCGTTTTCCTTTGTTGAGAAAGACAGTACGAGAGCTTACCTCTCAAATTAAATAGCTTGCTATGATACCAAGCCAAAGCCATGGTTTCATGAAAATTTAGCGTCAAGCGAATCTTAAAAAAACGGGCACTCCGACTCTTCGGCCTTCGCCTCAGCTTTGGCCTTTTCAAAATCGGCTTTTTCTTGATCGCGCTGTTCTTTAGTCACCGTAAAATCTTCTTCCAACGAGAACAGTTCGGTCATATCGCACTTCACACCGTTGATTCCTCCGTTTGGAAAACGTACCAAGAAATCATCAATGTGCTCTGACAACAGTTTAATTTCATTATTCTGTAGATTCTTTAATTGAATATCAGCACCATAGAAATCCGATTGCAATGCATCTTGAATCGCTTCTTTAGTCCAATCGTCAATCCCGAAGCGCAGACAAATTAAGAACCATGACGAATCAATATCGCCTAAATCCAGAGAAAACACATCTTCTTCGCCACTTTTACTCTCACCTTTTTCCAAGATATATCTGGCATTGCCCTCTTCATCAAGATCGACACGCTCGATGATGAATTGCCAACCCGGCTGCCAAGCATCTGCATCCTGCTCTAAGTCGCATGCAAAAAGTTGTGACTGGTGAATTTTGGCAAATTCTTGTGCATTAGCGATTTTGATTTCTGTTGGAATCATTTCCAGTAAGCCGTTGCTATACATTGGTTTTCTCTCAATTAATTTTTGTGGGCGCAATTTTAACAAACTTTGCCGATAGTCGTTATAGATCACATCCGTTACAATAATTTAGTCACAGAGATAGGATAAACAATGAAACGCATTCTTTACGTCGATGACGCCACTTCAATGCGCCGCTTGGTCAGTTTAGTTTTGGAAAAAGACTATCAGGTTACCCTTTCTGAAAACGGTCAAGAGGGCTTGGCGGCCATCGAAAAACAAGATTTTGATGTCATTATTTCAGACATCAATATGCCAGTGATGGATGGTTTAGAATTTCTCGCTGAACTGCGAAAACTGGAAAAAACGCGTTTTACACCTGTGTTGATGCTGACTACCGAGGCCAGCCGAGAATTAAAAGAACAAGGTAAACGACTTGGCGCAACCGGTTGGATTATTAAACCTTTCGATCCGGATAAGCTAGCATCCGTTATAGAGCGAGCATGCAACTAGTTGTTTTTAAAAACAAAAAAGCCAAGCAGATAGCTTGGCTTTTCTCTGTGCTAAAGCTTAGCAGTTAAACTTCAAACGGATCGTCAATAACCAGTGTTTCTGCACGGTCTGGGCCAGTAGAAAGAATTGAAACCTTAACACCGACTTCCTTTTCAAGGAATTGGATGTAGTCTTTTGCTTCTTGCGGTAACGCATCCCAAGATTCGACACCAACCGTAGTAGTTTTCCAACCAGGCATAGTCACATAGTTTGGCTCACAACGTTCATATTCGTCGGCACTTGAAGGAGGAAGCATTAATGTTTCGCCGTCTTTGTTATAAGAAACACAGATTTTCACTTCTTCTAGCTCATCCATAACATCCAACTTGGTCAAGCAGATACCAGTGAGGCCGTTAATTTGTGCTGAACGGCGCAAAGCAACCGCATCAAACCAACCACAACGACGTTGACGCCCCGTTGTTGCACCAAATTCATGACCGCGCGTACCTAGTTCTTTACCGATTGCATCACCTTCATCGGTTTCGCAGTCGTAGCAAAGTTCAGTCGGGAATGGCCCTCCACCAACACGCGTTGCGTAAGCTTTAGTAATACCCAGTACATAATCCAATTGTGTTGGACCAATACCCGCACCGGATGCCGCACCACCAGAAGTGGTGTTTGATGAGGTTACATAAGGGTAAGTTCCTTGATCGATATCGAGAAGCGTACCTTGTGCCCCTTCAAACATCAGGTTTTTACCTTCGCGATTGTAAGTATCAATCATATTAGGGATGTCAGCCAACATCGGAACAATCAATTTCGCGTACTCTTGGCATTTTTCCCAAAGTGCTTCAAATTCAACTTTGTCGACTTTGAAATAATTTTCTAGCGCGAAGTTATGATAATCAAGAATCTCTTGTAACTTACCTTTAAACTGTTCCATATCACGCAAGTCTCCGGCACGTAGCCCGCGACGCGCAACTTTATCTTCATAAGCCGGTCCAATACCACGACCAGTGGTACCGATGGCTTTTTTGCCACGAGCCGCTTCACGCGCTTGGTCAAGTGCCACATGGTAATCAAGGATCAGCGGACAAGCGTCAGAAATTTTCAGGCGGCTTTTCACTTCCAAACCACCCGCTTCAAGCTCAGCAACTTCCTTTTCCAGCGCCGACGGAGCAAGCACTACGCCGTTACCGATTAAACATTGCACTTCTTCGCGCAAAATTCCCGACGGAATTAGATGCAATACGGTTTTATGACCATCAATTACCAAGGTGTGGCCTGCATTGTGACCACCTTGGAAGCGCACTACAGCAGCGACGCGATCGGTTAGCAAATCTACAATTTTTCCTTTACCCTCGTCACCCCATTGAGTGCCGACAACAACAATATTGCGTTTGGTCATAAAACTTATCTTCTTACTTTTTAAAATGTCATACACAACAAAAGAGGCCTGATCAGTTATCAGCGCCTCTCTGCATTTCTAAATGTTTTTGGTTAGTGGTTTAAACCAACTGCCATGCACCGTTTTGGTTGCTTAGCTTCTTGCCGTTTTCCTGCTCTAAGTCATACGACTTAACCACTTTAATACCTTGCGATTTCAGCTCTTCGATCTTATTTTGCAAGTCAGCATCGGAGACACACGGTGCGTAAACCACATCGGTGTTATCAGCAACATCGGCCAATAGATCTAGTGCACCACGCAAATCAAGACTGAAACCAGTCGCCGGCAGTGCCAAACCGAAGTCGGCGCCGATATTATCGTAACGACCACCTTTCGCGATTGGCTGTAGGAAACCGCAGGCACTATAGGCCGCGAAAATAATACCGGTGTGATATTGGAAACCACGAATGTCAGCCAAGTCCAAATGAATATCAACTGAAGCGTGTGTGGCTTGCAAGTGCTGCACCATTTCCGCCAGGTGATTCAAGTAAGCATCCATCTGCACTGAAAGACCTGAGAATTCGCTCTGTGCTTTAGCGATCGTATCCGCAGCATTTCCACAATAAGAAATCAGCTGCTGGAAACGAGCCGTCCATGCACCGGAAATATTCGCCGCCACAAATGCGTCGAACTCAGGAATCGCTTTACGTTCAAGAATATCGATTAACTCAGAACCCTGCGCATCATTCAAACCTGCAAGTGCGATTAGCTCATCAACAATACCAACATGTCCAAGGCTTAATTTGATATTGAGGTTAATGCCCTTTAGGCTTTCCAGCATCAATTCAATGATTTCGATATCACTTTCAATACCGTCGTGACCGAAAAGTTCTGCACCAACTTGAATTGGGCTACGAGAACCTTTGGCTTTGTTATTGCGAGTTTTCAAAACTTCGCCAACATAACATAGACGAGAAATCTGTCCATCGGCTTTCAAGCGATTGGAAACAATACGCGCTACCTGTGGCGTCATGTCCGCACGAACCCCCATCATTCTTCCGCTTTCCTGGTCGGTAAAACGGCAGGTATCCACGGCCATATGGCGCGCTGTACCAGTCAAGAGTGAGTCGGTGAACTCAGCTAATGGCGGTAGCACCAAATCATAGCCAGATAGATGAAAGCCGTCGACCAATTGGCGGCGGTAGAATTCAAGCTTTTGCGCTTGTGGAGGTAACAGGTCTTCAAGACCTTCCGGCGTAAACCACGTCGATTGTTGCATTGTGAACTTCTTTTAATCTCTTGATTTAATCTAAGCTGGCGTATTGTAAAACAATTTGCCCAACTTAACTAAAAATTAGTAGCAGTATCAGACCTATCGCAATTGAAAACAGTCCCATCACCCGTAAATTGCCTTCGGGCATAGCTGATGCCTCGCTCATCATTTTCTTCCAAAAATGCGGAAACGCAAAAGGAAGTAGTCCCTCAATAATCAGAACCAAAGCAAAAGCGGCAAAGAGAGTTTCAAACATAGGCACATAAAAAAGGCGGGTTGCCCCACCTTTTTAATCATTTAATACTGATTATCTATCCATTGCTTCAGCCTGTGGCTGAACACGGTTATTAAAGTATTTGAAGAAATCGGAATTCGGATCAACAACCATAATATCCGCTTTATCTTTAAACGACTTCTGATACGCATTGATACTATGGTAGAAAGAGTAGAACTCTGGATCCGCATTGTATGCATTAGCATAGATTTCCGCTGCCGTTGCATCACCACGACCTTTAATCATCTCCGCCTGTGAATAAGCGTCAGCTAAAATAACCACACGTTGACGATCAGCATCGGCACGAATCTTCTCAGCAGCCTCGGCACCTTTCGAACGAAGGTCTTTGGCAACACGATTACGCTCCGCTTCCATACGACGGTACACGGATTCAGAAATATCTTTCGCTAGGTCGATACGTTTGATACGTACGTCTTCAATTTCAATACCGAACGATTTGGCGGTACCTTCAGTTGCGGTTTTGATTTTTTGCGCAATCTCAACACGCTCGCCGGAAATAACTTCCTTAACGGTACGGTTACCAAACTCGGCACGCAAACCGTCTTTTACGATTTGTCCAAGACGCATACCAGCTAAACGGAAATCACCATTCATAGTGGTGTAGAACTTCGCTACGTCTTGCACCTTCCAACGTACAAAAGAGTCAACTTCCAAGTTTTTCTTTTCACTGGTCAGGAAACGTTCAGGAGCAGAGTCAAGCGTTTGCAGACGTGAGTCAAAGAAACGTACATTGTTCACAAACGGCATTTTAAAGTGTAGACCCGGCTGAACATCGGCCTTAACGATCTCACCTAATCGAAGCACGACTGCGGTCTCGGATTCTTTAACGGTATAAACTGAGCCGCTACCAACAAAAAGAATCACGGCAATTAATATTGAAACAACCGATTTCATTAACGTAGCTCCCTATTTCTCAAATAATCGCGAATATTGGTCGTTGCCGGTTTTGTCTGCTGAGTAGACACATTCGATTTAGCCGTATTAGTCGCTGATGCCGATGAACTTGGCTTGAACGGAACCGTTGCTTGCTGCGAACCAACCATCTTATCTAAAGGAAGATAAAGCAGATTATTAGCACTTTCAGAACCGATAAATACTTTCGAGGTATTACCTAAAACCGTTGATACCGCATCGATGTAAAGACGGTTACGAGTTACTTCAGGCGCCTTACTGTATTCTGAAACAATGCTATTGAAACGGGCTGATTCACCCTTTGCTTCGGCGATAACCTGATCATGATAAGCACTCGCTTCTTCTAGCTGACGAGCCGCATTACCACGCGCAATAGGCAAGATTTCATTCGAATAAGCTTCCGCTTCATTAATCAAACGCTCTCTGTCTTCACGCGCCTTAACTACGTCGGCAAATGCTGCTTGCACCTGCTCCGGTGGCTGTGCATCTTGCAAGTTTACCGAAGTAATCAAAAGCCCGGCGTTATATGCATCTAAACGTTCTTGAGCAAGCTCTTGCACACGAGCAACCACTTCATTTCGCCCTTCAGTCAGAACAAAATCCATATTACTTTGACCAACCACTTCACGTAGCGCACTCTCGGTAACAATTCGCAGTGTTGTGTCCGGATCAGAAATTTCAAATAGGTATTTGCTAGCAGAGCGAACTTGGTACTGCACCGCAATTTTCAAATCGACGATGTTTTCATCTTTAGTCAACATCAAAGACTCATTCGGAACGTTGCCGGCAACATTACGCACATCAGAACGGTAACCGATTTCGGCAGTACGGATTTGGTCTACGTTAACGATCTGTACATTTTCAATTGGATAAGGCAGATGCCAATGCGGGCCTGCTTTAGTTTCATCAATGAAAGCACCGAAACGAGTGACCACACCGCGTTCAGCCGGATCAACAATATAAATACCGGACAGCATCCACACCACAAATACGATACCGGCAATTGCCATTCCACCGGCACTGCCAAGACCACCACCATTGGTACTTCCTGAATTTAGTTTTTCAGCTGCTTTCTTAAAAAGCTTGGTGAGATCGTCATCACCATTTCTTTTCGGGCCGCGATCATTATTATCGCCACCGCCATTATTTCCTGAATTGCCCCAAGGATCTTGTCCTGGTTTACCTGGTTCATTCCAAGCCATTCAACCTTCTCCATGCATTAGCATTAACGTTTGGGCCTTAATTACCGAACTGGTTCAGTATTTATTAGGCAAGAGTTCGACTATTGTAGATAGTCTGAATGTAAAAGTCACCAATTAAGGTTCTTTATCGTAAGGGTTCTTCATCTTATCGCCATATTTCAGAGCCGCCGGCTTTTGAAATAGCCATCGAACGGAATTTACTGTTCTGAAAGCACTTCGGCCTTATGAAATTCCGGCCAATCTTTAATGGTGTTCCATTCATGCTCAGTCAGACTCATGGTAAACAGACTATTACCCTGTTCATCAAACCCTTCTTGCAAGATCGTACCTAGTTGATAGAGTTGCGCACGTTGCTTACCGGCGCTTACATCCAGCACTAATTCAACTTTATAGAACCGACCTTTGAAGAAAGAGGCAACCGCATCCATCATCATCTCAACACCGAGACCATCGCGCGCCGAAATCCAAACCCGTTCCGGTGTATAACCGTCTTCTGCAAAGTCAACCTTCGGCTCAACTATTGGCTCTAAGGCATCAATTTTATTGAAAATTTTAAGCTGCGGAACGTCCGAAGCGCCTACCTCGGAGATCACCTCCTCGACATCGGCAATTTTCTCGTCACGATGAGGATCGGCAGCATCAATCAAGTGAATCAAAAGATTCGCTTCACTGGTCTCTTCCAAAGTCGAGCGGAAGGCGGTCACCAAATCATGCGGAATATGACGAATAAAGCCAACCGTATCGGCAAAAATTACTGAACCTGCACCCGGCAAATGCACTTTACGCAATGTGGAATCCAGCGTCGCAAATAGACGATCTTCGGCATAAACACCGGCTGAAGTCAGATAATTAAATAACGTCGACTTACCGGCATTGGTATAACCGACAATCGTCACCGTCGGCAATTCGGAACGCTTACGCGAACGGCGCCCTAAATCACGCTGTTTACGAACCTTCTCAATTTTGGCTTCTAACTGTTTGATTCGACCTTGCACCAAACGACGGTCGGTTTCCAACTGGGTTTCACCCGGTCCACGCGCCCCAATACCACCCTGTCGATCTAAGTGACTCCAACCTTTTACTAGGCGCGTTGACATGCGTTTTAACTGCGCTAATTCAACCTGCAACTTACCTTCATGAGAACGGGCACGTTGTGCAAAAATATCCAGAATCAGGCCGACGCGGTCTAATACCTGAACGTCTAGATAATCACTTAAATTACGTTCCTGCGCAGGAGATAAAGCATGGTTAACAATAACCACATCCGCTTCATATAAATTAACCGCATCTTTAATTTCTTCGGCCTTTCCCTTACCAATAAAGAACTTGGGATCAGGATGGCTTCGCTTGGTGGTGACCAAGGTACAAATTTCCGCCCCGGCAGATTCAACCAATTCATACAGCTCATCCACTTCTTCACGATCTGCTTCTTGATAGAAATCGACGTGCACCAAAACCGCTTTTTCAATTTCTTGCCGCTCTAAGCGATCAAATAATTCCATTAAGTGTTTCCATCTCCGTTTTGTGCAAAATTTGCTCCTGGCAAACTCGTCCTTTTAAAGCGCGCACATTATAGACACAGCCGTCATGCATGTGAAACCTAAATTCAAAATGGCTCTTAAAGTAAAAAGTGCTAGCCGACTATGAAAGCACTTTAGCCCTTTAAAAACGCAAAAGGCGAGGAACAGAGCCTCGCCTTTTTTCTCATAAGCGGTTGAAGATTACGATTCAGAATCTGAACCGTTTTGCCCACTGCCATACTCATAAGGTTTTGGATCACGCATCGGTACGATTGTCGAAATCGCGTGTTTATAAACCATCTGCGTTACATTGGATCGCAGTAGCACCACAAATTGATCAAACGAATCAACTTTACCTTGTAGCTTTACACCATTAACCAAGTAAATTGAAACATTGATACGTTCTTTTCTTAAAGCATTTAGATAAGGGTCTTGGATAGGCAAGGCCTTTGTCACTTTTTTACTCTCCATGCTGATTCCTGTTATTTTTATTTTTTATTGTTCTTCTTTGTTCTGGGTTCAGCAAAGTTGCTTCAACCTCCCCCAACTAAAGCATTTGAAAGATTAATATCTGCTTAGGAAACACAAAACAAGTCCAAATGACTTCATGCAAAGCAATCGAGCTCTGCGTTTCCTTGCATTCAAACATTAAAACTGCGAAAAGCATAACACACCATTTGCCGTTTCAAATATCAATTTAACTGATAACCCGTATAAATTAAAGGCATGGCCTTAGATTTAATATATTTATCATTAGCGCTACGGTTTAAGAACGGTTAGAAAGCCGATTCAAAAACGATAAATCGTTACTCCTGTACCGCATTTTCAAGAAGTTGACGACTTTCGACAACCCTTTGTTGTAACGATGTCGCATAGGGATCAATTACCAATAAATCCGATTCCTTGCGCAACCAAGTTAATTGCCGTTTAGCAAGCTGGCGGGTCGCAACTATGCCTTTATGCACAAAAGTCTCATAATCATAATCGCCCAATAAGTAATCCCACGCTTGACGATAACCAACGCAACGAATCGATGTCATATCCGCCTCTAAATCACCACGTTTAATTAATGACTCGACCTCTTTTAGAAAGCCTTGCTCCAGCATCTGCATAAAACGCTTTTCAATTTGTTTATGCAATCTGGAGCGATCTTCCGGAATCAAAGCGATTTTAATTAACTCAAAATCTTTTAATGCCTTCTTTGGATTCTGCCTATGTTCCGTCAAGGTCTTACCGCTGACTTGATAGACCTCCAGCGCGCGAATCAAACGCTGCGGATCATTCTGATGAATGCGCTGTGCCGATTCAGGGTCTATTTCAGTCAACCGTTGATGCAAGCTTTCGGGCGATTCATCCCACTGTTTTTGTAATTTCGCACGCACTTCTGCATCAGCACTTGGTAAGTCATTCATCCCTTGTTGTAATGCATTGAAATACATCATGGTACCTCCAACCAAGACCGGCAATTTACCGCGGGCAAAAATCTCCTTAACCAAACCGTGCACATCATCGACAAACTCACTGGCCGAATAACTCTCACTGGCATCAATAGTATCAATCAGGTGATGTGGTACCGACTGTATTTCCTCTGCACTCGGTTTGGCAGAGCCAATATCCATATCACGATAAATCAGTGCTGAATCAACACTAATAATCTCAATCGGCAAAATTTCAGCCAATGCCATCGACAATTGACTTTTCCCCGACGCAGTCGGCCCCATAATCGCCAATACCTTTTTCTCGGCGATTAATTTGTTTACTAATTCTGAATATTCCATGATTAATCTCGGACTAGACCCTAACTTTTTCTTTTTTTCACGACCTTAAAACTCATTATGCTTTGCTGCAACAACATCTACTGTCCACGCATAAAGAGTTTGTCGAGCTGCTCCATTGATAACTGAATCCACGTCGGGCGGCCGTGGTTACACTGGTCGATTTTATCGGTCTGCTCCATTTGACGAAGCAGTTCGTTCATTTCCGGCACCGTCAATTGACGATTAGCGCGTACCGAACCGTGACAAGCCATGGTCGACAAAATACTGTCGATTTTCTCATTGACCGCGTGACTTTCATCCTTAGCCACTTCTTCTTCGGCAAACTCGGCGAACTCCGACAACATATCCTTAAATAAACTCACTACATCGGCTTTCAATAATAACGCCGGCACCGCACTAACTTTCAATTGCTCAGGCCCCATCGGCTCGATCTCAAAACCGAGATCTTCAAAAGTTTGCTTAAAGCCTTCCCACATATATATCTGGGAAGCCTCCAGAGACATGACAATTGGTACCAATAGTGGCTGACTCACCAAACGCAACTGCTGCCACTGTTTTTTAAAGCGCTCATAGACTACACGTTCATGCGCGGCGTGCATATCCACCAATACCAAACCGTGCTGATTTTCCGCCAAGACAAACACGCCATGTAACTGCGCCTTGGCAAACCCTAAAGGCGGAATTTGCGAATCCTGCTCTACGGAAAAATCACTTCCATACAGATTATGTGTAGCATCGTTGATTTGCGGTACAACACTTGCCACCGCATCATCACCGTATCGACGAGCCTGAACTAACTGCTGTAAATCTTTGGCCTGTTGACTGCGGGAATGCTCGCCCATCGGCGCCTGAAAAGCCATTGATGCCGCCAATTCGCCTTGCGTCGGCTGAGCATTAAAATTAAACGCCATCGGTTTAGCTTCCGGCTCCGGTACTTGACCTAATAAACTTTCCAACGCCTTACCGCTACCCGGCTGGACGCTATCGGTAGCGGCCAAAGGCTTACCGACTGTGTCACGTACCGAACGACGGATAAAATCAAACACTTCACGATTACGCGAAAAACGCACTTCATGTTTGGCCGGATGCACATTCACATCCAACTGCTCAGGAGGCACCTGCAAGAACAACACATAGGCGGCGTGTCGGCCGTGATAAAGCACATCGGCATATGCCTGCTTCAATGCAAAACTCAAATTGCGATCTTTAACCACACGACCATTTACAAATAAGTACTGCATATCCGTTTGCGCACGATTGAAAGTCGGCAAACCAACCCAGCCACTTAAATGCCAATCCTGCGCTTCAAATTCAATCTGCAATGAATGATCGACAAACTCTTGACCTAGCAACATCTTCAAACGTTGCTGTAATGACTTTTCATCAGTACAAGCCGGTAAATTACGCACCGTCTTTCCGTTATGCACCAGTTTAAAACCGACCTGTGGATGGCTCAATATAATGCGTTTAACTAATTGCTCAATCTGCATAAACTCGGTACGCGGAGCACGTAAGAACTTCTTACGCGCCGGCGTATTGAAAAACAAGTTATTGACCTTGACCGAAGTACCATTTGCACCCGCAGCCGGTTCAGGACCGTGCCATTTGCCATCTCCTTGAGCACTGACTTGCCAAGCGCTTTTATCATGTACAGTGCGGCTGCGCAGAGTAAAATCGGAAACGGAGCTAATACTCGCCAATGCTTCGCCACGGAAACCAAGTGACTGCACCGCGACTAATTCCTGCATTGAATACACTTTACTGGTGGCGTGACGGGAAACCGCCAATAACAGTTCATCTTTGGCGATGCCGCGACCATTATCAATCACTTCAATCGAATGATTGCCACCCTCCTGCAAAATCACTTCGATCTGGTCGGCACCCGAATCCAGCGCATTTTCCAACAACTCTTTAACTACCGAAACCGGGCGCTCGACCACCTCACCGGCGGCAATCTGATCAGCCAAGTTACTCGGTAATTCAGCGATTGCTCGAATCGGCGCCAGTGTTTGATGTTGTGCCAGCCAAGCTAGTAGACTCATTCAGCCATCTCCAGAAAGCTATTCAGAAATCGCAGATTATACCGAAAACAGGCACTTGATATAGCGGTTCGACTTCAAGCCCATAACCGAACCTGCTAAAATGGCGCACAAATTTTTCGTGTTGCGTCAATAACAGCAGCACCGCAAAGAAAAGGATAGAGCATGGGATTTTTAAGCAAGCTTTTTGGCGGCAGTGACAGCATTAGCGAAGCGTTGCAAAACTCGATCGAAACGCAGATCAAACAAGTCAAAATACCGTTTACCGAGCAAGATGTGTTAGAACTAAAAGCACTCAAAGCAATGCATTTAAAAGGCGCGGATTTAACTTTAGAGATTAGTCTGCCATTCCCATGTCGCAGCCTTTGGCCTTCAATTGAACAAAACCTGTCCCATCATCTAAAACAATTAGATGGAATTTCTTCGGTGCAAGTCGAATTTCAGACCGAAGTGGTCGCGCATGATGTGCAGAAAGGCACGACGCCGATGGCGAATATCAAGAACATCATTGCGGTTGCTTCCGGTAAAGGTGGTGTCGGTAAATCGACCACTTCGGTCAACCTTGCACTAGCCTTGCAACAAGAAGGTGCGCAAGTCGGCATTTTAGACGCTGACATCTACGGCCCCAGCATTCCGACCATGTTGAACATCAAAGAAAAACCGCAAACCAAAGACGGCAAAAGTATGCAGCCATTGGAAGCTTACGGCCTGCAAGCCATGTCAATTGGCGCTTTGATTGATGAAGATTCACCGATGATTTGGCGCGGCCCGATTGTCACACAAACCCTAACCCAGCTTTTAAATGAAACCAATTGGGACAATTTGGATTACCTGATTATCGACTTGCCCCCGGGAACCGGTGATGTGCAACTAACTCTGGCGCAGCAGATTCCGGTTACCGGCGGCGTTATCGTTACTACACCGCAGCAAGTATCACTAATTGACGCTAAGAAAGGCTTAAAGATGTTCCAAAAAGTGGAAATTCCGGTACTGGGCATTATCGAGAATATGAGCACGCACATTTGCTCTAACTGTGGGCATGAAGAAGCCATTTTCGGTGAAAACGGTGGGCAGGAAATGGCTAAGAAATACCGCGTTGATTTCCTTGGCGCATTGCCACTGAACAAACGTATCCGTGAAGAAGCCGACCAAGGACAGCCAACAGTAACGGCTGAACCAAGCAGTGAAATCGCCAATAAATATCGTCATATGGCGCATCAAATCAGCGCCAAAGTCGGGGTTAAAAAACGTAACTACGCTAACTTATTCCCTAACATCGTGGTGCAAAACACCTAATATAAAAATCGCAAAAAGACTGCTAACTGCCAGTCTTTTAGACGCACAGGCCGACTAAAAAACTCTATAATAATCGGCTTATTTAAATTTATGGTTATCGCGATTTATTCGCGTTAATTCTTGCTGTGAATGGAAAGGATTTTATGTCAACACCTGCTAGCCCTCGCAAAATTTTGATTACCAGTGCGCTGCCTTACGCCAATGGCCCGATTCATCTTGGCCACTTGGTGGAATATATCCAAACTGATATCTGGTCACGTTTTCAAAAAATGCGTGGACACGAATGTACTTACGTTTGTGCAGACGACGCGCACGGTACACCGATTATGTTGCGCGCCGAAGCAGAAGGCATTACGCCTGAGCAGTTGATTGCAAAATCATCGGAAGAACATCAAGCGGATTTCGCCGGTTTCAATATCGCTTTCGACCATTATCACAGCACGCACTCGGATGAAAACCGTGAGTTCGCCGCGCTAATTTATAACCGTTTGAAAGAAAAAGGTTATATTTCGCGTAAATCGATTTCTCAGTATTACGACCCTGAAAAAGAAATGTTCTTACCGGATCGCTTCGTCAAAGGTACTTGCCCGAAATGCGGTACCGAAGACCAGTACGGCGATAACTGCGAAGCCTGTGGCGCGACTTACTCGCCAACTGAGCTAGTTAATCCAAAATCAGCGGTTTCCGGCGCGACTCCGGTTGAGAAAGATTCCGACCACCTCTTCTTCGAACTTGGGCAGTTTGCCGATATGCTGAAAGAGTGGACGCGCGGCGGTCACCTACAAACGCAAATCGCCAATAAAATCGACGAATGGCTGGAAAGCGGTCTGCGTGGTTGGGATATCTCGCGTGATGCGCCTTATTTCGGCTTTGAAATCCCGGGTGAAAAAGATAAATTCTTCTACGTGTGGCTAGATGCCCCTATCGGCTATATGTCGAGCTTTAAAGCTTATTGCGAAAAATCTGGCTTGAACTTCGACGAATACTGGCAGAAAGATTCGAAAGCAGAGCTATACCACTTTATCGGTAAAGACATTATCAACTTCCACGCACTATTCTGGCCTGCGATGCTGTCGGGAGCGGACTTCCGTACGCCGGATGCGGTTTATGCGCACGGTTTCCTAACCGTTGACGGGCAAAAAATGTCTAAGTCGCGCGGCACTTTCATTATGGCCAAGACCTATCTTGAGCACTTGAATCCAGAATATCTGCGTTACTACTTTGCCGCGAAACTAACCAGCCGTATCGACGATATCGACCTGAACCTAGAAGATTTCGCACAACGTGTTAACTCTGACCTAGTCGGAAAAGTAGTCAATATCGCCAGCCGTACGGCCGGATTTATTGTTAAAAAATTCGATGGTAAATTGGCTACGAACCTATCTGCGGATGCGCAAGCGCTGTACAACGAATTTGCTGCCAAGTCAGATGAAATTGCCGAGCTATACGAGCATCGTGAGTACGGCCATGCAATGCGTGAAATTATGGCATTAGCGGACAAGGCGAACGAATACATTGCTGAGACAGCTCCTTGGGTACTGGCTAAAGAAGAAGGAAAAGAAGCAGAACTTCACGAAGTCGCGTCAATGGGTATTAACCTATTCCGTGTACTAATGAGCTATTTGGCTCCGGTTCTACCGAAAACGTCACAAGATGCTTGGGCGTTCCTAAACCTAGAAAACCCGGTTTGGGATGATGTTAAGTCACCGTTACTTGACCATGAAATTACCAAATTTAAAGCACTAATGACGCGTCTAGAAATGCCGGCCATCGAAAAAATGGTTGAAGCGTCAGCGCAATCATTAGGGACAAAGTCTGTACCAGACGGCAAAAAAGACGACACTAAGCCAAAGAAACAGAAAGTGAAAGCAGAGAAAAACATGAGCAATGACAACAACAATGGCTTTGACGCCTTAGCTGAAACCATCAGTATCGATGACTTTGCTAAAATCGATTTGCGTATTGCCAAAATCGTTAATGCCGAAGCCGTGCCAGAAGCGGACAAGTTGATTAAATTGACATTGGACATCGGTTTTGAACAGCGTCAAGTATTTGCCGGAATCAAAGCGGCATATAATCCGGAAGACCTAATCGGTAAGCAAACCGTAATGGTTGCCAACCTTGCGCCACGTAAAATGCGTTTCGGTATATCGGAAGGCATGGTACTTGCCGCCGGCCCGGGTGGATCGGATTTATATATCCTTAACCCGGATGATGGTGCAAAACCTGGAATGCGCGTTAAATAACGAAAACTATCTTTAGGGACGTCTATGCAGGACTATTTTCTTATTTTAATCAGCACCGTGTTAGTCAATAACTTCGTGCTTGTTAAATTTTTAGGATTATGTCCTTTTATGGGTGTCTCTAAAAAGACCGATGCCGCCCTAGGCATGGGTCTAGCCACGACTTTCGTGCTCACTCTTTCTTCAGTGCTTAGTTACCTCATCTATAACTATCTTCTGCTGCCGTTCGGTTTGGAATTCCTACAAACCATCGCCTTTATCCTTGCGATTGCGGCCGTGGTCGGTTTTACCGAAATGGCGATTCACAAAACCTCTCCGGTTTTATATCAAGTACTGGGAATCTATCTGCCATTAATTACCACTAACTGCGCAGTTTTGGGTGTCGCGCTATTAAATGTCGGCGAGCAGAATAACTTTATCGAATCGGCTTTCTTCGGCATGGGGGCTGCCATCGGCTTCACTATGGTCATGGTGATGTTTGCCTCAATTCGTGAACGTTTGGACGTTGCCGATGTTCCAGGGCCTTTTAAAGGTGCGCCGATTGCTCTAATTACTGCCGGATTGATGTCCATGGCATTTATGGGCTTCGGAGGTCTGGCCTAAGATGCAGTGGATGGATTGGCTGCTTGAATTCGAAGCAATTGTAATTTTCCTAGGACTGGCGCTGGCATTTGGCTTAGCGCTTGGCTTTGCTGCAGTACGCTTTAAAGTTGAAGGCAATCCGGTCGCTGAGCAGATCGACCGAGAACTGCCACAAACTCAATGCGGTCAGTGTGGCTTCCCCGGTTGTAAGCCTTATGCAGAAGCTTTAGCGAACGGCGAGTCTGAAGTCAATTTATGTGTTCCCGGCGGTACCGAGGTGATGATTAAAATCGCGGAAATCACCGGTCGCGAAGAAAAACCGATGGATGACAGTGTCGACGAAGAAAAACCACCGATGACCGCATGGATTGATGAAGACCTCTGTATCGGTTGTGTGCTATGTATTAAAGCTTGTCCGGTCGATGCGATTCTTGGCGCCACCAAAATGATGCACACCGTAATTCAACAAGAATGCACCGGCTGTGACTTGTGCGCACCCGTCTGCCCTGTTGACTGTATTGAGATGAAACCAAAACAAGTCACTCTAAAAAACTGGCAGTGGCCGGAGCCACAAATGCAGCTTGAACCAAAGCCATTGGCTGAGTTAGCGGAGCCGGCAAAATGAGTTTTTTAACGACTATCGCCAATAAAATCGCGCCAATTTATCCGATGGCGAAACGCTGGCTATATAAGTTTCACGGCGGCGTATTCCCAAAATACAATAAATCACTCAGCACGCGCAATCCGATTTATCCGCCGCTGATTCCAAACGTATTGATTCTACCTTTACCGCAAGCTATTGGCGAAAAAGCCGAACCTTTGGTAAAAGTAGGTGAACACGTCCTAAAAAATCAACTACTGGCACAAGCAGATGCCGACGCCAATCGCAAACTTGTTGTGCCAATTCATGCCCCAACTTCTGGCACAATTGCCGCAATTGAAGCACGTACCTTACCGCACGCTTCCGGCTTGCAAGAACTTTGCCTTATCCTACAACCGGATCAACAGGACCAAGCTATTGATAATGCGTTAAAGGTTGACGGCACTTGGCCAGAAGAACCGCAAGCTCTTAAAGATTTATTGGTTCATTCCGGCATTATCGGTATGGGCGGCGCCGGTTTCCCGACTTACGCCAAACTGCCAAAGCAAAAAGGCAAAATTCACACCTTAGTCATTAACGGTGCGGAATGCGAACCCTTTATCAGCTGCGATGATCTTTTGATGCAGACTCAAGCCAAGTCGATTTGGCATGGTGCGCAAATCACTGCGCAAGCACTCGGCTGCCAGAAAATTCTGTGCGGAATCGAAACCAATAAACCAAAAGCCATCGGCCTCATGCAGAAAGCCTTAGATGCAGTGCAGAAAGAAGCCAAGAGCCTACCGATGGAAATCCATCAGGTGGCAACCGTTTATCCAATGGGCGGGCAGAAGCAGTTAGTTTTTGAAGTCACCGGCATTGAACTGGAATCCGGTGGCCATGCTATTGACCAAGGCTTATTGATGATGAATGTCGCTACTTTGGCCGCCATTCATCGCGCGGTAGAATTTGGCGAACCGCTCACCTCCAGACTGGTGACTGTGAGCGGAGAGGGTCTGCAAGAAGGCTTCAATATCGATGCTTTAATAGGTACACCTTTCAACGAGTTAACGGCGATTGCTAGACCAAAATCACCGATTGATTATCCGCTAATTATGGGCGGGCCGATGATGGGTGTTCGCATGCCGGACAATCATGTGCCCGTCTTAAAAACCACCAACTGCATACTTGCCAATCCGCCGGAACCACGCGAAATGCAGATGCCCTGCATTCGCTGCGGCGAATGTATGGATGCTTGCCCGGTCAATCTATTACCGCAACAGATGTACTGGCACGCGCAAGGCCATGAATATGAAAAAGTCGAAAAACTGAATATCAAAGACTGCATTGAATGTGGTTGTTGCAGTTATGTCTGCCCGAGTCATATTCCACTGGTGCAGTACTATCGCCACGCTAAATCGGAAATCAAAGCGCTAAATGCGGATAAAGAAGCCAAAGAAATCGCTAAGCAACGCCATGAATTTCGCTTGGAGCGTATTGAACGGGAAAAAGCAGAGCGTGAAGCGCGTTTAAAAGCCAAAAAACAAGCTGTCAAAAAACAAGCTAGCGCGGCCAAGACACCTTCTGCGGCAGCGTCTGCGGCCAAAGCAGCTGCTGCCAAAGCAAAGGCGGCATCCGCGAAAGGTAACGACAATAAACCGTTGAGCGCGCGCGAAAAAGCCATTCAAGCAGCACAAAAAGCTGCGGCCAATAAACAAGGTCAAACCGATAACGATAAAAAGACCAAGGGTCAAAGTATCGCAACTGCCAAAGATAAAGCCATTGCCGCAGCGGCTGCTAAGAAGCGCGCACAAGCTGCCGCAGCGAAACAGGCGAACGCTACGAATAACGAGTTAAGCACACAAACTGAAAAAACGGTCGCAGAACCGGATTCACAGCCAATGAATGCGCGCGAAAAAGCCATTGCCGCCGCTAAAAAACGTGCTCAAGACGCGGCAGCAAAGAAAGCGCAATCCAATCCAAAAACGGAAACAACAGCAGAGCAACAAAAAGCACCACCACAGGTTGAAGACTCTCAGACCACTGACTTAAGTGCCAATGATCAGCAAACGTCACCAGCGCTAGAAAAAGAACAAGCCCGAAAACAAGCTGTCGCGAAGGCACGAGAAGCCGCGGCCGCACGAAAGAAAACGCAACAGGCTAAGGCGCAAGAAAGCATCACCGAAGCACCGGAGAACGCCTCGGACAATGAAGCAAGCACAGGCATTAAAGCTAAGCCAGCGGATGCTCGTCAAAAAGCGATTGCCGCAGCCAAAGCTGCTGCTGCAAAACGTGCAGCGAATAAAGCTAATTCCGCTAATGCCCAAAAACAGAAGGATTCCACAGAATGAGTCTAGCGACCATGCCGTCACCGCCCTCTTCGCCTTATGCGCATAACGACCAAACCGTGCGCAAGGTGATGTTGCAGGTTCAGCTGGCTGCCATGCCGGCGCTGCTGGTGCATATCTATCTGTTCGGTTTCGGAATTGTCGTGCAATGGCTGTTAGCAGTCGCGACACTAATCGTTGTTGAATATTCGATGTTGAAACTGCGTGGCCGCCCGGTCATGCCGTTTTTGACCGATTTAAGCGCCCTGATAACCGTTACCGGTTTGGTATTCTGTATTCCGCCGACCGCACCTTGGTGGGTGATTGTCAGCGGCTCGGCATTTGCACTTATTTTTGGTAAACACTTGTATGGTGGGCTTGGTTATAACCCCTTCAATCCGGCGATGCTTGGCTATGCATTTTTGATTATCTCTTTCCCCGTGCAAATGACTAACTGGATTATGCCGGCCGAAATCAGCGGCCATTTCATCGGTTTTGGCGATGCGTTACAAATTGTTTTCACTGGTTCTCTGCAAGCCGCCAACACCAGTTTTGATGCTTTGACCGGCGCAACCCCTCTAAACGAAATGCGTATTGGCATAGCACAGGGTATTACCGTCGCCGAAACGTTAAAGCCAATTGAAGGCCATACCAGCCATACCGGTTTTTGGCTGGGTCTGAACAGCTGGGCTTGGATTAATATCGCTTTCTTAGTCGGCGGCCTTTATCTACTATGGAAACGTACTATCCGCTGGCAATTTCCGGTCGGCTTCCTCGGCTCGCTGTTTATTTTTGCTTGGTTCATGCATGAGATTAACCCAGAAATGTATCCACCTGCAGATTTCGTATTGCTTTCCGGTGGAACCATGTTGGCAGCGTTTTTTATTATCACTGACCCGGTTTCAGCCAGTACTACCCCGATTGGACGTTTTATCTATGCATGCGGTATCGGTATTTTGGTTTATATCATCCGTACTTGGGGAGCTTTTCCGGATGGATTGGCGTTTGCAATTCTACTGATGAATATCGCCGTACCATTGATTGACCAATATACCCAACCACGCGTCTTCGGGCATGATCACTAGGAGAGTCTATGCAAAATAAACCGAAGATGCTGAATGCCGAACTATTCAAAGCGATGGGCTCTTCTGCCGGAAAACTCTCTGCGTTTGTAGTGCTCTGTATCGTGGTTCTTTTGATTATCCGCGGAGTCACCGAACCGAAAATTGCCGAGGCAGAAAAACAGACTCTTTTAGAAGGCTTTAACCAAGTCTTACCGTCAGCTCTGTATGACAATGACCCATTACAAGACCAGATGCACATTAAAGAGCAAGCATTGTTAGAAAAATTGGGGGCTAAAAACTGGGTAACCGTCTATCGCGCCCGTAAGAACGGTCAACCGGCAGGAATTATCTTGCAAACCATTGCGCCAAATGGTTATACCGGCAATATCTATATTTTGCTTGGCGTGCTTCCAAACGGCGAAATTTCCGGCGTTCGCGTGCTCAAGCATGCCGAAACCCCAGGGCTTGGCGATAAAATTGAATTGGCAAAAAACGACTGGATACTCTCTTTTACCGGTCGACAGCTAACCGCCACTAACGACTCGATTTGGGCAGTGAAAAAAGACGGTGGTGAATTCGACCAATTTACCGGTGCCACCATTACGCCGCGTGCCGTCGTCGGTGCAGTAAAAAACGCCTTGCAAGTGGTTAATTCATTAGGAGATACCGTGTATGAGTAATGCAACAGACACCACTCTCGACAACACGCCTGAACAGAGCAAAACACAGAGCGCTTGGCAGCAAAAGCTGGAAGAGTATAAAAAAATCATGCGCAACGGCCTGTGGCAAAACAACCAAGCTTTGGTTGCGCTACTTGGTCTTTGTCCGCTACTGGCAGTTTCCAATAATGCCGTCAATGGCATTGGGCTTGGCTTAGCGACGTTAGCGGTATTGATGGTATCGAATGTTTTGGTGTCATTGATTCGCGATCATGTCTCGCAAGAAATCCGCATTCCGGTTTATATCGCGATTATTGCCACCGCAGTAACTGCGATTGATCTGTTGATGAACGCTTACTTCCATACCTTGCACGGTATTCTAGGCATCTTTATTCCGCTTATCGTTACCAACTGTGCAATTCTAGGCCGTGCTGAAGCTTATGCGTCTAAAAACAGTGTCGACAAGGCTCTGCTAGACGGTTTCTTTATGGGAATTGGTTTTTTAGCGGTTTTGGTTCTACTCGGCGGGCTGCGTGAAATCATCGGTTCCGGCACCCTTTTCGATCAAGCGCATCTGATGTTCGGTGAAGCTGCCCGCAACTGGACTATCCATTTCGGAGACGATTACCAAGGCGTATTACTGGCGATTCTTCCGCCGGGAGCATTTATCGGCCTTGGACTATTGATTGCCGCTAAAAATTACTATGACCAGAAAAAAGCCGCTAAATTGCAAAATGATTTAGGCATTAAAATCGCAATTAAATAATAGAATACACACGCCATGAACAAACAAAAACGATTAGAAATTTTTCAACGCCTAAGCGAAGCGATTCCCAAACCGGAAACCGAGCTGGAATATTCCAGCACTTTCGAACTGTTGATTGCGGTAATTCTATCTGCACAAGCAACTGATAAAGGTGTCAATATTGCTACCCGCAAGTTATTTCCGGTCGCCAATACGCCAGAAGCGATTTATGCGTTAGGTGTAGATGGACTCAAGGAATACATCAAAACCATCGGGCTGTTTAACACCAAAGCGGAAAACATTATCAAAGCCTGCAAGATGCTGGTCGAACTGCACGGTTCAGTTGTGCCGGAAGACCGGAAGAAACTGGAAGCGCTACCGGGTGTTGGGCGAAAAACGGCGAATGTCGTGTTAAACACCGCTTTCGGCCATCCGACCATGGCGGTCGACACCCATATATTCCGCGTTTCGAATCGAACAAAATTAGCACCCGGTAAGAATGTACTGGAAGTAGAAAAAGCTTTGCTGAAACACGTACCGAAAGAATACTTAATTCCTGCACATCACCTGTTGATTTTGCATGGCCGTTACACTTGTACTGCGCGTAAGCCACGCTGTGGCGCTTGCTGTATTTACGATCTGTGTGAATTTAAAGAAAAAACCGAGTAAAACTCTACTAGGACAGGCTGCAACAGTTCTTTTTGTGCGATATGTTGCTCATTTACTTGAATGTAAACTGCGCTAGGTTTCTCAAATAAAAAAATTTTTCGCAGTGTCCTAGCGAGTTTTAAAAAAATAATTTTTAACCACCTAGAACATAAGGGACAGGATTTTATCTCTAAGTCCCTTTATGCTCTTCGTGAACTTCGTGGTTCAAAACAATGCTATATACCTCAGAACGAGATAAATTAAGACAGTTTTACGTTGATACTTGGAAGAAAGCACGTATGGGCATGCCGATGGAGCCAATGGAACAACTGGTGGCACGTGTAATCGAAATGCACCCTGAATATCACATGATGCTAGAAAACGAAAAGCTGGGGAATGAATATAAGCCGGAAGACGGTGAGACTAATCCTTTTTTGCATATGGGGATGCATCTGGGTTTACAAGAACAGGTGGTGATGGATCGTCCTGCGGGCATTAAACTAATCTACCAACAGCTTGGCGAGAAAATTGGCGATGTAATGAAAACCGAGCACGCCATGATGGATTGTCTTGGAGAGATGATGTGGCAAGCGCAGCGAAGCCAGTCCGAACCGGACGAAGCTGCCTATCTACAATGCCTTAAAAACCTGTTACTCAAACACTAAGAGATTGTGAATTGGACTTTCGTCAACATACTCCCTACCAACTGCCACAAAGTCCAACCTCTGAGACGCCGCCACTACTTCACCTCTATACCGATGGCGCTTATTTTAAACAGTATCACCTAGGTGGCTGGGCGGTGGCTATTTACGATAGCGAAAAAAAACTAATTGAAACACTAAGCGGCAGCCAATTATCGCATTCAAGTTTAGAAATGGAGCTCACCGCAGCCATTAAAGCGCTTGAATGGCTACAGCAAAATCATGCAAATACATCAGTTGCCTTGTATACCGATGCGCAGATACTCCTTGAAGGCCTATTGGAAAAATACCCTAAATGGCAGAAAAACAATTGGCGCTCCAGCAATGGGAATCCAGTCGTTTTTTCCGAACTCTGGCAAGAATTTCACCGAATTTCAATAACCCAATCCATTGATTTTTACTGGACTAAAGGACATGCCAATGATTCAAAAAATCAACTGGCGGATCAGTTAGCCCGTGAAAAAATACTGAATACTCAAACCTCTGTTTCTTAAAAACCCATCAACTTAGGTTATCCTCCAAAAGAAAATTAAATGGCTCTTTAGCTTGACCTTAAGGTTATCCGACTTAAACTAACAAACGTTAGGTAGGCAATCAATAAAGGACTAACTTGTGAATAGAATTTTTAATAAACTTTGGATTTATTGGTTTATAACCGATATTTTGCTGATTTTAGAAGTAAGCATCTGGAACAATTTCGGACTTATAGCCGCAACCCTATTAACGGCCGTACAAACCCTTCACTACTTTAGCGAAAATCCTAAGATTAGCAGCTTTCCTGTACAGGTTAGGCTTGCTTATTTACTGCTTTTAATTATCGCTTTCTGGCAACCGATGTATTGGATTCTATATCCAGTTATTCTCGGAACAACCGCTATGGTTCTATTTGACTACTGTTTCCTGGCACGCTTTATGTCGCTCATGCCTTGGAACCACAATCAGAAACTGACTTTTAAAATCATTTATCAGACATTTTTCAGCCGACCTGTTGATGGCTCAGTACAAAGAAAACCTGAAATCACCTGAATTTTCACAAAAGCACTCTCCTAATGAGATATTTTAACCGCTGTAATCTAAGGAAGCGCAGAACAGGTCCCGATTGACTTCAGCGAGGTGTTTGAAGCAGTCAATTCTAGGCAGGTTTCGCAAAGCATAGCCATCGCTATGGTTAAGAAGCCTAACAACAAAGTGACGTTTCCCTAGTCCAGCGGTTTTTTTATCTTTTGCAAAGAACCGCTTACGGACTACTTGCTTAAACAAAAAACCCCACAAGTCGAAACTTGCAGGGTTTGAGTTTTAATCTAATCCGACTAAGTCGGTACTAAATTAGAACTTGTGTACTAGACCGAAAGAGAAATTCACCTTATCACCACCAACGTCTGAAGCGTCAGAAGTGTAAACATAAGCAGTTGTTTTCTTACCTAGCTTATAATCAAGACCTACAGCATAGCCTGATTCATTTGAATCATCAGTATCATTGTTCGCCATTACATATTTGACTTTAGGCATAATTTTGCCGAACTTGTAACCAAACTGAAGTTGCGTAAAGTTACCGTTGTCTTGGTCATCACCAGAATTGTCTTGGTACATGATCGAAGCAATCAAATCAGACATTTTATACTGTGCAGAAACACGAACAACTGTCTCATCGATATCTCCGGCATCTTGGTAAGCCGCTGCTAGGTATAAACCTTTTTTAACTGACCCATAAGTCACTGCAACATTAGTCCAATCGCTCTTATCTGCATCCGTTGCACCTTCTTCATTCAAAACAGCTGCCGCAATCAGCTTAACACCTGAGAAAGAAGGGGAAACATACATAGCGGTATCAGAAAAACGGTTTTCACCATCATCTAGACCATTATCGAAATATTTAACATCCGCATAAGTATCGCCGAATAGATCTGAAGGCTGAATCATTTTGGTTGGCGTGTCGTGCGTACCAAACATAACTTGACCAAAGCCACCTTTAAGACCTAGATAAGTATTACGCTGTGACAGTGTTTCATCACCACCATCAGCGACTGTTTTTAGAGCGAATTCAACTTTATAGATTGCTTTTAGACCGTTACCTAGATCTTCAGAACCTTTTACACCAAGACGTGAATCATGTTCGTTGACAGATGCATCTCCACCTTCAACTTTTTCTACTGCCAGATGCATTTTCCCGTATACAGTAGGCGCACCAGCCATAGCAGAAGGCGCAGCAATTGCAGAAGCGATTGCTAGAGCAATAATATTCTTTTTCATGTTCAGTTTCCTTAATTTAGAGTTGTTATAGCGCACGAACTGCGTCGCACTTGCTGGGCAAAACTATAAGCATAAATTTATTCAACTCAAGCATTCAAAAGACTTATCACAAAACTTTAAAATTGTAATGCCACAGCAAACAATTCATCACCAATTCTTATTGTGATTTTCATACTGGTATTTTTCATAACGTCAAAATTCGGCTTAATCGAAGCTTAAAAATTCACCGTGCAATAAAACTAGCTATACTGTTTGGGAGCATGATAGAGATAAATTTATGGCATCGAAATTATTGAATATTATTGTCCCTGGATTATTAATCGCTGCAACTGGTGTCGGTGCAGGCGATCTTGCCACAGCAGCATTTGCCGGCGGCAATTTAGGGATCGCGATTCTATGGGCAGTCGTACTCGGCGGTCTTTTTAAATTTGCATTAACTGAAGGCATTGCGCGGTGGCAATTAGTCAATGGCGATAGCTTTATCGACGGCCTTGCCAAACAATTGGGTCTGCCCTTCATCTGGATTTTCTTAATTTATTTAGTGCTCTGGTCATTCTTTGTCGGCTCGGCACTTATTAGTGCAAGCGGCGTTGCTATGCATTCACTAATCCCGATCTTCGAACCGCAAAACGGCAAAATCATTTTTGGGATTCTTCTAAGCTTAGTTGGCCTTGCCTTAGTTCGGTTCGGTAACTTTGCTTTATTTGAAAAAGTGATGGGCATTTCAATCGGAATTATGTTTTTTGTCGTGGTTCTAACCGCACTGTTACTGTGGCCTGGAATGGGACCATTCTTGAATGGTTTATTTATCCCATCAATTCCCAATCTAGAAGGGAATGGCCTAACATGGACGGTCGCCTTGGTAGGCGGCGTTGGCGGCACTCTAACAATTTTCTCTTACGGGTATTGGATTCGCGAAAAACAGCGTATTTCAGCGAGTGATATTAGTGTGTGTAGGATTGACTTATTAGTCGGCTACAGCGTAACGGTTATCTTCGGCATGGCAATGGTAATTATCGGCAGTACCGTGCCGGTTGATGGCAAAGGTACTGGACTAATTCTTAATCTCGCCAACGGTTTGGAAAACGAGCTCGGGACTACCGGTCGCTGGCTGTTTTTATTCGGTGCTTTCTTTGCTATTTTCAGTAGCCTGTTAGGAGTCTGGCAAGCCGTTCCATATCTCTTCGCCGATGTTGTCCGTCATATTAAGCCGCAAATAAATAGCGAAGATTTGCAAAATTTGTCACAGACTCTAAGCTACAAAGGATTCCAGATTGCATTAGCAATTATTCCAATGCTGAGTTTATGGATAAGTTTTAAAGAAGTACAAAAGCTCTATGCGATTGTCGGCACCCTATTTATGCCGTTTTTAGCACTTGCGTTGCTGTACTTCAATAACCGAACCGGAATGAAAGCAAACAAGAGCGGCTGGTTTATAAACACCCTGCTACTGATAACGCTAATCTTCTTTAGCTATATCGCATGGCAGAAGTTTATCGGCTAAAATCATCCTAAAAATTTTCTCCTCTTTTATCATCTAAGGGTTCATTATGTTATCCATAAAACAAGCAGCTCCAGCTTTTTCAGCCATCAACCAACAACAAAAGTTAATCTCTTTACACGACTTTGCCGGACAAAAAGTCGTGCTGTATTTCTATCCAAAGGACGACACGCCCGGTTGCACTATTGAAGCCAATGACTTCACTGCTCTTATAGAAGACTTCACCAAAGCCAACTGTAAAGTAATTGGCGTTAGTAAAGATGACTCCGCAAGCCACCAAGCCTTTATCGACAAATTTGCTTTAAAAATTGATTTACTGGCCGATACCGCCGGTGAAATTTGTGACGCCTATGGCGTATGGCAGCTTAAAGAAAAAAACGGGGTTTCAAAAATGGGCATTGTCCGCTCGACTTTTGTGATCGATGCCAACGGCCAACTGGCTTATGTCGAATACGGTGTAAACCCAGACGGTCATGCACAAGCCATGCTAGAAAAAGTTCAAGCGCTATAGATTTATGCATAAACTCAAATCTTCACTTGTAGTATGTTTTCTTTTTGCCGCCCTATTTCTGAGTAGCTGTTCGAACAACGAGCAAAAGACGCCGCAAAACGTAGTCAGCGAATACCAATCTGCCTTGCAGAGTTTAAATTTTACCTCTGCGTACAATCTTCTGAATGATGCAAACCGCCCGGCAAAACAACAAATCTTCAACGACCAATTTCAGATAAATGACGATGAAAATCGTCTGCGCCTAACAATGAACGAGTTCAAAATTATCAGCGTAAACAAGATGGAAAATCAAGCGACCGTGCAGGTGCAAACAACCACGCCGCAAATTCAAGCCTTTGATTTATTAATTCCTGAAATCAAAGCCAATTTAGAAAATAAAAATTATGCCGCGGTCGAAGAGCGAATGCACTCAATGATCGAAAAGAAGATGATCCTACTGAAAACCGAATCGCAAACCTTTACCCTCAGTAAAGAAAATAATGTTTGGCTTATAGACTCAATCCAATAAACTTGAAACGTCTTTACTCATAAAAAAAGCGGAGTTATTAGCTCCGCTTTTGTTTTTTCACTGGCAGCAAATTTATTTCTTCTGCGCCCAAACATCTCTTAAACCAACCGTGCGATTGAAGACCAGGCGGTCTGTGATTTTATTATCACGACAGAAGTAACCTTCACGTTCACATTGGTAAGCCTGTTCCACCGGTGCATTGGCCATTGAAGGCTCAACAAAACCTTGTTTAAGCAATAGTGATTCAGAATTTAGTACCGCTTCAAAATCGTCTTCTTTTGCTGGGTTAGCTACCGTAAACAGACGATCATACACTCGGAACTCCGCCGGTAGCGCTTTACTCGCTTCAACGAAATGGATAACACCTTTAACCTTACGCCCATCCGCAGGGTTCTTACCTAGAGTTTCTGGATCGTAAGAGCAGTACACCGTTGTCACATTGCCGTCCGCATCTTCTTCAAAACGCTCGCCTTTAATGATGTAAGCATTACGCAGACGCACTTCTTTATTAATTGCCAAACGCATGTACTTACCGTTTGGCGCAGTTTCCATAAAGTCTGCACGGTCGATATAAAGCTCACGACCAAAGAAGATTTCTCGTTTGCCCATCTCTTCGTTTTGCGGGTGAACCGGCGCCTGAATTGACTCTAGCTCGCCTTCTGGATAATTTTCAATAACCAATTTAATCGGGTCCATTACCGCCATAGTTCGCGGAGCAACCACGTTTAAGTCGTCACGAATCGCCGCTTCCAAAATACCCATTTCAGTCATGCTGTCGACTTTAGAGATACCGATACGCTCAGCAAAGTCACGCAGTGATGCTGGCGTATAACCACGGCGGCGCATACCGGAAATCGTCGGCATACGAGGGTCATCCCAACCTTCAACTAATTTATCCCCGACCAATTGATGCAACATACGCTTTGACATCACGGTATATTCAAGATTTAAACGAGAAAATTCATATTGATGGGGACGATCCGGACGATTGAAAGCATCTAAATGTTCAAGTAACCAATCATAGATACGACGGTTATCTTGGAACTCAAGTGTACATAGAGAGTGAGTTACTCCTTCAATCGCATCGGAAATACAGTGTGCAAAGTCATACATCGGATAGATGCACCACTTATCACCTGTTTGATGGTGGTGTTCAAAACGCACACGGTACAAGGTCGGATCACGCATACACATAAATGATGATGCCATGTCGATTTTCGCTCTTAGAACGCACTCGCCTTCTTTGAAACCGCCGGCACGCATTTTTTCGAAAAGCGCTAAATTTTCCTGCGGCGCAGTATTTCGGAATGGGCTTTCTTTACCAGGTTCTTTTAAAGAACCTCGATATTCACGAGTCTCTTCGGCATTCAAGAAACAGACATAGGCCAAACCTTTATTGATCAACTCAACCGCACAGTCGTAGAAGGTTTCGAAATAGTTCGACGAGTACTTGATTTCACCATCCCACTGAAAACCTAACCACTCAACGTCACGTTTAATGGATTCGACATATTCCATATCTTCTTTGGCTGGATTGGTGTCGTCAAAACGCAAGTTGCAGCCACCTTGATAGTCTTCCGCCAACCCGAAGTTCAGACAGATAGACTTAGCATGGCCGATGTGCAAATAGCCGTTTGGCTCAGGTGGAAAACGCGTTTTAACCTGTTGGTGTTTTTGTGTCGCGAGATCGTCATTAATGATATTGCGAATAAAATTGACCGGGCGTTCAGCGGTTTCGTTTGTCACATTCTTGCTCATTTGTTTCAAATCACCTGTTTGCAATGGCTGTAAAGTTGACGCTATTTCCAAGGAAATTCTTGTGATAACAGCATGTAAATAATGTAATCGCTGCACGGAAAGGCAGCAAAATTTAACGCCAAATTATACATGAATTCCTAATATGACTGTCTGCAAACTTGGCATTAAAAATCCATGAACTTAAAACAATCTCAACTCTTTCCAAAAAGCCAGCTAAAAACTCAACAAATCAGTAGCAAAGCCTCTTTAAAAAACGACTATAGATGATTGGTAAAAGCCGTTAAGATAAATGAGAAAAGTAAAAAGGCATTTACATATGAAAAAATCACAATTCACAACGTTCTTTAGCATACTGAGTTTGAGTGCGTTTATGACCTTAAGTGCGCAACCGGCTTATGCTGATAGAGACAAGCACGAAAAGAATGAAAAACACGAATACAAAGATCGCGACAAAAAATCTTATAAACAACCTGAACAAACCGATTATCGCTATTCTGAACGAAATGATCTTCCACACGGCCTCAATAAACGCAGTGAGAAAACCGGCAAGCCGCTGCCACCTGGTTGGCAGAAAAAACTTCACCGTGGCGAAGTAATGGATCGAGAAGTGTACGAACATGGCAAGGTTATGGGGCCAGTCGATATTGACGGCCGAGTGACCATTAGTATCGATGGCAAATTGGTTCGCCTCTATCAACATACACGCGAAATCATTGATATTCTCAACTAGATTCCGTCTACCATGCCCGGCAATTTTTCGCTGGGCTTGCTTAAGGTTTCTACAGATTACCTCGCCAGAATAAGTAGTTAGGGATATGCATCAAAGTACACTAATCTCAACATCAACAACTTATTCAAGCTCGCGCAGTTGCAATGTCGATTTAAAACAACAGATCGCCAAATCCCCAAATTAAGGTGCCGACAACAACGGTTAAATGCGATAGCCAGACTTTTTTACGATGCCATTTAGAGGGGGTTAAATCCGGCATATCATCATCAGCCATCACTAGCTCCAAACGGTCATAAAGTACATTCAGTTCCAAATGTAACAGAGCATACTCACTCATCACTGCAAATAGCACCACCACACTGCCAAAGCGTGCAAACCACATTCCGTCAACAACAATTCCCGTAATCAAGCCTATTGCAATAAACAACCAAGATAACAATAAAAACAAGCTGGCTCGACGATGCATGACTTTCCCTTTTAAAATAGTTTGCCTCATTTTAAACCAATCAAAAAAGCACGGTTGTTAATTGCAGATAACGGCAAAAGTTACTAGAATGCGTATTTTTCTAGGTGCGACAACTCATCAAACAGTCGTTAAACGGGAAGTCTGGTGCGAGTTTATACAACTCAAATCCAACGCTGCCCCCGCAACGGTGATAGAGAAGACGGATGCGAACGCCATTGGAAGCAATTCCGAGAAGGCCATCCCAAATTGCTCTTCAGCCCGGATACCGGCCTGGAAAATAGACGATTTGTTCGTCATCAACCGATTGCGGAGGGCAATTGGGCGTGAATTTTTCTCGGTTTACAAACGCTGTCTAGCTATAGCGTAATACCTGTTTCCGTTTTAAGCGAACGACCCTTTTTGCCTTCTTGTAGATTTATACATCTATTGGAAGGAAAATCATGCAAAAAAAATATCTTATCGCCTGCTTATTGGCAGCGCCGATTCATACTTTATCGGCCGCCTCTACCGAGCTGGATCAAGTATTGGTATCTGCAAGCCAACAACCTCAGACACTGCAGGAAATTACTGCCGACACCTACATTATTGATCAGCAAACCCTTTCTTCGAAAAACTACACAACATTAATTGATGCATTGCGAGAAGTACCGGGCATTAGTTTTACACGTAATGGCGGCATCGGATCAACAACCAACCTCTTCTTACGCGGCTCAAGTAATAACCGTACTTTGATTTTATTAGACGGCGTGCGTCTAAACGATCCAGCCAGTACAAATGGGGCGAATCTTGCCAGCATTTCCTTAGCGAATATCGAACGAATTGAAATTATTAAAGGTGCCCAATCTGGTGTCTGGGGTGCAGACGCAGCAGCCGGCGTTATTAACTTAATCAGTAAGCAAAGCAGTAGCAATGAAATCACTGTTGAAAGCGGCGCTTATAATACTCAAAAGGCAGTATTTAATAGCCAATTTCTTTTTGGCGATAACCAAAAACATAAGCTTATCGTCGGCGGTGAGCGCTTGCTCAGCGAAGGGTTTAGCGCTCAAGTCCCTGCTGGAGAAGATATTGACCAGTATGAAGCGGATGGTATCGCGCAAACTAACCTGAATGCAAAGTTGGATTTTGATTTAGGCAATCAGCAACATTTGCTGTTATCGCATAACCATACTGCTTCCAAAGGTGAATATGACGGCTTTCTGGCACCTGACTCCCTGCAACGATTTGCAAGCAAAACCATTTTAAGCAGTGCCATCTGGCGCAATCGTGATACAGAAATTCGTCTGGAACAATCAAAATTCAGAAATGAACAGTTGGATTCTGGAACGCCTGACATCGTTACCGGGATGACTCAATCCTTAAATTTCAAACATCAAATAAAAGATCTTGTGTTAGGAGCCAACCACAACCGTAATAAAACCGAATCCGATAAATATTCATGGAATCTCGGTGCAAATCAAAAGTTAACCGATTCAAATCACTCTAATTCTCTATTTGCCGTCTACAGTCACCGGCTTGCTAATTGGCAATTTAATGAAGCCATTCGCTGGGATAATTACACTAGCTTCGGTACTGAAATCACCGGAAAAATCGGGGCTAAATACCATTTTGCAGAACAACATAACCTGAGCGCAAATTTTGGAACTGCATTTAATGCGCCATCACAAATTCAGGTTCTTAATCCATGGGGCACCGCAAATCCAGATTTAGCCGCAGAAACCTCACAAGAATTTAGCCTGAGCTATCAATGGAATGGGCTCAACTTCAGCTATTTCAATAAGCGCGTGACCGATTTAATAAGTTGGCAAAACAGTCAATATCAAAACATTGCAGGAACCAGTAAAATTCGCGGTTATGAGCTTGGTTTCGGTAACCGTTTCGGCAACATTGACGCTCAATTAAACTATACCTATCTCAAAACCAAAGATGCCAATGGCAATGAATTGCCTCGACGTCCGCGAGACCAAGTCAACCTTGATCTAACTTGGTTTGCAAGCTCGGAATGGGATATTAATTTCAATGCACTTTACATTGGTGAACGCTCTGAAGGTAATGCAACTGATTACTACACAGTATGTAACTTAGTCGCTAACTATCAAGCCAATTCCAAAACCCGTTTCTACCTTAAAGTAGACAATCTATTCAATGAATACTACCAAGTCGTCGATGGGTATGGTGTCGCTGAACGTAGCGCTTATCTAGGTGTCAATTATCAGTTTTAAATAGGTGGTGAGGTTGTGGTCAATTGTTTAATGATTCAAGGCTGCACATCCGATGCAGGCAAAAGCACAGTAGTGGCCGGACTGTGTCGGGTTTTGCAGCGTAAAGGCATTATCAATGCGCCCTTTAAACCGCAAAACATGGCATTGAACTCTGCGGTTACCGAAGACGGCGGTGAAATCGGACGAGCGCAAGCACTGCAAGCGATAGCTGCTAAAGTGCCGTCTTCCGTGCACATGAATCCGGTTTTACTCAAACCGAATTCGGATACCGGAGCACAAGTCATTTTACAAGGCCAGTCTATTGGTAATCTCAACGCGATGGACTATCACGCCTACAAACCGAAAGCCGCGCAAGCGGTTTTCGATTCCTTTCAAATTCTCTCCAAACAGTATTCGACTATTCTGGTGGAGGGCGCCGGCTCGCCCGCGGAAATTAATCTGCGCCAAGGCGACATTGCCAATATGGGCTTTGCCGAAAAAGTAGATTGCCCGGTCATTCTGGTTGCCGACATTGATAAAGGCGGAGTCTTTGCCCATATTGTCGGTACTTTGGCATGTTTGAGTGAATCTGAAAGGAATCGAATTAAAGGCCTTATTATCAACCGTTTTCGCGGTGATATTGCCCTATTGAAAGACGGTCTAGATTGGCTTGAACAAAAAACCGGCAAGCCCGTTCTAGGGGTTCTACCCTATCTGCATGGCCTGCACTTGGATGCTGAAGACTCGGTCGGTCTGACGAAAAATATGAGCGATAAACACAACAGCAAAATTAAAATCATCGCCCCACTTTTCCCGCATATTTCCAACCACACTGATGTAGATCCATTGATTCAACATCCTCAAATCGATTTTCAATGGGTACGACATAATCAACCAATTCCTGCCGCGGATTTAATCATTCTGCTCGGCTCAAAAAGCGTGGTTGCGGATTTAAACTGGCTGCACTCACAAGGCTGGGAAAAAGCACTGCATACACATCTTCGTTATGGAGGGAAATTAATTGCCATCTGTGGTGGTTTGCAGATGTTAGGCCAACAATTGTTAGACCCTGATGGCATTGAATCTGAACAAACACAAACCGATGGTCTAGGCTTGATGCCGTATAGCACTGAATTTCAGAACAGCAAACAGTTAACAAATAAACAGGGAAGCCTAAACTTCGCCTCTAATGCAAATGTCTGTGGTTATGAAATTCATCAAGGACAGAGCAACTTTGCCGATTTCCCTGAATTATTACCCGCGATTGCGTTTTGTGACGGTTCTTTCGATGGTTTAATCAGTGCAGACAATCAAATTCTGGTTACCTATTTACACGGCCTTTTTGATTCACCAAGCGGGTTACAAACTCTGCTGAATTGGGCTGGTGCGGAAGACACAGAAATTTTTGATTTAACCCTTTTCCGCGAACAGCAAATCAATCGCTTGGCGGATTGCTTTGAAAAACACTTAGATATTGAAAATATTTTACAATTAGCCTCTATTGAGGCAGGTCAGAATTTAGAAAGTGACCACTAAAAAATAAAAAAACCAGTTCAAAAATCTGAACTGGTTTATTTTTAAGGCTTAATAGCAGATTAACTAATCGGTTTTTTCGCTGGAATCCACTGTCGTTGATAGAAACGTTCAATAGTGCCTTTACGCCCCCAACGATAGATATATAACCAGTCATTATCGATCAAGTCACGTACCACATCATGTTGGGCAGCAATGCCTTCAATCGCTTCACGCGGTGCGTCGATATAGACATTCAAACGCAGTGGTTCGTGCATCCAATCTTCGCCGTTATGCAGAGATTGCATCGGCAGACCGATACGCAGGTCGCCGCCGTTTCCTTCAAATACACCAACGCCGCCTTCGACCACATTGTGTAGAACTTTATTACCGCTACCGTAAACGTGGTTGTCACACGCCGAAGCGTAATATTGCAGATTGATCCAGTTAGCAACCACCATCGGCGCGGTCATAATCAACGTCAGTAGGCTTCGATCTTGATCTTCAAAGTGATCATAATCATGCAGGAATGCACGGCCGTCAAAATCAACGCTACGAGTCCGCCAACGCGGAGCCACGATAAATGCCGCGTTGTTCGACAAGCCCCATTCCGGACGCACTTGCGACCAGTCCTTACCACGACGTTTAATCGACGAATGCAAAGCCTTGCCGTCCAAATGCGTCAAACCTAAACGGGTCGCACGCTCTTGACGACACAAGTCCGAAGCTTGATCGAACCAGATGCGCAACGTAGTATCAGGACCTTCGCCATAGAACTTCACTTCATCGGTGGTAGTGTTGTGCATCGCTGCGATAAACACAGTTTCTTCTGGCACTTCAATACCTTTTTCCGCAAGCCCTGCACGGACTTCTGGAAGGTTCAACAGATGCGCCAATACGCGAACATTTACCTCACCGGTCTGTCCACCGCAAGCACCGCAATCCAAACCAGCGGCATGTGGGTTATTGCACGAACTTGAACCATGCCCCACTAACAACACTTTTGGCGCTAGGTCTTTGTCCAAACCCATCGCATGTAGAATGGTTGCCGCCAGTTCGACCTTACGTTCCACTGTCAACGGCTGATTGGCTTCGGTCAATTCAAACTGTTCGGTAAGCGGTAAGTCGTTAACTGGGTGATGATGATCGTCCGGAAAAACACTGTTTTTCAGTAGTTTCCAAGCGTACATCACACCGGTCGCTTCAACCATCGAGAAGGTTGCCGGCGGCGCATAGCCCCACTCTGCCCAACGCGCCTTCATATTCAACTTACCGGCAGTTTTTGTCAGTTTCTCCTTACCGGTTAAAGGCGTTACCTTGATTGCCGACTTCAAAAGTCCCGGCAATTGCGGACGAGATACTTCGGTACCAACTGGCTGATATTCAATCGGTAATCCGAAGAAACCGGCAAAACCAAGTGTTTGAATACGCGGGTGCTGCGCTTCTAACGCTCGGCGATACACTTCTGAACGGACATCGATACAGAAAGCCGCTTGCACCAATGGCGCTGCCGTTGCCGGATCTTCAGCACGTTTGATTTCACCGTCGACTTCATCATCACCCTGATGCAAAGTAGTGCTGGCAAAACGCAGACGTTCATGCAGATGCGATTGATAAGCAATTTCTGCCGCACGCTGCCAAACCCACGCTTTTTGCTGGGTTTCTTTGTGCGCCGAAATCAATTTCGGTAGCATCGCCAACTGAGTGCGCCACATCACTTTCAATTCATTGAAAACCGAACGGTCAGTGTTGCGTTGATGACGCCAAAGAACCAATTCCCAAGCAAAACGAATTGCCAAGAAATCCAACATCAAATGGTTTTCGCAGTTGTTTAAACGGTCTTGCCAACGCAGATAAGAAACCCATGAGGCCCAACCGTTCACATCCAATAACAGAGCATGCGAATAATCCGCCAACTGCTTATCGACGACACCAAGCGTTGCGATGGCTTCAGCCAACAGATCTTCGGCATTTTCCGGCAAGTCTTCAAACATTTCAGTCAAGCCGTCTTCGGCCATCAGAATTTCAATCCCGTGGTCGTGACGGGTAGTATCTAGCCAAGCTTGATACAGACCTTTGTAATACTCGTCATACTTAACGCCTTGCGGACGCTGGCGGAAGTAGTCGGCACAGAACTGTGAAATCTGATGAGTAATCTCATCACGCCACGCCATTTTGTATTTACGATCACGTCCACCGTCGACAAAGTCACTGACATTGTGCCAATGGGTATAGTCGTCATCTTCAACCAGATAGCGCTCCAATTGCGCCACGGTCAGTTCATCATGACCAAACTCGGCTTTTGCCTGCTCCAGATGCACTGGTTGGATTTCTTCCAACCATACATTTTGGAAATAGGTTTTCGGCATTAAGCAGTATGCTTGCCCTAGTGCTTCCAGTTTTGCAGAAACGTCGGCAATATTCTGCTGACGCATTTCCCACCATGGATTTACCGCGATCAGCTCGTCTAGCGGCCAAGTCGGTGCGATACGTCCGCACGCTTCATAGATCAATTCGCGTTGCGTTTCATTCAAACTTGGCGAAAGTGCCTGTGCATTCGGCATCGTGTTCTGATTCTTAATCATTTGAACAACTCCTCTTTTGGAATCTTCAAGTGTTTCGGTTTAAAGCGAACCGGTAAACGCGTCGGGTATAGACGTAGGTTTAAGCGAGTCACAAATTCATCCAGATAGAATCCTGCATAGAAAGAGCGCCATACCGACACCATCGCCGGATTATCTCGGTGATAACGCAGCAGGATGTAACCGGCAAAGAACGCAATAAACAAGACGCCCATCCAAATATCACCCGCCATACCAACGGTGGTTGCTTTCGGCTCAACAATAAAGTGGATGCCCATTTTCTGTAGTGTGTAAGCCGCCAGTAGAATTGCCGCTAATCCAACCATCGAGAAAACCGATGCGGTGCTTAGGCGCCCACGACGCTCGGCAATCAATAGTGTCAAAGCAATCGCCAATAGAATCCATGGACTATATGGCGCCGGCAACTGTGCGACAACGATTAAGGCGATAACCAAAGCGCCGGCTAAAATCGCCCCCATCCACCAGTCGGCACGCGTTGGCGGTACCGATTTCGATAGACGTTTTTTCATGGTTGATTCCACCTCGGTACCCGAGTTTAGGAAGGCATACGCTTTGTAGCATGAGTGCGCAATCAAGTGCAGTAATGCCAATTCAAATAGACCGAGCGCACATTCCACTAGCATCAAGCCCATTTGCGACATGGTCGACCATGCCAGGCGCACTTTGACCGTGGCTCGTGTCATCATCACCAACGCCGCCAATACCGTAGTCAAGCCACCGATAATCAATAGCAACCACTGCGCAGCGCTCGATAGAATCAATAAAGGTGCAAACACAATCATCAAGAAACCACCCAAGTTGATAATGCCGGCGTGCAACAATGCAGAAACCGGAGTCGGCGCTTCAACTACCTGAATCAACCAGCCGTGTAACGGTAATTGCGCACACTTAACCAAAGCCGCTGCCGCTAAGAATAATGCGGCAATTTGATCGGCATAGGTCAAAGTTTCTGCTTGACTCAAGTTCGCATAGATGTCGGAAATCAACCAAGTATCGTGCTGGTAATACAAAATCATCACCCCGCCAAACAGGCAGATTTCAGCAATACGTGCAAAGATATATTTCTTGTGTGCCGCTAGCACCGCACGTTGACGTTCCGGGTAGAAAATCAATAACTGATGCAACGCAACCGAAATCCCAATCCAGGCAACCAACATCATCATCATGTGATTCGACACCACCACCAAGGTCACAAAACCAAGGGTAATTGAAAGCCAGCGGATATAACGTTTCTCTTCTTCTCGGTTACCGGCCATATAAGCACGTGAATAACGCACATTAATATAGGCGATGAAACTGATTAAACTCAGCATCACTAGACTGACCGGCTCGTGGGTAACCCAGCTAAAACCATGCCCGAACTCAACAATGCCGGCAATCGCTAAAAAACCGGATGATGCACTAATCACTAAGCCGATTAATGCGACCGCCATGGTCACATTCCAGTTGGCGCGTCTTTCATGCGCCCACGAAGTTACAAAAAATAATCCCGGTATTGCCAATAACAATAGGGATCCAATCCATGCACTAGTCATAACGCCTCTTCTCCTTTCTTTCCTTCAAACCCTAGTTTGAATTAGATTGATTCCGACAGGCGAACGTCGGTTAGGTTGTTTCCAATAACGGTTATCGGAATTTGTAAAATTAAAATTTACTTGCTGGCATTATAACCACGTAATAAAAATAGGTCTTATTGAAGCTTTCTAGCCAACCCATAGAGAGTTTTGATATTTTCTTGTCATAAAATTGAAATTAAACTATAAGAACAACTTTAAGTTGTCATCCTAAAGTTAACTAACTGTTTATGCTAAACAATTGCTTAATTTTTAAGCAAAACAGGAAAACTGTAAGTAATTTCATCTAGTTACAGAGTTTTACAACCGATTATCCTTAAGTTATCCACAATTTTTGTGAATTACTATGCCCAGAGCACCTGATTACTAGAGGCGAAAATCATCCTCAATAGCTTTGTCAATCGGCTAAAATCTTTTTTAATACCCTCAACTCATAACAATTTTATTAAGATGCAACCTAACAAAACTCCGCCAATCTTCCCTATTACATCGATTGGTTTAGGCCAATTAACCATGATGCCCCGTCCACGCAGCGAAACATTACTTGAAGACATGGCCTATTACCAAAAGGCCGGTATCACTCATATTGTCAACTTGTTACGCACCCAAGAAATTGAGCGCTTGCAACTAGGTACCGAAAAACATGCCGCACAGCGTGCAGGGATCAACTACCTTGACTTTCCCGTTAAAGATATGGGGGTTCCGGTGCTTAAAGAACTCCGCCAATTTAACTTGCAACTGATTAAATTATTAAATGAAGGTGCGCATGTCGCAGTGCACTGCAATGGTGGCCGTGGACGAGCCGGAACCATAGCGGTGAGTGTCATGCTGGAATGTGGTATGCAGTTAAATGACGCTTTGCAGCTAGCACGCGAAAAGCGCGGCGATATTGTTCCGGTCTGTGAACTACAAGAACAATTCCTAGCCGATTACGCGCAACTTTTACAAGATAAATAAATTAGGGAAAATGCTATGCAAGACACGAGTAACTCACTATGGCAGACTTTGATTAGTCGCGCCGAACAGTTAATGGAACAGAATTCATTATGGGTTGATGTCAGCGTTATCACCTTAATCGCACTAACCGCACTGTTATTCGCTAATCTACTTTTAGGTTATCTAGCAAGCCGTCGTTTTAAATCGGATGCCAAACCAACCGGACATTTTATCGTCCGTGCTCTGCGCTTCCCGATCAGTATCTCAATTATTCTGTTTGCGCTCGGCAGTATCCTCAACCATTTCAGCTTAAGCACGAGCGCCGTCTCATTACTTCACGACATTTTCCGCAGCATGGACATTTTGGTGTGGGGTCAGTTCTTCTATCGCAGCAGCCAGTTCTATCTAAAACGCCTATCAGCAATTAATGCGCAAGGCTCGATTATCAAACCGCAAACTCTGCCGCTTCTAGAAAACACCTCAGCGGTAGTGATTGTACTGTTCACTTTATATCTGCTGTTCGTTACCTGGGAAATTGATATGACCGCATGGCTTGCCTCGGCCGGTATTATCGGTATCGCGGTCGGTTTCGCTGCCAAAGACACTGTCGCCAATCTACTTTCGGGGGTCTTTATATTAGCTGACTCACCGTACAAAATCGGTGACTACATCGTTATTGATTCTGGAGAACGCGGCAAGGTCACCAATATCGGATTGCGCTCGACCCGAATCCTGACTCGTGACGATTTGGAAGTGAACATCCCCAACTCGATTATTGCCAACGGCAAAATCATCAATGAAAGTGCCGGTAAAGACATCCGCTCGCGAGTGCGAGTACCGGTCGGCGTCGCCTACGGTTCGGACATTGATTTAGTTCGCGATGTGTTGGTCAAAGTCGCTTATGCCGAGGAAGAAGTTTGCCATGAACCAGAACCGCGTGCGCGTTTCCGAGCTTTTGGTGCTTCAAGTTTAGATTTTGAATTGTTGGTTTGGATTGACAATCCAGAATTCCGCGGTCGTATTGTCGACAACCTAAACTGCGCAATCTACAAAGCCTTTGCAGAAGCGGATATCGAGATTCCATTCAGCCAGCACGACGTCTATATTAAATCGATGCCGGACGGTATGGAACATGGTCATGCAGCTAAGATTGCCGCCCACGGCATTCAGAATACGCAGCCGATCATAGACGAGAATAAATAAGGAAGATTTGTGAGCGATAAAGTGAATCTAAGCGATATGAGCCAAGAACAAAAACGCGAGCATTATCACAAGGTACGCATGGAGCGTAAAAAGGCGCAAATTGATGCCGCCATTGCTCGTGCCGATACCGAAAAAGGTCTGTTATTGGTGATTACCGGCAACGGCAAAGGAAAATCAACCTCTGCTTTCGGCATGATTGGCCGTGCGCTCGGCCACGGCAAAAAAGTTGGCGTATGCCAGTTTATTAAAAGCCGAACTGATACCGGTGAAGAGGCCTTTTTCGGTCAGCAGGACAATTGCGAATGGCATGTTTTAGGTGATGGCTTTACTTGGGATACTCAGGATCGTACTGGCGATATTGCCACCTCCGAACGCGGTTGGGCAGTCGCTACAAAAATGCTGAAGGACCCAAGTTTTGACTTAGTCATTCTTGACGAATTGACCTATTTACTCAGCTATGACTATCTGGATAAAGACGTGGTTTTGAACACCCTTTCCGAACGTCCGGAAATGCAGCATGTGGTAGTCACCGGTCGTTCAGCTATTGCCGACCTTCGGGAATTGGCGGATACCGTATCAGAAATCAAAGACGAAAAACACGCCTACAAAAACGGGATCAAGGCTCAGAAAGGCATTGATTATTAAATGTCGCGCCGTAATGGTCATATGCATGGCGGGCAAGCGTTGGGTTTTGCCGAACAGCATAATTTAGCGCTTGCCGAAGTCCTAGACTTCTCGGCAAGCATTAATCCGCTTAGTCCACAAATCGACTGGCTACAGCTTTGTAATGACGCTAAAACGCAAATCATCCACTATCCGCAAGAGTTCGATAGTCATAGCCGCTCGTTACTGCATCCTCTGCTTGCCGAAACCTTTTCTATCAAAGAAGATAACATCACTCTTTGCAACGGTATCAGCCAAGCAATACAGCAACTATTTGCCTCCATAAAGCCTCCAGAGACCCGACTCTTTACGCCAATTTACAGCGAATACCAAAAAGCTGCACAAGCTTACTGTAATGATGTCCGTGAATTTCGTGGCGCACCGCAAACTTGGCTACAGCAAGCGCAAAAGCTAACCGCCAATTCAATCATTGTAGTGGTTAATCCAAGCACGCCGGACGGTCACTATTATTCGGTGCAGCAGTTACTGCCTTTATGTGAATATTGCCAACGACACGCAATCTGGCTTTTAGTGGATGAATCTTTCTTACCGTTTATCTCTTTAGAAAAGAAATTTAGCGCCCGCCAACTGTTAACCGCTTTTCCGCACTTAATTATTTTGCAGTCACTAACCAAATTCTATGCCTGCCCCGGCATAAGAATCGGCGCTCTGTTTAGCTCCAATCGCAAGGTTACGGATTTAATTCCACAAACTTGGAGCCTGTCGACTATTGATCGTTTATGGTTACAGCAAGCCCTGCAAGATAACAACCATATCATTAAAACTCAGCAGTGGTTATTGGCAACAAAAGCGGCATTTATCGAAAATCTACAGCGCCTCGACTGTATTCACGAGGTTTTCCCAAGCAGTGTCAATTTCGTTTTAGTAGAATTTGACCGGCCAATTTCCGCGGTGCAGGAACATTTAAACGCTTACGGTATGTTAATTCGTAATGCCCAAAACTTTGGTTACGATGCTAATATCGCCCGTATTGGCATCAAACTAGAATCAGCTAATCATCGACTTCTGCAAGCCTTGCAGCAGATTCCAACAACCCATTTTGAAAATGCTAGCTGAATTTTCCATTACTGATTGGTTCATCTTTAACAGCCTGATTGCCATTGGCGCGGTAATCATTGACCGACTGTTCGGTGAATTCCTCAATCGCCGGCATCCAGTGGTATTAATCGGTCAATGGATTACGCTATTCAATCACAACGCCTACCGAGATTCGGTTTTGCGGGGACTTTGGCTATGGCTCTCGACCATTTTTCTGAGCGCAGGTTCGGCAATATTTATTGTTTGGGCGTTAAGTTTTCTGCCACTTTGGCTGAGTTTGCCGATCATAATGCTATTGGCATCAACACTTTTGGCGCATCGAATGTTATTCGATTCAGTTCAAGCTGTGGCGCAAGCCGATAACCCGCAGCAGGCGGTTAAATACCTTGTCAGCCGCGATAGCCAACAAATGACCAAAAACGATGCTTATAAAGCAGCCGTGGAAACCTATGCGGAAAACCTGAGTGATGCAGTTATTGCCCCTTGGCTGTATCTGCTGATTCTCGGCCTACCGGGTTTGCTACTCTATAAAGCGATTAATACCCTAGATTCAATGGTCGGCTACCGTACCGAAAAATATGAAAAATACGGCAAGGTTTCCGCTAAGCTAGATGATGTTGCCAATTGGATTCCGGCGCGCTTAACCGCTGTTATGATTATGCTCGTTTTTAAACAGTGGCGTTTCTGGCAGTTTTATCAAAGCGGTCGTTTACACCCCAGCCCGAATGCCGGGCACCCGATTACCGCTATGGCCCTAGCTTGTCATTGTCGCCTTGGCGGGCCGACCATATATTTTGGTGAATTGAAACAGAAAGCCTATTTCGGCCGACCACAAGATAAAAGCGAAATCACAACGCTGAATATCACTTGCGCTCTCAGCAAACGCAATCAAATTGATACCCTATTACTCGCTATTAGTGCGCTGATAGCCATACTATTAAGTTAACAAGATGTTTAGTAAACCCTTCATTACTCTTTTCTTTGCCGTGACCACCGGTTTCGGATTTAGCGCAACTTATGCGGAGCCGGCACAACGAATTATTTCTTTAGCACCGCATTTAACTGAAATGGTTTATTCAGCGGGTGCCGGAGATAAGCTGGTCGGTGTAGTCAACTATTCTGATTTTCCCGAAGATGCTCTTAGCAAGCCGATTGTCGGTAGCTACAACGCGATTAATATCGAGCGCATTATCGAACTGCAACCGGACTTAATCTTCTCTTGGCAATCCGGTAACCGTTTACAAGATAACCAACGTCTGCAAGATTTGCAGCAACAGCTTGGCTTTACCGTAATCGAGTCAGAAGTCAAAAAACTAAGTGACATTCCGCGACTAATTAAGCAAATCGGTCAATTAGCAGGCACGGAAACCATCGCGCAAAAGCAGGCAGAAGAGTTACAAGAAAAGTTGGCGGATATCAAAGCGAACTATGCCGATAGGCAACCGGTTTCCGTGTTCTATCAAATTTGGAATAAACCGCTGATTACACCGGGCAAAAATCAATTTATCACCCAAGGTATTGAGCTTTGCGGGGCACAGAATATTTTTAACGATATCGGAAGTCTGACCGGACAAGTCGCTGTTGAGACGGTGTTATTGCGCAATCCGCAAGTGTTGCTATTAGGAGGCCGTAAGGAGATGCAGCGGGAATGGATAAAATCTTGGCAGACTTATAAGCAGATAACCGCAGTTGCCAATAAGCAGATTTTCATGTTGAATAACGATCTTTATCAACGCCCGACCGCCCGTTTTATCAACGCCCTTCCGGCGTTATGTCAACAGATCGACCAAGCGCGGCGATAGCTTTTATCGGGTTACGCTTTTAGCATTTTTGCTTTAAAGATAAACGTCCCGACCGGAATTAGCGATGCAAAAAATCCGGTCATGGTAGTGAAAAAGCCAAGATGCCCTTTAATTGCATGGCTGAACAGCACAAGGTTAAACACAATAAACAGGACACCGTGTATCGGCCCAACAATCTTGACCGCCTCAGGAACACCAAGCATATATTTCATCGGCATCGCGACCAGAAGTAACAACAGCAGCGATGTTCCCTCTAAAAGTGCGACAATTTTTAAAATCGAAAAGTTTGTTTGTTGCTGCATAATCAGCCCTAGATAAATTAAATAAAATTAAAAGTTTAGGAGAGTGACTGTATTATCGCGGAATCAGCACAGAAGCCAATAGAAAATAATGGACAAAGGCTTAATATAAAATAAATACATGGATAGATAGAATTAACAAATATCAATTCTAACCTTCACCACCACCCGAGATAAGGTAATACAGCAGGTAACCACCGTATATGACCACTAAGACGATACTTAAGATAGTGACCGGACGCAGACCCTGTTGCTGTTCAAGCTTATAGCCTTGCGCCTCCAGTTTCCGTTGGCGGAGCTTATGCTTTATCAACCAGTAGAAAAAATAGATAATCGCCAATAAGGTAATGTACTTCAGCATAAGCGGCCTTTGTCACTTATTCCGGTTGCAATAACTTGCGCACGCGCGCCAAATCATCAGCCGTGTCGACACCAACTCCGGCATCCATCAATGCATCCAGTACCAAAATCAATTCGCCATGCCATAAAACCCGCAGCTGTTCTAACTTTTCGGTCTGTTCCAGCTGACATTCAGGCCATTGCACATAACGTTTAACAAATCCGGCACGATAAGCGTACAAACCGATATGACGGCGATATAAAGCTAAAGCTTGATGGGGTAATTCATCTTTGTTGTGCGCAAATTCGTCACGAGCCCATGGCATAGGCGCACGTGAAAATGTCAAGGCAATCTGGTCTTGTCGGCGACTGACTTTAACTGCGTTCGGGTTAAATAAGGTTGCGGAATCGGTAATCGGTTCGCATAGGGTCGACATCGGAATCTCTGGATTTTCTTCCAGACCTTGCGCCACTTGATGAATTAGCTCCGGCGGCAGCATCGGCTCATCGCCTTGCACATTGACAATAATCTGCTCATCGCCAATTAAACTCAATTCAATCACTTCGGCAATTCGCTCGGTACCGGACTGGTGATGATCGCCGGTCAAACAAACTTCGGCTCCGAACGCATGGCAAGCATCAGCCACTTCCTGTGATTCAGTAGCGATAATAATGCGGCTAGCACCGGATTTTTTGGCCTGCATCCATGTCCAGTAAACCATCGGTTTACCATGAATTTCCATAAGCGGTTTGCGCGGCAGACGACTTGAATGCAGACGTGCCGGAATGATCACAACAAATGACATGCGTTTCCTTTTACGACTTCTGCTTACGGAATTTTTCCGCTTCTTCAGCGCTGATCTGACGAGCTTCGTCTTCCAATAGAATAGGAATGCCGTCGCGAATTGGATAAGCTAAATTAGCAGTAGTTGAAATCAACTCCTGATTTTCCTTATCAAAAATCAATTTGGTTTTACTGACCGGGCAAACTAAGATTTCCAGAAGTTTAGGATCCATATATTTCTCTTGATATTTACTTTTGTAATTTCTGTAGCAGTAGCGTGAGCAATTCCGGTGCGACCTGAGTCTGCACCTCTAACGACCAAAAATTCTTGGCCTGCATCTGCTGAGCGAGCGGCTGACATTTTACCGCATCTTTGGCGGTCATAATCAGCGGTTTTTCGTCGATAAAATCTTGCAGATCTTCTTTACAGTACGACTGATGATCGGCAAAAGCGTAGGTTTTCTGTGCGGCGACCAGTGGCTGTAAGGTACTGAAAAAACGCTGCGGATTACCGATACCGGCCATACTATTCACGGCAAGATCGGAAAAACTCTCAATCGCCAAAGTACTTTGCGGATTAAACAGATTTCTCAGCACCGTCGGCTGCAACTGCATATCAAATCGAGGCGGTAAGTCTACAGCAAAGCGTTTTTGCCATTTCGCATTTAAACGCAAAGCACCGCCGCCATTGACAACCACCGCATCGACATCTCGCAAACGACCAAGAGGTTCACGCAGTGGTCCGGCCGGCATACAGAGTTGATTACCAAATTGCCGTTCAGCGTCCACAACCACAATCTCAATATCGCGTTGCATAGCAAAATGCTGTAGACCGTCATCGCTAATAATCACATCGCAAGCATGCTTCTTCTCAATCAAAGCAATCGCTTCGGTTCGCTTTGGTGATACCGCTACCGGCACTTGCAAAGTCTTAGCCAATAAAACCGGTTCATCGCCAACATCAGAAGGATTACTATTTTCAGTCACCCACTGCGGAAATTCACTCGCTTGTCCGCCATAGCCGCGACTGACAATGCCGACGCTTAATCCTTGCTGCCTGAGAGCTTCCGCCAACCAGATAATCAGTGGCGTTTTTCCACTTCCGCCAACGACCAGATTACCAACCACAATGACTTTGGCGGCACTGATTCGTGTCGGGGGTGTTTTCTTGAATTTCTGTAAACGACGTTTTGCTTCTAAACAGACCGCTTTTGATAACGGCCAGAGCAAGGCTGATTGCCAATTTTTTTTATTCCAAAATGTCGGCCAACTCACCGGCACTCCTTTAACATCAAACTAAAAACCTTAAGCTTTACTTTATGCCATGCAGACAGCGCTGATGATACCATTTTGCCCGTTGTTTGCGAGTCTGTTGCACTAATTCAATTTTTTCCGGCGTGATCTTAAAATGCAGCGCACCCGAGCAAGCAGTATTAAATAACTTCGGGGCCGTTGTAAGCCGTGCGATACGTTGTAATACCTTGTCACTTGGAAAGCCGAAATGATTCTGATAGCCAGCTGAAAAAAGGATTATCTGCGGTGCAACCACATCTAAAAATTCCTTACTACTGGAAAACCGGCTGCCGTGATGGCCGGCAATAAATAGCGCCGATTGCAATTTTTCGCTTTGCTCGTCATATTCCTTAATTAGCTGTGCTTCGGCTTGCGAACCTAAGTCACCGCTAATTAGCAGCGATTGCATCGGGTTTTGTAACGATGTGACTTTTAACACACAAGAAAAATCATTGTCGTTGTTAATCCGCCCTAAATCCTGCGCTTTAGGCGCCAGAATTTCAAATTGAACACCATCCCACTGCCAAATTTGACCCTGCACACATTGCGTAATTTTTACCGACGTCTCCAGCTTATCCGCTTGACCGGAAACAATCGTTCTAATCGGCAAACTCGCAAGCAAATCAGACAAACCTCCGGCATGATCTTTATCGGAATGGCTCACAATCAACTTATCAATTGCAAGGTTTCCACGATTCTGCCAATAAGGAATTACCGAGAATTGTGCCGCAGAGAGTTTTCCCCATTGCGGTCCTGTATCGTAAATCATGCGATGCCCAGCCGTTTCAACACTTAATGCCAAGCCCTGACCGGTATCAAACAAGGTCAACCAAAAACTGCCTCTTTCCGGAATCTGCCATGTTTGAAAACTCAAAATACTCACTAACAAAGCACTTATAAAAGCAAAACTCAATGCCTGTAGTTTTCTGCGCCCCTTTTTCCATGCACGCAGATGGGCTTTTCGCTGCGAGAAGGTTAATGCTTGGATAAACCCTTGCAAGGCCTGCTGCTTAATTCGGTAATGACGAAACAGTAAAACGCCAAACAACAGAACGACATAAACGCTTAACAGCCAAAACAGATTCTGTTCAGCAAAATGACTATTGAAAGGTAAATCTTTTTGCAGACTTTGTAGCCAATTCAAGTATGCCCATAACTGTTGCCATAACCACTCATTCAATGGCAGAACCCAGCTAAAAATCGTTGGTGATAACAGAGCCAGTACAGCCGTTAAAAATAATAGCGGCAGCATAATAAAGCTCACTACCGGAATAGCGACAATATTGGCAAGAAAAGACAAAGTAGGCACTTGCGAGAAATACCATACTAACAATGGTGCCAAACCAATAGTCAAGACACTCTGTAGAATCAGCAATTGCTGCCACCATACACGCCCTTTTAACCATGGCAAACTGATAAAAATTAACGCTACTGCGAGAAATGACAACCAAAAACCGCTTGATAACACCGCTCTGGAATCAACTAATAACACCAGAAACACGGCGATTGCCAGAGCACTCCACGGTTGGAACTTGCGCCTGACAAAGATAAATAGCAACACCACCATTACCATTATCCATGCACGCTGGGTTGGAATCGCCATACCGGAGATGAGTAAGTAAGCGCTGGCAAGTAGAGCCGCACCAAATGCCGTAAAAATCGGTTGCTTAAGCCGTTCAATTCGATAAGCGCCAAGCCACCACACACCTTTGAAAAGTGCCGCTCCTAAAACAGCCATTATCGCCAGATGCAAGCCGGAAATCGCCATTAAATGCGTGGTGCCTGTCTGTTGCAGTAACTGCCAATCTTCAGTCGACATTTGACGGCGCTCACCGACTAATAAAGCCTGATAGATTCGCCAAAAATAGGCTGGTGCAAAAGCTTCCTGCCAATACTGATAAAGCGCTGTCCGCCAAACCCGCCAGTTCCAAACATTTGCTGATTGCAGTTTTATGGCAAAAAAGTGCTTACCGGTAAACATGCTTTCATCTACCGTTAATATTGCCTCGCTAAACTGCTTTTGAACTGCCTGCCAACGTTCAGCAGAATAATATGGTAGATAACCCTTGGCTTGAATGCCTCTTTGGAAAAGGTAGCTTTCATAATCTCGGCTAAAAGGATTCTGCGAGCTATAAGGCGCTTTTAATTTGACAGCCATTAACCAAGTTTCACCATTTTTGATTAATGGCATACGCCCGCTAAAGGCGTGCAGCGATACTTGAATTTTTGGTTTGAGCCAACCGGCTTTAAAGAGAGGCAAGCTCTGCTGCCGGTTTTCTTGCCATGGCATTGAGTGAACTTGCTCGACAGCCAAGGTCAATTTACGCCGTGAACGTTCACTAGCAGACAATTCTTCAGGCTCTGTCGACTCCAGAACCTTGACTTGTAATAAAAGATGTTGATTAAAGAGGTTTTGCGGAAGATTTTGAGTCGAAAAACTCTGCCAAAGCGCCCAAGTGAAGCCTATAATAAGGCCTGCTGATAAATTCCAGAACTTGTGTCGAAACAATAATAATTGATTGTCTCTAAGGCTGGAAGTCGCGTTAGGATGTAAGTTCCTATGCATTAGGGCAAACAAAACAATAACCAGTGAGCAGATTGCGAGAAACCATCCAAAATTCTCACTGACGCGATTTTCCAACTGATAGAAGTAGGTAATTGCAATAAGCCAACCGATAACAAAATAGTGAAACATGCCTAAAAAGCTTATAAAACGCTATCTCCCAAATCCAGAAAAAGTCAAAAATCTCAAGGGGTTAGGTTGGCTAGGTAGCTTATTACATAATCCCAATATCTGGCATTTACATCGCTATTCAGTAGCCAAGGCATTTTTTATCGGCCTATTTTTTATGGCTATCCCGATGCCTTCACAAATGGTTGCCGCCGCCCTATTCGCCATTTTGCTCCGCGCCAACTTACCACTCAGTGTCGCTTTGGTATGGATTTCCAACCCGATAACCATGGGGCCCATTTTTTATTTCAACTACGAAATCGGTTCCTTGATTCTTGGACAAGCCGTCAACCCAGATTTACATTTTCAACTAAGCTGGCACTGGCTAACCGAAGTTCTCGGCGAATTGTGGAAGCCGCTGTATTTAGGAAGTACGGTAGTCGGGCTGGTGTTAGGCAGCGTTTCTTATATCGCAATCCATATTTTATGGCGTATGCATGTCATTAAACGTTGGCAAGAACGTTGTGAACGAAAACGCCAGGAAAAACAACAGAAAAACCATAACTAATTTAAAAACGCCGTTAAATTAAAGCCTTTTCACTATCTAAACATAAACTTAACGTTTTTATAATTAGTTCTATCAATCTAAACTCATAAACTGATAGATATAAAAAACCCCGAACTTAGTCGGGGTTAAACAGACAACTTAGAAGATTAACCGTTAATCTTCGTCATCCTCTTTTTCATTCATTTTTTCTAACGCTTGCACTACCAATCGATTTGCTTCATCCGGTTGCTTACCACTGAGAATACCCAGCGCCTCATCGATATGCTTAATGGTATAAATCGAGAACTGGCCTTCGGCAACCGATTGACGAACTTGTTGATTCAACATTAAGTGGCTGGCATTGGCTTGCGGAATTATCACTCCTTGATGGCCGGTCAAACCGCGCGTCGAACAGATTTTATAGAAACCTTCGACTTTCTCATTTACCCCACCAATCGGCTGAATTTCACCAAATTGGTTAATTGAACCGGTAATGGCAATATCTTGGCGCATCGGTAACTCTGCAATTGACGACAACAGCGCCAATAGTTCAGCCGAAGATGCCGAATCGCCTTCTACACCGTTATAAGACTGCTCCATAACAATCGAACCACTGAAGCCCATTGCTTTGGTTTTCATGTAACGGCCGCGCATATAACCGGACAGTATCAACATCCCTTTCGAGTGAATCGGCCCTGCCATATCCACTTCACGCTCAATATCAACCACCCCTTCATCACCCGGCGAGGCTTGTGCAGTAATTCTAACCGGCTGACCAAATGACTGACGGCCGACAGTCAGAACAGTCAAACCATTTACCATACCAATATGAGTGCCGTCAGTCGAAATCAACACCTGCTTATCGGTAATAGCGCGATGGTAATACTCTTCCATCAAACCGGTATGGAACTCGCGCTGTTCAATGGTTTTTTCAATAATATCTCGGTTCACCACCAATTCGTCATTGGCACGAGCATAGGCATTCGCCTCGGCCAAAACATCACGCAAAATTGCTTTATTGGTGTACAGACGGTTTTCGTCTTCCGCCATACGTGAAGCGTACTCGATCAAACGTTCATAAGCGCTGATATCGACTTCCAGATCATTCCATTCATCGATTTCCGATACCAGCTGGCGTGCTAGAGCCATTTCGTGTTCTTGAGTACGATTCAATTCCGCTTCGAACTCGACCTGCACCTTAAACAGGCGGCTAAACTGTGCATCCAATTCTTGCAAAGCATAGAAATGAGTCGATTGTCCAAGTAATACCAAAGTCAGGTTTAATGGGAAATCCGGCAGATGATATGGCACCACGGCACTTGAAGAAGGCACTTCAAAGCTGATGCGTTTACTCATAAGCGCTGCTTTCAGATGCGACCAGATTTCTGGATCTTTCAATACCGATTGAATATTCAGCAACAAATAACCACCATTGGCCTGCTGTAATAGACCGGCTTGGTGGTTCATCGCTAAACTGACCGGATCGGTCGCCGAGGCCGCTGCCGAGTTAATCGCATAGCCGAATAATTTTGGCATAGTAGCATTTTGCTCATAAATAATCGGGGCGTGTTTCAAACCGCGATGATCGACCAATAAATTGACATCAAAACGCGACATGCCTTGCTGTTCGTTAATCATTTCATCTAAAGTAATCGCCGCCGAACTCGCACCCGAATCGGCAGTTACTTGATCAGAACTTTGATCCCAAAACAGATGCAATTTGCTGATTACCGCATTTTCCAAATCTTGCAGATAGTTGCAGATTTCGCTGGTTTTACCAAATTCCATTTTCAAGGTTTGCAACATCGGTTCCATATGGTCTTTGGCAAATTTGGTATTCAAACGTTTGCCTTCATCCATAAACTCATGCTGCATCGCCGGAAAGTGCGTCAGTGCTGAATTCAACGCCTCTTCGACATCTTGGAAAGCTTGTTCAAAATGATTTTGAATTGAAGTATCCATATTCTTCAATTCAGTGCTGCGATACGGCTTACCATCAATCATCGCCGTCAACATGAAGCTGTTTTCATTTTGGCTGATTTCTATACTGCACTGCTCGGCAATGTCAAAAGCTTCTTGTAACTTGGCTTGCTGCTTATCGGCGAGTTTGGTTTCCAATTCTTGTGTCTGTAGTTGGTAGCTATGGCCGTCAAAAAGAATAGGCAATTGCGTCTTTAACGAAGAGATAAAGCTTTCAATTTCTTGCTTGAAAGCGTGTCCTTGCCCGGCTTCCAAATACAGATATTGGGTTTTATTCGGCTCGGAAAAGTCCGACACCAACAACACATCATTTGGAATCTCTTTTTTGCGCGCCATCTTCTTCAGCATCGCTTTGGTCATACCAATACGACCAACACCAGGTTCGCCCATAATAAAAATATGATTTTGATTACGCTTAAGATGCAGACCAAAATTTAATGACTGATAAGCACGAGGGTGAAAATGCTGCATAAATTGCAGAATATTCTTGTCACGCGATGATTCGCTGATGTCATTTGGTTGCGAGAATTTTTCAGGGTCAAGGTGGGTATAGCGGTAAAGCTTAGAAGCAGAAAGTTTTTCCATAGAATTTCTTTAGGTCATAGGTGCCAAGGAATACAAAAGAAGCACGAAAATTATTTGATAAGCATTTTAATTAAGCAAATTCTAGCATGTTATCCATTAAAAAACCCGCTTGAAAGCGGGCTTATAAATCGGTCGGATGAATCTTGACTAAAGACTAAAATTCATCTTTCGGCGGATTAGCGTGCGTTTTGTGGAATACCAAATCCGCACCGCGATACTGTTCTTCCTCATCCATCGTCATCGGTGCAAATTTATTGATTAGCCAATAAACAATAAAACCGCCGATAAACGCGATAGATACCCCGGCTAAGACACCAATTACTTGTGAAATCATTGAAACGCCGCCCAAGCCGCCTAATGCAGTAGAACCGAAAATACCAACCGCAATCGCGCCCCACATACCGCATAGACCATGCAGCGGCCAAACACCTAAAACATCATCAATTTTTAGATTCTTCTGAGTCCAAGTAAAGGCTTTTACAAATAATGCGCCAGCCACCAGACCAATCACCAAAGCGCCAAGCGGACTCACTACATCGGAACCGGCACAAATCGCGACCAATCCGGCCAATGGACCATTATGAACGAAGCCAGGGTCTTTATCCGACACAAAAGTCGCCGCCAAAATACCACCGACCATCGCCATCAGCGAGTTCATCGCCACTAACCCTTGAATCCCTTCAACCGCTTGTGCCGACATGACATTAAAGCCAAACCAACCGACTGCCAGAATCCAAGAACCTAGCGCCAAAAACGGAATGCTTGAAGGCGGGTAAACATGACGGATAGAGCCGTCACTGTTATAACGATTGTGACGCGCACCAATCACTAGAATTGCAGCCAGCGCAATCCAACCGCCAACACCGTGTACGACAATCGAACCGGCAAAATCATGGAACCCGGCACCAAAACTGTTTTCTAACCAGGCTTGAAAACCGAAGTTTCCGTTCCAAGTAATGCCTTCAAAGAACGGATAGACAAAAGCAACGATAAAGAAGGTCGACACTAAAATTGGGTAGAAACGTGCACGCTCGGCAATACCACCAGAAACAATTGCCGGAATTGCGGCAGCAAAAGTCATCAAAAAGAAGAACTTGACTAACTCATAACCGGATTTTTCGGTCATTGCCTGCGTTAACTCGCCGTCAATATTAAAGCCAAGAAAAACACCGTAGGCGATGCCGTAACCAACAAAGAAATACGCTACGGTCGAAACACCGAGGTCACTCATGATTTTTACCAAGGCATTAACTTGGTTTTTATGCTGTACCGTACCTACTTCCAAAAATGCAAAACCGGCGTGCATAAATAGCACCAGAATCGCACCAAGCAGAATAAACAGTACATCCAAACTGGTCGTAAGCTGTTCCATTTATCTTATTCTCCATCGTTCTTTTTTAGCGAGCTTTCAGTTATTCTGTATTTTTCTCAACTCACTTATGTTTACGGCTTATGCCGTTTACAAATCGGTGCTAATTTTAACAGAAAGCCGCCATGCTCAAACAACAAACTACGCCATTGCAAGCGATCAAACACCCATTATTCAAGGTTCATAAAATACGGGTTTTTGTTAAAAGAGAAGACTTAAATAATAAAGAAATTCAAGGAAATAAGCTATACAAGCTAGACTTAAACTTAAAAGAACATCTTAAATATAATAAAAAATTTCTATTAACTTTTGGTGGTGCTTACTCAAACCACATAGCTGCAACAGCGGCCGCTTGTCAGCAACTTAATATTCCAGTCATTGCGGTTATTCGCGGAAATGAATTGGCGAATAATCTGCACAAATGGAGCCACACCTTACTAAATGCCAAACGATTGGGAATGGAATTTATCTTTGTCAGCAGAGCGGATTATCTCTTAAAGCAATCAGCACAGTTTATTTACAAACTACTGACGGATTACGCTTCGCAACTTAATCCAGAATTAAAACAACAATTGCAAGACGCTTGGCGGCATAAGCAAATTACCCTGTTACCGGAAGGCGGCTCCAACGATTTAGCGGTGCAAGGCTTTGCTTCTCTAACAGCTGAGATTGAAAACCAATGTGCCAATTGGACTGATCTGTTCTGCGCTGTCGGTACAGGCGCCACCCTAGCCGGACTGGTTGCAAATAGTCGCTATCAAAATCAGCGAACCCTTCATGGCGTCACCGTTTTGAATAAAGCAGACTACCTACTACCGCAAATACAAGAATGGATTAGCGCTAACCGACAATATCCGACGCTGAATGCATGGCAACTTCATCATGATTCTCATGCAGGAGGCTATGCTAAAACCGATGCTGAACTATCACATTTTGTCGATACAATTTGGCCGAAGATAACGGCAGAAACAGCGATTCAACTCGACCCGATATACACATCCAAAGCCTTTCACTGTTTTTGGAAAAAACTGAAAAATCAAGAAATTAAAAGAGGTTCCACAGTCATTTTACTACATAGCGGTGGACTGCAAGGCAGTTCAAAAAACGCGTAATACCATCAGCAGAACAAACAACAAGAGCAGTTCACTTAACTCAATCGACAGACCGGCAATATCGCCATTAATACCACCTAGTAATTTATTCGCAAAACTCCGTAACCACAAAGCCAATACGGCGAGGCTTAACAAAGCAAGCGCCGCGAAAACAACCGTAAACAGTGATTGGCTTACAAGAAAAGCCAGCAAAACCAGAGAGCTAAAGAAAACAACATAAGTAAGTAATGTCGAACTCTTCACTGCAGTAAACATATTTCGGTGACTCTCGGTCTGGGAAGCGATTACTGCGCCCTGAGATAAGCAAAGCGGCATTAAGCGCGCCAAGAAAGGAATCAGCATCAACATCACTAACCCCTGCATAAACAGAGTATCATCCAAGGGGCTAAACAATTTTACAAAAATAGCGCTGAGAAAAAGCCATTTACCTAAAAGTAACATTGTTAGCGCGACTGCCGCTCCAGTTCCAATTCGACTGTCATGCATAATCTGCAACGCTTTTTCCGGTTGATTAATTGAGCCCAGCGCTGCATCGGCAGAATCCGCCACGCCATCTAAATGCAAAGCGCCACTTAACCAAACAGAAACCAGTAACACCAAGAAAGCGAATTCATTCACTCCAAGCTGTTGCCACCAAGCAATACCACTTGCAATAAACAGATTGATAAACTGAATCACTAAGGCGAAAATTCCGACCATTAAGAAACCAAATATCAACCCGACAAGCGGCAAGTAATTCAAAATCTGGGTTTGTCTTATCGTCGAGTAAACAGTGATAGCCAAAGGTAAACGACTAAAAAACTGCAATGCGAGAATCAGAGTAAAGGCGAATTCTTTTAGTGTATGCACATTGGTTCCAAAGTTTTTAGGCTAACTGACTTTTTGGTTCTGGCGTATTTCGACTAACTGCGTGAAATACCCTTGTTGAGTTTTTTGAACTTCAAATGTCATTCTCGCCGCATAATCAATTTTCAAATTAAACAAATACTTATTTGGAAATCCTAAGATTGATTTCAACAACATTCGCTGGACACCTGAGTGGCTGAAAACCAGTAAATGCTGCGCGTCAATTTCGCACAACTTTTGCCATGCTGTAGCAATACGTTGTTGAAAATCAGTAAGCGATTCGCTTTGCGGAATCATATCGGCGAAAGGATTCTGTAAATAGAGATCCAATTGTTGCGGAAATCGTTGCTGTAAGGTCTGAAAACTTAAGCCGTCCCATTCGCCAAAATTTCGCTCGCGAAAACCTTCAAGCACGTCAACTTGCCCGAAATTTTCTTGGGCAAACTTTAGCGTACGCTGAGCAGGCGAACTGAAAACCAAATCCGCTTTTGGAAGCCCTTTAATTGCTTGCCGCATCTGTTGTTCACCCAAAGGAGTTAAAGGCGAATCGATCTGGCCGCGTAAAAAGGCATTATCGGCACATTCACCATGCCGAATAATATCAATCCGCATTCGACACGCCGGCACTATCGAAAGTCGCCATTTGATTATGCAGAGCACATGCCTGTTGCAGAAGCGGAATTACCAACGCGGCGCCCGAGGCTTCGCCTAAACGCATTTCAAACTGCAATAACGGAGTACCGCCAAGCGCTTCTAAGATCATTTCATGTGCTGGCTCAGCAGATTGATGCGCAAAGAAACACCATTCGGTAATGCGTGGCAGGGAACCGCAAGTACAAAACAGGGTTTCCGGAATTGAATATTTGCCCAGTTCCATCATTTTTTCAATCGAGTCGCAATTCGCCAGCTGATCATTGCGAGCGATAAAATCCGCCACCCAAGCAGCGACTGACGCAATCAAACCATCCACCACCATCGGCATACCGATTTGCGCACCGCGCAGATAAGCACCGGTCATGGCTGCGATTTCAAAGCCACCTAAGATTTGCAGAACCCGCAGCGGCGAAGTCAGTTGCGCTTGATGCTTAATTATTGCCTGTTCAATAAATTCCGCCTTCTGTTTTTTCTGACGGAAGCTGATTCCTGTCCCCTCACCGACCAACTCTGACACCGGCTTGCCGGACAAAACCGCTGCAATCGCCGTTGCCGCAGTGGTGTTACCAATTCCCATCTCACCGCAGATAAACAAATCTGCATTAGAATTCTTAGCGCGGTCAACAGCATCGGCACCAATCTGCAAAGCTTGTAGCATTTGCTCTTGACTCATAGCCGTTTGATGCAAAAAGTTTTCCGTACCGGCTGCGATGCGAGCGCTAACAAGATGCGGTAACGGCGCCAAATCATTAATCACACCGACATCGATAACTTCAAAATCGGCCTTAGCGAAGTTTGCCAATACATTAATGGCGGCACCACCATTGCAGAAATTCTTAACCATTTCTTGCGTCACTACTTGCGGGTATGCAGAAACCCCTTCACCGGCAATACCGTGATCTGCAGCAAATACACTGATCCAAGGCTTTTCAATTTTCGGATTCGCCGTAGCTTGCATTCCTGCCAAGCGCACCACAATCTCTTCCAATATTCCCAAAGAACCTTCCGGCTTGGTCAGCTGCATCTGCCGAGCATAAGCATCATGTTGAGCCTGTTCATCTGGTTGGCAAACGGAAGCAAAAAAATGACTGGTCACGGATAATCCTTTAAGTGTTTTTAATAAGGGTTTTTGATATTCATTTAAGTCGGCTTATTTTAACCGCATTGGCAAACCGGCAGTCACAAAGGTAACTTGCTCGACACGTTTCGCAACGTCTTGATGCAATCGTCCCAGCTCATCGACAAACTCACGGCTCAATTTACCCATCGGCACTACGCCAAGCCCGACTTCATTACTGACCATAATTAGCTTCAAGTTGGTCTGTTCTAAAAAATCTAGTAATGCTTGAACTTGTTGCTTGCGGCAATCCGCCTCGATGATATTCAGCATCCATAAAGTTAAACAATCGACTAAAACCGCACTTTGTGTCGGTTGTGCAAGCTTGTCCTCAATTTCCGCTAAACGTTGCGCCAGACACAATGGCTCTTCGAGAGTCTGCCACTCTTCTGGACGCCGACGTTTATGGTGGGCAATACGTTCTAGCATCTCAGTGTCTTCAGAATCTTGAACATTTTCACTTGAATTAACATCCGCTGAAAAAGTACACGGCGCCGTTGCCAAGTAATAGACTTTACCAGTGCCATCTGTCTGTTTTTGCCATGTCTGTATGAGTTGCTCGGCGTAGGCGCTTTTGCCCGAACGCGCACCACCAAGAATAAGGTGCCTACTTACATTAAGCGTTTCTGAATCAGCCAATTTTGCGCTTCCTGAATTACAAATTTTGCTTATTTTAAATCAACAAAAAGTTTTATCGCTCTAATCTCAGCGACTACCGTAATTTCTTTTGTTTTAGACTCAGTTAAGACTTTGTAATTAGCTGTCCTTTATCACTTTGATAAATTATTTAAATAACGTGATAAACAAAACTAATTTAAAATAATTCAACTAAATTATCGCAATCAAAGAAAGAGGTTTAATCATGTCTGCCAATGCCAAACTGACTGTTCTCGGTAGCGGTTTTGCCGCACTTACTGCTGTCAAGCAACTTCGGAAACGAAACCCTACTGCAGAAATTACCGTGATTTCGCCTAGTGCAGAATTCGTGTATTTACCAAGTATTATCTGGATTCCGGCCGGTATGCGCCAAGGCAGTGATTTGCGAATTAATCTAGACAATTTTTTTAGCAAAAACCGAGTTAAGCATATTGCCGCTAAAGTGCTTGGAATCACGGATGATGGTAGACAAGTGCTAACCGATAACGGCAGTTACGATAATGACGGCTTAATCATTGCATCCGGCGGACGTTTTATCAAAAAGTTGCCGGGGATCGAGCACGCTATTACCCCATGCGAAGGGATTGCTGCCGCAGAAAAAATACGCGACCGCTTAGCAGCAATGGATAGTGGAACCATTGCTATTGGTTTTGGTGGCAATCCGAAAGAACCTTCTGCTATGCGTGGCGGGCCGATGTTTGAATTTCTATTCGGCATCGACACCCTATTACGTAAGCAAGGTCGTCGCGATAAATTTAAGCTGATTTTCTTTAATCCTGCACCACAACCGGGTAAACGTTTAGGCGAAAAAGTTCCGCAAAACGTTACCAAGATGATGCAGAAAAAAGGCATTGAAACCAAGCTAGGCCACAAAATGGTCGGCTTTGAAGAGAATCTGGTAAAAACTGAAGGCGGAGAATTTGCAGCCGATTTAATTCTGTTTATGCCGGGAATGACCGGTCCTGCCTGGCTCGCTGATACCAATCTACCGAAGTCGGAAGGCGGGATGATTGTCGCCAATATGTTTGCTCAAGTGCAAGGCATGCAAAAGGTATATGTAGCCGGAGATGCCGGCAGTTTTCCGGGGCCGGATTGGCAAGCCAAACAAGCGCATGCCGCCGACTTGCAAGCGAAAGCCGCAGCAGAAAACCTAACTAAAGAACTGAAGGGTCAAAGCGACTTCATCGAATTCAAACACGAGTTAGTCTGCATTATCGATACCCTAAGCCACGGCGTTTTTGTCAAGCGTACCGACAAAGGCACCACCCTATTGCCGCCATGCCGACTATTTCATTGGGCGAAACGTATTTTCGAAAAACTGTATTTAAGACAATATCGCTAATCCAGCCAACAACTTGCCGCTTGCGTTTCAAGCAATCGGTAAGTTGTTAACCTAAAGACGCGCACAACAATTCCCGCTTAACTTCAGCGAAGTAATCATTTCACCTCTAAACAACCACATCCACCTGTTGCACCAAGCCTGCTTGTCCTGAACTTTCAAATAAAAACACACTGCTAGAACGCACCTGCGCTTGAGTTTGGTTATTTTCATCCTTATGGCTAAATTCCGAGGCCACAGAAGACACGCTAATCGCACCAATGTCCAAAGTCATTAATCCATCTAACCGCTGCATACCATTTTCATCAAGATGATAAATTTGCAACTGCGCAAATATCGGATCATTTTCATCAATCCAGCCATTTTGATCCTGGTCATAAACGGCTAGCTCACTGAAACCATTACCGGTTTGCGCACCAAATAACTCTTTTCCGGAGTCAATCACTCCATCAGCATTTTTATCCAGCACCAAATAACCACTGCCGCTTTGCATCATTTTTAACTGCTCATTCTCGCCATCCAAGTCGATATCCACTGCAAAGGACTGCAAACTAAGTTGCGCAGGCTCACCACCAAAGCTGACCACTAAGGGATCTTGTGGAACCGCTCCGCTTTCGAGCGTAAATTGACTCTGGCTAATAAATTGACGACTCTGCACGGTATTAAGCGCAAAATCAATTTGTCTGCCATCCGCAGTGCTGACCGAACCACTTGCAGAAAAACGCATTTTTTCACTTTCAATAAACTGTTCGGAAATCGTCGTGCGCATGCCTTGGGTAGAAAAATTGCCGAAAATAGGATTTATTGAGCGACTCTCAGCATTCAGCCCAGACATTTTTTGAGCGCTCTGTACGTCAGCATCTGTGTTATAGCCATAAACTTTTAATTTATAAGGTGCGCCGGTAATACGCTCCATCACGGCTTCAACTACTTCGATCATTTTAAGTAGATGCGCCGGCAATTTGCTTTCAGAATTGTTAGTGCCGTCGATTGGAGCGGATAGATTAACCGCAAGTTCTTTTTGGCCGATATTGAAGCGAGTGCTATTCACAGCTTCCTGCACGGTAATACTCGGGCGGGAACTCATATCACTCTGATTAGTAAAACGTTGCTGTTGAATAGATTGCTGTTGTTCTTGGTAAAACTCTCGTTGCGCGCTAAGGCTTAAATTCTGGTCGATAATCTTCATTACAGTCTCCTAAAATCACCGTTAACCGGCTTCCCTTGTGACTGTCATTTTTATGTGCTATCTATATCGGCAAGATTTGCTAAAAGATAAGCTTTTTTCAATAATGGTCTTTCAACCCACTGAGGAGAGCAGAATGCATCTCACCAAGCTTGTTAGATTCCTTCCTATCATTCTTACAATTTTTTACTTGCAAGGCTGTTCTCAAGCTGAACACACAAAACTACCCGATGATGCGGTCATTTTAGCTTTTGGTGACAGTCTGACCGCAGGCTATGGCGTTTCCAAACAGCAGGATTATCCAGCGGTATTGGCAGAATTAACGCAGCGTAAAGTAATTAATGCTGGTGTTTCCGGCGAGAAAACCGCTGACGGACTGCTGCGTTTACAAAAACTTCTGCAAAAAACAGAACAACGCATTGATTTGGTGGTGCTATTGGAAGGCGGCAATGACATCCTACGAAACAAACCCTATTCACAAACCAAATCCAATTTGGCTGCCATGATTGAACTATTGCAAGCTAAAAACATCCAAATTTTGTTGGTCGGCGTGCCGGAAAAGAAACTGTTTTCAGACAGCGCGCCCTTCTACAAAGAGCTGGCCGAGCAGTATCAAATTCCTTTAGAAAACGAGATCGTCAGCGATATTATGGTACGCGCGTCGTTGAAATCTGATTATGTGCATTTCAACCAGCAAGGTTATCGCGTGCTGGCTGAAGCAATTCAGCAAAAATTAGTCGATAGCGGTGCACTTCAAGATTAGAATAGCGGCAATTCCTAGATAAATTGGCAGGCAATGAAAAGTAGACTGATTACCAAACAAGGCTTTGAAAAACTTCAACAAGAGCTGGATTATCTTTGGCGTAAAGAACGTCCAGCAGTCACCAAAGTGGTCTCGTGGGCGGCCAGTCTCGGCGATCGTTCGGAAAACGCCGACTATATCTACAATAAGAAACGTCTGCGCGAGATTGACCGCCGAGTGCGTTTTCTTCGCAAAACACTCGAAAACATCACGATTGTCGAATACCACCCTCAGCAAGAAGGCAAAATCTTCTTCGGCGCATGGGTAGAACTGGAAGATATTGACGGCAATGAACTGCGTTTTCGGATTGTCGGGCCGGAAGAAATCTATGGTCAAGAAAATTATATTTCAGTCGATTCCCCAATGGCGCGCGCCTGTCTGAAAAAGGAAGTGGATGACGAAGTCATTGTGCCGGTTCCGGCCGGTAAGAAAAGCTGGTATGTGATTAATATCGAATACGAAACCGGCAAATAAAAAGGATTAATAGCGTTCGATAGTCGGATACCAATTAGATGCTTCCGCCTCGCTAAACAGCTGTTTGAACTCTTGCAACATCTGCTCATCCCACTGCACATCTTTAGCTTTGGAACAGCCGCCTTTCTGCGCCAGTGAGCGGCTAAAAAGGTGTTCGAAATCCACTTTATAGTCGCGATAATCGGGCGCAATATACGTTTCGATATAGTTATTCGCGCTGACTGAATATTTAGTAATAAAAAGTCGATTGACCTGATTGAAATATTTAGCGACACTTCGTCCTCGACAACGTTTGCCGAAGGCATCATTCAACAGCGCCGATTTCACCAGATTGGAATGCAAAACCGCTTGCGGATCTTCGCTGTTTTCGGTTGGCACATCGGCCTTTGGAAATGCTTTTAGCGCAAGCATGTCTTGGCTTTTTTGCAAGGATTCCTGCTGTGCGAACGCTAGAGAGCTTGTTCCCATAGTAAGAGCAAAGGTGATCGCAACAAAATAGCGAACCAACCTTAAATTACATTCCTTGTTAAATACGCTTAGCTGAATCAATTTCACACCTCGTTATTTGAGCCCGTTTTTTCTAGCGTTTGTCTTTGCGTTGCCAATATGCCGCAAACAACATCCCGGATAAATTGTGCCAAAGGCTAAAAATCGCCCCCGGTAATGCACTGGCAGCAGTAAAGTATTTTAGTGCCAACGCCACACTCAAGCCTGAATTCTGCATAGCTACTTCAATTGCCACCGTTCTGGAAACAACCGAATCGTACCCCATCCAACGGCTCAAGCCATAACCGGCTAACAAGCCGCCTAAATTATGCAAAATAACGGCCAAAACCAATAAGAGACTAAGCGCAGCAACGTTATTCTGATTTAGTGCCACCACTATAGCAATAATCAAAGCAATTGCCCAAGTTGCTATATGCGGTAACCAACCACTAATTGCAATCACTTGCTCAGTCACAAAACGACGCACCAACATTCCCAGAAATATCGGTACCAGAACAATTTTTATCAACATTAGCAACATTGAACCAGCCGGTACATCGACTGAATTTTGTAGATAAACCCAAGTTAACCACGGCATTAACAACACCGCCAATAGAGTCGATAAAATAGTCATAGACACTGACAAAGCCACATTACCACCAGCCAGATAGGTCATAACATTGGATGCCGTTCCACCGGCTGTCGCACCTACCAAAACCATGCCAATCATCCACTCTTCGGGTAGGTTAAAACTCCATGCAAGCAAAAATGCGAGCAAAGGCATCCATGTAAATTGCAGAAGCACGGCCGATAAAGCCAATTTGCGTGCTTGCCAAACTTGGTGAAAATCTTTCAAAGCAAGCGTTAGCCCCATGGCAAACATAATGGCAACTAATAACGGAACAATCCAAGGTTTTAAGTTAGCGAAAAATTCCGGTGCTAAGGCGCCAAATATGGCACCTAAAATAGCAAGAAATGGAAATAGTAAAAAACTCAGTGGCATCTTATAGGATTATTAGCAATTTTCAGAATCGCCATTGTAGCAACAAGCAGGCTTTAGGAAAACGCAGAACAAGTCCAAATGACTTTAGGCAAAGTAAAATTTTACAAAGCCCCTGTCTCGACTTACCCCTTCAGGCGTCGAGTTCTTCGTTTCTCGACTTACCCCTTAGGGCGCGAGTTCTTCGTTTGGGCGAGGCCTTGAAGAGTAACTTCGTTGTTAGCGTTCTCAACCATAGCTAAGGCTATGCTTCTCAACCGCTGCCTAGAATTTATCTCTTCAAACTCCTCGCTGAAGTCAATGGGGACTTATTCTGTGTTTCCTTAGGAAAACGCAGAATAGCAGTATTGGTTATCAATCTGAATGCCATAACATCGGAATAAAAGTGAACAGTTTTAACATAAATTAACTTTTGTATAGAAGCCTAAAAAATAAGTCTTTTTACTTAATTACATTAATTCTAATACTGCTATGATAGCTTTTGACTATTTCTGCTAATCACATTTCATCGTTTCTTTGCCTAGGGCTTGTGCATGTCAATCTTAAAAAAACAGAACAGTACAGTAAATTTAAAAGAGCAAATACTGCTTTTTATCGGCATTTTTTTGTTAATTAGTGCAACGGTCATCGCCCTTTTCTTAAGCTGGTACCTTGGACAGAGCAAACTGGAATTTGCAAATTACCAAACCCAAGAACTCAACTCTTTAGAACTTTATCAACACGATATTGCTAATGAATATAATTCAGTATTAGCGGATTTAAACATTCTCTCTAGCTTACCGCAGATGCAAAACGACAAAAACAATGACAAAGTGAAGCGAGAGTTACAGCTTATCTACCAAAAATTTGCCGAAATGCGTCATCGCTATAACCAAATTCGCTATCTGGATAATGACGGCAATGAACTTATCCGCGTCAACTACAACCAAGGGCAGGTCTATGTTGTTCCTGACCATGAACTGCAGAAAAAGCAACATCGATACTATGTCGAAGACATCAAACAGCTAAAAGCAGAACAAATCTATATTTCGCCGTTCGACTTGAATATCGAGCACAAAGTTATCGAAGAACCCTATCGCCCGATGATTCGTCTCGGCAAACGGCTATTTGATGCAAACCATCAACCAAACGGCATGCTTATCATTAATTACGAAGGCAAATACCTTCTAAAAACATTAGAACACGGCCACCAGATTCTCAGTGAGAAGGCTAAATTAATGTTGCTAAATCAAGACGGTTATTGGTTAAAAGCAAGTGACCCTAAATTGGAATGGGGCTTTATGTTCTCGCACAAGAAGGACTTGACCTATAAGGTTTTATATCCCGATGTCTGGCAAGCCATGTCAGAAAACAATGCCGGTCAGTACGAAAATAAGGATGGACTTTATACTTTCGAAAAATTTGACCCACTGAATCCCTCTGATAAGAAAGAACCGCATAATTTACATAAACTTATATCAACAGTAGGACATCAAAACGCCACTTGGATTCTCGTTTCGCATCTGCCCCAAGATGACTATCACGCCCAGACCAATCAAACCGTCCAAGACAATCTGCTTTATCTTTTGATATTAGCCATTGGCTCGGTTTTAGTTTCCTTTCTACTGGCACGCTATCAATACGAGCAACATAAACTTGTTAACCGCAATAAATTTCTAGCCAATCACGATCCTTTGACAGGCCTATATAACCGTATGGCACTTGACCAGGAACTGCCATTAAAGCTCTCTGAGGCGAATAAAAGCGATAAATGTTGTTGCGTTTACTATATTGACTTAGACCACTTTAAACCTGTCAATGACAACTTCGGACACGATGTTGGCGATGAAGTGCTAAAAATTGTCGCTAATCGACTTAGAGGCGTTATCCGCAAGAATAGTGATATGGTCATCCGTTTAGGTGGCGATGAAATTATGGTTTTGGCCTGTAATTTAGACGATCCAAAAAAGAAAGCAATATTTGGTAATAAACTCATGTCTATCTTTAAAAACCCAATGAATGCGAAAGGTCACACCTTTAAAATTGGTGCAACCATTGGCTGTGCCTGCTATCCAAACGACTCAGGTGAAATAGACCAATTAATCAAAATGGCCGATACGGCTCTCTATCACGCCAAACATCAAAATAAAGGCTCACTAAAAATTTATTCAGAGCTAAGCTTAGAAGAACGTAAACTCGTGAATGATATTGAGCAAATGAAGCTGTGAATTCTGAGGTTGGAATTTCAAAATCTGTTTAATTTGGAAAAATGCAAAAGACCTTTGAGGCGATTTCAAACATACCCATTTGGGTAAGATTATTTCACCCGAATCATGTGTATGATATAATCATACACTCGTTTTTAGGAGTCTAGCGATGCATAGAAAAACCATTACATTGACCGATCAGCAAGATAGTTGGATTAAAAGTCAGGTTGAACTTGGTCACTTCGGAAATGATTCAGAATGTATTCGTAGTTTATTGCGAAAAGAAATGTTGCGTAATGAAGCAGAGGCTGAGCTAAGTCAGATGATTGATGATGCGGAGAAATCTGGTTTGAGTGAAAAAACGCCGAAGATGGTTTGGGATTCGGTGGTATCGAGCATGAAAGGCTAATTCTTGGTGCGAGAAATTATACTTACGAAAGAAGCTGAAAAAGACCTTGAAAATATTGCCAGATATACGATTAATAATTTTGGATTGGTTCAGGCCGAAAAATACTATTTAGGCATATCAAACGCCCTTAATACATTAGCTCAACATCCTGATCTTGGGCTTAATTGTACGTCGTTGAAGCCAGATTTAAGCCGATTTATTTACCAGTACCATACGATTTATTTCACATCAGATTTATATTGCTTGAAAGTACAGCGAATTCTTGGCCAAAAACAGGACCCGCTGCGTCAGTTTTCTGAATAACGGTAAAATATGGAATGAGAGCTCATTTAACTTCGACGGTGTTTAACACTTTTCCAACCAACTACCAAATTTTGAAATTAATAAATCTAGAGTCAAAAAACATCAATTTTCAACTCTAGAATTCACTTGCCCCATTAAAATAATTGCAACACAGCCTAACTCCTAATTCGGAATTTCCAATCGCTTAGGGACGAGCAAAATTTGTATATTAAAGTTCGCCGGCAGTAGAAAGCGTTTCAAAAGCCGTTAAATCAAAAAGCAAATTGCCTTCTTTATCCACGCTGAAACTAACCTTATCTTGCATCACACCGGTTTCATGCAAGCCCATACAGCCTTGGAAAATAATCCACTCATATTCAAAATGCATAACAAAATCACTATCGGCTTTATACGCAACGCTTTTTACCAACATGCCCTTGTCATAATAAGCTAATTGGCTGATATAACTTAAATCTCGAACTAACTTGCGGTCAATTAAACTGAGATTCTGCTGCATAAACTCTGCAATCTCGGAACACAATGACGCTAACGCTTGTTGATTTTGTTTTTCCTGCTGACTGATGATTTGCCACGCTTGTTGTGCATTCGGCAAAGGCTTTTCAAATGGATACTTCATAACTATATGATGGGGTAAAGGTGCTAATTAAATAAAAACGCCGAAAATCGGCATTTGGTTTACGCACTAACTAAGTGCTTTGCGCAATCACATAGGCGACTGAATAATGCTTTTCGTCACTGACACTAATATGCCAGTCATCAGCACTAATCGCAGCGGCGCGTTCTTTAGCCGCGCCATTCAAAACTAAATACGGCTGACCGCTCGGATGATGAGCAATGCACATCTGCTGAAAAGTGACGCCTTGTGCAATACCAGTGCCTAAAGCTTTGGCAACCGCTTCTTTAAGCGCCCAGCGCTTGGCTAGAAAAGCTTCTGGAAAACGTTTTTGCGCCAATTCCTCTAACTCGCTTTCCGACAAAATCCGTTTTGCGAAACGTTCCCCCTGCTGCTGATACAACTTGGCAATGCGCGCAACTTCGATAATATCGGTGCCGATGCCGACTATCATGGACTTAGCCTAGATACGCTTGTTGACGTGCTTCGACCATCAGGCGCTTCATTTCACGCACTGCGTCCGGCAGACCTGAATATACCGCTTGCGCAATAATTGCATGACCAATGTTCAGTTCCTCAATCTCCTTAATCGCAGCGATTGCTTGTACATTGTGATAATGCAAGCCATGCCCGGCATTGACCACTAGTCCTTGTTTAACAGCAAACTCAGTTGCCTGTTTGATACGCGCCAACTCTTTGGCCACTTCAGCCGGTTTATCCAACTCTGCATAGGTGCCGGTATGTAATTCAATAACGGGTGCGCCGACTTCTTTTGCGGCCAGAATCTGTTCTTCATCCGGGTCGATAAATAGAGATACACGACAACCGGCTTCTGCCAAACGAGTACACACTTTGCTCAACCATTCTTTTTGACCGGCAACGTCTAAACCACCTTCTGTGGTCAACTCTTCACGTTTTTCCGGTACCAAACAGATGTCTTCCGGTTTGACCGCACAAGCGATTTGCACCATCTCTTCGGTGGCAGCCATTTCAAGATTAACTTTGGTTTGGCGAACTTGGGCAATGCGCAACACATCTTCATCTTGGATATGGCGACGATCTTCGCGCAAATGCAAAGTAATCGAATCCGCACCAGCCATTTCTGCATCTAGCGCTGCTTTAATCGGGTCTGGATAACGCGTACCACGAGCTTGACGAAGAGTAGCGACATGGTCAATATTCAAACCAAGATAAATCGGATTCATGATGCATTTCCTGAGTAAATTAGTAAATTGTGAATTGTGAATTGTGAATTGTAGCAAACACCACCCACCTAAGTGATAGCGTTTAGTTATTTCGATTCAATTTGCCAGAAGGTTTTTGTAATAGTGTTTTGGCAGCAATCGGTTTTTTACCGAGAAACGGCTGTAGAGCGATACTAAGTAATTGGCGCAGAGTCTTTGCACATGCTTTTGCTATTTCAATCTCTTCGACAGGAACAATCAATAGCTCTTGCAATGACAGGATACAAGCACCGGAAACTTGAAAAGAATGATGCGAAAGCTGCCAGTCACCTTCAATCAATTCAAATCCGAACTCAGGATAAAACAGATAATTTTCATTTGCTTTAATTTCGTGACCGGATAAATCTTCTTCTAAGGTAAAACCGTGCCCAAGCACATTTAGTAGACGTAACTCAAACCAACGCAGGATTTGCGCCTGCTTGAGACCTTGTACCTCACCGTCTTGCAGTTGGAGCTGGGTCAAATACAGTAGCGCATCGGCATAATCTTGGTAAAGATTATCAAAGGTAACATTCGGATAGAGTAAGCGATACATTAACTCATTGATATACATAGCGCAGACTGCACTTTGCCCTTCTAGCGGCAAACGCATCTTGCCATTTTCAATATTCTGTAAAGAGACTAAATCGGAATGCGCTTTTTCTTTCCAACTTAAATCGAGTTCTTGAAACGGTTGTAGAAGAGCCGCTTTAAGATGCGCTTTTTTGGAACCGCGAACGCCACGAACAATCGCATTGAATTTACCGCGCTCAGCGCAGAAAAAGGTGACTAAGGCACTGGTTTCTTTGTAAGGACGACTATGCAGAACAAAAGCGGAAACTTGCTGATACACAGTCGCCTCGCCGAATTGAAAGCAGAAAATTAAGAGCTGTAATTATCGTTGTAACCCAAACTGGCCAAAGCACGTGCGTCGTCCGACCAATTCTCTTTCACCTTAACCCAAAGCTCAAGGTGAACCCGTGCGTCCAGCAAGTTATTGAGATCCTTACGAGCTTGCGTGCCGATTTTCTTAATAACTTGACCGCCTTTACCGATAACGATTTGTTTTTGCCCCGGACGCTCAACCAGAATTAAGGCATGAATAATCCAACGGCCCTCGTCTTCATCAAACATAAACTGTTCGATTTCGACCGTCGCGCCGTAAGGTACTTCATCTCCCAAAGTACGCATCAATTTCTCGCGAATGATTTCCGCCGCAAGAAAACGAGTTGAACGATCCGTGACATAATCTTCCGGGAAAATCGCATTCTGTTTCGGCAGAAATTTTAAAATTTCCTGTTCAACCGCCGGTAAATTAATTTTTTTGTAAGCGGAAATTGGTACCAATGCGGTAAATTCGACTTCTTTAGCAATCTCCTCGATAAACGGGAATAGCTCTTCTTTGTTGGCAAACTTATCAACTTTATTTACGATGAGCAGAATCGGCTGTTCGGTATTTTGCAGCTTTTTGGCAACCGCATTATCTTCTTTGGTCCAACGCCCTGCTTCCACTACAAACAAAATCACGTCTACATCAGCAAAAGCGCTGTTGGCAGTGCGATTCATATAGTCGTTTATGCTTTTCTTACCGCCAAGGTGCATACCAGGAGTATCCACATAAACAATTTGATGTTCGGCAGTAGTATGAATCCCGTGGATACGGTGACGCGTAGTTTGCGGTTTATGCGAGGTGATGCTCAACTTCTGCCCAAGCATCTCATTCATAATGGTTGATTTACCAACATTTGGACGACCGATAACCGCCACGAAACCGGATTGGTAGTCAGTTTCGACGCTTTGGTCCTGTTCAGCCTGTGCCAAGATTTGCTCTAAAGACAAACTTGTACCCTTATCTGATTGATCTTGACTCATGACTTTTTCCTACCAATTAAGTGACAAGGTGTGTCGTTAAGATTGCTGTTCTTCTAGCGCTTGAATCGCTGTATCAGCTGCTTTCTGTTCCGCTTTACGACGACTTGAAGCGGTCGCTTCAAATTTAGTATTCAGTTTTTCAACATAACAACTAACGGTAAATTCCTGCGCATGCGCCGCACCGTTAACACTGATAATACTGTATTGCGGTAAACTCGAATTCAATGCCTGCAACATTTCTTGCAAACGCGTTTTCGGGTCTTTACCGACCTTTTTCGGATCTAATTCCTGTAGACGTTTTTCATATAAACGATGCACTAATTCTCGAGTCGGTTCCAAACCACCGTCCTCATAAACCGAGGCGATAATCGCTTCCACGGCATCGGCGATAATCGAATCACGACGGAAACCACCGCTTTTCAATTCGCCCGGCCCCAGCACAAGATAATCGCTTAATTCGTACTCGCGCCCGATTACCGCCAAGGTATCACCTTTTACCAAATGCGCACGCACTCGGCTCATATCGCCTTCCGGTAGCTTGCTAAACTGATGAAATAGCGCATCGGCAATAATGTAATTCACTAAGCTATCACCCAAGAATTCTAAGCGTTCGTTATTACGCGACCCCACACTTCTATGCGTCAAAGCACGCTGTAATAACTGCAAATCTTGATATTGATAACCCAGTTTTTTAGAAAGCTGGTTTAGCTTTGCCGTGCGCTCAAGATCAAGTTTTGGCGGATTGTTAGCAGCCATAATTTAATCGATTCCCTTACCGATACGGTTAAAGTGTACGCCATTATCCCAATTCATCCAGATAGCGAACGCTTTACCCTTTAGATTTTCTTCCGGCACAAAGCCCCAGAAACGACTGTCGTTTGAGTGGTCACGGTTATCACCGACCATAAAGTAATGCCCTTCCGGTACCTTCACCGGTTGCATATCAATCGCATGCTTATCAGTGTCATGCAGAACCTGATGGCTCTTCCCGTTATCGAAAGTTTCTTCAACCACTTTGGCATCATTCATCACTGCACCGGAATCATTACCTCGATAGACGCCCATCGCTTTCATATCGACCGCTTTGCCATTGATAAACAGCGTACGTCCAAGATAAGCAACTTCATCACCCGGCAAGCCGACAACACGTTTAATGTAATCAACATCTGGATCATTCGGGTATTTGAATACCACAACATCACCACGCTCAGGCTCACCAATCGGGATGATTTTAGTCTGCACGACCGGCAGTTTAATACCGTAAGAAAACTTGCTAACCGCAATAAAATCACCAATTTCCAAAGTCGGGTACATAGAGCCAGATGGAATACGGAACGGCTCAATAATAAACGAGCGCAGGATCAATACAACCAAAAACACCGGAAATAGCGAACGCGCATATTCAACGATAATCGGTTCTTTAACACCGGTTGACGATTTTACTCGCGCCGGACGCCAAACCAATTTATCAACATACCAGATAACACCGGTCACCAAGGTGACGATAACTAAGATCAGTTCAAAATTCATTATTAGGAATCTCCAGTATCCAGAATCGCTAAGAAGGCTTCTTGCGGCAGTTCTACACTACCGATCGACTTCATGCGTTTCTTACCTTCTTTCTGTTTCTGCAACAGTTTTTTCTTACGTGACACGTCACCGCCATAACATTTTGCAGTAACGTTCTTACGTAGCGCCTTGACGTTGGTACGGCCAATAACTTTCGCGCCAATCGCCGCTTGAATCGCTACATCGAACATCTGACGCGGAATCACTTTTTGCAATTTGTCGATAATCATCTTACCGCGCTGCACCGCGAATGAACGGTGCACGATAACCGCTAAAGCATCAACTTTCTCACCATTCACCAAGAAGTCCATGCGCACCAAATCATCCGATTGGAAGCGTTTGAATTCGTAGTCCATCGATGCATAACCGCGCGAACACGATTTAAGACGGTCGAAGAAATCCAGCACCACTTCATTCATCGGCAATTCGTAGTTTATTGAAACCTGACCACCGGAATACTGCATGTCTTTCTGCACGCCGCGTTTTTCGATACAAAGCTTCATTACCGCCCCGACATATTCGTTCGGTACAAGAATGTTGGCTTGGATAATCGGTTCACGAATCTCGTCGATAATACCCGGATCTGGCAATTCCGACGGGTTATCGACGCGCAGCGTTTCGCCCTTCTTAGTCAAGACTTCATAAACCACTGTCGGCGCTGTGGTAATCAGATCAAGATTGTATTCTCTCTCCAGTCGCTCTTGGATAATCTCCATGTGCAACATGCCCAAGAATCCACAACGGAAACCGAAACCTAATGCTTCAGACGTTTCCGGCTCGAAATGTAAGGCCGCATCGTTCAGACGCAGTTTACGCAACGATTCACGCAGATCTTCATAATCTTCCGAGGTGATCGGGAATAAACCGGCAAATACGCGAGGCTGTGCCGGTTTAAAACCAGCAAGCGGTTCAATCTCCGGCTCTGCCGCATTCGCAAGCGTATCACCAACCGGCGCACCGTCGATATCTTTGATACCGGCAATAACATAACCCACTTCACCCGCTTGCAAGAACGGCTTAGAGGTGCGTTTTGGAGTAAAAATCCCTACATCATCAACAAGGTATTCTTCTTTGGTCGACATGACACGCATTTTGGTTTTTTTACCGATCTTACCGTCAATTACACGTACTAAAGAAACCACACCCAGATAGTTATCGAACCACGAGTCAATGATCAAGGCTTTTAGCGGCGCATCAATATCGCCTTCCGGTGCAGGAATTTTCTTAACAATTTCTTCTAGCGTTTCACTAATACCAATACCGGCTTTTGCAGAAGCACGCACCGCCTCTTCGGCTTCAATACCGACAATCTCTTCAATCTCTTCGATAACGCGTTCCGGATCTGCTGCCGGCAAATCGATTTTATTCAGAACAGGCAGTACTTCCAGACCTTGTTCTATCGCGGTATAACAGTTAGCGACTGTTTGTGCTTCTACACCTTGAGAAGCATCCACCACCAATAGAGCACCTTCACAAGCCGCTAGAGAACGCGACACTTCATAAGAAAAGTCCACATGTCCAGGCGTGTCGATAAAGTTTAACTGGTAGGTTTTACCGTCTTCAGCGTCGTAGTTCAAAGTCACACTTTGCGCTTTGATGGTGATACCACGCTCACGCTCGATATCCATCGAATCCAGAACCTGCTGTTCCATCTCACGATCCGTCAGACCGCCACATAGATGAATGAAACGGTCGGCAATGGTCGACTTACCGTGGTCGATATGCGCAATAATTGAAAAGTTACGAATTAATGATAAATCGCTAGACATTTATTCTCCGAAATTAGGTTCACCGGCAGGCTGGTTTTTATCGATTAACAATAAAGGTTGGTAATAAAAAAGGGGCGTAAATGCCCCTTTTGAGAATCATGACCAATTCAAGCTCTGCTTGTTTCCATCTTTAGCTGCTTTCCCAGATGGATAGGCTTTCAAAAGTTAGGCGGTATTTTACGATAAATTCGGTTTGGTTACATTATTTATCGTTAATAGCGTCTAACTAGATAAAAGCCTTTTTCAGGTCAGCTTTTAGTTTGTTAACGTTAATCCAATACCAATGGTAGGAATACCGAACGACCGTCGCGAATCACACGTACTGGAAGCGAACGCTTTTTCGGCAAACTTTTCATTAGTTCATTAAATTCACGTACGCTTTTCACCGGTTTGAAATCGATGGTAACAATCACATCACCGGTACGTACCCCCGCTTGTTCAGCCGGGCCGGAGAAAACATCAGTTACACGCACACCATACGGCAAACCTTTCGATTTCAGCCATTCAGGATCCAAATCCTCAATGGTTGCCCCCAACTGATTACTATTCAAAAGTCCGTCATTCGAAGACATTGCTAAATCTTTGGACTTATCCAGAGAAGTCAACTTAACGGTAATGTATTTGATTTCACCTTGGCGAATCAGTTTCACCTTAACTTTTTTGTTAATCGGCGTCATACCAACCACAGGTGGCAGATCAGACGACTTCGCAATCGGCTTGCCATCAAACTCCAAAATAACATCGCCCGCTTGAATGCCGTACTCTTTAGCTGGGGTATTATCATAAACCTCACCAACTAAGGCACCGGTCGGTTTTTCCAGACCAAACGATTCTGAAAGATCACTAGTAACTTCTTGGATCTGCACACCTAAGAAACCGCGCACAACCTTACCGTTTTTCTTTAACTGCTCGGCAACATTCATGGCGATATCAATAGGAATCGAGAATGACAGCCCCATTGAGCCACCGCTTTTCGAGTAGATTTGCGAATTAATACCAACCACTTCACCATCTAGGTTAAATAGCGGCCCACCTGAATTACCGGGGTTAATCGGTACGTCAGTCTGAATAAACGGCACATAAGTATCTTCAGGTAGCGAACGACCCAGCGCCGAGATAATGCCGTGGGTCACGGTATAATCCAAACCAAATGGCTCCCCAATCGCCAAAGCCCACTGCCCAACTTTCAAGTCTTTGCTAGTACCAATTTTCGCAAACGGCAGACCGGTGGCGTTAATCTTAATCAATGCCACATCGGTACGCGGATCAGTCCCGATCAATTCGGCTTTCAGCTCTTTGCGGTCACGCATGCGCACAATGATTTCATCAGCATCTTCTACCACATGATTATTTGTCAGAATATAACCATCTTCACTAATAATGAAACCTGACCCCAGCGAACTCACTTGCGGTTTGTTACCCTGACGACCGTCCGGCTGCTGCTGGAACATTTCCGGCGGAATGCCGAAGAAATGACGTAACAACTCTTCCGGCATGCCTTTAAATTGCTCCGGCATCTGCTGACGCTTCTTGTCAGATTTTTTTTGGATAGTGGAGATATTCACCACCACTTTATTATTCTGTTCGGCCAACTCTGTGAAATCCGGCAGGCCGTATTTATTAGTCTTGGCATAACTCAAGTTAGGTTGCAATAACATCACCGCCAAGACCAGCATTGCAGCAACCAAGGAGTTTTTAGAAACTAATTGAAGTCTCATTCGTACCACCTTTGTTTTTGATTCTTGTGTTGGAAATAATCTAGCTTTTTTGTTGTAAGGACAGTTAGTCCATTTTTAAAGTTGTTCAAAATCCGATGTAATTATTTTTTGCATTTCCGGCACAACCGGACGGTAGAATTTTCGGGTAATCCACCAACCGGAAAAAAGACCGAATCCGGCACCGGCAATTGCCCATAATTCTGCAAAATCCTGTGCCTTTTCCTGAGAGCCAACATCGCCGGAAAGCAGTGATAGCGCCAAGTTCTGTGCTAGGACAGCAAAAAGTAAAAGCCCGATTAATGGTAAGCCATAAGCCATAAAAGAATGTTTGATCAATCGTGACTGATCCATTGAGACCTCAACGCGGTCACCGACACGCGCGCCAATGTAATTTCGCACTTTAATCGGTTTTTTATGGGTTGAGACAAATAGCTGCGAGAGCGCCGATGTTCCACAGCCACCACTTGAGGCACAGCCGCTACAGCCGTTTTTTGGCTGAACCTCAAGCAAGGCAAAATGGTTTTCATCTGCATCGGTCTCCAGCGCGACTACTGTAGCGGTTTCAGTCAACATTGAACTCGGACGATTGATTGGTTTTTCTTGCTCCATTCATTTTTCTCTTCAGGGATTCAATGGAAAAGGTTATTTTGCTACAGAATACCCTTTCACCGACTATTTAAACAAGATTACTTGAATTATTAAGCGCGAGCCCTATAGTAAGCGGCAAAAATATCGCTATGATAGGAAACATCCCTGTTACCCACTTTTGCCGGAGATTTCAATGAGCAAAGAAAGCCCAAACCCATATTCCAAAAGCACCGAAGTATTGGTCATTGGAAGTGGTATTGCCGGACTCTCGATTGCCCTAAAACTGGCAAAAGAGCACAAGGTTATCGTCCTTGCCAAATCGTCGCTTGAAGAAGGCAGTACCAATTACGCACAAGGCGGCATTGCTGGCGTGCTTGATCCTTTTGACAGCATTGATGCGCATATTAAAGACACCGAAATTGCCGGCGCAGGCCTATGTGATGAAAAAGCGGTCGCCGTAGTCGCAACTCATGCAGCGGAAACCATTCTGGAGTTGGTGGAGATGGGGGTTAATTTCACCACCGAAGGCGCCAAGACCGAAAACTTCCCATATCATCTAACCAAAGAAGGCGGTCATAGCCATCGCCGAGTGATTCATGTCGCCGACCACACCGGCCAATCGGTTACCAATGCCTTAATTCGTCAGGTGAAAAATCATCCAAACATTGAGTTATTACCGGAACATATTTCTATCGACCTGATTCTCAATAAAAAACGTAAACGTTGCATGGGCGCTTATGTCCTCAATAAAGAAGAGAAACAGGTTTACGCCATTAGTGCCCATTTCACCGTTTTAGCGACCGGCGGAGCTTCCAAGGCTTATCTCTACACCAGCAACCCAGATACTTCGACCGGAGATGGTATTGCTATGGCATGGCGTGCTGGTTGTCGCGTAGCCAATCTGGAGTTCAACCAATTCCACCCGACCTGTCTCTATCACCCGCAAGACCGCTCTTTTTTGATTACCGAAGCGGTGCGCGGCGAAGGCGGTATTTTACGTCTGCCGAACGGCTACGCCTTTATGCAAGATTATGACGAGCGAGCCGATTTAGCTCCGCGAGATATTGTCGCTCGTGCCATTGACCAAGAGATGAAAAAGCACGGTATTGATTGCGTTTATCTGGATATTTCGCATAAACCGGCTAAATTTGTCAAACAACATTTCCCGACCATTTATCAGCGTTGCAAAAAAGTCGGCATCGACATAACCAAACAGCAAATTCCGGTCGTGCCTGCAGCCCATTACACCTGTGGCGGCATTGTCGCCAACCTTGAAGGCAAAACCGATTTAGAAGGCCTGTATGCCATCGGCGAGACCGCTTACACCGGTTTGCACGGCGCTAATCGCCTTGCCAGTAATTCGCTAGCCGAGGGCTTAGTATTTGCCAAAATGGCTTATCAGAGCATCGAAAATTCTTTCACTGCAATGGGCGAATATGAGTACATTGCCAAGCCTTGGGATACCAGCGGCATCACCGAACCGAAAGAGAAAATCATGGTCAGTCACGACTGGGATGAGTTACGCCGAGTGATGTGGGATTATGTCGGAATTGTGCGCACAGACCGCCGCCTGAAACGTGCTCGCAAACGCATTAAGAACCTGCAAGCAGAGGTCAGCGAATACTATCGCCAACACTTTATTACCAGCGACTTATTGGAACTACGAAATTTAACTATGGTCGCCGAACTGATGGTGATGAGCGCACAACGCCGAAAGGAAAGTCGCGGCCTGCATTACAACTTGGATTACCCTCATTTAAGCAAAACCGCTAAGCCGACAATATTAAAACCGAAAGGCCCTCGCAAACTAAAAAGCTAACGATATTCAATACCTTAGCTAACCAAAAAATAGCTCACTTAGAGCCTGAACTAACCGTTACCAACCGGCATATCTGTTGCCGAAATTTGCTCAATTAGACTTTCATTAACCAAACGGTCAATATCCACTAAAACAACCATTCCGGAAGTACTGCTTTGCAAAGAGCGCCCCGCACTATCTTGGGCATTCTTCACTTCATCCGACCCCAAATTCGCTAGACCGATAATAAACTGCGAGCTAACCTCAGTAGAGATATCCGGTGGCGGTTGCAAATTATCCATGTCAAAGGTCTGCACATCACTGACCGCATCCACAACCAAACCAACCGTCCGTTCCCCCTGCGAAGTAATAACGTGCACCACAATCACTACCGTAGTGGTTTTATACTCCGCTGTCAGGCGAAAACGCTCACGCAAATCGATAATCGGCACAATATTGCCACGCAGGTCAACCACACCTTTAACAAAATGCGGGACATTTGGTAAAGGGTTCGGCTTTTCCCAACCGCGGATTTCTTGTACGCGAAGAATTTCAACCGCAAAATGCTCACGGCCGATAATAAAAGTTAAAAATTCTTGTTTATTGGCCACGGCCATTCTCCATAGATCAGTGCTGGGCACCAAGCCCCTGCTTAAGAATGCTTTAATCTTAGCGAAATCAAACTAGGCCAACAATAAGAGTTTCCATCAGCAGGCAATTTGTTGACCACAAATTTTTTCAAATCAAGTGTATCAACGCTTGAAATTGTCATAAACGCCACTATATTGCAGTAAATAACTTTTCGATTCCTGCTCGCAAAATGGAAACGAACCCGAATTTAACTGTCTAAAGGAAATTTTATGCAAGCGACAGCGGCAATGGATGCAACTTGGTTGGCCTTCTTGGAATCTCAAAACGCTCAGTTTGACGAAACCGGAAAAATCAGCACTTTCGGCGAAGCCGAACTGGAACGTTTCCTGATTAAACACGGGCCGGTTTTAACCAACTTGACTCATCAGGCGTTGCTGAAAGTTTCCGGTTCGGAGGCAGAGTCGTTTCTGCAAGGGCAGTTAAGTAGCGATGTTAAACAAGTCAACGAAAACCGTGCGCAACTTTCTTCTTATTGTGATCCTAAAGGCAATGTACTTGCCGTTTTTCTAGTCTTTAAATATCAAGGCAATTTCTATTTAAGTTTTGACGGTTCTCTTGCTGAGACCATACAGAAACGCCTGCAGATGTTTGTTATGCGTTCCGACGTGAAACTGGAAAATGTCTCCAACAGCCTGATTCAGCTTGGCTTTGCCGGCGAGTTTGCTGACCTTGACGTACAACGTCGTTTAGACACTAAAGTAAAGGAAGCCTTTGAGGCTGAGATGTCGAAAGACGACGGTATGCAAGATGTGCTAATCATCAAAGTACCGGGGCCTTACCATAAGTATGCACTATTTGGCCCGGTCGAACAGATGCAGACCGTTTGGAATAATCTGCGCGTTAACTGTGATCTAACCAATAATTACGACTGGCAACTGCTTGACATCGCCGCGGCAGTACCCAATGTCACGGCCGCGAATAGCGGTCAATATACTGCACAATTTTTAAATCTAGACAAATTTGATGCCATCAACTTTAAAAAAGGTTGTTTTCCTGGACAGGAGATTATCGCTCGCATCCATTACCGCGGCAAAATCACCAAACGTATGTTACGCATCCGCCTAGAAGAAGAAATTCATCTGCAAGCCGGCGACACTTTAAAGCTACTTGACCCGCAAGCTAAAACCCATAAACTGGAAATTATTAACTGCCGTCCTGCCATTTTTGGCGGCACTCTCTGTAATGCCATCGGCACCTTAAAATCTCTGGATTCAATCGAAGGTGACTTAACGACCGAAAACGGGCAACCGGCAATTATCGAACCTTTACCATACTCAATCACAGACGAAGAGTAGGCTTTTACAAACGAGGGAAATAGCCAGACTATTTCTCTCGCTAAGCAGGCCACAAATATCGACAAAAATTATTACAGCTTAATCACGAAGTAAATTTCAATCTCAATCAACTTCAAATATCGGCTTACCGATTGCAGATAAACAGCAAATTCATTAATGTGTCTCAAGATGCAGATTAATGGAGAAAATCATGAAACAGACTAACGCTATGCAATATAGCCTGATAATCGGCCTGTTAAGCTTCTCCTTTGGAATTTTAATCTCGTTTTTAATTTTCGGTTATTTTGCTAATTTAGAATTTAAACAAAGCAATCAACGCAATCAGCAACTGATTACCGCAGAAAGCCGCTTTATTGAAACTCAAGTCCAACACAAACTGCATCATTTACAAAAACATCTGTTTCTATTACGCGATCTGGCTACAAGCCATCAAAAATTTAGCGAACAACTCTCTGCCGACTCAATGCAAAGACCTACCCCCTTAACATCGCTATTAAGCCAACAACTACAAACATTTCATGTAAAACAATTGCAAGAATTTGCCATAGCACATCCTCAATTTGTAGAAATCAACATTCTTAATGCTCAGATGCAAAACCAAGTCAGTATTTTCGCCGATCAAGTAAAAATCCATCCGCAAGATTCCGTTCAGCTGGAACGAAAGTTCCAACCGCAAATCGAGCAACTGCAAAACAATCAGCTATTTATTTCTCCGGTTCAATTTGGTGATATGCCGAATATGCCAGGCAACCATGCCTATATCATTATGGTCAGCCCCTATTCTGCTGGCCCTAATCAAACCATTGGTTATGTTTGGGCCAAAATCAGCCTGCAACCGATACTGGCGGAATTTTCCCAATCTCAACAAGCCATTAAGCAGATTGGAATCCCTTTGCCGGAACAACCGACTTTAATGTGGTTACTCGACTCAAGTTATCGTGCCCTAAGTGAAAACCCTTTAAGTGCTTTATGGCAACCGATGCAAGGTAACACTCCAATCGAGAGCCAGCTGACACTAATGCTAAGCAATGCCGAACAAAATGGCGTGCAAACCAGTCAAATCAATACCCATCGCTATTGGGTACAAGCTATTCAATTAGATCAGCGTCTTACCAAGAAACAAAATCCGCAGACAGTAACGGTTAACCAGCTAACGCCGCTTTTTCTAGTGGCACGCACGCAAACCGCCTCAAGCCTGACCAATTACATTCTCTCGAATAATTCTCTTCGTCCGGTGATTTACAGCATTCTGGCAGCCAACTTTTTGCTGACCATTTTTATCGGCTTACTTGCTTATCGCCATGCCTGTAACCGCTTTGAACACGAAAAAAACAATAACCTGCTGTTGCGCTTTATCCAAAAATCACCGCAAGCAATTATGATTGCCAGTCCAAACGGTGAAATCTTATTAAGTAACCAAGGCGCGGCGTCACTGATGCCGCGTTTAATGAACTACTTTGCCAAACCAAATGATGATGAAGTTCCAACTTACGTAAATGCAGAAAACTTCAATTTTCTACAGCAGTTAAGCTCTGAAGAACAGTACAAATTATTCCAGATGGAAACCATCTTCATGCGTCTGCATTTACCGGAAACCCGTCGCGAGCCGAGCAAATATTTTATCGGTAGAATTTTTGCCATTGAGCATGACAATGAACTGCTTGCCATTGGTGCAATCTATACAGATCAAACCCAAATAGAAGAAGCGGAGCATGAACTAAGATCCGCCGAAGAACGCATTAGTGCCATTTTTGACTCGGCCGCCGACGCGATCCTTCTGGTTGACCAAAAGGGTAGAATTATTGAACACAACATCACCGCCGAACACATGTTTGGCTACTCCGATGACGAGTTCAAAGAACTGACTGTCGAACAACTCATGCCGGAAGACTTTCGTAAAGCGCACGTTAACTTGCGCAGCAACTATATGCAACATCCTCATATGCGCTTAATGAGCGATGCCGCTCGCCTAACCGCACAAAACAAACAAGGCGATATTTTCCCTATCGAAGCGAGTCTGAACGCCATTGACGGTGAAGATAAATTAGTAGTCTGTACTGTTCGTGACATTCGCGAACGTCAACGCATTCAACAACAACTCAGCCAAGCGCAAAAAATGGATGCTATCGGTAAGTTGACCGGCGGTATTGCACATGACTTCAATAACTTATTGTCTATCCTGATCGGTAACTTAGATTTGGCTGAGATGAATTTAGAGCAACAAAAATCGGATAAAGCCCTTAAATCCATCCATACCGCACAAGAAGTAACCGAACGAGCTACTAACCTTACCAAGCGTCTACTTTCTTTCGCTCGCAAGCAAACCTTAACGCCCGAGTTAATCGATTTAAGATCGTTACTAGAGAAAGAACAGGACATGATCCAAAGGGTTATTAATAAAGACATTAAACTGCACTTAGAGATAGCCGAACAGCTACCACTGATCAAAGCCGATCCAATGGAATTGCAAACCGCGTTAATCAATTTGGCGGTCAATGCCAATGACGCCATGCCGGAAGGCGGCGATATATTTATTAAAGCCGAAGAGTGCCTTGTTGAAGACTCACAAAGTTTTCTTGGCGAAGGATTACAGGATGGCAGATATGCCTTGCTAAGTATTACCGATACCGGAACGGGAATTCCCAAAGATCGACAAGAAAAAATTTTCGAGCCTTTCTTCACGACTAAACCAGTCGGAAAAGGAACCGGTCTAGGTTTGTCCATGGTTTACGGTTTTATGAAACAAAGTGGCGGGCAAGTCAAAATTTATTCTGAACTCGGCATCGGCACCAGTTTTAAACTCTACCTACCTGCCATTGACGATGCCCAACAAGTTCAGTCGGAATCACCTGAAATGATTCAATCGATTGCAGATAACGAAGACGTCTTTCGAGGAGAAAATCAAAACTATCAAATTTTAATTGTCGATGATGAATACGAATTAATGCATTTGGCTGAAGAATATTTACAAAGTGCCGGTTACAGAGTCATTAGCACGAACAGTTCCCAGAACGCCCTTCATGAAATCGAAAATCACGGAGATAAAATTGATTTGGTTTTTAGCGATGTCATTATGCCTGAACAAAATGGCTTACAGATGGCACAGCAAATTCATAAACTCTATCCGAACATACCCGTCATTTTTGCATCCGGCTTCCCCGAAGAGGCCTTACAACATAATTACAAAACAGAACAACCAATTAATATTCTGAAAAAACCTTATCGAAAAATGGCACTACTTGAATTTATTGATGAGCATTTACCAAACAAGTCATAGCATAAACGATAGGTACTGAGTAACATTACTCAGCTAATAATTAATGCCAGCAATTGGATTTTTTCCTAAATTTGTTATCTTAATCAAGACTTTACAAAATACCTTGTGGCTTACAAGAACTTTGTATGGGCATCCTAGCAGATTCCTTTTTAGCAGGTAGGTGACCTATGCCAAATCAGAAATTACCCCGAGTTCTCATCTTGGATGATGAATCAGCGATCACCGAAATCATCGCCTCCAGTCTCGACTTTATGAACCTACCGACAAAAGAGAAAATTCACGACCCTCTGCAACTTCATAACCTAGACCTGTCGCATTATGATGTGATGTTTCTTGATTTAATGATGCCCAATATGGACGGAATTGAAGTAATGCGTCTGCTGAGTGAAAAAGCACCGCAAATCCAAGTCGTGCTGATGTCGGGAATGGACACAAATGTTTTAAATACAGCCAAAGATCTCGCCTGCGAGTCGCATCTACGAGTACTCGGACATTTGAACAAACCTTTTCGTCCTAAGCAAGTTATTGAAATTATCCAACTCTACTCTGAATATTCTCGCAGCAAAGCCGATAAAACCTCTATCGCAGCGATTCCTTTTAGCCTTGGAGAGTTGCGAAATGCCTTAAATAACAAAAAATTACAACTGTTCTACCAACCGCAATTCGATTTAAAAACTCTGCAATTGGTTGGCTTTGAAGCCTTATGCCGTCTGCAAATCGACAATAAGATTATCTACCCTGACCAATTCATTCAACTAGCAGAAAATAATCAACTTATTCACCCTTTAACTCAACAAGTTGTGCAATTAGCTTTTCAGGAGTTTGCAACTCTAACCAGTGCCACGCACTCAGGCATTAGCCTCTCGCTGAATATTTCCGGACATGACTTAAGCGACCTTGAATTCCCCGATTATGTAAGTCGTTTAGCCGACAAATACAACATTCCCAAACAACAAATCAACTTTGAAGTCACTGAAACCCAAGCGGTAGAAAACATGCGCTTTGGTTTGGACGTCATTAGCCGCTTACGCCTTAAAGGCTTCAAAATTTCTATCGACGACTACGGCACAGGCTATGCCATGCTAGACCAAATCAAACGCTTGCCGGCTAGCGAATTGAAAATTGACCGCACCTTTGTCAAATCAATTAGTGAAAAAGGTAAATCCGTTGTTCTGGTGCGCAAAATTCTGGAGATGGCTCAAGAACTGAATATGGAAGTCGTTGCCGAAGGTATTGAAGATGAGCTAACCGCTGACTGGTTACAGAAAATGGGCTGTGAAATCGGCCAAGGCTATTTCTTTGCTAAACCGATGCCTCTACAACAAGTTTCCGACTTCTATAGAGAGTTATTAGCAACGGCTTAGCTGAAAAAAGCCAAGTTTTCTAAAGAATTAATAACCAAAAACCCCGTAAAAACGGGGTTCTCGTAAGGCATCGTAATGTAACGTTTTACTGCTGACGCATGTGCGGGAAAAGTAAAACATCACGGATAGATGCTGAATCAGTGAACAACATCACTAAACGGTCGATACCAATCCCTTCACCAGCGGTAGGCGGCATACCATGCTCAAGCGCGGTGATGTAGTCATCATCATAATGCATCGCTTCATCATCACCGGCATCTTTCGCTGCGACCTGCGCCTTGAAACGGTCCGCTTGGTCTTCCGCATCATTCAACTCGTTAAAGCCGTTTGCTAGCTCACGACCACCAATAAATAACTCAAAACGGTCTGTGATGAATGAGTCTTCGTCATTACGACGCGCCAGAGGAGAGACTTCTGCCGGATATTCGGTAATGAAGGTTGGATTCATTAACTTGTGCTCCGCAGTCTCTTCAAAGATTTCAGTCAGAATCTTACCTAGACCGTAACCGTCATCGATCTTGATATTCAACGACTGCGCCAGCGCTTTCGCCGAATCAAAATCAGACAACTGTTCTGAAGTCACACCTTCGTTGTACTGCATGATCGCTTGTTTCATTGTCAAACGAGCGAACGGCTTACCAAAGTCAAACTCTTGCCCTTGGTAAGGAACCTTAGTTGATCCAACGGCCAACTCAGCAAGCTCTTTTAGAAGCTCTTCAGTGTAATCCATTAGCTGGTGATAATCAGTATACGCTGCGTAAAATTCAACCATAGTGAATTCCGGGTTGTGGCGCGTTGACAGACCTTCGTTACGGAAAGAACGGTTGATTTCGAAAACACGCTCAAAACCACCGACAACCAAACGCTTAAGATAAAGTTCCGGTGCAATACGAAGGAACAGCGGCATATCAAGCGCATTATGGTGCGTTGCGAAAGGCTTAGCCGTTGCTCCACCCGGAATCACGTGCATCATCGGGGTTTCCACTTCCATAAAGTTTTTACGAATAAGGAAATCACGAACGTGCTGCACGATTCTTGAACGTAGCATGAAAGTCGCACGACTCTCTTCGTTAACAATCAAATCAACATAACGCTGACGGTAACGCACTTCTTGATCTTGCAGACCGTGGAATTTATCCGGTAAAGGACGAATTGATTTTGTAATCAATTCGATGTTTTCAACGTGGATCGATAGCTCGCCGGTATTGGTTTTAAACAAATAACCTTCTGCACCGACGATGTCACCCAAATCCCATTTTTTGAATTGCGAGTTATAGAAACCTTCCGGCAACTCATCACGGGTTACATAAATTTGGATGCGACCCGAGTGATCTTGAATCGTCGCAAAACTGGCTTTACCCATAATGCGGCGTAACATCATACGACCTGCAACCTTAACACGTACCGGCTCTGCTTCTGCCATGGCTTCCTTGTCAAGTTCGCCATACTGAACTTGTAAGTCGGCGGCATCATTTTCACGACGGAAGTGGTTAGGATAAGAGTGACCACCTTCGCGGAGCGCAGCTAACTTTGCACGGCGCTCGGCAATGATTTTATTTTCGTCAACTTCTGGTACGTTGTTTTGGTTATCAGACATCTAATAAACTCGCTTAAAAATAAAAGACCGCTTGGGCTGCCCGCCCTCGCAGTCATAAAAATTTGAAATTCAATAATGCGCGCTATTTTACGATGTTTGCGCGCGCTTCGCTACCTTAGTTCTTACAATCCGGCTTTCAAACTGGCTTCAATAAACTGGTCTAAGGCACCGTCTAGAACCGCTGAGCAGTTTCCGGTTTCAACACTGGTACGCAAATCTTTAATACGTCCTGAATCTAAAACATAAGAGCGGATTTGACTGCCCCAACCGATATCCGACTTAGAGTCTTCTAAGGCTTGCTTCTCAGCATTTCGCTGCAACATTTCCAATTCGTACAGCTTTGCACGCAACTGCTTCATCGCTTCCGCTTTGTTTTGGTGTTGAGAGCGACCATTCTGACATTGCGTTACTGTGTTGGTCGGCAAGTGAGTAATACGTACCGCAGATTCGGTTTTGTTAACGTGCTGACCACCGGCACCGGATGCGCGGTACACATCGATACGTAAATCTGCCGGATTAATATCAATCTCAAAACTGTCATCAATCTCCGGTGAGATGAAAACCGATGAGAATGAGGTATGGCGCTTGGCATTCGAATCAAACGGCGACTTACGAACTAAACGGTGAACTCCTGTTTCCGTACGCGCCCAGCCATAAGCGTAATCGCCTTTAATATGAACGGTTGCCCCTTTGATACCGGCGACATCGCCAGCAGTAATTTCCACAATTTCCGCTTTAAAACCATGTGAATCCGCCCAACGCAGATACATACGCAATAACATATTGGCCCAATCTTGCGCTTCAGTTCCTCCCGAACCCGATTGAATTTCCAAATAGCAGTTGTTGGCATCCATATCGCCACTGAACATGCGCTGGAATTCCAATTTATCAATCAATGTACCAAGACGATCACACTCTTCAATAACATCATCGACCATTTCTTGGTCTTCTTCCATTTCTGCCAGTTCCAAAAGCTCATTGGCCCCTTCACAGCCCTCTTCCAAATCTTTAATGGTGGCGACGATATTATCTAGTTGAGATTTTTCTTTACCTAGGTTTTGAGCTTTTTCCGGATCATTCCATACATTCGGATCCTCAAGCTCCATATTAACTTCTTCTAAACGCTCAGCTTTGACATCATAGTCAAAGATACCCCCTAAGCACTTCGGTACGCTCTTGGTAATCTTTAATTCTGTTATATACCGGATTTAATTCCATCTTATTCAATTCCTTAACTTAATACGTTATGACGCATTCAAAATTTTGCGCGAATGATACCAGTTTTTAGCCAATCTTGCTGTCCAATCAACAGATTGGTCGAAAACTTTTTTCTAAAAAACTCACTCTTTTTCTTAAGTATTTCAATTAATTGCCGTTAACAACAATATCTAGCAAAGCGAATTATTCCTGCTCAAGCAGTCACCATCAAAACCCAGTACACTAAAGTTGTATAAAACAACTTGAGGAGCACAATATGGACATCAAAACATTTGGGGCTCTCAATGCCTATCAAAAAAGTGCAGACAGCGCTCAAGAAAATCGAGGCCGTGGAATCGACAAAACACTAACCTTACCTGAGCAAGCATCAGAACAAGCGCGTCAAAGAGTTGCCTCGAATCCGGCAGCAATCAAATTTGAACAGCAAGCGAATATCGTGGCCAACCTTTTTGGTAATGGTGAAGTTTCAACCCAATCAAGTTTGCAGATTTCATTTCAAAGCGCAATCGAAGAAATTAACAAGCAACTGCGCATTGACCTAGGCTTGGATGAATCAGCCGACGACCCAGTCAGCAACGAAGCATTGACGTCACAAGGAGGCATGGAATACTGGAGCCCGGAAAACACTGCGCAACGCATAGTACAAGGCACGACAGCATTTTTAAGCGGTTTTCAAAATGCTCATCCTGAATTGCAAGGTGAAGAGTTAATCAATCGTTTCTTAGATGTTATTGGTCAAGGTATCAGTGACGGTTTCTCGCAAGCCAAAGGGTTCTTAGGCGATATGAGTGTTTTATCGGAAGATATAGAAAGCACCATTGACCAAACTTACAGTTTGGTTCAAGAAGGATTACAAGGCTTTAAAAATGAATATCTCGGAATAACGAATGACCCAGAATCTTCTGATGCTGAAAATGTATCAACTGAAGGTGGAGTAGAAGCGGCAGCTGACAATAACGAACAAAGCAATAGCTAAGGAAACGCAGAACAAGTCCAAATGACTTCAGGCAAAGTAAAATTTAGGCTAAGCAAGGCGTCTGTTTGCAGTCATGTCAAGACCTGCCAAAAAACAGACAACACCGCTTAGATAAATTTTACAAAGCCCCTGTCTCGACTTACCCCTTCGGGCGTCGAGTTCTTCGTTTGGGCGAGGTTTTGAAGAGTCACTTCGTTGTTAGCGTTCTCAACCATAGCTAAGGCTATGCTTCTCAAACGCTGCCTAGAATTTATCTCCTCAAACTCCTCGCTGAAGTCAATGGGGACTTATTCTGTGTTTCCCTAAGAAAACAAACCAAAAAACGCAAAAGCCCGAATCTAAATTCGGGCTTTTGCGTTTTTAGCAGAAATCAAATATTGATTATTCAATCTCTTCCAAACCGACACGAGTAAGGCCGGATTCATTGGCGTACTTAGTTAGTTCGGCAGTCGAATCAATACCCAACTTAGACATTAAGTTTTCACGGTGTTTAGAAACAGTACGATCGGAAATTTCCAGCATTTCAGCAATTTCTTTAGTCTTATGCCCTTCAGCAACCAACTTAACCACCTGTTTTTCACGCACCGATAAGCGGCGGTTCTTCAAACCGTCTGCCGCTTCCAATGAAGGCTGGATTTCCGAATGAATAAAGCTACCACCGTTGTGTACTTCGCGAATACCGTTAGTCAACTCTTTTGGTGAAACCGATTTCATCGACAAACCGCCAACACCTAAATCCAAAACATCTTTCCAAACACTCAGCGTTTCCGCAGCCGTCAATACAATGACTTTAGTATCGGTATAACGTTTCTTAATATGATTGATAACATTCATACCACTTAATTTTGGCATTGAAAGATCAAGTAATAAGATATTCGGCGACTTACTGCGAACTAACTCCAGACACTCCAGACCATCTTCAGCTTCACCTACCACTTCCATATCTTCGTGAGCATCCAGAATGGATTTAAAACCCGCTCTAACCAATGAGTGATCTTCTGCTAATACAATCGTGATTTTTTCTGACATGAAAAATTCTCTTTAATTTTGCAGTGATGTCCTATTCAAGACAAAGCTACGCATTTATATTTATTTATTACTGAATTTTGGTTAAGTTTAACCAAATTAACAAGTATTGTTCAATTTTGATCAAAGTTTTGCTTTAAAAGCTGATTTTGTTCAAGTTTTCAGCTAAGCCGAGAATATTCAAGGTAATCAATTGAATACACCAAGGAGGTACCAAAAAGAAATGGCGTTAATCGGGACAAATTCAAGAAAAACCTTTACTCAGCTAAATTGCTCTAAGGTTTCGTAATTATAACACCATAAACATTATGGATTCAGTGATTTATCGATAACTTTAATTAATATCTATACATAAAACTAATAAAGGGATGTGCCACTCGTTTTTTTGGGCGCACCTGCGTAAAATAGCCAACAATTTTATGTTCCAGAATTGAGAGAGATAACAATGAGTAATACAACTCGCCAAGTTCAAGACAGCATGGGAACTTTGCAAGTTCCGGTTGATGCACTATACGGAGCTCAAACCCAACGCGCGATTAATAACTTTCCGATTTCCGGTACACCACTACCAGACAGTTTTATTAAGGCAGTGAGTTATGTGAAATTTGCCTGCTCAGAAGCCAATAAGGAACTTGGGTTAATGTCGGATGACAAAGCCGAAGCTATCCAGACCGCAGCCAAAGCGGTAATTCACGGCGAATACCTTGAACAATTCCCGATTGATGTGTTCCAGACCGGTTCCGGTACCAGCACCAATATGAATGCTAACGAAGTTTTAGCAACGCTTGCAGAGAAGCTAACCGGCACGGCAGTTCACCCAAATGACGATCTGAACATGAGCCAAAGCTCGAACGACGTTATTCCAACGGCTATTCACGTTGCCGCGTCCATCGCTTTGGAAGAACAACTACTGCCAGCGTTACGCCACCTTTGCGATATTATTAAAGACCGTGAAGAAGAACTGAAAGACGTCGTCAAAACCGGCCGCACTCACTTAATGGATGCAATGCCGGTGCGTATGAGCCAAGAGCTCCGTGCATGGCGTGCTCAACTGGAAGATAATATTGCTCGTCTGCAAGACACCCAGAAACGCATTCAGAAACTGCCAATTGGCGGCACCGCAGTAGGCACAGGTATTAATGCCGATCCGCAATTTGGACCTTTGACCTGCGCCAACCTTGCCACTATTACGGCGATGCATTTTGAACCGATGGGCAACCTATTTATCGGTCTAAGCTCGCAAGATACTGCTTTAGAATTAAGCGGCCAGCTAAATGTATTGGCAGCGAGCCTAATGAAAATCGCTAACGACCTACGTTGGATGAATTCAGGCCCGCTAGCCGGTCTTGGTGAAATTCAACTTCCTGCTTTGCAACCAGGTAGCTCAATTATGCCAGGTAAAGTAAATCCGGTTATTCCTGAATCAGTTTGTATGGTTGCCGCCCAAATTATGGGGAATCACACCGCTATTACTGTCGGTGCACAAGCGGGCAACTTCCAGTTAAACGTAATGTTACCGATGATCGCCTTGAACCTTCTACAAAGTTTGGAAATCGCCGCTAATGCGTCAACTCAGCTAGCGGATTTAGCTATTAAAGGCTTTACCGTTAACGAGAAAAATATTCTTAATGCATTGGAAGTTAACCCGATTCTAGTGACCGCCTTGAACACAGTCGTTGGCTATGAAAAAGGCGCCGCAATTGCGAAAGAAGCTTACGCATCCGGTCGTCCGGTTTTAGAAGTGGCTTTGGAAATGACCGACATGGATGAAGCGACGCTGAAACAGTACCTAAACCCGGCATTACTAACTGAAGGCGGCAACCCTAAAGTCGACTAAATTCAGCGGAATTTATACTCACAGGCGTTTTTTCAGTTGTTACAATGGCGCCTGAGTTTTTACAAAAGTTAGAAAGGAACCATTATGGCCGTTATCGACCTAAAAACCGATCAATTTGACGACATGATCAACGACAATGAAATTGTGATTTTTGACTTCTGGGCTGAATGGTGTGGTCCTTGTAAGCAGTTCGCTCCGACTTTCACTGAGATTTCTGAAAAACACCCAGACATCAAATTCTGCAAAGTAAACGTTGAAGAGGAAGAGCAACTAGCGGCGATGTTCCAAGTTCGTTCAATTCCAACTTTGGTGTTTATGCGTGAAAAGGTAGTGGTCTTCTCTAATCCTGGCGCGATTCCAGGAAACGCTCTGGAAGAAGGCATTAAACAACTACGTGACTTAGATATGGAACAAGTTCACAAAGACGTTGCCGCTGCTCAGCAGGAACAACAGCAATAATTAGCATCTCACTCGCTAATTTAACTGCTAAAAAACCGCTTGCCGGATTCTTTCCAGAAGCGGTTTTTTCATTTCAACTAAAAATTCTTTATACTCAAAAAACACCGATAAAACTTCATCACAAGTTTCATATATAAGGCTATAAACTTGTGTAAAATCAGCCGCATTGAAAACAGATTAAGCATATAGCACTAAGGGTCTTCTTATGCCGACAAAACTTCTGCCGCCAAGTACTGTTCTAATCACCGGCTGTTCTTCGGGGATTGGTTATTACTGCATGCAACAGCTTCACTCTGCCGGCTATCAGGTTATCGCCTCGGCACGCAAACTGGAAGATGTGCAACGCCTGCAACAAGAAGGTTTTCGAGCAGTTCAAATTGACTTAGCAGACAGTGATTCGATTAAAAAAGGACTGGAGCATGCTTTATCCTTAAGCGGCGGACGAATTGACGCTCTATTTAATAACGGCGCTTTTGGCTTACCGGGCGCGGTCGAAGACTTAAGCCGCGAAGCCATGCGGCACCAATTTGAGACCAATGTCTTCGGTAATCAGGAATTAACCAATCGAATTGTGCCGATTATGCGCCAACAAGGCCACGGCAAAATCGTCTACAACAGTTCGATCCTCGGCTTCGCTGCCATGCAATACCGCGGCGCTTATAACGCCTCAAAATTTGCAATTGAAGGGTTTGCTGATACTTTACGAATTGAAGTTGCCAAAGACAATATTCAAATCAGCCTGATTGAACCAGGGCCGATTCTTTCCAGTTTTCGCAAGAATGCTTTCGAGCAGTTTAAGCGCTGGATTACACCTGCTACTTCAGCACATCATGCCCAGTATCAAGCGATGATTGACCGCTTAGAAACCGTCGGCCCTTCAGCACCCTTTACTCTTGGACCGGAAGCGGTCTATAAAAATTTATTACACGCCCTACAATCTAAACAAGCCAAAATTCGTTATCGCGTTACCATGCCGACCAAAGTCTTCGCCGTGCTCAAACGCTTACTGCCAACTCGAATACTGGATAAATTACTGATTAAAGCCGGCGGCGACGGCAAACGTTAATTTTCTGAAGTTTGCCACCATCGTTCGGTTTCCGTCAACGGCTGCAACACGGAAATAATTTCGCCCATTTTGGGGAACACAATTTGTACATTTTGTTCTTTTGCGGCTTGTTCAACACGTTCAAACGGCTCTTGCCAAGGATGAGTCGACAGTTTAAAGCTGCCGTTATGCACAGGGAAAAGCCATTTGCCGGCTAAATCCAAATGTGCCTGTACGACTTCTTCGGGCATCATATGGATTTTGCTCCAACGTTGATTATAAGCGCCATCTTCCAAGAAGGTCATATCAAAAGGTCCAAAACGTTTACCAATCTCTTTAAAGCCATCGAAATAACCACTATCCGCTCCGAAATACAGATTTGCCTGTGTGCTCTTAATCACCCAAGAAGACCACAAAGTTTTATTGCGATCAAACATGCCTCGACCAGAAAAATGCTGAGCTGGCGTTGCGGAAATCTGCAAACTCTTATCATTAATACTCTCCCACCAGTCCAACTCTGTGACCTGCGAGTCGCTAAAACCGAGCTCTTGCAAATGCGATTTAAGACCGATGCTAGTATAGACATGACCAATTCGGCTTTGCATTACTTTTAAGGTCGCTTCATCCAAATGGTCGTAATGGTTATGCGATAAAATGACGATGTCGATAAACGGCATTTCCTCCAACTCAATCGGCAAAGGATGAAAACGCTTCGGCCCAAAAAATTGCACCGGCGAGGCTCTTTCGGAAAACACCGGATCGGTCAAAATAAAACGCCCGTCCAGACGAAACAACAAAGTCGAGTGAGCAAAACGCACCACCGAATTATTCGGCATATTCAGCAAATCGGCTTGAGTTAATTGATTAACAGGAATTTGTCCCGCCGTCGGCTCCAAACCGTCTGTTTCCTGCACAAATAACTGCCAGATTATTTTGACCGTCTCGCTAAAACCGATATTCTGATTATCCATGGCACTAACAAAAGTGCCGTCTTGATAAAAATCCGCGCTATAACGCGGATTCACCTCGCGACTGGCACAACCGATCAAGATTAATGGTGCCAAGAGTAATGACACGAACTTGAAATAAACATTTTTCATACTAGAGTCTGTTAAATTTTAATGGGTAATTCTCGATAAATTTTTCCGGTCAGTTGCCCCACGGCTGCAGCCAATGCCGGAGCGAGCGGCGGTACGCCGGGCTCGCCATAACCACCCGGAGCCTCATTGCTGTTAACGATTTCAACAATAATTTCCGGGGTTTCTTGCATGGTTAACATTGGGTAGTTATCGAAATTGCTTTCGGTCACCCGCCCATCGGCAAAATGCACCTTACCTTTCAAGGCCGCCGTTAATGCAAAAATAATCCCCGAACTCATCTGTCTTTTAACGATTTCCGGATTAACCACAATGCCGCAGTCAATCACACAGTACACCTTATCGATAACAATCTTATTGTTCTGTAAACGCGCTTCGATAACCTGTCCGGCAAAGCTACCAAAACTTTGCACCACAGCCACGCCTTTACCGACCGCACCATTTGAATTTTTCCATCCGGACAGTTTTTCCAATTGATTCAGTACACCAGTGGTTCTCGACTCTTTTTTCAACAAAGCATAACGGTATTCAAACGGATCGCGCTTGGCTTTCAGCGCCAGTTCGTTAAGCATGCCTTCCATAAAGAAACCGCTGTAAGAGTGACCGACCGAACGCCAGAAACCGACCGGAATTTTCATGTCTTCACGCACCACCGACAGTGAAACATTCTCTAAGCCATATTCCTGATCGGCGATACCGTCCGACATGGCATTATCAATCATCGTATCCGAACCATTGGTAAACTCCGCCATGGTCGAATCAGATACCACTTTCGATTGCCAAGAAAGCGGCATGCCTTGCGCATCGGTTTGTACCTTGAAGCCGCAGACTGCCGCTGGACGATAGAAGTCGTGCTGCATATCTTCTTCGCGCGACCAAATAACTTTCACCGGACGTCCCATCTCCATCGACAGAGTCACCGCTTGGGCGACAAAATCGACATAAGCTCGGCGTCCAAAACCGCCGCCTAAATAAGTCGTATGAATGATCACCTGACTTGGTTGCATCAAGCTGATATCCGCCGCCACTTGAGCGCTCATGGTTTGGTTTTGGGTCGGCGCCCACACTTCGCATTTAGCGTCGGTAACCTGTGCCGTCGCATTCATCGGTTCCATAGTCGCATGCGCAAGGTATGGTGCGCGGTAGATCGCATCGTACTCATGTGCAAAATCCGTTGCAACCTTGCCTGCTTTGACCGATTCACCGCTTTTCTGTAATCCAGACTGCAGACGTTTTTCAATGACTGCCGTATCCAAACCGGCTGTCTCGCCACCAGTAAAAGTCGGATTAAGCTTTTCTAGCCCTTTTTTCGCTTGCCAATAGGAGTCCGCGACAACAGCAATGCCATTCGGAATTTTAACCACCGCTTGCACACCGTTGACCGATTTCGCCGCCGCCTCATCAAAGCGGTGTAACTTGCCGCCAAACACCGGTGACTGCACCACTGTGGCAATCAACATATCTGGCAACTGCACATCCATCCCGAAAATCGCCGAGCCATCGGTTTTCGCAAAAGTATCGACGCGCGGCATCGGCTTGCCGATATAACGATATTGATCCGCTTTTTTAAGCGGCGGATTTTTCGGCGGTTGGATAGTTTGCGCGGCGGATATCAAATCCTGTAAGGCCACTTTGCGAGCAATGCTTGAATCCATGACAAAACCATTTTCAAGCGAACACTGTTGAGTAGAAACTTGCCATTGCTTGGCGGCAGCGGAGATCAACATCTCACGCAAGGTTGCCGCGACCACACGCATCGGTTGCCACCAAGCGCGTACTGCAGTACTACCGCCGGTAATCTGCATACCGTAAATCGGGTTGTTGTAGAGCGAATTATTGGTCGGCATTCTAATCTGAATTTTCTGGTAATCGGCACCCAGTTCATCTGCCAGAATCATCGCCACGGCAGTTTGTGAACCTTGCCCCATTTCCGAGACCGGAATCACCATCGCTAGCTCGCCATTTTCTGTGAGTTGTAACCAGCCTTTAACCGGATACTTTTTTGGTGGTGACGTTGCTGTGGCCGCGTAAGCTTTTTGCGCCGACGGCAGGCTGAAGCCAAGCACTAAACCACCTATTCCAAATAGACCGGCCTTTAATAAATCACGACGGCTCGGATTTTCCGGCGCAATGACTTCAACCTCAATATCTGTAGACGCAGCATTATGGTGTTTGATTAAATCTTGCATCTTTACGCCCCCTTGCCAGTTAAGTCAGTCGCCAATGCAATGGCGCGTTTGATTTCAGGATAGGTTCCGCAGCGACAAAGATTTCCCATACCGGCTTGAATCTGCTCATCAGTTGGATTTGGGGTTTTCTCCAGTAGTGCTACCGCCGATAAAATCTGTCCCGACTGACAATAACCGCATTGCGGCACATCCATCTCGCGCCACGCTTGCGCTACAGAGTGATTGCGTTCTAAACCTTCTATCGTCATTACTTGCTGATTATGGAGATTCTCAATCGGATAAGAGCAACTGCGTACCGGCTTGCCGTCAATTAAAACAGTACAAGCGCCGCACAGTCCTGCACCGCAACTAAACTTAGTGCCGTTCATCTGCAATTGATCCCGTAACACCCACAACAAAGGCGTATCGGCATCCACTTCTACTGCATGGCTTTGACCGTTTACCAAAATCGAATATTTCATCAGCGCAAATCCTTAATCAATATTTATTTGAGATTCATCCTAAATAGCAAAGCAATTTAAGCAAAGGCAATTTCTACAACTTTCTTGCCTAATACTCCAAAAAGGCTTTTCCGTTAAACGGCAGGAACTTTCATTGCATCGGCTTTTGGCGATACCCCATACATACGCGAATACTCGCGACTGAACTGTGACGGACTTTCATAACCCACCTTATAAGCAGTTTCATTGACCGGAAGGTTATTGAGAGTCAATAGCTGTTTAGCAGTCTGAAGACGTAGCGTTTTCTGGAATTGCAATGGGCTCATATTGGTGATTTTCTTAAAAATCGAATACAGCGAAGACTCGCTCATTCCGACTTGATCGGCTAAATCACTGACATTCAAGCTTTCGGTAAATTGATCTTTAATCAGTGTAATGGCCTGCACCACTTTTTGCGCGGAACTGCCTTCCTTCATATAGTGGCGAACGAATTTTCCGCCTTCGCCTTTAAGCAGATAATAGAGAATTTCTTTTAGATAAACCGGTGCCAATACTTTGATTTTTTCCGGCGACTCCAAGGTATTGACCAAACGACATACCGAGTCCAATAAGGTCTCCTGCAACTCACCAAAATAGAGTCCGCCTTGAGCATCTCCATTCCTTCGTCTAAGACATCCATATCCTTTAATACATCGAGAATCTGCTCCATAGAGAAGGTAAGCGTGAAGCCCATATAAGGTTTTTGCGGACTGGCATCGGTCACGCGAACTTGCGCCGGAGTATGCACTGAAGCAAGCAAATATTGATCCGGATTGTAGCGGATTAAATCACCATTAATGCCAACCTCTTTTTCGCCTTGCACGATGACGCATAAAGATGGCTCATAGAGAATTGACAACATCTCCGTCGGCTTATCATTAACAAAAAAGCTTAAGGCGGTAAATGCGGTTTGGATATTTGACTCCCCCTGATAAGAGGCACCAATAAATTCAATAAGCGCTTGTCGCTGTTGTTCAAGACTCACTTTATTTCCTTGTTTTAATTCTGGAATTAGAGAATCAGGCAGACATTTTCGAGAATCGTTCTACCTGTTTTCTTCAGCAAAAAGGTAAATTAAAAAACACGTTTTAAGAAGCGCTCGCAACAATTTTTAAAACGATAGCAGAGAACAGAAAAGCAAAATGCTTTTTTGATAGTACCAAAAAGTGAATCGAATTGGTGAGGTTGAAAATGAAATCAAAACCGTTTTTACACAGACGCATTCTGGTTGCAATCAAAAGTTGTTTGGCGGCATTCAGCTTTTCAGCCGATGCCGCCGAGCCACAAAAAGCAGCGCAAATCCATTACCCGCTGGATTCACAAGAAACCTTTACCGGACCGGAAGCGCTTTTTAGCGGAGAGGTGCAGGTCAAGATGTTGTTTCCAGAAAACGACACCGCACATTACTCCGGCGCTTATGTCACTTTCCAACCGGGTGCGCGAACCGCATGGCATCAACATCCGGCCGGTCAACATATGGTAGTCACCGACGGCACGGCGCTGACCGGAACACGTGACGGCAAAGTGATTGAATTTCATCAAGGGGAAACCGTCTGGTGTCCAAAAGAGATTGACCATTGGCACGGTGCGACACCGCATTCGGCGATGACGCATTTGGTGGTTACCGGCAGCAAAGACGGTGCCAACGTTATCTGGAAAGAGAAGGTCACCGACCAACAATATTTGGCGGCACAAAAACAGCAAACGGTTGATATCAAAATACTCAATAAACCGCAACAAGCGATGGTCGCGATTGCCGCTTTCACCGCCAGTGGTGAATTGCAAAAATTACAGAAAGCGGTTGCCGATGGTCTGGACAGTGGGCTGACGATTAATGAAATCAAAGAAATCCAAATGCATCTTTACGCCTATGCCGGTTTTCCACGCAGTCTCAATGCGTTGGCAACCACCATGCAAGTGATCGCAACGCGCAAATCAAACGGCATAGCAGACGCGGTAGGCGTAGAGCTTGATCCGCTAGCAGGCCCGCAAGACAGTTTAGCAATGGGGATAAAAGTGCAAACTCAATTGGCCGGCCAACCTGTAACCGGTCCACTGTTCGATTTCGCACCTTACAGTAATGTGTTACTGCAAAAGCATCTCTTCGGCGATCTTTTTGCCCGCGATATTCTGGATTTTAAAAGCCGCGAGATTGCCACAGTTGCCGCCTTGGCGAATATGCCGGCGGTCACCCCGCAATTAACTGCGCATATCGGCATTGCCGTTAACGCCGGTTTAACTCACAAACAGTTACAAGCGATTGCCCAAGTACTCGCCAACAAGGTCAATCAAGCTAGCGCTGACGCCGTTACCCAAGCGCTCAACAACAGTAACCAATAATCAAGGAAATACTATGTGCAACAAATGTAATACCAGCACGCTTACTCGTAGAAAATTTATTCAAACCACAACCTTAGCAGGAGCAGGACTCATGGTCGCCAATTCAAGCAATGCAGCAGCTGCAGATAAAAAACCGCAAAATATTAAAACCCGTGGTTATGCCGCTACCGATGAATCCGGTGTTTTAAGCCCGTGGGAATTCGAACGCCGTCCGGTCGGTGACGACGATGTTTTAATCAATATTACTTTCGCCAGTATCTGTCATTCGGACATTCACCAAATGAAAGGCCACTGGGGCCCGCAACAGTATCCGCAAGTTCCAGGACATGAAATTGTCGGCGTGGTTGCCGCAGTCGGTAAAAACGTCAGCAAGTTTAAAGTGGGCGACCGTGCCGGTGTCGGTTGTATGGTCGATACTTGTCTAGAGTGCGAACACTGCCAAGGACAAGGCGAGCAATACTGCCCAGAAACTACTTTCACTTACGGTTATCCGGAAAAAACGTCGCCAAGCGGTATTTCGCAAGGCGGCTACTCAACCAATATCGTTGTGCGTGACCATTTCGCGGTGCATATTCCAGATCACATTTCAGACCAAGAAGCAGCACCGTTACTTTGTGCTGGGGTCACTACCTACTCGCCAATTATGCGCGCCGATTTCAAACCGGGCGATAAGGTTGGCGTCGCCGGCATCGGCGGTCTAGGTCATATGGCCATCAAACTGGCGGTTTCTAAAGGAGCGGAAGTCTACGCTTTTACTACGTCACCGGACAAGGTTAATGACATTATTGCTTTCGGCGCCAAAGAAGCGATTGTAGTCGATGATTTAAGCAAACTTGCACCCTATAACGGCACTCTGGACTATATGATTGCCACCTTGCCAGTGCACTACAATGTCGCCGCCTATGCCGCCACCGTCAAACCTTACGGTTTCTACACGCAAGTCGGTATGCCGGAAAGATTTGAACTGACTATGAACGCCATCGGCCTATCATTCAGCCGCGCGAACTTTAACGCTTCACTGATTGGCGACATGCAAGAAACGCAAGATGTGGTGAACTACTGTGCAGAACATAATGTCCTGCCGCAAATTGAAGTGATTAAAGCAGAAGACGTTAACAAGGCTTGGCAGAACGTAGTTGAGAAAAAAGCGCGCTATCGCTATGTGATAGACGCCTCAACCATCTAAAAAATGCAAACAAGGGAGAAAATACCAACAAGCAAGACTAACTTACGGGAAACAAACCACCGGCCGAATGCAATGCACTCGCGCCGGTTTTTCATTATCAACTATCGGTTTAATGACGAGTAAGTCTTTCAGCTAAAGCCCAATTGCAGAGAGAAGCGGTTATTTGCTTGGGTTTTGGTAAAGGTCCAACCCATTTTATGGCAAATACGCTCAACGATAATCAGCCCATAGCCAAAACTTTCTGCCGAGTGCACCGATGACTGCAAAGGATTACTAAACAAAATGCCCTCTTCATCAACTCTGATCAACAGCGATCTATCGGTATGCGTCATCGCATTTTGAATTAGGTTTTTAAAAATCATTATCAGAAAACTTTCCGGTGCCTCTACATAAATCGGCGACACTTTATGCAACTCTACACGTTTAGCGTAAGGCTCGGGCAATTTAGCAATCACTGCAGTTAAAACTTCAGTAATGTCTATTCTTTGAATATGGTGCTCATCAAGCTCCGTTTGCCCTAACAATAGCAAAGCATTCACCAATTGCTTCAATTCTTGGCTTGCACCGGTAATACGCTGCGAAATCTGCCGATTTTTTGAATCCGTAGGTAAAAGCTCGGTCAATAATTCCGCAGAACCTTGAATAACCGTTAATGGAGAACGAATTTCATGCGCCGCAAATTGATTAAACTCTCGCTCTCTTTGAATCGATAAAAGAATGGTATTTTTAGCCGCTACTAATTGCTCTTCTAACTGTCGAATATCATCCAAATTAGATTCCACCTTAAAGGCTGGCTTATCCGGCGGCAGACAATCAATTTTATTTTCAATCCCTCTTAACGAGGCTCGGAAAATATGCAGTACCCACAAACTATAGCCTAAAATCAATAACATCGCGAAAACGCCTAATAATCCAGAGACCCACTGCAAGCGTTCTTCATAGGCATCCAGATAATCATCTGCATCATCTTTAAAAACGATGTAATAAGGCTGCTTACTGTTGGAATTAATGGAAACGAGGAAATGTTTGTCTTCCGGCCCGAGCTGGTGTTCATAAAAACCCGGTTTGCGATATTGCGATAACCACTGAGGTAACCTATCGTCAGCAGTGAAAAGGTCAAACTCCAGAGGGTTCGGGACTCGTCGATAATCGGATAACTGGTAACTCTTTGACTCGGATTCCAGCCAGTTATGCAGACTGATCAGTTCCATCGTATCTTCTGCGACATAAATCAGTAGCCAAAACAGAAAGCTGAAAATTAAAGCCGTTATCGCGGTAATAACGGTGATTCGCTGGCGCAGATTTTTGATTCTTAGGAAGCGCATAAATATATTCAAATAATAGCAAAGGTTTTATTGTCGAGATTCTTAAAGGAGAACATAACCTGTCCCCGGGCGATTTTCGATGACAGCGAGCGAACCTTCCTGTTTCAATAGCTTCCTTAAACTATAAATATGACTTCGTAACGACTCTCGATAATCCCCTTCTTGATGCCAAACTTTGTCAATTAGTTGCTGTTGAGAATGTATCTGTTCCGGTTGCTGCATCAACGGCTTAAGTAATGAATAAAGCGTTTTCGACAGCGTTATCTGCCGACTGCCGACCCACAAAACCGGTTGTGACGCTGAAAGTTTGAGGTTTTTATATTCCCAGTACGACTGATGGTTACCGACACCGCAACGTTTTATCAGTGCTTGAGCACGTAACATCAACTCTTCGAGCTCAAACGGCTTGACCAGATAATCATCTCCGCCCGCCTCAAATGCTTGAGTCTTGTCACCTAATGCATCGCGCGCCGTTAGGAAAAGAATCGGTGTTTGGATTTTAAGCTGTTGACGAATTCTACGTGTCGCTTCGATGCCGCTTAAACGCGGCATCATAATATCCATAATAATCAAATCAAAGAGGTTAGACTCCAAGAGGTGTAAAGCTTCATCCGCTGTATAGGCAGAATCAACCTCAATCCCCTTGAATTCCAAATAACTGCTAATGGTCAATTGAATATCAAAATTATCATCTACAATTAAAAACTTCATCTAGCGATTCACTATGGTAATTTTTTCAACGTCTAATTCGATTCCCGACGGCCAATCAATGTCGATTTCACCCTCTACTTCAATGAGAGTCGACTCATCAAAAGGTTGTACTGGAAACACATACTGATCAATTTCAACTTCAAGTTCACTCGTTCCCATTTTCAGCAAATACGAGTCATGCGACAGGCGTTTAACTAAATAACCACGAGTCTTCACCCATTGATCGTCTTTTGCTTGATTGACCACTTCCGCTAGCGGCATCAACTTGGTCGTACTAGACCACTGTGCATTAGCACTCGCAATATTAAATGAAGATAACAAAACCATGCAGCTTATAATAACTTTCGAACGCATTTTATTTCTCCTATTAAAGTCTATTGGACAAATGAGTGGCTAACATGCTGACTGTTTATCGACAGTTCGTCCGTCCATTGCTGAATATAATCTTCGATATCAAACTCACTCGGCATCGGACACGCAGATGCGCTAATCGGAGCTAAGCATAAAATAAATAAAACGATTTTTACTGAATTATTCATCATCCACCTCTATCCCTGTTACCAAACCGGAACGGTCATATTCCAGTTCAACCAAAAGTGCCGGAGAATTATTAATGTCATAATCTAGAAATGCGCGCAATGTTTGGGGGCCGCTACGATTGTCATTTTCAAAGTGTGCATTTTCACTAACGGTAAACGACACATTTGAAACTTTTATCTCGTTGCCTTGCGCGCCTTGGTAGATCCCTTGGAACTCATTTTCATCATCAGTACCGCCAACGACTTTACCATTTTCAATCTCAATCTCTAATGCAAAGATTTGCCCGCTTGCATTCTGCACCGCATCCACTTCAACAAATTCGCCAACTGATAAGGATCGACTTCGGCTATTTTCACGGTCAAAAATCGTTTCATAACCACTATTCACAGTCACGGTTTTACCTGCGATAGCTAAGTCAAAGGAACCAACCCCATTACCGTCTAAGTTGACGGCAAGCACTTGCCCATCCAACTCAATTTCGGAATTGCGAACCTCAATTTCAGTAGCCAACAGAGTTTGTGTAGTACGGTCATAGACGCCTTCTACTTCAACCCAAACATTATCCGCTAGGTTGTTATAGCCTTTCGGCAGAGCAACCGCAGAAGCGTCTACCTTAACGCCACGCAATTCAAACCTTTGCGTGTTTTCATCGTAATTTGCGATATAACCTTCAATATCGAAATCATCGCTAGATGAGTGTTTAAATACCTCATTGACGCTCTCTTCAAGATCAACCTCTGAGGCAAGCAAAACGGCATTGACAATTTGTCCTTCAACTTCGACTTGCATGCCATTTGCCAACGGAGAGTGAACAAAATCATCATCTAATTGTGCATTCGAATAATCAATTTGCTGGCCGTTAATCTCAAAAACGGTGCTGTCTGAATTTAACTTACTCACTGTTCCTCTAATTTTGCTTTCACGACTATCCTTTTCCTGATCAATATAGGTTGCAATCAAGATACCATCGGCATTGTAGTAACCGCTTATTTCAAGAACTTGCCCGTTGGCAAGCGTTTCAAAGGTAACATCTTCATACTGAGTGCGGGTGCGACTCACTTGAACCTCTGTTCCAAACAGAGTGAATGTTTTTAGACTCGCATCATTTACGTCGTTTGCGAGATTGGCAATGACTCCTTGTAAATCCTCATCGAAAACAATACGTTTGGCGACTCCGGTTTTGCCATCTGCATTAATTGTCCCTTCGACTCGCACCACCATACCGACACTTAACGCGTCTTGCGTTGCAGTTTGACGGTCTACCTGAAAATCGGTATTTTCAGTTTCATATTTCACTCCGCCAACCATGACACTGCCGAAGCCACTAATTGTGCCTGTCGCGACATAGTCCGAGCCGGATGTAGACTGATCAGAGCCTCCGCCACCGCAGCCAACCAAAGTTAAAGCAGTAGCCAGAGCAGTAAGTTTGAAAAGATTTTGCATTAGATTTCTCCTGTTAGAAAGCGCCACTTAAAGCAACTATTTATCAGCCGCTTAGTGATTTTTACAGGAGGTTATGATGAAAGATGAGCTGTGAAAAAAGTGTAAAACAGAAGAACTTATTTATTGATTGATGCAAAAACAGACACGACCGATAAAACCATTATCGGCCTGAGAAAAAATGCTTAAACTTCATCAAAACACATTAAATATGGACGTTGAATATCGTTCATCAGTTTCCCGACACTGAAACTACGAACCTCTTCAATAAACTTCTGGCCGGTGAAATAGACCTGCACCACCGGCAGGCTGAAAATGCCGTTTTGAGAACAGATGTCGGTAGTTTTATGACAATCCACATAAACCATGCGCATCTTCGGATATTTTTCCTCAACCTGAGTAATGATTTGTGGTTTGACCACATCACAAACATTGCATTCGCTGCCGCCATATAGCACTAACAGCGCTTCCGATTCATATTGCAGCGTCTGCAACGCTTCTAAGGTTTCAACAGTGTGCACGTGCATTCCTTCTCTTTATTATGTTTATAAATTCCATTTGCTCTTTATTTAGCGTGGGACGCATTCGGTAGTCGTGCCGCTCCGCGTACCCCACTGGAATCACCGAATCTCGGAGCAACCAGTTTGGTTAGGGTCGCTTCATTGCTGAAAATCCATTTGTCCCACAACTTTGGAACCTCAGTGTACAAGCGCTTGATATTCCCCATTCCACCACCCAAAACAATCACATCCGGGTCAACTACATTAATCACGCTCGCCAAGCCTTTCGCCAACCAGACACAATAATCCTGTAGCATCTCCTCAGCATCGACAACACCTTGTTCAGCCAAATCTACAATCTGTTTTGCCGTTAATTGCTGGCCGGTTCTTTGCTGAAAATGCTTCTGCAAACCCGTGCCGGATAAAAAGGTTTCCGTACAGCCTTGCAAGCCGCAATAGCACTCATGCTGATCATCAGCATTTGACCACGGCAAAGGGTTATGCCCCCACTCGCCGCCAATCCAGTTAATGCCTGTCAGCACCTGACCATCAACAATAATTCCACCTCCGCAGCCGGTACCGATAATGACGCCAAAAACCACCTTGGCGCCTTTAGCACTGCCATCAATCGCTTCCGACAGTGCAAAACAGTTGGCATCATTGGCAACAAAAATCTCGCGTTGTAAATGCTGTTGTAAGTCACCTTTTAAATCTTGACCGATTAAACAGACCGAATTGGCATTTTTTACTAGACCTGAGCTATTCGATAAAGCCCCCGGAATACCAATGCCGACTGAACAGATCTGCTGGAATTGCTGCTCAGCGGTCTTCACCAAACCGACAATCGCATTGATCGTCCCTTGGTAATCGCCTTGCGGTGTATCAATGCGTTTACGATAACGTTCACCACCAACTGTATCGAGCACGATAATCTCGATTTTGGTGCCACCTAGATCAATACCGATGTGCAAATTTTCATGTGAGATCATTTATACAAATACACCGTAAAATCATTATCCAGATAATCATCACGCCATTCGACTTTAGACGCAAAGGTTTGGCAAAAACTAACCATTTCTTGTGGCGCAAAACTCTGTAAATCAGGCCGCGAAGCCGTCCATAGATCACGACTATCTAGTAAATTAAAAGCCACGCCAACACGACAAAGGGCATACATCTTTTCAATCACCGCCTTAGCATAAGCGCCCTGCTGTTCGCACTCGACCACTTCATTTAGGGCGCCGGATAACACCACAAAGTCAAAGCTTTCATCGGCAAAATCCATATCAAAAAGATCACCGCAGTGGAATACGCTTTTCGGATGTAGGCTTTTTGCTGCGGTCACCATTGCCGGAGCCAAATCCACACCAACATAGTCTGTATTGAGCCGCTGCTGTTGTAGATAATCCAGTAGGTCAGCAAATCCGCAACCGACATCCAGCAATGAAAATCCATCAATGCTTTTTAGCTGTTTTGGGATACCGTCTAATAACGTCTGAAAACGGATATCTTGAATCGCTTTCGAACTCCAAAACAGTGCCTGCGGCTTATAACCGTGGCGCTGAATCGAATCTTCATGGCGACGCGCAATGCGCTGTCTTTGTTTATTATCTAAGCGCGAATGCTCAAACATTACAGCGTTTTCAACCATGCAATCTCTTCATCGGAAAAACCGGCTTCTTTACGCGCCTCAAAATTGAAAGGTCCGCGTAAATTACCATGAAAATATTGATCGACCACGGCTTTGAATTGCGCAAACGGATTTTCATTACGCTGTTGGCAAAGGTAGCGGAACCATCGCGTACCAACTTCAACATGACCAATCTCGTCACGTAAGAGAATCTTTAAAATTTCTACTCCGCGCTTATCGCCAATGGCTCGCAACTTCTGGATCATTGCCGGAGTAACATCTAATCCACGCGCTTCCAGCGTTCTCGGCACTAATGCCATTCTGACGAGAGAATCATGGTCAGTTTGATAAGTCGTCATCCATAAGCCGTCATGTGCCGAAAAATCACCATATTCATAACCGAGATGGAATAGGTGCTCGCGAATCATCTGGAAGTGATAAGACTCTTCACCGGCTACGCCAAGCCAGTCGCCATAATACTGCTTCGGCATATCTTGAAAACGATACACGGCATCCAGTGCTAGGTTAATGGCATTAAACTCAATATGGGCAATGGAATGCATCAGTGCGGCGTGCCCTTCAATGGAGCCTAGACCGCGGCGCGGTAGGTCTTTTGGCGGAACTAAGTCCGGTTTTTGTGGTCGCCCCGGATCGGGAATACGGACGATTTCATGCGAAGGGGTAAAATCAAACCCGTCTTCGGTCCAAATTTGTAACAGCTGATCGACTTGCTGCATTTTTTTATCTAAATCAGGCTCTTGCAGACAGTGCAAGGTTAAAGCGAATAGATTGTGCGACATGCAAAACCCTAGTTAATGAATCTCTATAAAATCAAAAAGCCGGAACAAAGTCCGGCTTTTAGCGCAATAACTGTTTTTTGTATGTCTTTTCTTAGAAAGACATGTGAGGCATAGAACGATAGTATGCCGCGAAGCGGTATTCTTGGCCTGTAAATTTCTTCGCGTCAATCGCGTTGAAAAGTTTAGCCCACTTCAGCTTATCTTCAGCACTCATAACTGATGAAGGATTCACTGCACGAGTTTTATCGCCGTATTTCGCTTCAATTTTGTCAAGTTCTGCAAAACATTGTTCAACAGTTGTTTTTTGCTCTAGCGCTTTAGCAGCGGTAGAACCGTCTTTTACAGTTGTTTCAACAATAGTACGTGCATCTGCTAGACACTGGCCATAAACATCGTCTGCAGCTTGTACGTTAGCTGAACCAGCTACCGCAGCAGAGATGAATAGAGCTTTTAAAGTCATAGTTTTCATTTAAATTAAACTCCGAGGTTTTAATCGTTTTCGCTTAAACGGGTCAATTCTGCCCCTTTTCATTGCAAATTGCAACCCGCTTAATAGCAGAAAATAATGAAATGCTTATAAACTTTATTTATCCAATTTAAGCAAACGCCACAGCCATCCAAGAAGCACAAATAAAACAACAACATACAGAAGTTGGTAAACGCCATGCACTTGCATGAACAAAGCCCAGTCGGCCGAATGACTATCCAAACCTTGCGGATAGCGAGCTTTGATTTGCGTCATCCAGCCGCCTAAACCGAAATGTGACGATGCAGTTAGGAGCAAAGTAACCATAATCGGCCATTTCGGCAACTTCGCTAAGTTATCGATAAACTTAATCAACAACAAACTAAGCACGGCTGCCGCCATTCCAAAGTAGCTGAAAATTGCAAAAAGAACGCCGGCAATATCACCGGCACTTTTACTATCGATTTGCGTAAACAGGATTGGCGTAACAACATAACCCATGGTTATCTGCAAACTAAGAGCCAATAAAGTCAGGCTAAACAAAAACAGTCGCCACTTGGTCATACTCAATCCTTAACAGCCAGTTATAGGTATTGCACTTCAACGATTTCGTAATCGATATTACCGCCTGGTGCTTGAACCTGAACTTCGTCGCCCTCTTCTTTACCAATTAAGGCACGAGCGATTGGCGAGCCTACTGAGACCTTATTGTGCTTAATGTCTGCTTCTTCATCACCAACAATTTTATAAGTCACTTCAGCATCAGTATCAAGATTTAGCAGCGTAACCGTTGTTCCGAAAACCACTTTACCGGTTTGCGGCAGTTTGGCTACATCGATGATTTGCGAATGCGACAAAACCCCTTCAATCTGTTTAATGCGCGCTTCCACCAAGCCTTGCTGTTCACGTGCAGCATGATATTCAGCATTTTCTTTCAAGTCGCCATGCTCACGAGCTTCAGCAATCGCCTCGGTAATTTTCGGACGCTCTTCTTTTTTTAGCTTATTCAGCTCCGCCTGCAGCGCGTCTGCACCTTCTTTGGTCATAGGATGTTTATTCATAAATCTTACCTATTCTTTAAATTCTTCTTTAAAAAACAAAAACGCCAGAGTTGATAAACTCTGGCGCTATTTTGCCACGAATTAGAAAATTAGTGGATGTCTTGCAGACGAGTTACCGGCTGGTCATCCAAATAATCCATGGCCGCAACCATTGCGAAAGCGCCGGCGATGGTCGTGGTGTAACAGGTTTTGTGCATCAGTGCTTCACGACGAATGCTTGATGAATCCTGGATACTAGTTGAACCGTCAGAGGTATTAACAATCAGGTCAATCTCTTCGTTAACAATCGAGTCAACGATATTCGGACGCCCTTCGGTTACCTTATTAACGGTTTCGCACTCAATACCTGCTTCAGTCAAAGAATTAGCCGTACCGCGAGTCGCTACAATCTTGAAGCCCTTGTCGACCAGTTGTTTCGCTAAATCCAGTACACGAACACGATCTGCCTTACGTACACTTAGGAAAGCCGTACCCGAACGAGGCAAAACCGTACCTGCCGCTAGCTGCGCTTTCGCGTAAGCTTGCGCAAAGTTATCGCCGATGCCCATAACTTCACCGGTCGATTTCATTTCCGGCCCAAGAATCGGGTCAACACCCAAGAACTTGATAAACGGGAAGACAGCTTCTTTAACCGAGAAGTTAGTTGGCTTCACTTCAGAAGTAAAACCTTGCGCTTCCAACTTTTGACCGACCATGCAGCGTGCTGCAATCATCGCCAACGGCTGACCGATTGCTTTTGACACAAACGGAACGGTACGCGATGCACGAGGGTTCACCTCAAGTACATAAATATCGTCGCCCTTAACCGCGAACTGCGTATTCATTAGACCAACGACACCAAGCGCTTTTGCCATCTTAGCAACCTGCTCACGGATACGGTCCTGAATCTCGTCAGAAATACTGTAAGGAGGAATCGAACAGGCCGAGTCACCCGAGTGAATACCCGCTTGCTCGATGTGTTCCATAATCCCACCGATTACCACATTTTCGCCGTCACAAACCGCATCAACATCTAACTCAACCGCGTCATCTAGGAAACGATCCAGTAGAACCGGTGCATCGTTAGAAACCTTAACCGCAGCGCCCATATAACGGCGTAGGTTAGTTTCGTCATAAACGATTTCCATGCCACGGCCACCAAGAACGTATGATGGACGTACTACGAGCGGATAACCGATTTCATTTGCCAAGGTTACCGCTTGCTCTTCAGAAGTCGCTGTACGGTTAGGCGGCTGAAGCAGACCTTCTTCATTTAGAATCTGTTGGAAGCGCTCACGGTCTTCCGCCAAATCGATTGATTCAGGTGAAGTACCGATAATCGGCACACCGGCTTCTTCCAAGTCTTCGGCCAATTTCAATGGCGTCTGACCACCGTACTGAACGATAACGCCTTTTGGCTGTTCAACTTCAACGATTTCAAGAACGTCTTCCAGCGTTAGCGGTTCGAAATACAGACGGTCAGAGGTATCGTAGTCAGTGGAAACCGTTTCCGGATTACAGTTAACCATAATGGTTTCATAACCGTCTTCGCGCATCGCCATAACCGCGTGAACACAGCAGTAATCGAATTCGATACCTTGACCGATACGGTTTGGACCACCGCCCAATACCATAATTTTATCTTTGTCTGTCGGACGCGCTTCACACTCTTCATCATAAGAAGAGTACATATAAGCAGTCGAGGTTTCGAACTCCGCTGCACAGGTATCAACACGTTTGAAAACCGGACGAACATTCAAGGTATGACGGAACTTACGGATAAACGCTGCATCCGTATTCATCAAGGCTGCTAGACGGTTATCCGAAAAGCCTTTCTGTTTTAGCTTACGCAAAGTGGTTTCATCCAACGCGTCTAGACCGCGCTGCTTAACGTCGTCTTCCAGGTTAATCAGCTCTTCGATTTGCGCTAGGAACCAAGGATCGATTTCCGATGCATCAAAGACTTCTTCAATCGTCCAACCGGCACGGAATGCATCCGCCACGTACCATAGACGCTCAGGGCCTGGATTACGTAATTCTTGGCGAAGTGTATCTTTAACTTCACGCTCATCCATGCTCGGGTCAATAATTTCGTCAAAACCGTTTTTATCGGTTTCAAGACCACGCAATGCTTTTTGTAGCGACTCTTGGAAGTTACGACCCAGCGCCATAACTTCACCTACTGATTTCATCTGAGTCGATAGACGCTGTTGCGCTTGCGGGAATTTCTCGAAAGTGAAACGAGGAATCTTGGTTACCACATAATCGATAGTCGGTTCGAAAGACGCCGGTGTCGCACCATTGGTGATGTCGTTCTGTAACTCGTCAAGGGTATAACCCACTGCCAGTTTTGCCGCCACTTTCGCAATCGGGAAACCGGTCGCTTTTGATGCAAGCGCCGATGAGCGCGATACACGCGGGTTCATTTCGATAATGATCATACGACCGTTTTCAGGATTCAAAGCAAACTGAACGTTTGAACCACCGGTCTCAACACCGATTTCACGCAATACCGCTAAAGAAGCGTTACGCATAATTTGATATTCTTTATCAGTCAGCGTCTGCGCCGGTGCAACCGTGATTGAGTCACCAGTGTGTACACCCATTGGGTCTAAGTTTTCGATTGAACAGATAATGATTGAGTTATCGTTTTTATCACGGATAACTTCCATCTCGTACTCTTTCCAACCGATGATAGATTCTTCGATTAGCAACTCATCGGTTGGCGAAAGATCAAGACCGAACTTACAGATTTGTTCGAATTCCGCTTTGTTATAAGCGATACCGCCACCTGAACCACCTAGAGTGAAAGATGGGCGGATAACAGTCGGGAAACCAACACGCTCTTGGATTGCCCACGCTTCTTCCATATTATGTGCAACATCAGAGACCGGCATATCCAGACCGATTTTCTGCATAGCAGAACGGAAACGATCACGGTTTTCCGCTTTATCAATGGCATCAGCATCGGCACCAATCAATTCAACACCAAACTTCTCTAGAACACCTTGCTCGTTCAGTTCTAGAGCACAGTTCAATGCAGTCTGACCACCCATTGTTGGTAGAATCGCATCTGGGCGTTCTTTCTCAATAATACCGGCAACGGTTTTCCATTCAATTGGCTCGATGTAAGTTGCGTCCGCCAGATCAGGATCGGTCATGATAGTCGCTGGGTTAGAGTTAACCAAAACGACTCGGTAGCCTTCTTCCTTAAGCGCTTTACACGCCTGTACACCTGAATAGTCGAATTCGCATGCTTGGCCGATAATAATAGGCCCAGCACCAATAATCATAATACTTTTGAGATCACTTCTTTTTGGCATGGTTATGTCCTATTACTATGCGTTCTTTGCAGATTTAATGTTATCGATAAACTGATCAAACAGTGGCGCCACATCGTGTGGACCCGGGCTCGCTTCCGGGTGTCCTTGGAAACTAAACGCTAATTTATCAGTGCGCGAGATTCCTTGTAGCGTGCCATCGAAAAGTGATTTATGAGTGGCTTGTAGATTAGAAGGCAGTGAATTTTCATCAACCGCAAAACCATGGTTCTGCGCGGTAATCATGACACGACCTGAAGCGGTGTCTTGAACCGGGTGGTTACCACCGTGGTGACCGAATTTCATTTTCACGGTCTGCGCACCAGAAGCGAGTGCCAGTAATTGGTGGCCTAAGCAGATACCAAATACAGGCACTTCGGTTTCTAGAACATCTTGGATTGCTTGGATAGCGTAATCACATGGCTGTGGATCACCTGGACCATTCGAAAGAAAAACACCGTCTGGGTTCATCGCCAGCACTTCTGCCGCAGGTGTTTTCGCCGGCACAACCGTTAGCTTACAACCGCGATCTGCCAACATACGTAGGATATTTCGTTTAACACCATAGTCGTACGCCACTACATGGAATTGCGCATCCGCTGCCTTATCCGGATGGCCTTCGCCTAACTTCCAGGAACCTTCAGTCCACGTGTAAGTTTCAGCGGTCGTCACTTCTTTCGCTAGGTCTAAACCTTTAAGACCGCTGAAAGCTTTCGCTTTGGCAATTGCGTCATCAGCATCGATATTTTCACCGGCAACAATCACACCAGACTGCGCACCTTTATCACGTAGAATACGAGTCAGCTTACGAGTATCGATATCGGCAATCGCTACTACGTTTTGCTCTTGCAGATAATCCGGCAAGCTTTTTTGCGCACGGAAACTGCTCATGCGAGGTGGACAGTCTTTAACAATCAGACCCTGAGCCATAATACCTGGAGATTCTTCATCTTCATCGTTGACGCCAACATTACCGATATGCGGGTATGTCAAGGTAACAATCTGTTTAAAATACGAAGGGTCAGTCAGAATTTCCTGATACCCCGTTAGAGAAGTGTTGAAAACAACTTCTCCAACGGTTTCACCTTCAGCACCCAGTGAAGTTCCCCAGAAAAGGGTTCCATCTTCTAATGCGAGCAAAGCCTGAGTCATTGATACGTCCATCCAAAATCAATAGGTGATTAAAATTATGCCAGCGGCGTAAGGAGCTGTGTCTATTTTCATTGGTTTACAACCAACTCTTGAGCGTTTTACATAAAAAAACGGAGCCAGTTCCCGCAAGAACTCGCTCCGTTTCTTAGAATGCTGCATGACTAAATGCCATCTCCGCTACATACCCCATAATTCACGCCCAACGGCATAATTTTTAGTCATTTAAAAGTTACGCGGATTTTACTGTATTTAACCGACATTGTCCACACACTCATCAACAATAAATCAGGGGCCACTTATGCAATTCACTCCAAGCGTTTCTAGCTAATTTAATAACCGCCGTGCCTCGATAAAACGACTACGCCAATAGTTTTGATTAATTTTAGAAACAATCACTCCTTTAGACGAAGAAGCATGCATAAATTCTTGGTCGCCAAGATAAATCCCATTGTGGTAAGTCGACCAACCGGTTTTGAAAAAAACCACGTCACCCGTCTTCAACTGATTGTAACGCACTTTCTTACCGCGCCGAATTTGGTCTTCGGTCGTTCTCGGCAAGTTGACTTTAAATTTTTCCGCATAAGTGATTTGCACAAAGGCCGAACAATCAACACCGGACTTTTTCTGACCGCCATATTGATAAGGTGCTCCCTGCCACTCATTAAAGTGTTTGAGCAAACGTCCATATACAGATTGCTCGACGGTTTTCGTTGGAGACTGCTGCTGCACGAAAGTTTGCGAATGAGCTAAGTCACTACTCGCCTTTAATGCCAAAGCTTCCAGCTGCCGCCAAGCTTCTTGGCTGACCTGTGCTTCAGTCCTAGCTTGCTCAGGTTGTTTCAAAACGATAGGCTGCTGTTTCGGTGGCACGACAGGCTCCACCATCTTTTGGCTAATCGCAGATTGATTAACCGACTGCTCAACTTTCGGCTGAACCGGATTGGAGCAAGCGGACAGATGCAGGCCAACCACAGCAATCAATATCACCGCACAACGTTTAGCAATGAATCTATCTCGGTGGATTATGCGACTGAAAACCGTCAACTGAGAAACTCCTGTACACTTTATAGTCTGATTTTACCCATCAAGCCGGTTCTGTACAGAAAAAAGCAAAAAAGCCGAGCGGAAAATCCCAACTCGGCTTCTTGTTTTATGCTTTATAGGTTTGTAAATATTTAACGTAAATTCAAAACGTCTTGCATATCGAACAGACCGGTTTGTTTATCAGCAATCCAGTTACAAGAGCGTGCAGCACCTTTCGCAAAGGTCATACGACTTGAGGCTTTATGGGTAATTTCAACGCGTTCGCCTTCTGTAGCAAACAAAACCGTGTGATCACCAACAATATCACCAGCACGCACCGTTGCAAAACCGATGGTATTTGGATCACGTGCGCCGGTAATGCCTTCACGACCGTAAACCGCGCACTCTTTTAAATCACGACCCAACGTATCGGCAACCACTTGCCCCATACGCAGTGCCGTTCCCGATGGCGCATCGACTTTGTGGCGGTGATGGCCTTCGATCACTTCAATGTCGTAACCTTCATTTAGCACTTCTGCTGCTTGCGCCAATAGTTTCAAACACAGGTTTACACCAACAGAGAAGTTAGCAGCGAAAATAACCGCAATTTGTTGTGCCGCCGCATCAATTGCCGCAAGGCCTTCGTCATCAAAACCAGTGGTACCGATCACAATCTTTTTATTGTTAGCAACACAAACATCTAAGTTATGAACGGTAGTTGCCGGCGTCGTGAAATCGATGAGCACGTCAAAGTCATTCACGACGTCTTCAATAGCCCCGACAATCGATACGCCAATTTTACCGATACCGGCTAACTCACCGGCATCTGCACCGATTAATGAACTATCCGGACGTTCGATTGCCGCCGAGACTTTAAGCCCTTCCGTTTGGTTAACGGCTTCGATCAGGGTTTTCCCCATTCGCCCGGAGGCACCAATAATTGCTACATTCATTTGTGCCTCCGCTTATTTCCAAGGACCGTCATTATCTTGTTTATCGTTATCATCGCCAGTGAAAAAATTTTTCACCGAATCCAACCAACTGTGTTCTTTTGGTGAATGCTGTTTACTGTGCTTGCCTTTCAACGATGCGTCAAATTCTTCTAACAACTCTTTCTGACGTGCATTCAGTTTAACCGGCGTTTCAATATGCACCTGCACAACCAAATCACCCACCATTGTCGAACGCACCGATTTAACCCCTTTACCGGAAAGTTTAAAACGCTGACCAGATTGCGTACCCGCAGGAACTTTCAAGTTTGCTTTGCCGTTTAAGGTCGGGACATCTAGCGTACCGCCAAGCGCAGCCGTGGTAAAACTTAAAGGAATCTGGCAATACAAGTTATTACCATCACGCTCGAACACCTTGTGCTGTTTTACGTGAATACGCACATACAAATCACCTTTTGGTGCACCCGGCTCACCGGCTTCACCTTCGCCTTGCAGACGAATACGATCTCCCGTATCGACACCGGCAGGAACCGAAACCGACAGCGTTTTATTGCTGTGTACATAGCCTTCACCATGACACTTCTTACACGGGTTTGTGACCTCTTTGCCAGTTCCATTACAGGTCGGACAAGTGGTATTAACCGCGAAGAAACCTTGCTGCATGCGCACTTGACCAACGCCACCACAAGTTGAACAGGTTCTAACATCACTTGCGGATTCAGCGCCTGTACCGTCACACGCATCACAAATATCTTTGGTCGGAATCTTGATGTCGATTTTCGCACCGGCAACCGCTTGTTCTAGGGTAATTTCCAATTCATATTGCAAATCCGCGCCTGGGCGTGGTCCGCGACGACCGCCGCCACCGAAACCGCCGCCGCCAAAAAGGTCTTCAAAGATGTCACCGAAGCCGCCGAAACCGCCGCCGCCAAAGCCGCCATGCCCACCAGCTTGACCATCAACGCCAGCATGACCAAACTGATCATAAGCGGCACGTTTCTGCGCATCCGATAAGACTTCATAAGCTTCCGACGCTTCTTTAAACTTATCTTCCGCTTCTTTATTATCTGGGTTACGGTCTGGGTGATACTTCATCGCCATTTTGCGATAAGCTTTTTTGATTTCGCCTTCCGAAGCGCTCTTAGAAACACCAAGGACTTCGTAATAATCTCTTTTCGACATATTCTTTTCTTTGTTTGGTTAAACAACAAATTAATAAACCAAAACGCACGTCAAAATGTGCTTTCGTTTACTAACTTTTCACAATTTTAAACAAGTAATAAATTCCGCGGTATTTAAACACAAAAGCACGAAGTTCGCGAAAATTCCAAACCGAAGTTTAAACCTTCGTTACTCCGTGCCATTGCATTCAGACTTTAAAAAATTAACGTCATTCCGTTTTTCACGAGAACTTGCAGGGGCTAGGCGAAGAATGTGAGCCTACAATTAGTAGGTGACCATTTTTTTAACAACGCCCCTGCTCTGTTATCGAGGAAAACTCCCTGACTTATTTTTTATCGTCATTGACCTCTTCAAACTCCGCATCCACGATATCATCATCGTCAGCTTTGCTTGAACCCTGCTGCTGAGCTTCTTCACCACCGGCTTGCTGTTGAGCTTGTGCTTTTTGAGCGATACCTTGGCTCGCTTCTGCAAGTTTTTGCACCGACTCTTCAATCGCCGCTTTGTCGTCACCTTTGATTGCGTCTTCAACTGCTTTAATTGCCGCTTCAACCGGTGCCTTCTCTTCAGCAGTGACTGAATCGCCAGCATCTTTAATCATCTTATTGGTTGCATGCACCATGCCGTCAGCTTGGTTACGCGCTTCAACAAGCTCTTTCATTTTCTTGTCTTCTTCAGCGTGCGCTTCCGCATCCTTAACCATTGCTTCGATTTCATCGTCGGATAGACCAGAAGAAGCTTGGATAGTGATGTGTTGTTCTTTACCTGTATTCTTATCTTTTGCAGAAACACTTAGGATACCGTTCGCATCGATGTCGAAAGTTACTTCGATTTGCGGCATACCACGTGGTGCTGGTGGGATTTCATCCAGATTGAACTGACCTAGTGATTTATTACCAGAAGCCATTTCACGCTCACCTTGAAGAACGTGAACCGTCACTGCTGCTTGGTTATCTTCCGCTGTTGAGAACACTTGCGACTTACGCGTCGGGATAGTAGTGTTTTTCTCGATTAGCTTCGTCATCACACCACCCATTGTCTCGATACCTAGAGACAGAGGCGTAACGTCTAGAAGAAGAACGTCGTTTACGTCACCAGAAAGTACACCACCTTGAATCGCAGCACCCATCGCTACCGCTTCATCAGGGTTTACGTCTTTACGTGGTTCTTTACCGAAGAATTCTTTAACCGCTGCTTGCACCATAGGTACACGAGTCGAACCACCAACTAGGATTACGTCATCGATTTCAGAAGCAGATAGACCTGCATCTTTCAGTGCGATACGGCAAGGCTCGATTGAACGCTTAACTAGGTCTTCGATTAGTGATTCGAATTTCGCACGCGTGATTTTCATATTCAAGTGCTTAGGACCCGTCGCATCAGCCGTTACATAAGGTAGGTTGATGTCAGTCTGCTCTCGCGAAGACAATTCAATTTTCGCTTTCTCTGCCGCTTCACGAACACGTTGTAGAGCTAGTTTGTCTAGTTTTAGGTCAACGTTTTGGTCTTTTTTGAATTCTTCAGCAATGTATTCAACGATCACATTATCGAAGTCTTCACCACCTAGGAAAGTATCACCATTGGTAGAAAGCACCTCTACTTGCTTCTCACCGTCTAGATCCGCAACTTCAATGATAGAAATATCGAAAGTACCGCCACCTAAGTCGTAAACCGCAATTTTGCTGTCATCTTTAACTTTATCCATACCGTAAGCCAGTGCCGCTGCGGTTGGTTCGTTAATGATACGCTTAACCTCTAGACCCGCGATTTTACCGGCATCTTTAGTTGCTTGACGCTGTGAGTCATTGAAGTAAGCCGGAACCGTGATAACCGCTTCAGTCACTTCGTGACCTAGGTAATCTTCGGCTGTTTTCTTCATTTTCATTAACGTACGCGCTGATACTTCTTGCGGTGAAAGCTTGTTGTCTTTTACTTGAACCCAAGCGTCACCATTGTCAGCCGCGATGATTTCATAAGGAACCATATCCTTATCTTTGGCAACCACTTTATCGTCAGCACGACGACCGATTAGACGCTTGATTGCGAATAGTGTGTTTTCAGGGTTAGTAACCGCTTGACGTTTTGCAGAATCACCAACCAAAATTTCGTCGTCAGTGTAAGCAACGATAGATGGCGTTGTACGCGCACCTTCAGCATTAGGAATAACCTTAACTTCTTTGCCTTCCATTACTGATACACAAGAGTTTGTTGTACCTAAGTCAATACCAATAATCTTACCCATTGATTTTCTCCAATTTCTCTCTCAACTGAATGAGGATTTAATTATTAAATTCTGTGAATTTTTGTAAGTTGTTTTGTTTATAGGGATGGCTAAGTTTGTTTCAAGGGAAACATTCAAAAAAATTAAAAATATTTTCAATCTTGAACAAAATCGGTAACTAACCCATTGTTTTATTTAACTTTTAAGCAACCTAAAAAAACAAAAAAGCCAGTTAAACAAAATCGTTAACTGGCTTTTATTCAAGCGAATAACCGAGGTTATTGAGCGACGATTACACGCGCCGGACGAACCAAGCGCTCGTTTAGTTTGTAACCTTTCTGGATAACATCGACAATCATTTGTGATTCGTGATCCGGTGATGGAATCATGGTCATCGCTTCGTGATCCTGCGGATTGAACTTCTCGCCTTTTGGATCGATACGCTCAACATTGAACTCACCAAGAACATCTAGCATCTGCTTAAAGGTCATTTCAATTCCTTCACGAATGCTCTCTTTGGTCGCTTCTTCTTTGGCAGCGGCGTCCATTCCCATTTCCATAGAATCCATTGCCGGAATCAGAGCATCAACAAATTTTTTCAGCGCAAACTTATGCGCCTCTTCCAAATCCAGACGGGTACGACGACGTAGGTTTTCCATATCCGCTTGCAGGCGTAATGCTAAATCTTTATTCTTAGCCGCCTCGTCCTGAGCTTGCGCTAACAATGCATCAAGGTCGCTTTCAACTTGCTGCTGCGCTTGCTCTAAGTTTTCGTCTGCTTGTTGTACCGCTTCTTCCGCTGATACGTCTTGCTTCATTTCTTCTTGTGTTTGATTTTGTTCAGCCACAATACAATTCCTATTTATCTGTATTTAAAATCTAATGAATTTTTTAACTACCCAATGCATGGGGTCGACAATTATTTTTTCAAGTCCAAAAACAATTTTTTTCTTGTCCTGCCGATATCCAAACAATCCCTTATCTTCATGCTCAGGTATAATGCGAATTTATACATAGCGCAAATTATAGATTTATCATTCTCGTATTCAAGGGGAAGCTTTACCATGTTTCAGCGAATCGGCATTTTTGGAAAATACAACGGAATCGCCTGTTGGGATACGATTGATAAACTGTTACAGCACTTAATCAATGCGGATAAAACCGTCTTGCTTGATTCGGCATCTTGCTCTGATTTCCCGCATCAACGCTACGGTGTCGAAGTTATTGAACGCGAAGAACTTGGTAAGCAAATTGATATTGCTATCGTCGTCGGTGGTGATGGAACTTTCTTAGACGTTGCTCGCTCAATTGTCGATTATGAAGTTCCAATTCTCGGTATTAACCTTGGTCGCCTCGGCTTCCTGACTGATATTTCACCAAAAGACATGCTCAATATCGTTGATGAAGTCATGCAAGGTCATTACGATTGCGAAGAGCGCAACCTGATTCGCGTCCGCATTGAAAAAGACGGCCTACAAGAATTCGATGAACTGGCATTAAATGACGTGGTTATTCACAAAACTGAATCTCCGCGAATGATTGAGTTCGAGACTTGTGTTGACGGACGATTTCTCAATAGCCAACGTTCCGATGGAATGATTATCACCACGCCAACCGGTTCGACCGCTTATTCACTCTCTGCCGGAGGGCCTATCCTTGACCCGCGCTTGGATGTTTTAAGCCTAGTTTCTATTAACCCGCATACCATGAGCACGCGTCCTTATGTGGTTCCAGGGGCAAGTACTGTCACCATTTTCCCACATGAAAACTGTAATGGTCAGGCACAAATTATCTGTGACGGCCAATTGACTCATCACATCGGCACCGGCCATAAAACAAGCATCACTCGCCATGAAAAATTCATTAAAATGCTGCATCCGCAGGGTCATGATCACTTTGAACTACTGCGAGCTAAACTGCATTGGGGCGACAAACTCTAAACCCTCTGGCTTTGCGACATAACCTTTTGTTTTAATTTGGTTTTAAAATCATCCTTAGCGCAACCTTAATATTTATTTGGATAATGTAACACTTTTCAAGTAAGCTATTTAACCATAGACAGCTTGTGTATTTTGAGAGTGAAGCATGTTAAGCGAACTAAGCATCCAAAACTTGGCATTAATTGAAAAACTGACCCTAAATTTTCAAAACGGTTTTAGTACCTTAACCGGAGAAACCGGCGCGGGAAAGTCCATTCTCTTAGATGCTTTGGGACTGGCACTTGGTGAACGAGCTGACAGCTCCTTGGTTCGTTATGACACCAAGCGCGCCGATATTAGCGCTCGCTTCGATTTGTCGCGCTTACCACACGTGCAAACTTGGCTGGAAAAACAAGAACTCGACGAAGCCGGAGAAAGTGAGTGCTTTCTGCGCCGTACACTGACTGCTGAAGGTCGCTCTAAAGCTTATATCAACGGCATTCCGGTCTCTCTGAATCAATTAAAAACGCTCAGTAGCATGTTAATTGATATTCATGGTCAACATGAGCATCAATCACTTCTTAATCCCGTCAAGCAGCTAGAGCTTTTAGACGCCTTTGCCGCACATCCTAAGCTCGTTGAAAACTGCCAAGAAAGCTACAAAATTTGGCAAAAGTCCAAACAACTGCTCGCCAAATTAGAAACGGAAAAAGAAGACTATCAAAACAAATTAGAATTATTGCAATTCCAACAGCAAGAATTCGCCGACCTTGCTCCACAAGAAGGTGAATTTACACAACTTGAGCAAGAACAAAACACCTTGTCACACGCCAGTGAAATTAAACAAAATGGCGAACTGGCTTATCAACTGCTTGAAGAAGAAAATGGTGCCAGTGATATTATTAACCGAGCAATGCACGCCTTAGAGCAAATTTGCGACTATGAACCGAAATTCTCAGCACCACTTCAACAGCTAAACAGTGCCTTAATCGAAGTGCAAGAAGCCGCATCTGAAATTCAGTCATTCAGCGACCATATCGAACTCGACCCTCAACAATTGGCACAAATTGAGGAACGCTTATCATCGCTGTTTGCAACCGCTAAAAAATACCAAGTTGAACCATCCGAGTTACCGCAAAAGCAACAACAAATTGAGCAAACTTTGGATGAATTGCAACACAACAATGACTCGGCAGATGAATTAAGGATTGCTGTCATCCAGCAACAAGAACAGTTTTATCAGACCGCGGGAAAACTAACACTTTCTCGCCAAAAAGCCGCTAAAAAACTTAGTAAGCAGATTACCGAAGGCATGCAAGAACTGGGAATGGCAAATGGCCAATTCTCAGTCGAAATCAGCACAGCCAAATCGCCTTCTATCCTAGGAACAGACGCTTGCATTTTTGAAGTCAGCGCCAATAAAGGGCAGCCATTACAGGCTTTGGCAAAGGTCGCTTCAGGCGGTGAATTGTCACGTATTAGCTTAGCAATTCAAGTCGCAACGGCAGAAGTGGCAGAACTTCCGACCTTGATTTTTGATGAAGTTGATGTTGGCATCGGAGGAGGTATTGCCGAAGTGGTTGGTGAAAAAATGCGTCAACTTGGCGAGCACAAACAGATTCTGTCAATCACCCATTTAGCTCAGGTAGCTTCGCATGGCAATCAACACCTGCGTATCAGCAAACATGATAAAAAATCGGTAACCCACACTCAAGTACAGCCACTGGAGCCAGAAGAACGAATCGATGAATTAGCTCGAATGCTAGGGGGAATGACCATTACCGAACAGACTCAAAAAATGGCTCAGGAAATGTGGCAACAGGCGCAAGCAAAGTAACCGCTTAATAACCATTACAGAAACATATCCCAAAAACAGAAAAGCCGCTAAAGTTTTCTTCAGCGGCTTTTCTATTCGGAATGAATCACCAATGGTTTCGGTTAGCTTAACAAAGACTATTCGTCTTCTTTATATGCACCGTAAATAACCAAGCTGTGGCTCGATAGTTCATAACCCAACTCTTTCGAAATTTCTTTAATACGATCTTCAATCACAGGATCAACAAACTCACGAACATGACCGGATTTCATGCAGACAATATGATCATGGTTATCGCCAGTATCTAATTCGAAAATAGAAACATTGTTCTCGAAATTAAGACGACGGACGATGCCGGCTTGTTCAAACTGCGTCAAAACACGATAAACCGTTGCCAAACCAACTTCTTCACCCTGCTCTAAAAGGATCTTAAAAACATCTTCAGCAGAAAGATGGTGGTCATCTCCCGCACTTTCTAAAATTTCTAAAATTTTCAGTCTTGGTAAAGTGACTTTTAAGCCAACTTTTTTTAATTCCGCACCGCTCATCGCACCCTCTTATACTCTCTAATTCGGCCTCGCCGAAGCGAGTTTACAATACCATCGACTTAAGCGGCACTGCAAACGCTTGAAATCCGCTTAACGAGATTGAAAATCAAAATTACGGTGTATAATAACGCAATTCAAAATTTTTTGACGAAAAACCAACCAAAAGAGATCAACCTAATGCGCCCAACCTCTCAGGCTCCTTCTCACGGTAAACCGCTACCTAAACGCAATTTTTTCGCTTCACTATTGATTGTCGGCAGTATTGCTTCACTCGGTCTTAGCGGCTGCTCTTACCTAGAACCATACAAAGCTCCGGTAACGCAGGGGAATGTTATGACGCAAGAGTCGGTTGACTTACTTCAAGAAGGCCTCAATCAAGCCCAAGTTCGTAAACTGCTTGGGCCTCCAATGGGAGCCAATGCATTTAACCCTTATCATTGGGAATACATTTTCTACACCACGGATGAGGCATCCAAGGTAGAAGTAAGAAAATTATTGATTCTGAACTTCGATAATAATAAGTATCTGAAAGATTGGAACATCAAAGCAGCCAATGTTGATATGATTGATGAAGAGACGTTCTTCGGGCTGTAACTCAACTAATACAATCTAATAAAAAGCAGTCTAAAGACTGCTTTTTTGCTACATAACAAACCGTATTATTTTTGTTCACTACGCTCTTTATTAACTTTTTCCCTACGCCGATCACGCGGGTCAGCTTTCAACGGACGATAAACCTCAATCCTGTCCATCTCTCGTAAGACTGTATCTTGACTAACCAGCTTGCCGAAAATACCAACCTTATCAATATTTAAATCCGGTATGCGCTTCAATAATTCGGAAGCCTGCAATGCTTGCTGCACCGTAGTCCCCTCACTAACATCCTGGACAAATAAAAACTGTTCTTCTTTTAATGCATAGGCAACTTCGATTTTCATAAACTGAACACCTAGCTGAAAGGATTTGGATAAATCTGTTTGGCACGTTCGCAGAACGAATCGACCATAGTACTGGCAATCTGTTCAAAAATTGGTCCTAACGCCATATTCAGAATGCCGTTACTGACTTCAAATTCAATTTCAAACAGAATTTTACATGCATCTTCATCGAGAACCTTAAACTCCCATTCACCATGCATGCTCTTGAAAGGACCATCAATCAACTGCATCTCGATTCGCTTACCGTCAACCAAATGATTGTTAGTCGTAAAAGTTTGCTTAATACCTGCCTTAGCAATGGTAACCGACGCCTGCATTGAGGAAGCATCCTGCTGCAAAACTTTAGCACCGCCACACCAAGGTAAAAATTGCGGATAAGAAGGAACATCATTCACTAAATCATACATTTGCTTTGCTGAATAAGGTAAAAGCGCTGTCCGAGTTATTGTTTTCATCTCACCTCAGGTTACTGGATTCAAAATTAACATTTATATTTAAGCTCAATTACACGGCTTAAATGGGCAAATAAGCGCTTTAAATGGTCGCGCTACAACAAAAGCATTATTATAACAAGTCGTAACGTAGCTCGCGTTGCTGAGACATAAACTATTCTAGAAACGAATTCATCAACGTTAAGAGGTCAGCATGAGTAATATTTTCGCTAAACTCACTCTTCCAAATATAATCGTCGGCATGCTTTTCGCAATGACAAGCCAAAACACATTGGCCGGCAGTGATAACTATGCCGAAAATAATTCTTGGCCAAACGACTCTTGGCATCTTGAATATGAGTATGACGATTTTAGTGACAAGATTCACAGTGCGAAACTCGTCTATGCACCACAAAACTATGGTCCAGAGAAAGCTTTCTTGTTGCGTTGCCAACCTTATTACACCAACTTTTCCGTCGCTTTCTTGGCACTTCAAAAAGACATTATGGAAAATGGTGAATTCCACAACAACGCCGAAAGGTTTGAAAAACACGGTTTTCTCTACTCCGAAGAACGTAATATCAAATTTAAAGTAAATGGCGAGAAGTATAGTGACGATGTTGAAGTCGGCGGTCAGGTTCGTGGTATTAGTCAGTGGATTGGTGCTGCCAAAAAAGATTTACCGAACGATAGTTTACAATTAAACCTGTTTTCCACCTTGGTCTACAACGACATTCCCTCCTTCCTAGGAAAACAAAATACTGATTTAAGTGAAAAACTTTATACCGCTTTAAAAACAGCACTACAGCAAGAAACCGTTATTCAATTTACCCTAGAAATGCCAAACGGCATTGATCATAAATTCAGTTTAGATGGCAAACGTCTAAAATCCTTTGCTCCTCCTGAAGTACTTGATTTCTGTTTACTTAAACGAACGCTTCGAGACGATTAGCCAAGGGCGAGATAAAAGAGAGAAAACACTTCTCTTGTACCGCAACCGTTTCAGCGGTTGTGACCTTGTCCAACTGTGGTGTTATAATCCTGCGCAATTAGAAATAAATGCGTACAACACGACAAGTAAATAGGGTTAAGCATGGCCAAAGGAAAAAAGAAAAAAACGCCTGCCAATGTCATTGCACAAAATAAAAAAGCGCGCTTTGACTATTTTATTGAGCAGGAATTTGAAGCCGGATTAGCTCTAGAAGGCTGGGAAGTAAAAAGCCTGCGCCAAAGCAAAGTGCAAATTAATGAAAGTTATATTTTGCTAAAAAATAATGAAGCATGGTTGTTTGGGGCTTTAATCACACCATTGATTTCAACCTCATCACACATCAAAGCAGACCCACTGCGTTTACGTAAGCTATTGATGCACCGCCGTGAAATTGATCGCTTAGTTGGCTCAGTCGAAAAACAAGGCCTAACCTTAGTGCCGCTCAATCTTCATTGGGCTAAAGGTAAAGTAAAACTTAGCCTAGGCTTGGCTAAAGGTAAAAAACAACATGACAAACGGGCAACCGAAAAAGAACGTGAATGGAACCGTGACAAACAACGCATTATGAAAATGACTCGTTAATCCACCTTTCCAAAAAATGAAAGCCCTTGTTAAGGTGAATTTAACAAGGGCTTTTTATTTGATCGAGAAATCACTTCACTTATTGCTTGTCTGACACTCAACCACTCTGTTCCTGCCGTACTCTTTCGCTTGATACAAGCAGCTATCAGCCTGTTCAAACCACTTTGATTGATCCCAGCCTTCTTGTAACTGACAAACACCGAAACTAGAAGTTAATTTTATCTGTTTTGGCCAAGTAGATGCTTCAACTTTTGCACGCACCTTCTCAATCGCCATAACCGCCTCATTTTGTTCTGTCATTGGCAACAAAATGGCGAATTCCTCTCCTCCCCAACGCGCAAGTAAGTCGGTTTGGCGAATCGTATCTTTAACCAGATTATAAAAATGTTTCAAAACTTCGTCACCGACCAAGTGCCCAAAAGTATCATTAATACTTTTAAAATGATCCAAATCACAGACAACCAAACAAACAGGGTCTTTATGGCGTTGAAATTCATGAATTGCCTGATAGATAAATTCATCAAAAACACGTCTGTTCAAAGCACCAGTCAATTGATCATGATTCGCTTGATTCTGTAAAGACTGTTCGCGAGTAATATTTTCAGCAATCATCAAAAAGCCCGTTTTATCGCCGAAAGCGTTAAATTCAGGTTTAATCACAGCATCAAGCCAATAACTTTTCGCCCCCATCTCAATATATAAAATACCATCCCACGCCTTACGTTCATTAATCCAAATCCGAGGATCAGTACTTAAAGAAATCAGATGAAGATCAGTAAAGTTACTACCGATAATCGCATTCACCCCCTTACCAAGCAACTGTGCAATCGCTAGGCTTGCATAATTGATGGTTCCATCAAGTGAAATCTTTAACATTGGAATACTGCTATCAACAATTTTCTGTTGATACTGTAATTCACGATTGACTTCACTCAGATTCAATTCCGCCTTAATGAAAAACTCTTTCACCAAAATTAATAAAAGCGTAATCGCCACCAACGCCAAAGCAATCCCGTCATAACTAACTTCTTCAATCGGGAAATTCCGATTCGGAAAAGGAACCAAAAGCGGGATGAGAAAAAGTGCTAGCCACCCCATCTGCAAAGCAAAGCGGTTTAGGAAAATATTTAAAATGGGTAAAACCAAAATCCAATAATACAGTTCCGGAGAGATACCGAAATCAACGAATAAATTGGCTAGATACAGAAGATATAGGGAAAGCAAAACAAGCTGAGAAGAGACATTACCGCGTCGCATTCGGTGCGCTTGAAAGCTAAATAAGAAGCCTAACAAACTAACAACAAACACACCGGCCATTAAGTACTTTTCAACGATCAAGTCATGGAAAATAATCAATAAGGTAATCGGAATAAATATCAATAACGCGAACCATCGAATTCGAGCTGCAAGTTGTTGCTGATAACTCAAATAATCCTTATCTATCGTTGGCATATTCTGGCAATTCCCTTCAACGTTTTAACCAAAAGTACAAAAAAGGTCTACGGCACAATACTTGACTTGAAACCTTGAACTTTCGACCCCATTCTACTACCGTCTAGACAATAGTTTAAGCTGTAAAAAAGACCAACTATTTTTATTTGCAAAACTATTAATCTAAACTAATAAATCAACTGGCTGAATACTTACAAATTTGCACAATAGCGATGGCCTAAAATAATTGCAAATTTTGGCATTAAATCCACTATAATGCGCTGTTCTAAAACTTTACTTCTACTATGGGGCTGTACTGGTTTCGACGGGGAGTTCAAAGTTTAAAATGCATGTCGTGCCTGAATGATGCACGTAAATCTTTATTTCACTTTTGTTATAGTTGCAAACGACGATAACTACGCTCTAGCTGCTTAATCCAGCTAGTGCAGGCTAGAACCGTTGCCTGTGGCCTCTAGTCTGTATCGACTTACACTAGGATCGTGTTGACTGCGTGTTTGGGTGGCTCAACATTAAACTTAACAAACTCGCTTGATGTGATCCCTGCTGGTCGGGCAGCATTCAAGTTAAATCAATAGACCAAATAAACATGTAGATTTTTAGATGGCGGCTTTGCGGACGGGGGTTCGACTCCCCCCAGTTCCACCACACACACAGGCTAAGTTATTGATTTTAAAGTAACTTGGCCTTTTTTATTTCTAGTAATGTGATACGGTTGTGACACGCTTTCGCAACTCTACGACTTTAGTGTGTTTTCAGAAAATATAGCTAATTCAAACCAACCTACACACAACTCCTAACACCCAAGAACTACAAAAGTAGCAGCTGATAAAACAGATACTCCTGTTAGCTAGTGTTGAATACCTAAACATAAGATCAAGAAGGTAAGCTTATTGCTTCGCAAAGGTTGTAGTTATGATTAGCAAACTAGCCATGTCCTAAATGACCTGCATAGAACTGTTGATATTATGCGAGAGCTTGGACAAGCCTCTTGAACAAGATACCAACTACTTCTACGATAGTAGAGAGCTTATTTAACAAGAGACTATTACAAGTAACTATAGAGAGTAACCTCTGCCCCTCCAAGTGGGAGGGACTACTTTTCCTACGTACTATTCAGCAGGCTTAGGTTCAGGCTTCTTAGCACTAGGTTTACGCTTCACAGGAGCTTTTACTGGTTCTACAGGAGCTTCTGGCTCTGGCTTTGCAAGTTCTTCTGCAGGTTCTTTAAAAACACACTGTGATACCCTGCCAAAATAGACCATAGAAGCTCCATAAATCCCCTACAAGCGGTTATCTCGGCAAGGATGAAGGTACTGGGTTAGTGATTTCCCACAAAACTTAAACCAGTCAGTTTTCAAGATATTTATAAACAGATGTTCTACCAATACCGTATTTATCAGCAAGTTTAGTTTTTGGTATGCCTAGCTCTGCATCAGCCTTAAGGGATTGAACCTCTTCCTCGGTTAAAGCTTTACTACGGCCTTTGTACTTTCCTTCTGCCTTAGCTTTTGCAATGCCTTCTGCTTGCCGTTCTCGTATCAGTGCTCGCTCGAATTGAGCAATAGCACCTAACACATTCAGCATTAGTTCATTAGCTGGGTTGCTGGTGTCTTTGGTAAAGGTTAATCCTTCTTTAATGAACTTTACCGTAACCCCCTTAGTTGTTAGCTGTTCAATGATTTTGGTTAAATCCTGTAATGACCTAGCCAAGCGGTCTATGCTATGAACCAGAAGCGTGTCACCTTCTCGCACATAATCCAAGCAGGCTTTTAGTTCTGGTCTGTCTGTATTAGCACCACTCGCTCTATCTTCGTAAACCTTATCAATGGTTATCCCTGCAAAATCCTGTCTATCTGCATTTTGTGAAATTGAACTCACTCGTTTGTATGCAACTATCGCCATGTCTATCACTCCTGTCCGCCTAGACTATACCCTAACTATACACAATGACTTGTGTTCGCATAGAGTCTATCTTATTTATTTGTGAACATTTTTGTTTTCATATCTAAGAGTCTAAGTGGAGTTATTCAGGGGAATATGCTCAGGTGATTTGGTAAATTGATTAAACAAGGGAGTACGGGGGAATTTTGAAAAATGCTTGAACGGGGGATGCCTGACAGGGTTCTGACCCATTAAAACTTTTTTTACTGTTGATATTTTTTGTACCAATATGCTCTACTAAGTTCCATACATATAAAACTCTATGGATAATAATGTGTTCAATTTAATTAATGTTCTAACTGTTATTTTTCTACTTTCTTCTTCTGCCTTAGCTAATGACAGAGCCCCTTGGAAATACCAAGACTGGCAAGTCGAAGATGGTGATATAGGATTCATAGCGTCGACCAACGGAAAGGCTGTGCATGGGCATAGTTTTGGAATAATGATGCCTAAAGGAAGCTGTAACAAAAATATATTAGTCCTATCTTTGTCTTCAACAGAAGAAGATGTAAGAACCCTATTAAATAAAGAGGTTTCCTTCGAATTCAAAGCTTATCACCGAACTTATCCAGCGAAAATAAAACTCATTTATATAAATGATTCACTACCTATTACCAAAATACTTGGATTTAATTTTGTTCAACTCAGTGATGAATTTATAGAAGATTTAAAGTACGGAGAAGAACTTAGTGTAGAGATAATGGATAACTACGGCTTGTTTGGTTTTAAAGAAGAGTTTTTTAGCCTAAATGGGTTTGTGGCAAATTACACTAAATTGGTTGAATCTTGCAAAGATATTGAACAATTAAATATTCCCCCATCAATAAAATAAGGGCTAAAAAATGCTTAAAATAATTTTAGACAATCCTTTCTATTTACTGCTTCTAATCATCGTTGTTTCGTCTCTATTTGTATTGCTTGGCGGTGAACTCCCAGAGCTCATTAATGACGACAGAGCTTACAGAAAATAAGTCAATCAATTAGAAAGAGAGTTATTTATGAATATTAAATTTTTTTTAGCGTTACTCGTTTTACTTCAATTATCTGGGTGCATGACTACATCTATGAAAGGAGGTTACTCTTCTCAAGTTGATCCTGAATATTCATTTTCAAAAGATAAAAGTATTGCTGTTAGAGTTTTCCGAGGAGAAGGAAATAATAGCCTTGAAACCAAACATTATGTAGGACAGATAGTAGACTCTTTAAAGAAAAAAGGGTTTAAAAATGTTTACTTGTATAAAGATTTAAAGCAAACTGAGAAGAGTACAGACATTGAATTGATTGTTAATGTTTATAAAAGAACAAAAAGTTATCAGTATCAAAGTGCAAATTACGGGATGGTAAACAGTGGCCAGTCACATACTAATTGTACTGGATACGGTAATACTCTGAGCTGCACCAATACCAACCTAAAAACATATGGGGTAACAGGGTATTCACCTGCCACAGGTCATCTAACAGGTTATTATTTTATGGGCTATTGGATTGATGACAAGAAAGACGAAAAAATAATGTTTACACTCGGATCTTCATATGAAAAAGGTTGTTCAGATAATGCAATGTATAAATTCTTAATTGAACAAACAATTGAAAGGCTGGATTTTGATAAGCCGAATAAATACGAATACTCCGTAGAAATGCCAGAAAATTACAGTTGTAAATAATACTTAATTAAAAGGTTTAAACTCTAATTATAGGCACACTCTCAACCGCCTGTTCCAATTTCTCTAAACCATAGCCGTGAAAGTAACTATGAAAAGTAACGTCACCGGAACGGCTATGACCTACCAGCCATTTCACCAAATCAGCATTGCCAAGTTCACTAACCAAAGTGGTTGTGAAGGTATGTCGTAGGCTGTAGGTGTCGTGGTTGTTGGCAAAGTCTTCACCGTAGCTCTCAATAACTGCTTTCCTTCTTCTTTTCTCAAAAGTTCCCTGCGATATTGAGAACCCTTTGAAGTCTTTTAAATCATTAATCAATTCAGAATGTACAGGAATTAGGCGAGTAGCGTTTTTGGTTTTTCCGTCTCCCTTTGGCGCGATACTCAAGCAAGTAACATACTTACTCTTAGCTTCAACTTTTTGTATATCTTCTGGTTTAAGATTGAATAGTTCTTTAGGCCGTAACCCTGTGTAATAAAGAGTTTTCCAAATCAGTTTTGAGTCATCTGGTAAGGCAGAGTGGTAATCCCCCCGAAAAATAAACGCAGTTAAAAGTAGAATTTTCTCGTAATCTACACGCAGGAGATTCTGCATGAAAAAATCAAAATTCAGT
>NZ_JAGETV010000059.1 GCF_017571465.1 Thiomicrorhabdus marina | reverse complement strand
ACCATCGCCAACTCAGCGGCACGCGATGCGGCTGGGGCAAAACGACTATTAACCGATTTAACGGTGTCCGGCATTATTGATAATTGGCAGGACATCATCAACCCAAACAAAAACTGATTTAAAAAACTCGAAAGGAGAAACCGATGAGTGAATATGGTATTGCTTTAGGCATGATCGAGACCCGTGGCCTAGTTCCAGCAATTGAAGCAGCAGATGCGATGACCAAAGCAGCGGAAGTACGTCTAGTAAGCCGTGAATTCGTTGGTGGCGGTTACGTAACTGTAATGGTACGTGGCGAGACTGGTGCAGTAAACGCAGCAGTACGTGCAGGTGCAGACGCATGTGAGCGTGTAGGTGACGGCCTAGTAGCAGCGCACATCATCGCGCGTCCTCACAAAGAAGTTGAGCCAGTTCTAACGGCTAAGTAATTTAAAAACGTTAAGTAAAATCTTTATTCAAGGAGAAAATCATGAGTGATTACGGTATTGCATTAGGTATGATCGAAACTCGCGGCCTAGTTCCAGCGATCGAAGCAGCAGATGCTATGACAAAAGCAGCAGAAGTACGTCTAGTATCACGTGAATTCGTTGGTGGTGGTTACGTAACTGTAATGGTACGTGGTGAAACGGGTGCGGTAAATGCAGCGGTACGTGCTGGTGCAGACGCATGTGAACGCGTAGGTGACGGTCTTGTTGCAGCGCACATCATTGCACGTCCTCACAAAGAAGTTGAGCCAGTTCTAACTGCAGCTGAGTAATCAACAGAGTGTCGAATAAGTCACGAGCAATCCTGACTTATTCTCTCCAAACTACTAATTTTAAGGAGTCAATCCATGAGTGATTATGGTATTGCTTTAGGGATGATCGAAACCCGTGGTCTAGTACCAGCGATTGAAGCTGCAGATGCAATGACTAAAGCGGCAGAAGTTCGTCTAGTTAGCCGCGAATTCGTTGGCGGTGGTTACGTAACGGTTATGGTACGTGGTGAAACTGGTGCGGTAAACGCAGCGGTACGTGCTGGTGCAGACGCATGTGAACGTGTTGGTGACGGTCTAGTTGCAGCGCACATCATTGCACGTCCGCACAACGAAGTTGAGCCTGTACTAGTAATGGGCAACGCAACAGCGACACGTCTATAA
>NZ_JAGETV010000058.1 GCF_017571465.1 Thiomicrorhabdus marina | reverse complement strand
GGTAATCATCCCATTTTTAAACTCTGTTAAAAGTAGAAGTTAAGCAGCCATCAAAGGTGGTTTACCTCCGTTGGCTTTATGTGGTCGTTCGTGATTGTAAAACCATAACCACCGCGTTGCATAGTCTTGAACTTCTTCAAGCGTGTCAAACAGGTGTTTACTGACCCAACTGTACCGAATGGTTCGGTTATGCCGTTCGATGTAAGCATTCTGCTGTGGCTTACCAGGTTGGATATATTCAATCCGAATATTATGGTTCTGTGCCCATCGAGTGAATTCATGACTGATAAACTCTGGACCGTTATCGCAGCGAATCATTTGAGGCTTATCACGCCATTCTAATAACTGATTGAGCGTTCGAATCACTCGCAACGCTGGCAGGGAAAATCCTGCTTCAATCGCCAGTCCTTCGCGACGGTAGTCATCAATGACATTGAAAAGCCGGTAAGCGCGACCATCACTCAGTTGGTCATGCATAAAATCAATCGACCATACCTGATTCGATTTAATCGGCTCCTTTAACGGTTCTGGTGTATGGCGTTTTAAACGCCTTCTCGGCTTAATTCTAAGGTTTAAAGCCAGCTCACAATAAATCCGATAGACGCGCTTATGGTTCCATTCACGTTTCTCAACATTACGTAAATAGAGAAAGCATTGTCCGAAGCCAAAATCACTCTCTTTTGCCGTTAAATCCAGTAACCTTGAAGCGACGAGCGCATTTTCATCACTTAATTTAGACTGATAACGATAGCATGTTTGACTGATCGAAAAAGCGTCACAAGCCACACGAATGCTGACGGAATGATTTGCAACCGCATGCTGCGCCATCTCACGACGACGAGATGGCTTCACCACTTTTTTGACATCGCTTCCTGAATAATCTCGGACTTCAAGCGCTCTTCAGCATACATCTTTTTTAAACGCGCGTTTTCGGCTTCAAGCTCTTTAAGGCGAGCCATGAGTGAGGCATCCATACCACCGTACTTCGCTCGCCATTTATAAAAAGTGGCGCTACTCATGCCATGTTCACGGCAAAGCTCATTAACAGGCGAACCCGCTTCGGCTTGTTTAAGGATTGCCATGATTTGGCTATCACTGAATTTTGATTTTTTCATGCAGAATCTCCTGCGTGTAGATTACGAGAAAATTCTACTTTTAACTGCGTTTATTTTTCGGGGGGATTACC
>NZ_JAGETV010000057.1 GCF_017571465.1 Thiomicrorhabdus marina | reverse complement strand
GGAAACACGTAACAAGTCCGCCGTTTTTGTCTCTGTGAGATAATTCGCACTCTTTTGACTATTTTGGGATAGGTTTCATGACTCAACTCAGCTTTTCAGACAGCGAATTTACGCAAAAGAACTATCAAACTCGTAAGCAGGTGTTTCTTGGACGGATGGAAAAGCTAATGCCTTGGAAACGGTTTGAAGCCATCATTGAACCGCATTATCCAAAAGCTGGCAATGGTCGTAGACCCTATCCGCTTTCCACCATGCTGCGTATCCACTGTATGCAAAATTGGTATAACCTAGCTGATGCGGCCATGGAAGATTCGCTTTATGAGATTACCTCAATGCGCCAGTTTGCTGGCTTGTCATTGAGTCAGGCGATTCCAGATAGTTGTACCATTATGAACTTTCGCCACCTGCTGGAAAAACACCATTTATCTCGACAAATTTTTGAGGAAGTGAATCAGTGGTTAGCGGATGCCAATGTAGGTCTGCGTGAAGGCACCTTGATTGATGCGACGATTATTGATGCACCCAGTTCGACCAAAAATAAAACAGGAACACGCGACCCCGAGATGCATCAGACCAAGAAAGGCAACCAATACTATTTCGGTATGAAAGCGCATATTGGTGTCGATGCCCGACTCGGCACTGTACATTCATTTAGCACCACAGCCGCCAATGAGCATGACTTAAACCAAACGCATAAGCTGTTGCATGGTGAGGAGTCCGCGGTGTTTGCTGATGCCGGATATGTTGGTGCTCAGAAACGAGAAGAACTTAAAGATCATGACGTTGATTGGTTTATTTCTCAACGCCCGAGCAAAACGACGGCGCTGAAAAAACACCCACGCAAAAACAAAGTCGCGTTGCAGATTGAATACGGCATTTCCAGTCTGCGTGCGAAAGTCGAGCATCCGTTTCGGATCATCAAACGGCAATTCGGTTTTACCAAAACCCGTTATCGCGGGCTGGCTAAGAATGATAACAAGCTTGCGATGTTATTTACGCTCGCCAACGTATTCAAGATTGAACAGTTGATTCGACGAAATGCAGGATAGTTGTCTCTAAAACCACCTGAATTCACTGTTTTCGGTGAAATTCAGGTGGTAAATGGCAGAATAATAACTGGAATTCAGCAAAAACTGGAGTTTGAGGTCAAACAGACAGGCAAGCTGGACTTGTTACGCGTTTCCTTA
>NZ_JAGETV010000056.1 GCF_017571465.1 Thiomicrorhabdus marina | reverse complement strand
GCTTGGCGGCTTTTGTGTACCACTCCACCGCTTTGAAGTCATCCTGTTTAACGCCTTGTCCGTTGGAGTATCTAAACCCAAGATAGTTTTGCGCATCGACATCCCCTTGCTTAGCAAGCGGTTCCCATTCTCTAAAAGCGGTGGCGTAATCACCTTTTTGAGCAGCAGAAAGACCTTCATCAAACCCCGCCTGAACCGGAGCAGACAAACTCAATGCAACTAATGCTGCGAATAATATTTTCTTCATGTGTAGCCCTATTTTTTATCTAAACAAGCACTTAATTAAAACTAACAACCGCCCGAATCAAACTTGAACTGATTGTTAAATGGATCTCATACTTGCTTTGCTTGAAAGTGAACTTGCTTACCATCTGAGTAAGTTCGATAACAATCGTCATTAAAACACTTCGTATTACACCTCACATAACCATTGCTAGGTGCAGGTTTGACAGGTTATTTTGAACTCGACGAACTTGTTGCCCCTGATAACTGAGACTTGTACAGTTTATAGTTATCACACCCCATTTGACTCCGGTTATCGCAAGCCTTACCTGTCCAATCAACGGCTTTTGCTAAATTCCGTTTTACGCCTCGTCCATTTCTATACATAAAACCAAGATTGTTTTGCGCAGCGGCATTTCCTTGCTTGGCGGCTTTGGTATACCACTCCACCGCTTTGAAGTCATCCTGCTTAACGCCTCGTCCATTGTCATACATCATCCCAAGGCTGTATTGCGCACGGGCAACCCCTTGCTTGGCGGCTTTGGTATACCACTCCACCGCTTTGAAGTCATCCTGCTTAACGCCTCGTCCGTTTTCATACGTCCAACCAAGATTAGTTTGCGCACTAACATGCCCTTGCTTAGCGGCTTTGGTGTACCACTCAACCGCTTTGAAGTCATCCTGTTTAACACCTTCCCCATTGGCATACATCACCCCAAGGTTGTATTGCGCACGGGCATACCCTTCCTCGGCGGCTTTGCTATACCACTCGAATGCTTTGAAGTAATCCTGTGTAACGCCTCGCCCATTGTCATACATCAGGCCAAGGTTGTATTGCGCACGGGCAACTCCTTGCTCGGCGGCTTTCGTGTACCATTCCACCGCTTTAAAGTCATCCTGTTTAACACCTCGTCCATTGGCATACATCACCCCAAGATTGAATTGCGCATAGACTAGCCCTTGCTTGGCAGCTTTGGTGTACCACTCCACCGCTTTGAAGTCATCCTGTTTAACACCTTGTCCATTGGCATACATCACCCCAAGATCGTATTGCGCATCGGCATTTCCTTGCTTGGCGGCTTTTGT
>NZ_JAGETV010000055.1 GCF_017571465.1 Thiomicrorhabdus marina | reverse complement strand
CGCTTTAATTAGATGGTCCGCCTCACTTTCTTCCCTAAAATGAGAAAGTGAACCTTAACCAAGGAGTGATCATCATGTCTCAAGTTATCTATGGCCTAGATATAGGCAAATCCACCTTTCATCTGATTGGTCGTGACGAACGCGGTCACCAAGTCATTCGTAAAAAGTTCTCTCGAACCAAGTTATTAGAATTTTTTACCAATCACTCACCCACAATTATTTCACTCGAAGCCTGTGCAGGCGCACATTGGCTGGGAAGACAACTTCAATCTCGACAGCATCAGGTAAAACTGTTGCCACCACAGTATGTTAAACCTTACGTCAAAACCAATAAGAATGATTTCATTGATGCCGCCGCCATTGCGGAAGCTTCTACTCGAGCTGATATGCGTTTTGTTACGGTGAAAACCGAACACCAGCAACTGCTCAATGTGCTGTATCGGATACGCCAAGGCTATATTCGAGAAAGAACGGCCTTGATGTCTCGAATCGGCGCGATTCTCTTAGAGTTTGGATTCTCTCTCCCAAAAGGGCATGCCAAGATGAAAGAACTGTTTTTCTGGTTAGCAAAACAGCCTCACGAACTGCCACCGCTGTTGATGCATGAGTTAATGGATTTGCATGAACATTATTGTCGTCTAAATGAAAAGATTACCGAGCAAGACAAAAAACTCAAGCAACACACCGAGCATCAACATCAAGCGGTTTTGCTCAAAAGCATTCCCGGTGTTGGCGAGCAAGTGGCCGCACAGTGTCTGGCGAATATTGTGCCGAGTGAATTCAAAAACGGTCGTCATCTTGCGGCATGGATCGGACTCGTGCCAAGGCAATATTCCACCGGAGGCAAGAACAAACTACTGGGCATCAGTAAACGGGGCAATAAAACCTTAAGAGAGTTATTAATTCATGGTGCTAGGGCGATGTTGAGTCGACCGGAATTAGCCAGAAAAGCCTATGGCGATTGGATTATCAAGTTAAGAGAACGCAAGCCGTTTAATGTTGCCCTGGTTGCGTTAGCCAACAAATTAGCCCGAATTATCTGGTCAGTCATGAGCAAACAAGAACCGTTTAAAGTGGCTCAGGCCTGAACCCTGAGCCGTTTCCACCGCATTGCAAAAGGTAGAATAGATGACCAAGAGGAAAGACACACTGGATTGAGAACCTGTAAACAAAAATAGCAAGACTCAATTTTGAGTCACAATGCTTTCGGTTTTTTGAGGACAATCTAGCGCGGATCTCATCGTGGAGCGAGCGGGAAAATACCGCTCAATGTAGACTCCGAATACATTAGCGCAATTCCAACTCGTTAAATCTTATTTTACACTTGCAATAACGAGGCGGACCATACATTTT
>NZ_JAGETV010000054.1 GCF_017571465.1 Thiomicrorhabdus marina | reverse complement strand
TCTTTATTGTCCGAAGCAGTAGCTCCTGAATCAGAGTATGTAGATCCTTGTTCAATAGTTATAGAAGCACTGCCGATTAGAGTGATTACTGGAGCAGTGGTGTCAGCAGGTTCAGTGGTTGAGCCACCTGTTTCAGTATTTGAGTCACCTGTTTCAGTATTTGATTCTTCTGCCTTTTGACCTACATCATCAGACATACCATTATCAGAAATATTGGGCTCTTCACCTGCTTCAGTTTTTTCAACGATTACTTCTGCTAAGGCTTCTACTAGTTCTGAGTAGTTTGCATCGGAATCTATGTCTGATATCAGGGAGTGAATAGCTTGAGCAGCAGTATTAACACTTTCATCCCCACTAGCAATGTAGTCACGATCAAATTCTTGCTCTGTACTTAACCCGAGAAATGACTTGGCTAATTCTTCTGCCTCAGTTAGCGACTTACCTGTTGAAAGAAGTGCATTAACCAAGGTAGAGATAGGTGTTACTTTTTGATAACCGGCAGGTGCGGTTAAGATTCCTGTAAATGGGACTCCCGGATTATCCATATCCTCAGCACCATTAGCACCAGGCACACAAGTTACCGCAACATTTGGAGGTGTTGGTAGTCCTGGAATTGTAAAGTTACCCAATTCATCAGATGGCTCTGTTGTAAAGGCATCATCTACTCCATCACCATCTCTATCCGCAGAGCACGTCATTCCTTTAATGTAGCCATCAATAACTTGACCAGAAAAAGCCGCTTCAGCAGCAGGAGTTTCTTCTGAGCTCCCCCCTCCGCCACCACAAGCAGTCAAACCTAAAAATGGGATTGCTGCTAAAGCAGTTAATAAAATTTTACTCTTCATTAGATGTCCTTTTCAATAGCGTAATGTATAGCTATTTTTGCCATCGCCACTATAACAAATCATTTTCGTAATGCAAATCTCAATTTGTATCTGATTTAGGTACAAGGCAGTTTGTTCCGATAATCGGGACATGAAAACGCTTTACAGTCCTCAATCATATCTACTGGGTGCTTGGCTTCGTTCGCAACGTGAAGCTAAGGGGTTAACTATGCGTCAAGTAGCAGGATTGATAGGTAAACCACACTCATTCATAGCAAAGATTGAAGAGGGTCAACGCCGCTTAGATGTGGTGGAGTTCGTCTGGTACTGTCAGAAGCTAGAACTCGATGCTCATGCTGGTTTGGATTTACTATTGGAATCTAATGCTTAACTAGGTATCTCATTGACCTACGGGGGGCTACCTTCTACAAACTGACCACATTTGAAAGAACTAAGGCGTTAATAAATCCGAGCAATTTTTTCTTAATGAATTTATCTGTATGTTGGTGTACGTTTGATGGTATGTGTACGTTTTTGATCTGTGTAGAGGTAGTTGATGTGGTTTAAAGGTGCCATTAATAATTGTACTTGTCAGACTTCCAATAACTGACGGGTGTTATTTAGTTACACAGTAAAGTTTAAAGTCGCAAAAACAACAATAATTTAATTAAGGAAACGCGTAACAAGTCCAGCTTGCCTGTCTGTTTGACCTCAAACTCCAGTTTTTGCTGAATTCCAGTTATTATTCTGCCATTTACCACCT
>NZ_JAGETV010000053.1 GCF_017571465.1 Thiomicrorhabdus marina | reverse complement strand
GCACCACCAAGCTGAGCTTGACGGCGTGCTTGCGCTGCTGCGCGACCACTTTGAGATTGACTCATTATTTGGCCTCCCTTTTCGTTCGTTAGTTAATTACTTAAATACCAATTGGCAATTACATGCCACGTGGCTTGTAAACTACGAACTCATGACCTTTACACTGCGTGTAGTTGTCATAACCAACAACACGGATCATGTGGTCTGGGTACTCACGACGGCACTCTTCGATCTCTGCCAATACAGCATTCGGATCGCGCATACCGAAGAATGGAAGTTTCCACATATCCCAGTAAGTCGCTTGGATGTTTGCCGGAGTATCATGCTCGATAGACGGCGCCCAACCTTGGTTGATTAGGTATACGATTTGGTCGTAGATTTCATCTGCAGTTAGTTCTGGTAGGAAACCGAATGTTTCCATTGTGAACTTAGTGCGGTAATCAGTTGTGTTAAAAGACATCTTTTAAACTCCTTAGTTTACGTATTCGATTAGTCAGTTTTCAGCGACGATTAAGCGTCTAGCTTGTCAACAGTGTCGAATTCGAACTTGATTTCTTTCCAAGTCTCTAGAGCTACTGCTAGTTCTGGAGAGTAACGCGCTGCGTCACGTAGGATGTCAGCACCTTCACGCTCAACATCACGACCTTCGTTACGTGCTTTAACACAAGCTTCTAGTGCCACACGGTTAGCCGCTGCACCTGCTGCGTTACCACCTGGGTGACCTTGCGTACCACCACCGAACTGAAGAACTGAGTCATCACCGAAGATCGTTACAAGTGCTGGCATGTGCCATACGTGGATACCACCAGAGGCTACTGCGAATACACCAGGCATTGAACCCCAGTCTTGGTCGAAGAATACACCGCGTGAACGATCTTCTGGAACGAATGCTTCACGTAGTTGGTCAACGAAACCTAGAGTAGACGCACGGTCACCTTCAAGTTTACCTACAACCGTACCGGTGTGAAGTTGGTCACCACCAGATAGACGTAGACACTTCGCTAGTACGCGGAAGTGAATACCGTGTAGTGGGTTACGGTCGATTACTGCGTGCATTGCGCGGTGAATGTGTAGCAGGATACCGTTTTTACGACACCAAGCCGCAAGACCGGTGTTTGCTGTGAAACCACCAGTGATGAAATCGTGCATGATGATCGGTTGACCTAGGTCTTTCGCGAATTCAGCACGCTCGTACATTGCTTCTGGAGTTGCAGCCGTTACGTTTAGGTAGTGACCTTTTTTCTCGCCAGTTACGTCTTGCGCTTTGTTTACCGCTTCTGCAACGAACTCGAAACGGTTCTGCCAACGCATGAACGGTTGTGAGTTGATGTTTTCATCATCTTTAGTGAAATCTAGACCGCCACGTAGACATTCGTATACTGCACGACCGTAGTTCTTACCAGATAGACCTAGTTTAGGTTTGATAGTACAACCTAGTAGTGGACGACCGTATTTGTTCATGCGGTCACGCTCTACTTGGATACCGTTTGGTGGACCCATACAAGTCTTGATGTATGCGATCGGGAAACGGATGTCTTCTAGACGTAGTGAACGTAGTGCTTTAAAGCCGAATACGTTACCAACTAGTGACGTTAGTACGTTTACTACTGAACCTTCTTCGAATAGGTCTAGAGGGTACGCGATGAATGCGTAGAATGCGTTTGAATCACCAGGAACGTCTTCAATTCGGTATGCACGACCTTTGTAGAAGTCCATATCGGTTAGAAGGTCTGTCCATACTGTTGTCCAAGTACCTGTTGAAGATTCTGCTGCAACCGCTGCTGCAACTTCTTCACGTGGTACACCTTCTTGTCCAACGATTTTGAAACAAGCCAATAGATCTGTGTCTAAAGGTACATAATCTGGAGTCCAGTAAGTCAACTGGTAATCTTGTACACCAGCATCAAATGTTTGTGCCATAGTTAAATGCTCCCTTTATGGTTGGAGTTGAATTAAATTC
>NZ_JAGETV010000052.1 GCF_017571465.1 Thiomicrorhabdus marina | reverse complement strand
AATAAAAATACCAAAAATGTCCCGTTCGTCTAGAGGCCTAGGACACGGCCCTTTCACGGCTGTAACAGGGGTTCGACTCCCCTACGGGACGCCATATTTTGAAAATAGCCGCTTTTTAGCGGCTATTTTTTTATCTAAAATTCCCCAATCGATAAGGCTTCACGCTGTTTTTTTTTGTCAGCTTAAGATTATTTGAGAAAGTCTTAGTATGTGTTGTGGTTCTGTTTGTTGAGTACCATTCTGAGTACGTAATATTTTGGAATGAGTATCGGTCGTACAGAACAAGTCCAAATGACCTCAGGCAAAGTAAAATTTAGGCCAAGCAAGGCGTCTGTTTGCGGTCATGTCTAGACCTGGAAAAACAGACAACACCGATTAGACAAATTTTACAAAGCCCTTGTGGGCGAGGTTTTCTCGGCTCTACAGCCGAGTTCTTCGTTTGAAGAGTAACTTCGTTGTTAGGCTTCTTAACCATAGCTGAAGCTATGCTTTTTAAACGCTGCCTAGAATTTATCTCTTCAAACTCCTCGCTGAAGTCAATGGGGAATTATTCTGTGTTTCCCTAAATAAAACTAAGATTCAGTAGTGTTAAAAAAAACCGCCACTTCGGACGGTTATTAGGCGCTATTTCATTTCACAAAATCAAATCGCACGTATGGAAGCAGATTCAACGTTTTGAATCATCTCAATTTTATCGAGTAAGTCACCCAATGCCATTGTTGCATTAAGTTCGAGAGTTAATTTCATATTAACCGTTCTATCATCCTTATCTGTCAATGTATTAGAGGCGACTAGGTTGATATCCATCATGGTCAACAGTGACATAATATCGCGAAGTAAACCACGGCGATCGAAGGCTAAAATATTAAGTTCGGCTGTATAGCTTGGGTTCTCGGCAATGGTTTTATCCCAAGTCACTTCGATTAAACGGCGTTGTTCTTCATGGCTTAGATGAAGAATATTGGCGCAGTCGCGTTTATGAATCGTGACACCACGTCCACGGGTCACAAAGCCGATAATATCGTCTTTCTGATGCGGATGACAGCAGGGCGCGATATAGGTCTTCAGATTGGTTGCGCCGATTACAAAAGCTTGTTCATCGTCATGCTGCTCAACAGGAATTTGCGGTGTTCTTCGAGGAATAGAAACGGGTTTATTTAGTGCCTGTAGGGCACTGGTTAGTTGCCGTTCATTAATTCTGCCTTTGCCAAGATCCTCAAAGAAAGCCTCTTCGGTTTCCGCATGAAATCGTTCGATTAGGGCTTTAATCGATACGGCTTCAGCATGAAGACGGCGCACTTCACGATGAAATAGGGCTTCACCGGATTTAATGTTTTCAGCTCGGTTTTGTTTGTTAAACCAACTTTTTACTTTGTGTCGAGCACTGGTGCTCGTTAAGTAGCCCAGGTTAGGGTTTAGCCAATTGCGACTCGGTTGCCCATTTTTAATGGTTAGAACTTCAACTTTATCTCCGGTTCTCAGCGTGTAGCTTAACGGCTGAATTCGACCGTTAATCTTGGCTCCACGGCAACGGTGACCAAGTTCGGTATGGATGTGATAAGCAAAATCAAGCGGTGTCGCCCCCTGAACCAAAGTGATGATTTCATTATTTGGCGTCATTACATAGATATGCTGACTTTGCAGTTCGGTGCTGATTTCTTTGAAAATATCCGGGTCATCGGAGGTTTCCAGCATCTGGCGAACATTGGCAATACTGCGTTCCAAGTTATGATCAAAGCTTTTGCCGCCTTCTTTATAGAGCCAATGTGCTGCAACACCGAATTCGGCATGATGGTGCATGTCATGCGTACGGATCTGTATCTCGACGGTATTATTTTCAGGGCCGATAACAACGGTGTGAATTGATTGATAGCCGTTCTCTTTCGGGGTGGCGATGTAGTCATCAAATTCTTGCTGGACGTAGTTCCAGTGACTGTGGATCAAGCCAAGTGCTTCATAGCATGTTTGGATAGAATCTACGTAAATGCGGACGGCTCGCAAGTCATACAATTCCTCAATTGGAATGTTCTTGCGTTTCATTTTTTTCCAGATGCTGAAAATATGTTTCGGGCGGCCGGTAATTTTGGCATCGATATTATGCTTATGCATTAATGACTGCAAAATATCGATAACACGTTTGATATAGTCTTCGCGCGCAATGCGTTTGGTTTTTAAGCCTTGTGCAATCTTTTTGTATTCTTCGGGGTGGGTGAAACGGAAAGAGAGATCTTCCAATTCCCATTTCAGTTGTGCTATCCCCAAACGGTTGGCAAGCGGGGAAAAAATAAATTCAGTTTCTAGGGCAACTTGGCGGCGAACGGCCTCATCTTCATATTTAAGATGGCGCAGACGGGCAACGCGATAGGCCAGCTTGACAATCATAATACGAACATCGACGGTCATGGCTAGTAGCATTTGTCGTAAACGTTCGTTCTGGACTTCGTCGCTACTGCGTTCTACCTGGAACTCTTGGAATTTATTAAGTTGTCTAATTCCTTCAACTAATTTACTGATGTTTTCACCAAAGATGTCTTTATAGGCATCTAAGCTGTATAAATCAGCCAGATTGCCGTCACTGATTAAGGTGGCAATCAAGGTGTCTTTGTCGGTTTTTAAATCCGCTAGTATTTGCGCCACATCTAAACTGCGGACAATGGTTTTCTCCGGCAGCGTATTGGCTTTTAGAGCAAGTTCGCAGGCTTGTGTAATCTGTTCACGATCTACAGCTTGGTAGTCAGGATTGCTATCGAAATCGGGAAATATGGCTTGAATTGTTTCTTCAAGAATTTTCATGCTGGATGGACATAGCTAAGTAATCAGTAAATTATGGGGTATTTTAACGTAAAACGAATAAAAACATTTTAGAGACTTGACCTTAAAAGCAATCTATCGCAACAATATAAAGGTTTACGGCATACAAAAAGTTCTGTAATAGCCTAAGGAAGCGCAGAATAAGTCTCCATTGACTTCAGCGAGGTGTTTGAAGCAGTCAATTCTAGGCAGGTTTCGCAAAGCATAGCCATCGCTATGGTTAAGAAGCCTAACAACGAAGTG
>NZ_JAGETV010000051.1 GCF_017571465.1 Thiomicrorhabdus marina | reverse complement strand
TAACTAACGAACGAAAAGGGAGGCCAAATAATGAGTCAATCTCAAAGTGGTCGCGCAGCAGCGCAAGCACGCCGTCAAGCTCAGCTTGGTGGTGCCGCTATCTCTTCGACTAAAACTTCTGCTAGCCAACGTAAAGCTGCAGCTGCTAATGCGCCGATTCCAACGCGTGCTCAGCAGCGTTCAGCTAACGTTGCGCCAGCTGCTCCGGTGGTACAAGCCGCACCTGTAAGCGCTCCAAAAGATCGTGCACAGGTTGGCTCTCCGGTAGTGGTGGCAGAAGGGCGTGAAGCAGCACAAAAACGTCGTCAAGCGCAGCTTCGTGGTAACCGTGGTTACCAGAAGCAATCGAGCAACAACCCGCACCCTAAGGCGAAAGCTATGCAAGCTCGTGCATCTGCAAAAGCAGAAGCGCAAGTTGATACAGCTCCAGCTGCTAAGGTCGAGGTTGCTGCTAAGCCTTTGACAACAACACGTGCTACTGGTCGTAATGAAGTTAAATCAACTGTCACTACGACTAAGTCAAATCCTGGTCGCGATATGTCTCGTTCATATCGTAAAGCTCGTACGCTAGGTAAAACCGGTGAGACTGCCTATAAAACAAAAGGCAGCCAATCTGGTGCCGTTGCGCGTATGAACAACCCAGAAGCTTCTAGCCGTGATATTGCGCGTACTGTTCGCTCAGAACGTTGTAGCCGTGGCAAAACTTGCTCAACCGGTGCAACCAGCAACACACGTAGCCGTAAAGGCCGCGAGCGCAGTGCACCTGAAAAAGTAGGTCATTCTACGACTCTTGCTGGTCAAGGGATTTCAGGAACACAAGTCGGACAAGGTAGCATGACAGGTGCCGAGAGCGGTGCATGTCAAGTTGTAAGCGGTACTGAATATTTAAGTTCAGAAGAATTCAACACCCAATGTGATAGTGCTCCAGCCGCGGGAAAGCCAAAGGTAACCCGTACGCAAACTACTAAAGGTGAAACCATTAGTGGAACAGCAGTTGGTAATGCACAAGCGGTAACGGGTGATCGTGCAGGTGCATGTCGTGGTATCACTGGTACCGACTATCTACCAGCCGATCAAGGTGAATTGTTCTGTGGTACTAACGCTAGTCAACCTGCAAAGGTTTCTGGTTTTAGCATCAACGCAACACAAATGAATAGCAATCAAGGTGCTTCAAACGTAACCGGTGGTGACGGATATAAGTCAACTTCAGTTACGATTCGTCCAACTGCTGTAGAGATGCCTGAGAAGGTAGTTTCTTCACAAACAGCAGCGGGTAACCAGACTACGGGTACTCAAGTTGGTCGTATTGAAGATGTTACTGGCGATGAACGCGGTTATTGTCAGTCGGTATCTGGTACTGGTTACCAAGGCGTAGAGGAAGCTGAAACTTTCTGTAACGCTCAACCAGAAGCAGCTCCGGCGAAAATTACCATTTCTAGCACAACTCGTGGTCAATCGATCACAGGTGATCGCAGTGGTTCAACTACTGGGATGACAGGTGCAGAAGCAGGTACTTGTAAAGCAGTAACTGGTACTCCATATATGTCGTTTGAGCATAGCTCAAGCTGTGGAACTGAAGCGCGAGCTGAAGTCCAACATCGTACTATGGGGTCTGTTATGCCGGGAAAGCAACCAATGACTGGCGCTAAACCAGGGCCTCAGGGTCTAACTGGAGCGCAAAAAGGCGCATGTCAATTAGTAACAGGTACTGCATACCAAGGCGCAGGTCAAACTGCGGCGGTATGTGGTGGTCAGTCAACTGCCTCTCAACCAGGCGAGTCTGATTTTCCTCAGATAATGAACAATGCAATGCCTTCGGCGCCAGTCAATGCACCTCAAATGATGATGCAAGCACCTGTGACTTCGCTACCTCAAACTGCTCCGGCAGAAGAGGTTGCACCACAACATGGTCCGCGAATTACAGGTGACGGTTGGGATCGCAGCAGCAAAGTAACCGGAACGGAAGGCGAATGGGCAACCAGACGCAACCCTTCTTTCCGTGGTGGCCAACAGCCAGCACAGGTAATGGGGGCACATAACTACCGTCCGCAATCGATGCCAGAGGTTCCAGTCAGCTCAATTACCGGTTCTTCAGGGAATACCGAGACAGGGGCGAAAGTCACTCTCTCGGGCGGCGCTCGCGCTTAACCTGAAACCGTAAATGAGCACGTTATGTTAGCAAGAGGGCGTTATCGTCGAGACCGCACACAACATGAATTACCAAAGCCGATTCCTTATAAAAGGAAGAGCGCAAAGGGAAATCAAGCGAGTGCAGTTGAAAACGGACATCCTCTGGCTGATCAGCATACAAATGAACGACTCCGTGCCTATGAGTTAGCTTCTAAAGCCCGCTTCGATAATATCGAGGCGGTGCTTACAAGCCTCTCAGCAGGATATGGTAGACAGGACTTTGCGCGCTGGGCTAACAAAACGTTACAAGCACAACTCGGGTTTGAACTGCCACTGGATGTTCTTGAACAAGCCAGTATCGGTGGCTTAAATCTGAGAACGCTTTACAGCCAATGCGTGTTTGAACAATTCTTAGCCTTTAGCAAAGAATTTTTTGAACAAGACCCATTAAATGGTCAACAAACAGAACAAGTAGCTAAGCAGTTACAAAGCATGGGATACCATGCGATTGGAGTTGCGCCTTGTGCTGACGGACGTCTTGCACATATAGTCAGTTACGTTCTCCGTTTGCCATACGACTTGGTTCGACGCAAAGCCCACGCAGGCGCTTTATTCGATGTGAGTGAAAGCGTACGCAACTGGGTATTTATTGAACACATGCGCTTTAGAGAAGCCAAGCCGAATGCGGCTAATGAACCGACCCGGTATTTAAAAATCGCGTCTTATCATTTCTCGAAAGCCGATCCGCACCACCAAGGGTGTGCCGCGCACGGTAGTGATGATGCAAAAGCAGCTCAAGCCGCGCTCGACAAACTAACGGATTTTCGTCAAGCGATTGAAAATCGATTTGGATGTGGGTCAACCATCGACGTTGTATTGCTAGGTGTTAATACAGACGACGACAGTTTACGGGTTCATGTTCCAGACGAACGGGGCCAGGTGAGTTTAGAACGCTATGTCGATACGCATACGCTCTACCACCAAACAATGAATTTAGATGCCGAGGCAGCACAACGACAGATTGCCAATACATTGGTTGTCGGTAATCGCCGCGCCCGTCTTGCAGACGATGCCGCGAATTTGCGTAAAGTGCTGGCTTGGTTGATTGAGCGAAATATCGCTCAGATAGATTATGTACACCGTTTTGAAGCAGGTTGCTATCCGGACTTAGGTCACGCCGAACGATTTATCGGAATCGGCAATGGATTTGAAGAAGTTCAGCTTCGCAATCTAACCTATTACAGCTTCTTAGAGACCTTGGAAGAAGGTCTCGCGGATGTACAAGTCGGCATTAAGATTTTCAAGAAATTGAATCTATGCCAGGGCAGATCGATACCGATTATTATCCGCGCCGATTATGACGGCCGCGTGGCGGAATCGAAAAGCCGAGCTGCTAAGAAAGCGCAGCGTATTGAAAAAGCGGTACATGAGCAGTTTGCAGATTTATCGAAAGTCGGTATGTTGCATACGCTTTGTACCTTAAGAGATTACACTTCTCACTGCGCAGCCCATCGGCTGGACAGCGAGACTAACTGACAGAGAGTGTTAGATGAAAATTTGGCGCGTAACCGGCACTGTAGTCTCCACCAACCGCATCGCGATGATGGATCACATGCCGCTGAAGCTGTTGGAAGACAAAAAGAACGGCAGTCCAACGGTTGCGGTCGATCCAATCGGCTGCAAAGAAGGCGACTACGTTCTATGTTGTGGTAGTTCCGCGGCACGTGATGCCACCGGAACCAAAGGCTACCCAAGTGATTTGACCATCGTTGGTATTCTCGATCACTGGGACGGATGGGACGACTAAGCCATGCAGATTCATCAAGTAGGCAAGCAGATCGTCCTGACCAGCCGTCTTGAAGATGTTGGGCATCTGCCACTCAAAGAACTAAAAACGCTAGGCGGGGGCACAGCCGTAGGCATGGACCCGATTGGCACCAAAGAAGGCGACTGGGTGTTTACCATCGCCAACTCAGCGGCACGCGATGCGGCTGGGGCAAAACGACTATTAACCGATTTAACGGTGTCCGGCATTATTGATAATTGGCAGGACAT
>NZ_JAGETV010000050.1 GCF_017571465.1 Thiomicrorhabdus marina | reverse complement strand
TTCGGTAAAACGTTTTTTCATTTTGAAATCTCCATTCGGATAATTTAATTGGAAATCTCATCAATGTCATGGTTTTAAATTTAGGGGATAGGTCATGTACATTGGGCAAAATTTTTGGCATCGATTGACTGGAGATGAAAGTTTTTACGCAGAATTGATTGCTGCGATTGGCTCAGTTGCTGTTGAAGCGAATTTTGCTAAGGAACTAGAGGATGTTATTTCCGAATTATCAGCGTCGTCAACGATAGTGCAATTGTCACAAATGAGCTAGAAGTTTTGAGAGGGGCGCATAAGCCCCTAAAAATTTACAGCTTTTTCTCAATTAACATAACGCCATTGTCTTCTGGACAAGGGCTTTGGTTAAAGCCGAATTGCTGTGCCAGTGCGAGCATGCCGGAGTTTTCTTTTAGCACTTCACCATCCAATTTTTCCAAGCCTTTATGACGAGCATCTTCAATCAAACAGTCTAGTAGCATTGAGCCGATGCCTTGATGTTGATAATCGTCGCGTACCACTAATGCAAACTCAGCACTCTTGCCGTCTGGATTGATACTGTATCGAGTAACGCCCAGCTCAATCTGTTCGCCATCCAGTTCGGTATAAGCGATAAAAGCCATTTCTTGGTCATAATCAATCTGAGTAAAGCGTATCAGCATTTCCTGACTGAGGGCTTTGACGCTTTGCATAAAGCGCAGGAATTTAGTGCGTTCGGAAAGGTTGGCGACAAATTCGTTTTCCATTTTGGCATCTTCGGCGCGAATTGGGCGAATGGTGATTTCCAAGCCGGACGAGTTAGTAACGCGTTTTTCCAAGTACGATGGGTAAGGGTGAATCGCCATGTGTGAATAAGGCACGGTGCTCTTACTGGCACGACCGATACGAATGCGCGAATCGACTGCGATAACTTGTTCGTGGTTGGCAAGTACCGGATTTAAATCCAGCTCAAGAATTTCCGGCAGTTCGCTGACCATTTTCGACAGGTTCATCAGAATATCGATCAGCTGCTGCATTTTCACCGCCGGTAGATTGCGATAGTCGCCGAGCATTTTACTGACTTTGGTGCTGGCAATCATACGCTGGGTGATGAATTCATTTAGCGGTGGTAAAGCACTGGCACTGTCTTTGAGAATCTCAACCATAGTGCCGCCGGAGCCGAACGAAATCGCTGGGCCGAAAACCGGATCACGACTGACGCCGATAATCAGTTCGCGCGCGAATTTCATATTTGCCATCGGCTCGACGCTGACGCTCTTAATGTCATCATTTGGATAGTGTTTGGCGACCTGCTTAATCATTTCATCATAAGCATGGTGCAATTCGGCCGGCGTTTGAATATTTAACGCCACGCCGCCGCTATCGGATTTATGGGTGATTTTGTCGGAATAGATTTTAATGACTACCGGAAAACCGACATTTTCCGCCGCGACTAAAGCCTCACTTGCCGAATGTGCAATCATCGCCGGCGTGACTGGAATATGAAACGCCTTCAGTACCGCTTTGGTTTCCATCGTATTTAGCAAGCTGCGGTTCTCATGCAGTGCGTTATGGATAATCTGCTTGGCGGCTTGTAAGTCACACTTAACGGCTTCGTTGGGTTCAGGAACCTGTTGTAGCAACGCTTGGTTGTGGTGATATTGGCTTAGGAAATGCATTGCTTCAACCGCTGCTTCCGGCGTACGGAAAGTCGGGATATGTGCATTGGTAAAGGCGGCACGTGCTGGGCCGGCGAGTTTATCGCCCATCCATACCGTTAATAGCGGTTTAGAGTAACCATGTTCTTGCTGCATGGCGATCACTTCATCGGCAATTGCTACCGGATCGGTCATCGCTTGCGGTGTTAGTAGTACCAAAATCGCATCAATGCTGTCGTCATCCAAGCAGACTTCAATCGCTTTGCGATAGCGTTCCGGAGTGGCGTCTCCGAGAATATCAATTGGATTATTGTGCGACCAGTGTGCCGGTAGAATTTCATTCAATGCGGCAACAGTCTTGTCGCTTAGTTCCGGCATTTGAATGCCGAGTTCGGCTGCTAAATCGGTCGCTAAAACGCCGGGTCCGCCACCATTGGTCACAATCACCAAACGCTTTTGTTTGATGTTTAAATCATAAGAAAGAGTCTTGGCGGCCGAGAATAGTTGGCTAATCGTTTTAGCGCGCACTACACCGGCTCGTTCAATGGCGGCATTGAAGATGTCATCTGAACCAACTAGGGCGCCGGTGTGTGAAACTGCGGCTTTAGTGCCTTCCGGCATGCGTCCCGATTTCAACAGAATGACCGGCTTTTTGCGAGCTGCCTTGCGTAATCCGCTTAAGAAATGACGGGCATTGACGATGCCTTCGATATACAGCAAGATGCTGTGAGTTTGTGCGTCGGTGGCGAGAAAATCGAGAATTTCGCCAAAATCCAAGTCGGCTGCATCACCGGTCGAAGCGACCAATGAGAAACCGATTTGATTGCTTTCCGCCCAATCCAGAACCGAAGTACAGAGTGCACCACTTTGTGATACTAGTGCCAGTTTTCCCGGCACTGCTTGGTTTTTACTGAAGGTGGCATTCAGGCCGATTTTCGGACGGATAAAACCAAGGCAGTTCGGACCCATAATGCGGATGCCGAGTTTATGTGCAGTGCTGACCAGATTCTTCTGTAACAATTTGCCTTCTTCGTCTTCGAAACCGGCGGAAAGGATCACTACAAACGGAATATTGGCTGCGCCGCAAGCTTTTAAGATGTTCAGTGCTGTATGGCTTGGAGTGGCGACAATCGCTAAATCAATCTCTTGATTGACCTCATCCAGAGAGGCATAGCAGTCTTGACCCTGTACCTGCTTGTGTTTAGGATTGATTGCATAGATATTGCCCATAAACCCGGCAGTCAATAGATTTTGAAAGGCGGTGCCGCCTACGGATTCTGGGCGGTCACTGGCACCAAAAACCGCTACTGATTTTGGATTAAATAGCCTCGATAGATAATGTGGTTCCATAGTCGCTTTCCTTAAAAATCTAAATCTGCATTGAGAATTCATTATGTATTTATATATTAGCCATCCCTTGTGTAAAAAACATGACAACGGACAAGGACACCCCGAAAATATGCAAAGAATTAGTGCAATTGAAGATCAATTGATTGCGCAAGGGCTCCTGGACTTCATGTTGATGCACGAAGCGCGTCGGGCGACTAAAGAGGATATCTTACTCGTACATACTCCAGAGCTGTGGAATTATCTGCATGAAAAACAACCACAGGAAGGCTGTCCAGTAGTGCAGTTGGATTCTGATACGGCATTATCGGCGGACTCGATTGAAGCCGCGTTATATTCTGTGGGGGCGGTTTTAGATGGTATAGATGCTTTGATGGACGGTTCGGCTAGCGGTGTATTTTGTAATGTTCGTCCGCCGGGACATCATGCTGAAGTCGATACGGCGATGGGTTTTTGCCTGTTTAATAATGCGGCAATCGGCGCCGCTTATGCCTTGCAGAAACATGCTTTAGAGAGAGTCGCGGTTTTGGATTTTGATGTCCATCATGGCAACGGCACCGAGAGTTTTGCCGAGATTGAACCGCGACTGCAGTTTATCTCTAGCTATCAACACGGTATTTATCCATTTGCGCGAACGGAAAGTGATTATTCAAATATAGTGAAAATCCCGATGAATGGAGGAGTGATGGGCGATGAGTTTTTGCAGATGTGGCAAGAGCAAGCATGGCCGAGAATTCGTGATTTCAAGCCACAGTTAATCATTATCTCTGCCGGTTTCGATGCACATTTCAAAGACCCGCTTGCCGATTTGCAACTGATGGATCAGGACTACGCTTTGTGGGCAAATTCACTGCATCAATTGGTTGATGAAATCGGCCATCCGCCAGTGTTGTCGGTTTTGGAAGGTGGCTATTCTCGACAAGCTTTAGCGACCAGTGCAGGGGCTTATATTAAAGCGATGGCAGAGTTTTAGAGAAAGTTTTTTCAGATATAAAAAAGCGGCTTAAAAGCCGCTTTTTTGTCAATCAGTACGATTTACTGATTAGATCAAATCTGCAGTTGGCAGAGATCCAAGTAGGTCAAGGTTTTCACCAAGTCCACCAAGCAATGCAGTTGCGTCACCAAGAGAAGCAACAGTTTCAGTTACTGTTTCTAGAATAGCAGTTGCTTCACCTAGTCCGTCTAGAATTGAAGTTAGAGAATCAAGTTCTGGAACGGCAAGAATTTCAAGACCTGGAAGAGCGTCAAGAGAAGGAACCGCTGGTACTTCAGGTGCAGTGATAGCTTCTAGAGAAAGTAGGCCAGTTGCGGTGTCAAGCAGACCTGCTACTGGAAGTGCATCTAGAGAAGGAACTGCTGGTACTTCAGGTGCAGTGATAGCTTCTAGAGAAAGTAGGCCAGTTACCGTGTCAAGCAGACC
>NZ_JAGETV010000004.1 GCF_017571465.1 Thiomicrorhabdus marina | reverse complement strand
AGTTAATGAAGTGACGACAACGGTTGACGAGTTAGTAAACGGTGTTCTAGCTGGAGACCTTGACCTAGGCGGTACAGTCAATAGTCTACTAGGTGAAAAAGGCGATGTAGATCAAGTTGTTGATGGTGTAACGGATGTCGTAGACGGGCTTTTAGGAACTAATACTTCAGCACTTCTTGATGATACTGTAGATAGTGTTACTACTGCTGTTAATGACCTACTAACTGGAATTCTAGGTTCAGGAGATCAAGGTATTGATTCAGCACTTAACCTTGATGCAGTATTGCCTAATGGTCTAGGGCTGTTTACCGCTTCAGCGAGTGGAGAAGGTGCCGATACTGAAAGCTCGATTGATTATTCTGGAATCATTACTGACGGAACAGAAGCTGGTCTTGATCAAATCGAAGGTTTGGATGCTCTAGCAGGTGATGAGGCAGTACAAGAAGTTACCGGTGAAGTAACCGGTCTTGTAGAAGGTGCGGTTGATACGGTTACTGATGTTGCAGGAGCATTGTTGTCGCTAACATCTAACAATCAGGATAATAACGGCGGTAATCTAGGTGGATTATTCTAAAAAACAATAAAAATTGATTACAAGGATGTAATCTTAGGCGCGGAGTTAAAAGCCGCGCCTTTTTTTATGCCTGCAATTTTTCAGCAATGGTGCTTGAAAGCGTTACAATTCCATTCCATCTAATTGTTTATAGTCATACAGCGATGCCAGAAGACATTTTTTCTTATTCAGACCCAATTAAAATGATTTATCAGTGCGACGATTTTATTGTTATCAATAAACCGACAGGCGTTAGTTTTCATTCTGAACAAGATAATACGGCAAGTGGGATTGTTCCGATGTGTGAGAAACAGTTTGGCATTGAAAAACTGTGGCCTGTTCATCGTTTGGATAAGATGACGTCCGGACTATTGATATTGGCAAGAGCTGCGACAGTGGCTGAGCAGCTGAATGAAAAATTTCGACAACGTCACATTGAAAAATATTATTTAGCTATTGCGAGTAAGAAGCCAAAAAAGAAAATGGGTTGGGTAAAGGGCGATTTGATGCCAGCAAGGCGTGGTAGCTTTAAACTTATGAAGACTCTAAAGAATCCCAGCATCACCCAGTTTATTAGCCAAACCATTTCTATTGGCGAGATAAAGCAAACTTCACCAAGTTTAAGGCTGTTTTTGCTTAAACCGCATACCGGTCGAACTCATCAGTTAAGAGTGGTTATGAAAAGTTTAGCAAGTCCAATTTGTGGTGACAGTCGTTATCAAGATAGTACCTTAGCCAAGGATTTTGATCGTGGTTATTTACATGCATACGGGTTACGTTTTGAATGGCAGGGACGGATGATTGAGTTGATCTGCAATCCTGATCAGGGGGGATTGTTCATTCAACTCGAACTACACGAACAGTTAGCGAAATGGTCGACGCCATGGTCTTGTTTTAAATAAACTTAATTTTAGGAAAGAAATATGACAGCTAGTGAAACAAGCCAAACACAAGCCTTAAGCGACAAATTTTGGGAACGAAAAACCCTTGATGAAATGACCGATGCAGAGTGGGAAGCGGTCTGTGACGGTTGTGGTTTATGTTGCTTAACGAAGTTACAAGACGAAGAAACTGATGAAATTGTCTATACTCGTGTCGTTTGTCCATACTCTGATCCGGGCACAGCGCAATGCACCGATTATGCGAACCGTTCAATTAACGTTCCGGCTTGTGTCCAATTGACTCGTGAACGGGTTGCAGAGTTTGACTGGCTGCCGGACACCTGTGCTTATAGAGTCCTGCATAATGGCCTGCCTTTACCTGATTGGCATCCGTTGCTTTCCGGTAATAAAGAGAGTGTCGCAGAAGCCGGGATTGGTTTAACAGCGATCCCCGTTATTGTTGACACTGGCGATTTAGATTATGAGGATTATTTATTGAATGAGCATGAAATATAGTCCTCATAAACAATAGTTATTCATTGATATTTGATTTTTAGATATAAGTAAATACTGTTAAAAAATATATTTATATAGCCCTTAAATTATCTATTGGTGCTTTTGTTCTTGACCCGACAAGATAGGAAAGTCTATAGAAATACTTACTGAAAAATACGTTAGAGATTTTCATGTTTTCTATAGAAATTACAAAAAAGACGGGTTTTGGACAGGAGTACGGATGCAAAATCAACATAAATCTTGGCTAAATTTGCCAAGCCTCTCAATACCGGTAAAAGCACTCTTTACCGGTTATCTTTTGGTTGTCGGTCTTGGTTTGCTTATGGCAGGCGCACAAATTATGCTAACGCACGGCATGGCGGATGGGAAATTCGGTTTATCAGTCGATGATATTGTCTATAGCTATTATGGCAATCGCGAAGGCTCAAAGTTAGAATCGAAATTAAACGGTTCGATGAAAGATAAAGCGACACCGGAAGAAAATTTCACAATGATTAAATGGGCACGCAATGGTGCATCAGAAAATGAGTGGAATTCAACTATTCAGCCTATCGTGCAGCAGAAGTGCGCAATGTGTCACGGGCATATTCCGGGGCTTCCGAATGTAACTAAATACGATGAAATGAAAGAGATCGCCAAAGTAGATGAAGGTGCTTCAATCGCTTCGCTAACTCGTGTTTCACATATTCACTTGTTTGGTATTGCCTTTATCTTCTTTTTTATAGGTTTGATTTTCTCAATGTCGGTTGGTTTCAAAAAATGGGCTAAGGCATTATTGATCTTTATACCATTTGCCTTTTTGATCGTTGACATTGCTGCATGGTGGTTAACTAAGATGAACCCAAGTTTTGCCTATTTTGTGATAGTCGGCGGTTTTGGTTATTCGCTAGCATCAACAATTATGATCTTTACTTCGCTGTACCAAATGTGGGTAATGCCATGGCGTGGAGCACACAGTGATGTAAATACTTGGCGTGAAGGTTAGGTATTGATTTCATCGCCTGTAAAATAAAAAAACCGCAGATGCGGTTTTTTTGTGTGATTAAGCTGTTTGGCTCAGTGATGGTGGTGACCGCCCGGACCGTGAGCGTGGCCGTGAGCAATTTCGTCTTCAGTCGCTGCGCGAACACCGGTGATTTCGATTTCAAAAGTCAAATCAACGCCTGCTAGAGGGTGGTTACCATCAACGGTTACATTCTCACCGTCAACTTTAGTCACTTCAACGGAGTGAGTGCCATGCTCAGACTGTGCTTCAAAACGCATTCCAACTTCAATGTTATCTACGCCTTGGAACATTGCCATTGGTACTTCTTGTACTAATTGCTCAACACGTACGCCATAACCGTCAGCTGCAGCAACTTCTGCAGTAAATTTATCGCCAACTTTTTTACCTTCCATTTGAGCTTCTAGACCTGGAATGATATTGCCGTGGCCGTGAAGATAGGCTAGCGGGTTGCCATTTGATTCATCAAGTGTTTCACCTTCTGCATTACTTAGTTTGTATTCAAATAGGCCGACGATGTCTTTAGTAAGTTCCATTGCTTCTTCCAAGTTATTTATAAAAAAATTCTTTAAAGGCTTTATGATACAGATTCATTTTGTAATTGCTAATCTAAGGAGAAAATTGAATGTTATGGCTTAAGACTTTTCATATCCTGTTTATGATGTCATGGATGGCTGGGATATTTTACCTGCCACGTATTTTTGTGCATTTTGTCGAAGGTAAAGAAGCTGGCCAAGACGTGGCTCGCTTAGCAATTATGGCCGAGAAGCTGTATAAATTTATGACTATTATGATGATGCTGGCGATTGGTACCGGTATCTGGTTGTGGTTGGCATATTTCCCGATTGCCGCCGGTATGGGTTGGCTACACGCTAAGATTGTTTTTGTTGTACTCATGCTGGTTTACCATCTGTGGGCGAAAAAGCGCATGTTAGAAATGCAGCAAGGGCACCTAGATCATTCGGGCGTCTACTACCGTTGGGCGAATGAAATTCCATTGGTCTTAGTAACCATCATTTTGATTTTAGTTGTGATTAAGCCTTTTTAGGGTGTTTACCAAATCAAGTAAGCCGCTTTTAAGAGCGGCTTTTTGCTTTTTATATATTAAGTGATAACAATTTGCATTAGCATTACTGTGAAGTTATGATGACTAAGTTATTGATTATTATTTGGAGAGCAGGAGATGAACAGTAATAAAGAGATGGTGCAGGTCGCTCTACCTAAGGAATTACTGCAACAGTTGTTTAAGGGGGGTCAACTTAAACCAAAAGACTTACAGTGCTTAAACGATGAAAGCAAACAGATTGTACGTACTTTATGTTTGGAAAGTTGTAAGCCGGAAAGTTGCAGTCACTGCTCATTGCATCAACTTTGTGGTCAAACTGTGTACTCATCGGTCAAGCAAGAAATTGAATTGGTTTCATTCCCCAAAATCACTAATCAATAAATCGTCATCAGTTTACGGTTTCCAATACAAGTCGCTCGTTAATTCGTTAAAATACGCTCAATTATCAAAAGCCCAATTTTAGCGAGTGCATTTTTATGTCAAAACAACAGCCTACCGTCGGTGTTATTAGTCTTGGTTGCCCTAAAGCGACAGTCGATACCGAGCGAATTCTGACCCAACTTCGTACTGAAGGGTATAACCTCACCAACTCTTATGAAGATGCAGATACCGTTATTGTTAATACTTGCGGGTTTATTGATAGCGCGGTACAAGAGTCTCTTGATACCATCGGTGAAGCGTTAGAAGAAAACGGCAAGGTAATTGTTACGGGTTGTTTAGGCGCTAAGGACGATGTCATTACCCAGGTACATCCAAAAGTTCTTGCAGTATCCGGTCCTGCGGCCTATGAAGAAGTGGTCTCGGCGGTGCATGATGTTATCGCACCACCAAAACATAACCCATTTGTTGATTTAGTCCCGCCGCAAGGCATTAAGCTAACGCCGAAACATTTCGCGTACCTGAAAATTTCTGAAGGCTGTAACCACCGTTGTACTTTCTGTATTATCCCGTCGATGCGTGGTGATTTGGTCAGTCGTCCGGTTGCTGATGTGATTGCAGAAGCAAAACGTTTAAAAGAAGCCGGCGTTAAAGAGCTGTTGGTGGTTTCTCAAGATACTGCCGCTTACGGTGTCGATGTCAAATACAAAACCGAATTTGCCGATGGCCGTCCAACTAAAACCTCTATGGTTGGGTTATCAGAAGCCTTGGGCGAATTAGGCGGCGTCGAGAATTTCTGGGTTCGTCTACATTACGTTTACCCATATCCGAATGTTGAAGAAGTGATTCCATTAATGGCGGAAGGTAAAATTCTGCCTTATCTGGATATGCCGCTTCAGCATGCTAATCCGCGTGTGCTCAAAGCGATGAAGCGTCCAGGAAATATTGATAAAACATTAGAACGAATCAAAAAATGGCGTGAACAAGTACCTAATCTGACAATTCGCTCGACATTTATTGTTGGCTTCCCGGGTGAGACTGAAGAAGAGTTCCAAGACCTATTGGATTTCTTAGAAGAAGCCCAGCTTGACCGTGTTGGTTGTTTCCAATACTCGCCGGTTGAAGGTGCTACTGCGAATGAGATCGCCGAGCAAGTACCGGACGAGATCAAGCAAGACCGTTGGGAGCGTTTTATGGAAACTCAACAGCGTATTTCTGCCAATAAGATGCAAGCCAAAGTCGGGCAAGTGATGCAAGTTCTTGTTGATGAAATTGACGATCAAGGTGCGGTGGCGCGTTCAATGGCGGATGCTCCGGAAATCGACGGTATGGTTTTTATTGCCGACGGCTTTCACCTTCAACCGGGGCAATTTGTGCAGGTCAAAATTGTTGCGGCTGATGAGTATGATTTATGGGCCGAGCCGATTGTTGAATTTGAAACCGATAAAGAAACGTCCTTTGTTGAACTCGGTTAGCCCCGTGTTTTTCAAGACCCGCTTCGGCGGGTTTTTTATTGTCTTTCAATAGCTTGGAGAGAATAAGTGAAAGTCAGTCAAGCCTTATTGCAACGTCGTTCAACGCGTGCTTTTTTACCTAAAACGGTAGAGCGTGAAAAAATTACCCAAATTCTTGAACATGCCAAATGGTCGCCATCCGGTGTCAATATGCAACCGTGGCAAGTTTATGTTGTAGCAGGCCAAGCCAAGCAGCAATTAAGTAATTTATTGTTATCTGCTTTTGAATCGGGAAAAACACAAAACATGGACTATTCATATTATCCCTGTGAGTGGAAAGCACCTTTTAAGCAACGTCGAGTCGCTCTTGGTATGGAAATGTTTTCGCTATTGAATATTGCGCGTGACAATAAGGATGCACGAGTAAAGCAGTGGGGAAGAAACTATCTTGCATTTGATGCACCATGTATGTTGATTTTCAGTATCGACAGTTCGCTAAAAACAGGTTCCTATTTGGATTACGGGATGTTCCTACAGTCAATCATGCTTATGGCCGAGGAACTTAGTTTTTCGACTTGCCCGCAAGCGGCTTTAGCCGAATATCCAGATATTCTTCGTAATTTCTTCAAGGTAGATGCAACGCAACATTTTATCTGCGGTATTGCATTGGGATATGCAGATACGGAAGCGACGGTAAACCAACTCAAGCCATCACGCGCAGAAATTGAATCGTTTACAACTTTTATCGACTAGCGCGTAAATCCTGCTGAATAAATTATCCAAAAATGTTTTCAATCATTTTTACCCCATCATACAATGGTCAATAGAAGATTGCTAAAAGGCTTTGCCTTAATTCTAATAATATGGGTAATTAAAAATAAACAATGAGCCAACAATTCAACAACAACGATATCAGTCCTGAAAGAATTCAGTCCGAACTACATAGCCTGCTAGGGGAGTTGAGTGATTTCAGGAATTTGATGTTGTCACTTTGTGCTGAACAAATCTGGTTACCGGAAACTTGGCAGAGCAAAACCAAAGAAAAAGTGCGTCAGACAGCTGAGCATTTAACGCAGATTTATTTTCAGCCGGATCAAGATGGTAAAGAAACCACGCTTCTGCCGGGAATTATCTTGGCGGATGAGGATTTTATCCGAAAGGTTGAACGCATTAACGCCAGTAAGTTACTTTTTAAACAGCGTATGCAATTTGCCAAGAAAACACTCGGACGTAGTCCTTATCTCAGTTTGGTAAAACAGGTAATTCACCCGCATTCAATTAGCTTGCTGCAACTGTATCGTGATTTTCGTTGTCTGTATGAACCGGTTATCGAAGTGAAATTTTCATGGGTATTTAAAGAAACGGCTAATGTAAAGCTCAGTGTGCAGGGCGCGATTAAACATATCGAAGAGCAAATTGAAAATCTTAAAATTCAACAAGATCTAATTCATAAAGTGGCGAGTTTAGGGGATGTCGAATTTTTGTATCAAAGGCAAATTGCGCCACATTTGCAAGCCAATATTAAATTTGAAGCCGACAAACCAATCGCGAAAAAAGTCCACTCGCCATTGTTTTTAATGCAGGAGACGATGCCGCAACTTCCGCAACAGGAAATTCCGCTACAACCAACAGCGCAAGTTAAAACGCGTGCACCCCGTAAAGACAAAAAGCAATGGCAAAGATTGTATGAAGGATTAAACCTTTACTATGCCTAATCTCTATGACAATAAACAGATAAACGGCTTTGCTCCTATCATTGCCGATAAACCGAAGATAATGATTCTTGGCACCATGCCAAGTGTTAAATCGCTAGAGGATGCGTTTTATTATGCGCACCCTCGCAATGCCTTCTGGCCGATTATTGAAAGCCTAATCGGTCGTGACTTGCCGACAGAGCAAGATAAACGTAATGCTTGTAATGAACTTGGAATTTTATTGTGGGATGTGTTGGCTGCTTGCGAACGTGAAGGCAGTTTGGACAGTGCGATTAAAGTACCGGTAGCGAATGATTTTGACGCCATTTTCAAACAATATCCAAGCATTCAAGCCGTGTTTTTCAACGGTCAACCAGCAGCGAAACTTTTTAAACAGTATGTACAGAAACAACAAGTCCTTCCTGAAAATCTTAAATTCGATACTTTAACTTCTACCAGTCCGGCAAACGCTCGATTAACAATTGAGGCTAAAGCTTTGTTATGGAAAGAAAAATTGTCAGCATACTTGTTTAATGAATCCTAATATTCTCATGCGTAAACTCTAAAATTCCTGTAAAATATTGGGTTCTTTTTTAATTATGTTCATGTAGGAGATTTGCCTTGCAAGCAGAGACTCAAAATGCAGGTTCAGTCAACGTTGTTTCTGAACTTCTTTCACCAGCGGGAACGCTGAAAAATATGGAATATGCGTTCGCTTATGGCGCGGATGCGGTTTATGCCGGTCAACCTCGTTACAGCCTGCGTGTGCGTAACAATGAGTTTAACGAAGAGAATTTAGCGAAAGGGATTGCTCGCGCCCATGAACTGGGTAAAAAGTTCTATGTGGTGTCGAATATCGCTGCGCATAACTCAAAAGTTAATACCTACATGAAAGACATCAAACCAATTATCGACATGAAGCCGGATGCGCTGATTATGTCTGATCCGGGTTTGATTGCAATGGTTCACGCCCAATATCCTGAACAAGAAATTCACCTATCGGTTCAGTCGAATGCGGTTAACTGGGCAACGGTTAAATTCTGGTATGACAACGGTGTGCGTCGTGTTGTTTTGTCACGTGAACTATCGATTGCCGAAATTCGTGAAATCCGTGAAAAAGTTCCAGAGATGGAACTTGAAGTATTTGTGCACGGTGCTTTGTGTATCGCCTATTCAGGTCGTTGTCTACTGTCTGGTTACATCAATAAACGTGATGCTAACCAAGGGACTTGCACCAATGCTTGCCGTTGGAACTACAACACCTACGAAGCGAAAGAAGACGAAACCGGCGAGTTAGTCGGTACGCCGAAAATCAATGTTGAAAACATTACCGATTTAACCGGTACGACTGACCGTCCGGCGCCAGAAACCACAACTTACAGTCCGACTCTTGGTGAAGGTGAAACCACTGACCAAGCGATGCTGCTTGAAGAAGAAGGGCGTCCGGGTGAATTGATGCCAGCGTTTGAAGACGAACACGGTACCTACATCATGAACTCAAAAGACCTGCGTGCGGTTGAGTTGATTCCTGAACTGGTTGATATGGGTGTTCACTCTTTGAAAATCGAAGGGCGTACTAAGTCGCATTACTATGTGGCGCGTACCGCTCAGGTTTACCGTAAAGCGATTGATGATGCATTGGAAGGTAAAGAGTTTGACCGTACTTTGCTGGAAGACCTTGAGAGTCTAGCAAGTCGTGGTTATACCGAAGGTTTCCTTCGTCGTCACGTGCATTCTGAATACCAAAACTATGAATATGGCGTTTCAAAATCTGAACGTCAGCGTTTCGTGGGGGAAGTAGTAGATGTCATTGAGCGTGATGGTCGTTCAATGCTAGAAGTGGATGTGAAAAACAAATTCTGTGTTGGCGATTCAATCGAAATCATGTCACCAGCCGGTAATGTTTCAATGGTTCTAGACCATATGCAGACGCACCATGATGAAGTTGTAGATTGCGCCAAAGGCTCTGGTTGGGTGGTACGTATTCCAAACCCATTTAAAGATTTAGATGAAGAGACTTTAAAATACTGTCTGGTTATGCGTAATGAATCTTGGGGTGGTGACGTTAAACGCGATGCCGCGGCTAAGAAAGCAAAAGACGAGCAGAACAAAATCGACGAAGCGAATCGTGCAGCGGCAGCAGCGAAAAAAGCGAGCTAATCACTACTGCGAACACTGAACTTTTTGTTAAAAACAGTCTTAAAATGCCCATTTACTCGTTGTAAACTGCGCTTTCTAGGCTGTTTTTGCCTTGATTTCAGTATTCTCATAACGTGATTAATTCTGCTTTTAAGCGAAGGAAGAATTAATATGGCATTAAAAATTTTAGACGGCTGTATTAACTGCGATATGTGCGATCCGGAGTGTCCGAATACTGCAATCTCGATGGGTGAGAAGATTTATGAAATCAATCCTGATCTATGTACTGAGTGCGTCGGATTTTATGACACACCAACGTGCATGAGCGTTTGCCCGATTGATGTAATTATCAAAGACCCAGATCGAGTCGAAGATCACGATACACTGTATGAAAAATTCGTTAACCTGGTTAACGAAGACAAAATTTAAAATTTGTCTAAAATAAAAGCGAAGTTGGAATTCCACTTCGCTTTTTTTATATTCGGTTAGTTTACAAACTGCTTACTAAGGAATCCGTAAATGATTGTTTTTAAAACTAAAGATTATCCAGAAGTTAGCTATTTTGATAATGTCGCACTGAGTCTTATCAATTTAATGGGACACAGTGAAGTTGTGCCAGGTGCACTTACGGATGAAGAGATGGAACTGGCCTTTAATAATCTAACAAAGGCTGTTTCATCAGCAAGTGTGCAGAGCGGTGATAACTGGGATAACGATTCAGTCAGTGTCTCCCATCGTGCTGGACCTCTGCTTGACTTGCTTAAAGCCGCGATAAAAAATAAAGAATACGTTATCTGGGAAAAGACTTTAACGTAAATATTAGGAAACTTTGTGATGCGGTATTTTTGGAGCTTAAAACCATCGCTCTTTCTTTTTCAACTGCTGATTATAAGCAGTGTATGTAAAGCCGCCCATGCAAGTGCGACTTCAATACCAGTAGCTCCGTCGATATCGGTTGCAGACTATTCTTGGATCGCGCAAAAGATCTACCAAAACGAGTGTGCCTCTAAACCTGAAAACTTATTGTTTTGGAGTAAAAAAGAAGTATTTCCTTCTCTTGGTATAGGCCATTTTATTTGGTTTCCTAAAGGCGTTGATGCGCCATTTGAACAGACCTTTCCAGATTTTTTACGCTTTGTGCAGCGCCAATCCTCGACAACACAAATTCCAACCGATGACTTTACAGTTGCCCCGTGGCAGAGTCGAGAGGTTTTTTATACTTTAAAAGAGCTAGGTCGTATGCAAGAGTGGCAGACATTTTTGCAAAGTACTTTTGCCATGCAGTCGGAATTTATTGTGAATCGTTTTCAGTCAAAATTACCGGAATTAATTGCACAGGTTTCTGATAATCGAAAAGCAGAAATACAATCTATAATTGATGAGTTGATGGCTTTTGACAGGGGAATGTTTGCATTGATTGATTACAGTAATTTCAAAGGGTTAGGTATAAATCCTAAAGAACGCTACCAGAATAAAGGATGGGGTTTGTTGCAGGTTTTATTCGCTATGCAAATGCCGAAAAATACAAGTGAACAAGCGCTATTAGACGCTTTTATTCTAGCTGCAAAACAGACGTTAAAACTGCGAACAAAATTAGCATCAAACTCGCAGTTGGAGTCAACTTGGTTAGAGGGTTGGTTTAAGCGACTAGACGGTTATGGTTTGCACTCACTAAATTGATAGCTTGGTTCCAAGCAATCATCAAAATAATAATTTAAAAGCTCTTCTGCCGATCATTGCGGTAGGTCTTAACTTTTAGATAGGGGAATGCTTAATTTCCCCATTCTAAATGGATTTGTTCTGCGTTTGCATAGGCTAAATGCTTTGGATCGCTCTTACTTTTTTCATTAAGCTTCCTCAAAAGAAAAATTAACTTATTATAAATAAAGTTTATGCATGGGTTTTGTTATGCTAATATTAGAAAAAACTAATTAAAATTACCCGCACTAAACACAAGAAAGGATTTAAATATGCGTAAGCTTTTTGTTGCAGCAGTTACCGGTTCACTATTGATTGCTTCGTCTTTTGCACATGCACAAGATGCCTGTGTGAAAGTACAGCCTAAAGTTGAAGATATTCGTGCCAACTTTCACGCTAATTACATGCCAAACTTTATTCCAGTAGTGGTTAACAGTGAAGAGGCTCTAAACCTAACTGCCGAGCAATGCAAAACATTCAATGAGTTTCGCACTACAAAAGGTAAAAACGGTAAGAAATTGATTAACAAAATTCATGAGATGGAAAGTGAATCACAAAAAATTGCACTTGCAGGCGCAGGTCTTGAAGAAATGAAAAACCGCCATGCTAAGATTGCTGAGTTACGTGCGAAATTGATGGAAGGCAAAATGAAATGTCATCAGTTTGTTAAAAAGACATTGACCGCTGAGCAATATGACAAATTAATCAATGAAGTTTATCCAAGCATGATTGCGATGGCCAAAGAAAAACTTAAGTAAGTTTTAAGTTGAGAGCAGCCAATAAAAAGCCCGGATATTGTTCCGGGCTTTTGCTTTTTTAGCGTACTGTTACAGAGGCTAATATTTAGAAGTCTTCCCACTCATCGCCGTTTCCAGAAGAAGGGGCTTTGGTTGGAGCAGGTTCTTGAACTTTAGATTTGCTTGGTGCGGCTAAGCGTTCCACTGGTGCCGAAGCGGTTTTACTCGTGGGCTTTTCAACTTGTGGCGTTGCCGTTACTCTCTTAGGCGTAGAAACTTTAGCGCCAGTTTTAAAGAAGGACATATTGTCTTGTAAGTTTTGCGCTTCTTCGCTCATGGTACGTGCCGCAGCAGAGGTACGATCAACTAGAGCCGAGTTTTGTTGAGTTGCGGCGTCAATATCACTGATTGCTTGATAAACCTGGTTGACGCCTTCAGCTTGCTCGGCAGAAGCATTGTTGATTTGGTGAATCATATCATTAGCACTATCAATTGATAGGGTGATCTCATGAATGACTTTACCGGTTTCACTTGCTAATTTTGTACCTTGGTCGATTCGAGCAACGCTTGAATCGATTAGTTGTTTAATGTCTTTTGCGGCGTCAGCTGATTTTTGTGCCAGTGCCCGAACTTCTCCGGCTACCACTGCAAAGCCACGACCGTGTTCACCAGCACGAGCAGCTTCAACCGCAGCATTTAACGCCAGTAGGTTGGTTTGGAAAGCGATACTGTCAATTAAGGTGACAATCTCAGCAATTTCATGGCTAGAGTCTTGGATCGAGCCCATTGCTTCGATGGTTTTTTCCATTACTTGGCCGGCTTGAGTGGCGTTGCCATGGACCTGTTCGAATACCTGTGCCGCTTGATGGGCATTTTCGGTATTGTTTTGAACCGCCGAATTCATCTCTTCCATAGTGGCAGACGTTTCTTCTAAAGCGGCTGCCTGTTGCTGTACACGAGAACTTAAGTCGCTTGCATCGGTAGAAAGTGAAATCGCCTCATTCGTAACGGTGCCAGATGTGTGAATTGCCTGATTAACGGTACTCGCTAAGCGCTCAATCGACTGGTTGACGGCAAGCTTAAGCTCTTCAAGTTCGCCACGATATTCGCCATTGATTCGCTGTGTCAAATCACCGCTAGCCTGACCAGTCACTACTTTAGTGATTTCAGCTAAGGCTTTTTCTAAGACGTCCATGGATTCGTTAATACGATCCTTCAGGATGGTTAGCTCACCAGAGGTGTTACCGGCAATGCGGTTAGCGAAATTACCATTGCGCATATCTTGCATAACATCATTGATTTCGCGTACTACTTGATCGGTTTCGTTCATGGCAATCTGCGCATTATCAATCATGGTTTTAAAGTCACCGCTAGCAACACCGGAATTGATTTCAACATTGTAATTGCCGTCTCTTAGAGACTGCATTACTTTCGAAAGTTCTTCCATTACATGTGAGATGTTGTGCGCGCTGTTGTTTATACCGTCTTTGAGCGCTGCCAAATCGCCTTTATAGCTGCCGGTAATGGTTCGAGAAAAGTTACCGGCTGCAATGGCTTTCACTATGTCATTTGCTTCATCTAGAGCATTGCTGATGTTATCCAGCAAATTATTCAAAGCAGTTGCTGTCTGACCAACTTCGTCTTTGGAATTGATATTGAATTTTTTGCTGAAATCGCCGGTTTGTAGGATCTGGTCAGTTACTTGTTGAACTTGTACCAGAGGTTTAATGACTACACGGTTCACAACCATGACAAGTACTGCTGCAAGTGCGATGATACCGGCGATAATGCCGATAATTGAAAGCCAAGCAGAATTCATTGCTGAAGTAATTGGGCCGGTGTAAACCTTTTCGTTAAGAATGAATAGGTGACGACCGAAAGGCTTGCCTTCTTCATCAAGAGCAGGAATATCGATATAAGCATGATGGTCTTTAACATAGACATTATGGCCGTCAACACCGCCATCATTGAAGTGTTCTGCCAACTCAATAGATTCAGGCTGAAACCAACGGTTATTAGCAACAACATAATGATTGCCTACCGATGTGTTCTTGTTCAACATTTCCGGGTTATTAAATTTATTTTTAAGATAGTTTTTATCGACCAGTAAAACCCAGTAGCCATCATGCTCTTTAACAAAACTTTTGCCGACTGATGCTAAGCCTTGTGTCATTGAAAGCATGCCGAGCATTGTGCCGTTATTCATTACCGGTGATAGGGCAACGACACCTACACCGCGTTCATCGATAGTCAGTGAGCCAAAAGATTGCTTATCGCTTGTTACTTTTTTAAAGAATGCATCAGAACTATGATTTTTATTTGGAAGTTTGTCTGTCCAAGATTGAATAATCGACTGACCATTTGGCAAGATTACTTCGGTTTTAATATTTTTGTAATTCGACTGATCTGCATACCTTTGTCGAATTGAGTACACTAATTTTTCAATGTCGGATGCATAACCGCTTTCTAGGGCAGTGATAGTGTCTTCATGGAAGCTCAGAGCTGTCGAGCCAATAATGCCGCCCTGAATCTTAAGTTCGAGTTGCGATTCAATATAGGTTTGCATTTTAGTGCTTAGCTCATTTTCAACTTGCTGCTTAACAGGTGCAACAGAAGAAAAATATAACAGGACACCAATGATGATGGCGACAAGCATGCCGACAATACTGGCTATGGTGATAACTTTGACGCGAAGAGATGATTGGGTAAGCATAGTAAATCCCGAAAGTATCTATGAATTATCTTCTACCGTTGTTGCAAACTGCACTTAGAAGATAAAAGTTTAGTGGTATAGCTATCATCGCAAAAAAAGTGTAAACGGCCTTGTTCGCTGTCAATTTTTATCAGTTTTGCAGAGCTTTACCCTGTAAATTTTTGTTATGTTGCAGGGCATTTTGTTAAGTATGTATTTTTATGGGAGTAAAGGAATTGAGGTTTGTCGTGCAAGCCAATATTCTTTTCCGGAAACCGAAAACGTGAAAAAAATGAATATATCTCAGATTAAGCCCGTGTTAATGTCGACGCGCCCCAATTTCCTTGTGTTAAGCATTTCGGTATTGCTTCTAGCCAGTGCGTTAAGCTTACATTCCATAAATTTAGGGATCAGTAATAATATCGCCTTCAACTGGTTTGATTTCGGGTTACTGTTAATTGTATTTCTCAGTGCACATGCGGCGGTCAATTTGCGTAATGAAATTGATGACAGTCGTTCCGGCTTAGACATGATTACAACTAAAACGCCTTTCAGCGGCGGAACCGGTGGGCTTTTGGACTCTGTTGCGGCCATAAATCTTGCAGAGAAAGTGTTCTGGATTTTGACTCTTTTAGTTGTTCTTAGCGGAATATATTTTATCTTCAGTTTTTCACTGCTGTTAATTCCACTAGGTTTGGTTGGCTTAGTGTTGATCTATTTCTACACGACACACATCACCGCTTTTCCATGGCTTTGTTGGTTTGCTGCGGGTCTAGGTTTCGGGCCAATTATGCTGTTTGGCGCCTTTACGGTTTTGATTGGGAGTTTTGTTTTGTCACTGCCGGCGATGATTGCGAGTTTAATCGTTTTTATCTGGGTCAATAATCTGTTGCTTCTCAACCAAATTCCAGACATTCACGCTGACAGACAAATTGGTCGTTTTAATTTATGGATGCGTTATGGAATCGGAGTTAAGTGGCTGTTCTACGTCAGTCAGATTGTCAGTGTCGGGTTAATTTATGTTTTTGCACAAAGTTTGCAAATTCCGCTAATAAACTGGGCTTTGCTTTGGGGAATCGCAATGCTATGGATGGTCGTTTATTTTGAAAAATGGCTGAAAACATTGCCGCGACAAGCTATTGCTGATATTCAAAAAGGTGGTTTGGTTCTTTCACAAGAAAATCTTACGAATTTACGCCCAATTTTAGCAATGAATGTCATAATAAACCTCCTCTTGCCATTGAGCCTAGCGTTGTTGCTTAGTTTTTAATTTGGCGCTCACTTTTTTAGCATGAGCAAAGATTGCGAAATAAAGGATTTATCTATGTACCCGACCTTGGTTGATTTTGTAGGAAATACACCTCTAGTGAAAGTACAACGCCTCGTCAATCCAGCAACTAACAGTGTTGTGTTAGCAAAGCTAGAGGGCAATAATCCAGCCGGTTCGGTTAAAGATCGTCCCGCTTTGTATATGATTCAGAAAGCGCAGGAACGCGGGGATATTAACCCCGGCGATACGCTAATTGAAGCGACCAGCGGCAACACGGGAATTGCCCTCGCAATGGCGGCATCTTTAATGGGTTACAAGATGAAGTTAATTATGCCCAATAATATGAGTATGGAGCGTAAAGCATCCATGGCTGCCTATGGTGCGGAATTAATTGAAGTCACTAAAGAGCAGGGCATGGAAGGTGCCAGAGATTTAGCTGAGAAAATGGTGCAAGCCGGTGAAGGGATTATGTTAGATCAGTTTGCTAATCCCGATAACCCTTTGGCACACTACCATTCGACCGGCCCGGAAATCTGGCATGCAACTCAAGGTCAAGTTACGCATTTTGTAAGCGCTATGGGAACGACAGGAACCATTATGGGTACTTCAATGTACTTGAAAGAACAAAACCCGAATATTCAGATTGTTGGTGTTCAGCCAGAAGATGGCGCAGCGATTCCGGGAATACGTCGTTGGCCGAAAGAGTATATGCCAAAAATCTATGAAAATACTCGTGTTGATCGAATTATTGATATGTCACAGAGCCTTGCAGAAGACACGATGCGTGCTATGGCTAAAGAAGAAGGTATCTTTGCCGGAGTTTCTTCCGGCGGCGCTATGGCTGCGGCTTTAAAGGTGGCGCAAGAAGTTGAAAATGCGACGATTGTTACCATTGTTTGTGATCGCGGTGATCGTTACCTTTCAACGGGTGTATTCAACCCAATCAAATAAATAATAAGACTCTATAACTGGAAAACAGCGCTACTTATGGCTCGTGAAATAGAACGAAAATTTCTGCTAACCGATGATTCATGGAAGGCATCGGCCTATCAACAGACCGACTTTGCACAAGGTTACTTAACACCGCTGCAAGGTGTTTCCAAAAGTTCAGTGCGCATTCGTATTGAAGGTGATTCGGCCAATATTAATATCAAAAGTTTAGAAATTGGTTTAAGCCGTGACGAATATGAATATCCAATTGATTTGGCCGATGCCGAAAAAATGTTAGCGACTTTGGCCGTCGGGCCTGTCATTAAGAAAACACGATATTTGGTCAAGCATGGCGAACATGTTTGGGAAATTGATGAATTCTTTGGCGACAATGCAGGATTAGTCGTTGCTGAAGTTGAAATGCGCGATGAGGACGAAAAGGTAGAAATGCCGGTATGGGTTGGCACAGAAGTTACCCATGAAGCGCGCTATTACAATATCAGCTTATCTGAATATCCATATCAAAGTTGGAATGAAGATGAAAAAAACAAAAACTTTTAAAAAGGGCGCGATAATGTCTGTTAACAAATTACAAAAAACCTCTCTTTCATCTTTACTGTCTGTCGCACTGTTTTCAGGAATGGCACAACCGGTTGTAGCTCAGACTTCAGGTTTGGTTGATATCTATCAAATGGCTCTGCAATACGACCCTTCTCTGGCGCAGGCTAAAGCTCAATATCAATCCGATCAACAGCAACTGCGCGCATTAGAAGGTGGTTTACGCCCGCAAATCCAAGCCGATGCTAGTTATGTCAACCAAAACAGTATTAGTCATGCTTCTGAAGTCGACAGTATGGACTTATCGGTAACCCTTAATCAAAGTGTGTATCAGCATGAGATGTGGGCACGAATCGACCAGTCGGAATTGGCATTGAATGCTTCACAATTGGCTTTGAAAACCGCAGAGCAAGACTTGATTTTGAAAGTGACTGAAGCGTATTTTAATGTGTTGCTAGCGCAACAGACGTTGAAACTATTCCAGAGTCGTGAAGAATCGGATCGTCTACAGTTGGAAAGTGCAACTGCTTCTGCAGAAGTTGGATTAGCGAGTCAAGTAGATGTATTGCAAGCAAAATCTAATTATGACATTTCAAAGTCAAATCGTATTAATGCCGAAAATAGCTTAGATATTGCTAACGAAGAGCTGATGAAAATAACTGGTCAGGCATACGGCGCTTTGAAAACCTTGCCAATGACAACGAAATTTCCAGCTTATCAACTGAATTTAGCCGATATTGAGCAAACTGCGCAAACCCAGAATTTGGCGGTGCAATCGGCACTGGCACAATCGCAAATCGCGAAGCAAGAGATTGAAGTACAAAAATCAGGTTACTGGCCAACCGTTTCTTTACAGGCGCGCCTTAACGATACAAGCTATGACGACGCACCTGGTGTAAAAGATGCAACCGGAAGCGCTATTAGCTTTAATGTTTCCATGCCGATTTATAGCGGAGGAAGTACTGATGCGAATGTGAGCTCGGCACGTTTCCAAAATCAGAAAAGTTTAGAAGCATTACGTGATAGTAAAAATACTGCGCGCCTGAATGCTCGTTCACAAGCCCGAAATATTGAACGTGGCGAAGTATTGATTGCTGCTCTACGTGAAGCGGTTAAATCGAATGACGCTTTCTTAGAAGCGGCGGAAGAAGGTTTTAAGGTTGGTTTGAAAGATTTATTAGAAGTCTTCAGCGCTCGTTCCAATCAAGTTGATGCACGCAAGAATTTAATTGAGGCATTACATAATCAAGTGCTGAATTCTTTGCGTTTAGAAGCGGCACTTGGCGATTTGACCGAGCAAGATCTTATTGCATTCGATCAAATGTTGCGTACCACAGCAGAATAATTTCTTTAGCGATGCTTCGCAATTGTCTAGTGATACATTTCTGCTGCTTTCATTTAAAGGCAGGTTATTAAGCATGCCTTTTTTGTTTAACGTCCTTTAATATGCCGAATTTCAATCGCCGTCAGTTTATTAAAAGTTTGTCTACTGCTACGCCTGTATTGCGTGGTATAGGCGCTCCTGCCGCCTTGAGTGCTTTGGCAATAAGTGGCTGTTCGCAGGTAAATACACCAAACATCATTCGTATGGCGGTTACTGGCCGTCCGCAAATGCTCGATCCGAGAAAGGCTACCGATGCTTTATCCAGTCGTGTAAACCGTTTGTTGTATCGTCAGTTAATCGATTTTGATGACAGCTTTTCACCGATCCCGGATTTAGCCGAATGGCAGCAATTATCGCCGACGCATTATCGTTTCTCGACTCGTGAACAGAACCGCTTTATTGACGGCTCGCCGCTTACCGCTGAAGACATAGCTGCGACCTATTTGAGTGTACTTAATCCAGAGTTTGGATCAGCTCATCGTGGTTCATTAAAGAACATTGCTCGTATTAAGGTAATTGATAATTTAACCGTCGATTTTCATTTAAATGAGATGGATGCGTTGTTTGTCGGTCGCTTAGTCATTGGCATTTTGCCTAAGCGATTAATCGAACAAAATCATCCTTTTCATCTGGAACCGTTTGGCTCCGGTGCTTGTCGCTGTTTGAGTATTTCCGAACAGTCTATTGTGTTGGAGCGTCGTATAGATAAACAGCAGTTGGTATTTATCCCTGTTAAAGATGCCACGGTTCGAGTGCTGAAAATTCTCAAGGGTGAAGTGGATATCGTGCAGAATGATTTGTCACCTGAGCTGGTCAATTATTGCCAGCAGCAAAAACAAGTAAAGGTTAAATTTTCACGTGGCACTAACTTTGGCTATATCGGTTTTAACTTTGAAGACCGCTTATTAAGTCAGTTACCAATGCGCCAAGCGATTGCTCACGGAATTAACCGCCAGGCAGTTATTGATGCGATGTTTAAAGGCCATGCACGTCTAGGCGAAGGGCTTCTAGTGCCTGAGCATTGGAGTGGTGTACAAGGCTTGGATGATTACGAATACAACCCCTCTAAGGCAAAAGCACTGCTTAAGCAGGTCGATATTCCTGCCGAATTAATTCAAAAAGACAAGAATAATCAACCGTTTATTGAACTAAGTTACAAAACCTCGAATGACCCGACTCGAATTCGTTTGGCGACCATTTATCAGTCACAATTAAAACCGCTGGGCATTCACCTTAAAATTCAGAGCTATGATTGGGGAACTTTTTACAATGATATTAAGAAAGGTCGTTTCCAGTTATATAGCCTTGCTTGGGTTGGTGTGAAGAGCCCGGATATTTTTCAGTATGTGTTTGCATCGAATGCGATTCCGCCAAAAGGTGCCAACCGCGGGCGCTATAGAGATGAGGTTGCTGATGCCTTAATCACTCGTGCAGCTCAAAGTGATTCAATTGCTGAGCAAGCCGAGTTGTACCGTCAATTGCAAACTCGATTGCATGAAAAACTTGCTGCCATGCCTTTATGGTATGAAGATCAGTATGCTGTGCTACGAAAAGAAATTTCTGGCTACCAACTGTATGCCGATGGTCGATTTGATGGTTTATTACAATGCCAGAAAAAAGTTACAGCGCAGGTTAATCTATGAACCAGTGTTTGATTGCTTGCATCGCAGAACAACGATTGTATTTTTTCACTGAGCAAGGTGTTTATTTTTGGCCGATAAGCTCTGCGTTAAAAGGGGTCGGTAATTTAAAAAATTCTAATCAAACACCGCTTGGTTGGCATCTTATTCGCGCCAAAATTGGTCAGGATTCACCTATCTATTCGGTTTTTAAAGCACGTCGTCCGACCGGAGAGATTTGTGATTTGGCCTCTGCGGATAAGAATCGTGATTGGATTCTTAGTCGGATTCTTTGGTTAAGCGGTATGCAGAAGGGCGTTAACCGATTAGGTCATTGCGATTCCATGCAACGTTATATCTATATTCACGGCACCAATGAAGAAGATTTGCTCGGCACCGCTGCATCCCATGGCTGTTTACGCATGCAAAACGACGATGTTATCGAACTGTTTGCAAGGGTTAATTCGGGCTGCCCGATTTTAATTACTGAGAATAATGCAGTGGATTGCTTGGCAAACCTTCCAACTGAAATGCAGAACGTCAATGCGAATTACCAAAAACAAAAAACAATGTTGAATCAGTTGTTTACAGATAAAAACCTAACGGCGTTCTCAAAAGAGCTGGAGGGCGCATGCTAAGTTATTTAGTCCGCCTTATCGGTTCAGTTGTCTTTATTTCGTGGATTGTCGGCTCATTGGTTTTCTTTTTATTGCATTTGGTGCCGGGCGATCCGGTTGCAGTTATGCTGGGTGACTGGGCTTCACCGGCAGATGAGGAAGTGTTGCGTGAACAGCTCGGTTTGAACTTACCGATTTGGCAGCAATATTGGCATTATCTGATCGGGGTTCTACATGCGGATTTAGGCAATTCGCTGTTCTATCAGCAACCGGTTTCCGATTTGATTGCCGAGCGTTTTCCCTTAACCGCGCATCTGGCGATTATGTCGATGTTATTGGCGATTTTGATTGCTTTCCCACTTGGTGTATGGGCGGCTTTACGCGCCGGCAAATGGCCAGATCATCTATCCATGGGTATTTCACTACTAGGTGTTTCCATTCCTAATTTCTGGCTCGGGCCAATGCTGATTCTGTTTTTTGCGCTTTGGTTAGGTTGGTTGCCGGTCAGCGGCGCCAGTCAACCTTGGGCATGGGTTTTGCCGACGGTTACTTTAGGTACTGCATTAGCGGCGATTCTCGCTCGAATGTTACGGGCATCGTTATTGGAAGTCATGCACGAAGATTATATTCGCACGGCACAGGCTAAAGGTTTATCGAATGCTACGGTTTATGGCAAGCACGCACTGTTTAATGCGCTTCTGCCGGTAGTCACCATTCTAGGCCTACAACTTGGGACTTTACTTGGCGGTGCAGTCATTACCGAAGTGGTTTTCGACTGGCCGGGCTTGGGAAATCTTCTCGTCGAGTCAATTCAACGTCGTGATTATCCGGTAGTACAAGGCTGTATTCTAGTGATTTCGGTGGCTTATATTAGCGTCAATGCGTTGACGGAATTAGTGTATGCTTGGCTCGACCCGCGTATTCGTTTAGCAAAATAAGTGATTAGCAACACGCATGATTTATAAATTTAGTTTGGTTTTAGTGATTCTCTGGCTACTGATGGTAGTAGCATCACTGTTTGTTGGCGAGAGTGCCAACCAAGTCAATCTAGATGCGTTGTTGCATGGCCCGTCGAGCGCTAATCTTCTCGGTACCGATGAACTCGGTCGCCCGTTATTGGAAAGGGTGGTTCTAGGCGCGCAGACTTCACTTTTCGTTGCTTTGAGCGTGGTGATTTTCTCGGCAGTTATCGGTACGACAATTGGAATATTCAGCGCTTATTATGGCGGATGGATTGATAGAATCGTCACCAAAATCATTGATGTGTTTTTGGCTTTTCCCGGGTTATTGCTTGCCATCGCCTTGGCGGCAGTGCTTGGCCCCGGCATTGAAAATGTTGTTTTTGCTTTGGTGGTCGTCGGCTGGGTTGGTTATGCGCGTTTGGCTCGCGCGCAAACCTTGAGTTTACGATCTCGCGAACACATCTTAGCGGCCAAAGCATTGGCGGTGCCGAATTATCGAATCTTTTATCGCCATCTATTGCCGTTGATTATGGCGCCATTGGGTGTGGAGGCGACATTTGGTATTGCCGGAGCGGTGATTGCCGAAGCGGGGCTCTCGTTCCTTGGATTAGGCGTACAGCCGCCGGATGCCTCATGGGGTAATATGATTAAGGAAGGCACCCGTTACTTATTGGTTGCGCCGCATTTGGTTTTAGCGCCGGGAATTGCACTGATGTTATTGGTATTGGCGGTTAACTTGTTAGGCGATCAGTTCCGTGATTATCTGGATGTACGTGGCCGTCATCAGAATAAAGCTTAAAGCCATTCAACTGAATCACCGACTTCAATCTTACCTGATCGAATAACTTCACAGCGCGCGCCACCACGCCAATTCGGTATGAGTGCCGCTTTTAAACCTTTTGCGAGATTCTCCATACGAGCGCAAGGGTCGGTCTCGCAGGTGATTTGCAAAACAGCCTGACCAATACGTAATTGGCGACCGATAACTTGTTCAGAAAATTCAATATCGTCTACGAGCAAATTGGCGCGGCGTTCAATCCAACTGATTTCTAAAGGGAATAAATCACTCGCTTCAGAACAGGCAGTTCGCCAAGATTTTAAACTTAAAAGGGTAACGCTGGTCATTGGGTTTTTCCTGCCGCGAAAATCGCCTAAACCGTTTTCTATGTTTAAGGATGCAATGCTATGTTGTGCAATTGCGCCACGGCTTTGTTGATGACTGGCAATTCCTAGCAATTTCGGCATAGAAAATCTCCCACATTCTTCTTTCAATGGTTACAATTTGAGCACCAAACTCTTCTTGCATGAACAAAGGAATATTATGCAGCAAAATGCCGGTCGAGCCATGTCTTTAGGCTCAATCATGATTGATCTTCAGGGAACCAGTATGACGGCGATCGAAAGAGAGCGGTTAATGGATTCAAAAGTTGCCGGTGTCATTTTGTTTACGCGTAATTTTGAATCGGTTGCACAGCTACAAGAATTGACTAAAGAAATCCATCGACTTCGACACCCTCGGCTACTGGTTGCAGTTGATCATGAAGGTGGCAGAGTGCAGCGTTTTCGTGACGGCTTTACACGTCTACCGCCGATGCGTTTACTCGGGCGTTTTTATCAGAACCAGCCGAAACAAGCCTTGGAGTTAGCACATAAAACCGGTTGGTTAATGGCGGCCGAACTCTTGGCTTGCGGTGTGGATTTCAGTTTTGCACCCGTACTGGATTTGGATTATGGAGGCTCTAAAGTTATTGGTGATCGTTCTTTTTCTGAAGATTCTAAAGTGGTTGCCGAGCTGAGTTTGGCTTTAATCCAAGGGATGCAAAATGCCGGCATGGCTTCGGTTGGCAAACACTTCCCCGGACATGGTTATATTGAAGCGGATACGCATTTGGAAATTGCAGTTGACCAACGCAGTCTACATGAGATTCAAAAGCAAGATATGCAGCCGTTCTTGAAATTAATTGAAAATGGTTTGGATGCAGTAATGCCGGCACATGTAATTTATCCGCAAGTGGATGCGAAACCGGCTGGTTTCTCGGAGTTTTGGTTACAACGAATTTTACGTGAGCAGTGCCATTTTGAAGGGGCGATCATCAGTGATGATATGTCGATGCAGGCGGCAGTTGAATTTGGCGATGCATCGCAACGAGTTCGAAATGCATTACAGGCAGGTTGTGATTTGGTATTGGTTTGTAATGATCCACATGCTGCGGACAAAGTTTTGTCAGAAGTTACGTGGCAGGGTGATTTAATCAGTCATGCGCGTTTGATTAGGATGCATGGACATCATCAGTACAATTATGACAAGCTACGTTTTGATCCACAGTGGCAAGCAGCGGTACATTTACTTGATCATTTAAACAGTTGGGCAGAGCGTAATCTGCATGATGAAACGCAAGGCAGTTTTTCAGGCTCTCTTTTATAGAACTTTTAAATTCAGTTGGTGATAATCAAATGGAATTTTTTACCCAGTTTTTGCAGGATTTGGTGCCTTATTGGGCGGATTTAGTGGAACTATTCGGCGGTCAAGTTTGGCTATTGATGGTAACGATTATCCTGTCGGCAACCGCGATACTGGATATGCTTCAGCGCCGTTTTTTACGCGCCCTGCATTATCAACTGCTTAAGCGCAATAAAGTCTGGTTAGACAGCTTTGTCGACGCGGCACGTTCGCCGGCTTCATTCTTTATTTGGGTAACCGGTACCGTTTTAGCGCTGAATAGCTTGATTCTTAAAATCGGGGTTTATGTTGATCTGATTCCGTACATCCAGTCATTTAAATCGACGATTTTAACGCTGTCGGTCGGTTGGTTTGTGATTCGTTTGGTTCAGCGTCTGGAGCTACATTTAAAAGATTGGGCGCGTGATGATGACCGATTAGATGAAGTAACCGTTGAGGCATTAGCGAAAATCATCAAGTTACTGGCCTTTATTTTGACCGGCCTTTTCTTCTTGAATGCTTTTGGTGTGAGCCTAACTGGGTTGCTGGCGTTTGGTGGTATTGGCGGTATTGCCGTTGGTTTTGCGGCTAAGGACTTGCTTGGAAATGTATTGGGTGGATTGATGATCTACATGGACAAGCCATTTACCGTTGGAGAATGGATTCGCTCGCCGGATAAAGACATTGAGGGGACAGTGGAAAATATCGGTTGGCGCATGACCACAGTGCGAACCTTTGATAAGCGCCCACTGTATATTCCGAATGGAATTTTTGCGACTATCGCCATCGAGAACCCGTCACGTATGAGTAATCGCCGTATCAAAGAAACCATCGGAATTCGTTACGCTGATATCGATAAAATGGCACAGATTGTTAAAGATGTACGTGAAATGCTGCTGAATCATCCTGAAATTGATACCGAGCAGACGCTGATTGTTAACTTCAATACGTTTAATGCTTCGTCATTGGATTTCTTCATCTATACTTTTACAAAAACCACTCAGTGGGTTTTATTTCACGAAATCAAGCAGGATGTGCTATTGAAGGTTAGTCAAATCATTGCTAATAACGATGCGCAAATCGCTTTCCCGACCCGTACTTTACATGTTGAAGTGGATAAGATCGCATCAGAAATAAATATGCGTTAAAACAATGTTTTGTTATCAATTTCAACTAGGTTTTTGAGTTTTTCTAACGAATAAACCGGAATTTCGCTAACTAACTGGTTAATTAGCCACGCAGGAATTTGTCCGGCGGGTTCGCTTTCAATCATATGAGTAATAAGCGTTTCTTGTTCTGAGATTTGATCTAATTGCCAGTAACCGTTTAGGTGATTGATGCGAACAAGATTAGGGGAGTAAGGAAAAAAATAATCGGAGTGGCTAACATTTATTCGAGCTTGAAACTTACTTAAATGTGCTTTGGTGATTTTTGTAATGGCTTCTCTATTATCAAAGGGCCAAGGCAGTTTTGTAATACTTCTAACAATGGTTTCTTTAGAATTTATTTGCTTAAGAACTTCGACCTTATCTAAACGGTAATACCAATTGGGCATTAAGGAAGTGTTGGCTAGAACAGTGAGTACTTTGAACATAGGGGCACGGACTTTAACCTCTCCCTTAAAAGCATAAAATGATGAACCGGTAACTTTTTTAGTCCAAACCTTAACGTTGCTTTCAGGGTAGTCTTGGTTGATTTGCCAATCGGAGTTGCTAGCGATGGCAAATGATGAAAACAACAGAGAATAAACGAGTAATAAGTATTTAGTCGTTGTTATGCCTTTTCCCTCCGATTTACAAAATAATCACTTCCGGTTCGAGATGAATGCCAAATTTATGGTTTACGTCTTCTTGTACCAACTGGGCCAGTTCAGCTAATTCCGCTCCTGTTGCGCCGCCAAGGTTTACTAAAACCAAAGCGTGCTGTTCGGAAATTCCTGCTGAACCGTAACGTTTTCCTTTCCAGTCGCAAGTCTCAATTAACCACGCAGCTGGAATTTTATAGGTTCCGTCAAGCATTTTGTGGTGTGGTATTTCTGGATAATCCGTCAGTAATGTCTGAAAATATTCGGCATCCACAACAGGATTTTTAAAGAAGCTTCCGGCATTGCCTTGCATATCAGGATCTGGAATTCGCTGTTTACGAATGCTGACCACTTGATCAAACATCATTCTCGGAGTAATTTCTTCTTTTTTATAGTCACTTAATGCATTTCTCAAAGGTTCATAAGATAGGTTCGCTTGACCATGTGCCAACTTTCTCAAACGAACGGTAATGCGATGTACCATTAAGCGGTTGATGTACTCTTGCTTGAAGATGCTGGTTCGATAACCGAAATTGCACTCTGCATTACGGAACTCTTTATGAGTGCCATCAAAGACATTTAAAGTCTGCACTCGGGTAATGACGTCTTGAGCTTCAGCTCCGTAAGCTCCGATGTTCTGCACCGGCGCCGCGCCAACCGTACCGGGAATTAAGGCTAAGTTCTCAAGTCCCCACCAATTTTTATTAACGGTATACTCAACCAAATCATGCCATTTAACACCGCCGCCAACTGATAACCAGATATTTTCATTGTCTTCTTTAACGATGCGAATTTTATTGAAAGTGCAACGTAACGTCACACCATTAAAATTTTGCGTATATAGAAGATTGCTTCCGTGTCCGACAATGCGCCAAGGTAAGGAGGCAAGTTTAACGTCGGTACGAAGTGTAAGAATGTCGCTCTGTTTGTTGATTTCCACATAGTATTGACTGCGAATATTGACATGGAAAGTGTTGTGTTTGAGCAGGGAGTAGTTGGCCTGAATATGCATATGCTTGGGTTATAATGAAAATTGCTATCAAAACATTATAAAGGAAACCCTATGGGACAACTAAAACTTTCTAGAGAATCCTGGTCGTCGCAAACGGTATTTATTTTGGCTGCAATCGGTTCGGCAGTGGGTTTAGGCAATCTCTGGAAGTTTCCATATATAACCGGAGAAAATGGTGGTGGTGCTTTTGTTTTGGTATACCTCGCTTGTATTTTATTAATTGGTCTTCCGGTTTTACTCTCCGAACTCATCCTCGGTCGAGCAGGTCAAGCTAACCCTGTACAAGCTATGGCAAATCTTGCGAAAACCCACAATGCCACACGTTTATGGTGGTTGTTAGGTTTAAATGGTGTATTGGCCGGCGCTTTGATTCTCTCCTTTTATTCCGTTATTGCCGGTTGGGCTGTCGCTTATTTTATTAGTAGCGTGCAAGGTGACTTTATCAATATGGCTGCAGAACAGGCCGGAGTGAGTTTCAACGCAATGCTGACCAACCCCTGGGAATTGCTGTTATGGCACACAATTGTTGCAGTACTGACGATTATGATTGTGTCGAAAGGCATACGCAGCGGAATCGAAAAAGCGATTAACTTTATGATGCCGGGGCTATTTTTGATTTTACTTGTGCTGCTTGGCTATGCCACCACGACCGGGTCCTTCGAGCAGAGTTTTGCTTTTCTATTTAATCCCGATTTTTCAAAGTTAAGTTGGCAAGCGGTGCTGATCGCAATGGGGCATGCTTTTTTTACCTTGAGTATCGGTATGAGCGCAATGATGGTGTATGGCTCTTACCTTGATAATAAACAATCAATTGTTAAGGCCGGTATCTGGATTGCATTTGCCGACACTTTGATTGCTTTATTAGCCGGTCTGGTGATTTTTTCAATTGTATTTGCTAATGGCTTGGAGCCTGGTGCTGGCCCTGGGTTACTCTTTCAAACACTTCCCGTCGCATTCGGGCAGATGTGGGGCGGATGGTTCTTTGGCACGCTGTTTTTTGCATTAGTCATTATGGCAGCTTTGAGTTCAGCTATATCATTGATCGAACCTGCGTTAAGTTGGCTGCAACAAAACTGGGGCATTGCTCGAGCTAAAGCTGCATGGAGTTTAGGGGTAATTATCTGGTTGCTAGGCATTGGAACGGTACTTTCTTTCAGTAATTGGGAAAACGTGTATTTCCTCGGTGAGCGTACCTTATTTGATACGTTAGACTTTATTACGACCAATATTATGTTGCCATTGGGTGGGCTCTTAATGTCAGTATTTGTGGCTTGGGTTATGAGTGCTGAATTACGCGATCAACAACTGCAACTTTCGCCATTGTGGTTAAAACTGTTTTTGTTTGATCTTAAATGGATTGCACCTGTTGCGATTATGATTGTGTTTGCATCAAACCTAGTTGAATCGAATAGTACTTATCTTTTGATCGCTCTTACATTGCTGATTTATGTGTTCTATATCTGGAATAGCCAGAATAGAAATCGATAGATTAAATTTCCTCGTTTCAGTTGCGAAAATCCCGTTATCATGCAATGCCGTTCAGGTAACGGATTTGTTTACTAAAAAAGAGCTTGCCAGAGCCTAAAGACCTCGCAATTACAGTCATTGCGAGCGTAGTGAAGCAATCTTTATTTCTTAAGTGAAGAGCATTACAGTCAACACCGCCAAGACAAATTTTTGCTTTGCCTGAAGCCATTTGGACCTATTCTGCGCTGCCTTACATTGCATTAATTTGATAATCCTTTTAAATAGTAAGGTAGTTATTTAATGTGACTGTTTTACATAACCATATTTCAAGTGCGACCTAATAATTAGTTTTCTTTTAAAAACAGTATGTTAGTGATTTGTTTCAGAACATAATTGAAAACTTTAATAATCTAGGCTTATTTATCTATTTAAAGTTTTTAATAACCATGCGTCTCTATAGGGTGATAAATTTGCTCGCGTAAAAATTCTTGACGGTAAATAAGATTTACATATTAAAAGAACGAATCTTTACAGAAAAACAAAAACATTATGGAGACTCTTAATGAAAAAGACGCTACTACTTGCAAGCTTAGCTGCAGCCTTCTCAACCCCAGCAATGGCAGAGCCAACTCTATACGGTGATTTCCGTGCATCGGTTGTAACTGGTGATCTGGCTGGTGATACAAGTACTGATTTTGTAAACAATGCTTCACGTGTCGGTATTAAAGGTTCGCAAGGTAATGATAACCTTAAAGCGATTTATCACCTTCAAATGGGTGCAAATCAAGATACAAATGATACTACTAGTGCAGCCTTAACAAGCCGTTTCTACTTTGCTGGTTTGCAAGGCTCAATGGGTAAACTGATTTACGGTCGTCTATCTACTCCTTATAAAATGACTGGCGTTAAACAAGATCCATTCTATGATACTTCAGCTGGTTTAGTTGGTGGTGGTTCTAACTATGGTTATTCATCGCTCATTAACGGTTTCTCTGATAACTCGTTTGCCTACTATTCACCAAAAATGGGTGGTTTAAGCTTTAATGCAAGCTACACGATGGCTGATGAAGCAACTCAAAAAGCTGGTGCTGGTGTTGGTATTGAATACGCTGCTGGTGGTATGAAATTCGGTCTTAATCACTTAATGCTAGATGGAGCAGGAACGAATGTAGCTCTTGCAAATGGGACGGATTCAGCAACTCGTATCTATGCAGGTGCGAAGATGGGCGCTTTAAATGTAAACGCTTCATATGAAATGGTGGCACAAGCTTCAGGTGATGATGCTAAATTCACAAACCTAAATGCAACATACAATGCAACTAAAGCAATGAAGCTTGCCGCATCTTACGGTCAGGTTTCTGGGGCTGATGGTGTTAGTGGTAGTGCTGCAAAATGGAATGCTGATGGCAGCAATGTAACTGCTGGTGCTTTCTATAATGTTCTACCTAAGACAACTGTTCATGCAATGTACACAGCTACTAGTCTAGATTCTGGGACTGATAAGAATGGTTTAGCAGTTGGTATCAAGCAAGGTTTCTAATTAAATGATTAGTTAACATTATTGTTACTACAGAAAACCGGCTTAAATGCCGGTTTTTTGTTTTTACCAATAACTAAATCTAGTCTTCTATCTTATCTTCGGCATAGGCTTGTACCCATTCAGGGTCAAATTCGATTTGCTCTAATTCCAAACCGAGTTCGTGCATTTTTTGTTCGAGTTCGCGTTTCTCAACCTCTAAATCCAAAAGTGCGCTGCTATTCTGTTCAAACTTGTGCATTTGCGTTAATCCCAAGTGATAAAAACGCAGAATCTTCATCGCTTGTTGATCGCCGTTTTGTACAGCTTCTTGAACATGTCTTAAGCGATTGGTGACATGCATAAGGTTACGTTTTAAGCGAAAACCGTACATGGCTTCAGCCATAATCGGTTTATCTGCCATGAACTTTTTGACGATAAAGGCGGTGATCATTAAGCCGACAAAAGCACCTAGAAAGTTAAGTACCAATTTATTGCTATTGTAGGGGCTGAGGTAATGGACGCTTAGACTGGCAAAAATAAAGCCGATAACGATAAAGATACCGAGCATTACCAAGGTCGCATTTCTTGATTTTGTGCGATAAACCTTCGGGTCGATTGGTTCAATGGAAAACATAACCACTCCTAAAAATTACAGTTCGTTATTTGATGGCGGTTATTGTAGTGGTTTTAGGAAGTTTTGGCAGGATAGGATTGGAAAGAGGTGCGTTGATGGCCGAGTAATCGACCATCAAATAGCGTAAATTACTGCATGATTTGACCGGTGGTATCAATATCGTGATAACGTTTGCAGGCGTCTAACATATATTGACTACAAGCCACGCTATACAGTTTTTTGGCTTCGATTAAATCTTTTTTAATCAACTCCTTATAGCCGGTTGCGTACATATTTCCTAGCGCAAAACTACCTTGCGGTGATTTCTGTAATGCGGAAGATTTTAATAAATCGATTGCCTGAACTTCCGGTTTATTGATTTTTCCTTCTAAAATCCATTTCGACATAATCACTTTTGCTTGGGCACTGTCTTGAGCAACCGCTTTTTCCAACCAGGTTCGCGCGGTTGAAAAGCTTGCCGGTACTTGTGGTGCACCGGTTTGGTAAATCATTGCCAGACGTGTCATTGATAAAGGTTCGCCACGTTGCGCAGCCTTATCGAACCAAAAAACGGCATTTTTTGCGTTTGCTTGCACGCCAACACCATCGGCATACATTACACCGGTGTTATACATCGCAAGTGAATAAATTGGATCATTAAGATTTTCGCGCAACACTTGGCGTGATAATTCACGGTGCCAGTGAAAAGATTGCTGATAATCGACCATATTGGAATTGACCGCGTCACCGTAGATACGTGCCAATTGATAGCGGGCTTGTACATCGCCTTTAATTGCAGCCTGACAGATTTTCAAAGCGTCGCCCTGAAAAGTCTGCAAACAGGCATTAGGATTAAACGCTAGGGCTGACTGACTGGTTAACGCGAATGATGCGACTAAGGTGATTTTTGTAAAGAGTTTGAATGACTGTGTTGTCTTGACGGTTTCAGTCTTCATATTTTGGCTAAGATTGCTCATATTTTTTCTGTTCTATTTTTTATTTTTAAAGTCAATTGAGCACTATAGCGGAAGCGGCTTCTCGGCACAATATCGCATACTACTTAGTGAGTGAAGTCAGGCTAAAAAAATTTTGGTTTCCTGTCTTCGAGGCGTTTAATTTGTACTTGCTGCTTTAAATTCGGTGACTTTGTCGCTATACTTCATGGCAAATTTTGTCGGAGTGCCTTTAGACAAGGAGAGGCATGATCACTCTTAATGAAGCTATTAGAAGTGATCATGTCTTCCCGGGCTGAGATCGCGAAAGCGGGATCCGTTGAACCTGATCTGGTTAGTACCAGCGAAGGGAACAAGCGTTACAAACTCACTTTTGAAGTTTGTTTTCGTTTTACTTGCTTAATAATTTACTCGCCGAGTTTTATTAAGTGGGTAATACAGTATCATCTCTTAAATGTCTATCGAGCTTCTTCGCCTTTTCGTTAATTCCTAAACAATAGGCAAGAAAATGAGTTCAAATCAAACCAATAATCATAAAGCGACTGACCGTCGCGAGCGCCGTGCAGCAGCCGAAGCGTTTATCCAAAATGTATCAGGCCAATCTTTCCCGAATTCTGAAAAGATTTATGTTCAAGGTGAACTGCACGACATTAAAGTCGGTATGCGCAAAATTACATTGAGCGATACTTATGTTTCAGGGCCGGAAGACAATCCGGTAATGGAAAAGAACGAGCCGATTAATGTTTACGATACGTCTGGTCCTTATACCGATCCATCGGTTGAGATTGATGTTTACAAAGGTCTGCCAAAACTACGTGAATCTTGGATAGAAGGGCGTGGTGATACGGAAGTTCTTGATTCGGTAACTTCTAAGTTCACCCAAGAGCGTATGGCCAACCAAGGTTTGGATTCAATCCGTTTTGAGAACCTGCCAACCGTGCGTCGTGCTAAAGCCGGTAAAAACGTCACCCAAATGCACTATGCACGCCAAGGTATTGTTACCCCAGAAATGGAATACATTGCTATCCGCGAGAATATGAAACGTGCAGAAATCCGTGACGATATGATTACTCAGCAACATGCCGGTGAATCTTTCGGTGCGTCGATTCCTGAAGACATTACGCCTGAATTCGTTCGTGATGAAGTGGCGCGCGGTCGTGCCGTAATTCCTTGTAATATTAACCATCCTGAATCCGAGCCAATGATTATCGGTCGTAATTTCCTGATTAAAGTTAACGCCAATATCGGTAACTCTTCAGTGGGTTCTTCGATTCCAGAAGAAGTCGAAAAACTGGTTTGGGCAACCAAATGGGGTGCGGATACGGTGATGGATCTGTCAACCGGCCGACACATCCACGAAACGCGGGAATGGATTATGCGTAATGCACCGGTGCCAATCGGTACCGTGCCAATCTATCAAGCGCTGGAAAAAGTAAACGGTATTGCCGAAGACCTAACATGGGAAATCTTCCGCGATACGCTAATCGAACAAGCTGAGCAGGGTGTTGACTACTTCACTATCCACGCCGGTGTGCTGCTACGTTATGTGCCGATGACGGCAAAACGTGTCACCGGTATCGTTTCACGCGGTGGTTCGATTATGGCGAAATGGTGTTTAGCGCATCACCAAGAAAACTTCCTTTACACGCATTTTGAAGAAATCTGCGAAATTATGAAAACCTACGATGTCTCTTTCTCACTAGGTGATGGACTTCGTCCAGGTGCAATCGCTGACGCTAACGATGAATCACAGTTTGCTGAACTGGAAACCCTTGGCGAACTAACCAAGATTGCTTGGAAGCATGACGTTCAGGTCATTATCGAAGGTCCTGGGCATATTCCGCTGCACATGATTAAAGAAAACGTTGAGAAGCAAATCGACGAATGCGGCGAAGCACCATTCTATACGCTTGGGCCGCTAACCACGGATATCGCGCCGGGTTATGACCACATTACTTCGGGTATCGGTGCCGCCAATATCGGCTGGTACGGTTGTGCCATGCTTTGTTATGTGACACCGAAAGAACACTTGGGTCTGCCGAATAAAGATGATGTTAAAGAAGGCTTAATGGCGTATAAAATTGCCGCGCATGCAGGTGATTTGGCGAAAGGCCATCCGGGTGCGCAAATCCGTGACAACGCGCTATCTAAAGCACGTTTCGAATTCCGTTGGATCGATCAGTTTAATTTAGGTTTAGACCCTGAACGCGCGCGCGAATACCATGACGAAACCATCCCGCAAGAATCCGGCAAGGTTGCGCATTTCTGTTCCATGTGCGGTCCAAAGTTCTGCTCGATGAAAATTTCGCAAGAAGTTCGTGATTATGCGGCAGAACAAGAAGCAGCCGGACAAATTACGGAGATTTCTCTGGATGAAATCAAAACCGGTATGAAGCAGAAGTCGAAAGAATTCCGTGATGCCGGTAGTGAAATCTACCAGAAGGAAGCCTAAACCGATGCCACAGGCTTTGCCTAAAATTGCGATTCTCGGTGCCGGGTTACTTGGTCGATTGTTGGCGTTTAGTTTACGTAACGACGCCAAAATCAAGTTGTTTGACCAAGATAGCGGTGATGCCACACAAAGCGCGGCTTATTTGGCGGCGGCGATGTTGGCACCACTGGCCGAGTCTGCCGAAAGCAGCCAAGGTGTTATGCGGCTTGGTGAAGCGTCTTTAAAACTCTGGCCGAAAATTCTTGAACAACTGCCGGAAGAGGTGTTTTTACAACAGAATGGCTCTCTTTTATTAGCTTTTGAACAAGATTTAGCTAGTTTAAAAACTTTTCAGCACAATCTGAAAGACGATGCTTATCAGTCAGTCGGCATCAATGAGATTCGAGCTTTAGAGCCGGAAATCAATCAACGTTTTCATCAAGGATTGTTCCTGCCAAATGAAGGCCAGTTGGATAACCGTCAGTTGCTGAAGGTCTTGGCCAAAGCCCTTAGCAATGCCGACAATATTACTTGGATTACCAATGCCACAACAGAAATCGCAGAGGATTCTGTTGTGGTGAACGGTAAGTGCCAAAACGGGTTTGATTGGATTATTGATTGTCGCGGTTTAGGTGCTAAACCAAATCAAATTGACTTACGAGGTGTGCGTGGCGAAGTGATTCGTCTGTATGCGCCGCAAGTTACTTTGAATCGGCCGGTTCGTTTAATGCATCCGCGTTATCCGATTTATATCGCGCCAAAACCGAATAATCAATTCGTAGTGGGTGCGACGCAATTGGAAAGTGAAGATCGTCGTCAGCCGACCGTCCGTTCCACTCTGGAATTGCTTTCAGCCTGCTTCTCGGTTCACAGCGGTTTTGCCGAAGCGGAAATTCTACAGAACCAATCCGGTTTACGTCCGGCGTATTTGGATAACGAACCGCAAATGCGTGTTAACGGCAACGTTATCAGTCTAAACGGCATGTATCGTCACGGCTATCTCCTGTCTCCAGTGATGGTTGATATGTGTCGTAACTATCTGCTAGGCAAGACAATCAACCCAGTATACCGAGAGCAACTGCCTAATATTTTGCAGATCCTGACCGTACAAATGGAGGAGTTAGCATGAATATCATTGTTAATGGCGAAAATAGGGAGTTGAGTGAGCGTTACTCATTAGAGGAAGCATTAGAGATGTTTGCAAAACAAAGCCCGTTTGTGGTGATGTTGAATCAGGAATTCATTCCAAAGTCTCAGTACTCGCAATGGGGTCTTAATGAAGGTGATGAGCTGGACATTATTGTCGCCATCCAAGGTGGTTAAAACCTGCGTCTTTTCCCGATCAGCTTTGTTATCAATCCCTTGTGTATCCTTTGCCATACATAGGAATTTCTAGTCTCGCTGAATCGAAAAAATACTTTGGTTTATTTCTGACTGTGCTACACAGTGTTGATTAATAAGGAATTTATTATGAGTTGCCTAGATATCTATGGCACAAAATTGGATAGTCGAATGATGATTGGTAGTGCGCTTTATCCGTCGCCAAAAGTCATGCAGGAGAGTATCCAAGCATCCGGTGCACAGATTGTTACCTTGTCGCTAAGTCGACAAAATCCGCAAGCTTCGGGTATTTCCGGTGGGGAAAATTTCTGGCAATTGATTCAGTCATTAGGATTACACCTGCTACCGAATACCGCCGGATGTCATTCAGTGCAAGAAGCGGTCACTATGGCACAGATGAGTCGTGAATTGTTTCAAACCGATTGGGTTAAATTGGAACTGGTCGGCGATGATTTTAATCTGCAACCAGACCCGATTGATTTAGTCAGAGCGACAGAGCAGCTGTTGAAAGACGGTTTTAAGGTTTTGCCGTATTGTACTGATGATTTGGTGATAGCTCGTCATTTAGTTGAATTGGGCTGTAAGGTGATTATGCCGTGGGGCTCGCCAATCGGTACCGGTAAAGGCATTATCAATCCGTATGCGACTCAAGCCATTCGTGATCGCTTTCCGGAAGTAACGATGATTATCGATTCTGGTATCGGCACGCCTTCGCATGCTATGCAAGCGATGGAAATGGGGGTTGACGGTATTTTGCTGAATACCGCGATTGCGCATGCTCAAAACCCGCAATTAATGGCGCAAGCGTTTAAGGGTGCGATTGAGGCAGGGCGCTTGGCTTACGAGGCGGGGCCAATGGCACAACGCGAACAAGCATCTGCGAGCACACCAACCTTAGATACCCCTTTCTGGCATTCAGCCTAGAAGAGATTTCGTCTAAACCAAAAAAGCCGCTAAGGTTGAAAATCTCCTAGCGGCTTTATGCGTGTGATTGAGCACCTTTTTACAATCTATTGATTTTAACGATGGCTCCGAATAAAGGGTGATCAAAGTAATGCAATTCACCGCTGTCGGCTTTACGTTTTTCTTTTAACTGGAAGCGCCAGTAGTCGGGTAGATAAGCTTCTTCAATCCCCATTCTTTCCGCCATGGCGCCACGTACCGCGGAGGGAATTCGGCGCTCAAGTTCTAAATCTAATTCAATATGCGAAAATTTAGTTTTGTAGACTTTAACAGTCCCGATTAGTCGGCTTGAAGCGGTACTTTGCTCAATCGATACTTTGGGTGCTTTTTTATTGCCATAGGCAAATTGTGTCCAAGTCTCATGAAAAATCGGTCGGTAGCCTTTCCCCAGTTTTTGAACAACCGAAGTCAGTTGCGGACTGGCATTGCCAAGATAAAGCGGCTTAGTTTTTTTTGTTAAATAAGACGTACTGTTTGTTAGGTCAACCGAGGAATTTAATTCCGGCCAATTCTCTTCCGTCCATCCTTTGATTGCCAATTGTTCAAACACAATCACTTCGACTTTATAGCGTGGTAAATCGGCCGCTTGAATTGCATTGCTCGATAGAATAAATGCTAGCAAAACGAGTAGCGCAGCAAGATACTTGGTAAAGAGGGGGTTCAATTTGTATTGGGTACGCTGAACAGGAAGTTGAATTGCATTCATTGCGGCTTTCCGTTATTGAGAGAGTTTTGCACGAGTAAACTATCTCGTGCAAAGCTCACATTAAATTAATTTTAAGGTTGAATCTGTTTAACCAGTAGTTCAATGGCAGCTTGACGTTGTTCTAAAAGGGGCATTGTATCGAATATTTTAATCTCGTTTTGACCTTTCATTTGATAACGTTTCGGTTCTTGCTGTAGCAGTAAGATGGTTTTCCCCATGTCGATATTTGGCTGTTCACCGAAGACAACGCGAATCATTGCTTCCGAAGCATCAACTTTGTGTACATCAATGAGTTCGGCAACTAATTTGACTTCCGCAGCCATAAACAAGTTTTTGACTTGCTGAGGCAATAGGCCGAAACGGTCAATCATTTCTACTTCTAGATCGCGTAAGGCTTCTTTGCTGTCAGCGGTAGCGATGCGTTTATATAGAACCAAGCGGCTATGTACGTCCGGAAGATAATCTTCGGGAATCAATGCTGGTTCCCCTAAATCGACTTCGCAACCATGGTGTAGTTTGGCATTCAGTTCCGGTTGTTTACCGGATTTGAGTGCCTTGACCGCACGATCTAGAATTTCACTATACAGCCCGAAACCAACTTCTTGGATTTGACCGGATTGGCCGTCACCTAATAATTCACCGGCACCACGAATCTCCAAATCATGGCTTGCCAGCATAAAGCCGGCACCGAGGGTATTGTGTTTAGCGATAGCGGTTAAACGTTTTTCGGCATCACGCGTCATCGCCGCTTTATCGCCGGTAAACATATAAGCATAGGCCTTGTGGTGTGAACGGCCGACACGACCACGCAGCTGGTGTAACTGAGCCATACCAAATTTATCGGCGCGGTGAATCAAAATGGTATTGGCGGTTGGAATATCAATACCGGTTTCGATAATGGTAGTACAGACCAGAATATTGAAACGACGATGGTAGAAATCTTCCATCACCGATTCTAGTTGTTTTTCATTCATCTGCCCATGCGCGAAGGTCACCTTGGCTTCTGGAATCAATTCTTGCATCTGTTCAACCATGCGCTCGATACGGTCGACATGGTTATACAGCAAGTAAACTTGACCGCCACGACGAATTTCACGCAGACAAGCTTCCCGTACCGTTTCTTCATTCCACTGCTGTACAAAGGTCTGTACGGCTAGACGTTTGGCCGGAGCCGTCGCGATAATCGATAAATCACGCAAATCGTTCATTGCCATATTTAGGGTACGCGGAATCGGCGTCGCGGTCATGGTTAACACATCGACTTCGGCACGCACTTTCTTTAGCTGTTCTTTTTGACGCACGCCAAAACGATGTTCTTCGTCAATGATAATCAGCCCGAGTTGTTTGTAGACAATCTCTTTACGAATCAGCTTATGAGTGCCGATAATAATATCGATTTTACCTTCCGCTAAATCAGCCAGAATGATTTTCTGTTCTTTAGCGCTTTGGAAACGAGACAGCACCTCGATACGAATCGGCCACTCAGAAAAACGGTTGCGGAAGTTTTCAAAGTGCTGTTGTGCCAATAGGGTAGTTGGTACTAGCATCGCCACTTGTTTTCCTGCATGAGCGGCAATAAAGGCGGCGCGCATCGCCACTTCGGTTTTACCGAAACCGACATCACCACACACCAAACGATCCATCGGTTTATCGGATTTCATGTCTGCGATAACCGATTCAATGGCAATAAATTGATCCGGTGTCTCTTCAAATGGAAAACTAGCAGCGAATCGAGCATAAGCCTCTTCATCGGTTTCGAATGCCAAGCCTTTTCTCGCCGCACGTTGCGCATAAATATCAAGCAGTTCGGCAGCAACATCATGTGCTTTTTGAGCGGCTTTCTGTTTGGCTTTATCCCATTTATCGGAACCGAGTTGATGCAGCGGTGCAGTTTCCGGCGTAGCTCCGGTATAGCGGCTGACCAGATGCAATGAGCTGACCGGTACATAGAGCATTGCTTGCTTAGCGTATTCAATTTTTAAGAACTCGTGGGATGTGCCGCGAATGTCCATGGTTTCCAAACCGAGATAGCGACCGACGCCGTGATCAATATGCACAATCGGACTGCCTTCATCAAGCTCTACAAGGTTGGAGATTGCGCTGTCGAAGTCTTGATGACGGCTTTTACGGCGACGGCGTTGTAGTACGGTTTGTCCGAAAATATCCGCTTCGGTGATTAAGCACAGCTCTTGTAACCAAATCGACTGCTCGATAGGGCCGACCAGAATTGCTGCTTGGGATTTTTTAGCACTATTGACCCATTCGCTAACCTCTGCCCAGTTCTGACAAATGACCGGTTTAGCAGCTTGTTTTTGGTTTAAGTGTTTACTTAGCACTGTCATCAAGGTTTCACGACGACCGGTTGACTCTGCACAGAACACGACCGGATGCTGTTCGATATCTAAGAAGCTATTCAGGTTTGCCAATGGGTAGTCGCTATTGGAATCAATCGCCAGATTCGGCAAGGTATGACGTTTGAATTGATGGCTAAGCTTGCTGGACTTTTGGTCTTCAGCTTCAATCGAAATACGGTGGTAATCTTTCATACCTGCCATGACAGCGCTTTCACTAATTAGCAAGTCTTGTGGTTGAATTACCGGGTAATCGCTGTTGTGCTGGGCAATTTGGTAGCGTTCCTGATAGTCTTTTAGATTGCGCTCAATCGCGGATTCCATATCATCAAAATCGATAAACACGGTATTTTCCGGCAGATAGTCATACAAAGTTGCTGTCTGTTGGTGGAAAAACGGCAGGTAGTATTCCAAACCACCAACGGCTTCAGCGCTGCTTACCTGTTTATACAGCTGGCTTTGATGGGCATTTTCACCGAAATATTGACGGAAATTCTGTTTAAAGAGATCAATACCTTCGCGACTAAGATTAAATTCTTTGGCGGGTAATAGCTCTACTGAGTCGATCGTATCAATCGTAAGTTGGGTTTCCGGGTCAAAACTACGAATCGATTCAATTTCGTCATCGAACAGGTCGAGACGGAATGGTTTCTTCGATCCCATTGGGAAGAGATCGATAATTCCGCCGCGAACTGCATAATCACCATGTTCCATAACCGTGCTGACGCGCTGATAACCGGAAACACTGAGTTGCTCGATTAATTGCTCAGGGTTGAGGTTGTCACCGGCTTTAAATAAAAAAGTAAATTTCGCTAAATATTCTTGCGGGATTAACTTCTGCGCCAAAAGCGACGCCGGAATCACTAGAATACCTTGTTGGCTATTTGGCAGTTTATAAAGCGTTTTTAATCGTTCCGATACCAAGTCTTGGTGCGGCGAGAATTGATCGTATGGTAGAGTTTCCCATTCTGGAAAGGTCAAAATCGGCGTTTTTTGAGCGGCACTGAAAAATTCGATTTGTTGCTGTAATTGATTGGCTTTTTGCGAATCGCTAGCGAGCACCACACAAAATGGGTGTTGTTGCTGAAGCTGACTAATAAATAGGGCGGCACTGGATAGATTAAGTGCACTAGTACGCGAACGATGACCGGTGAGTGTAAATTCGCCTAACGGAAAAAACGGAACTTTTAGAGCTGCCATGAAATCTTGCTGAATATGCTTAGTTTATGAAAATTAGAGGCGTATTTTAAACCAGCCGGATTCGCTTATGGCATGAATCTAAACAATGCAACAAAAGGACAAAAATCTGCATGGGAAATTGGGCGTTTAGCTGGGTACAAATCATTGCCCACAACAAAAGATCGTTGGCGATTCGTTTTGGTGTAATTTTGGCAGTACTGCTGTATGGATTACTTGATTTTGCATGGCATAGCTTAACACCGATTCTGTTATCACTATTGATTGCCACGGTTTTGATGAGTTTAGTTTTAGCCTGGTTGGCGGATTCAAAACGTACTGCACTGATTCAGTTCGCATTAAGTTGGTTAATTTTGATTAGCAGTTTCGGTGTTTTGGGATGGCTGGATATTGTGCTGGATGAAACCGGTTTATTAGCATTACTGGTAATCGTGATAATGCTGTCGTCGAATTTGATTCATCAATTAAGTACCTTGTTACGGGAAATGGCACGTGGGCTGTATCAGTTTGATGCGGTAGCGGAAGCGCTTAAGCTGAACTTTACTCCTATTGTGCTCTCCAATTTAACGACTTCTTTAGGCTTTATTTTCGCTGCTTGGTTTAACGGCGATTACGCGCAGATGGCTTGGGTGGTGACCATTGGCGCAATTTTGAGCGTATTTTTCAGTATTACTTTGCTGCCATTGATTTTATTGAGTTATTTCTTGGAATTCCGTGTCGGCAATACCAGTGACAGAAATGGATTTCGTGGTTGGATTGAAACATTAAAAACTAAAGGGAAATGGCGCACTCCTTTATTGGTTGCCAGCCTGTTGACTTCAATAGTCCTAGCCTGGTACTACCAAGCGGTATTGTTAAATTATCAATTTGGTTTGATGCTACTGTTGTTTGCTGGGCTCTTTATGTTGTATTGGCGTTCTGCAAGAGTGGTTTTGTTCGCACTCTGGCTAACCATGTTGGCGTGGTTAATCAGTATGGCTATTCAAGAAGTACTTTTACCAATGTTGACTGGAGCAACCGGATTTAACATGCCAGAACAGCTATTACCGGTACTACTGATGTTAAGTCTCGGTTTGATTATTGACGATGTTGTGCATTTCTTTAGCCGTTATCAACGAGCACAGCTAACCATGTTTGCCCAAGGGTTTGATGCAGTAGCGTTTGCTATGGCAAGTGTAGCGCGGCCAATTTGGATAAGCTCTTGGCTATTACTGATTGGCATGGCTGTTTTACTCTTTAGTCATCATGTTTTAGTGGTGATGGGCGCTTTTCTAACGATTATCTCAATTATTTTTATTACCTTTATGGTGCTTTTTTGGTTACCGTTATTGCTGACAAAAGGTCATTAAAGAGTGTTTTTAATACTGCTTTTTTCATAACCAATTGTTTATATATACTTTATGGTTAAATTACATCACGTTATTTAAATTATTAAAAAGCCCTATGGGGTTGCTAATAAGTTTTATTTCTATTCTAATAAGTTCGATTTATTCTGGATATAAAAATTTTATTTTCAATTTATCCTTCATTACTGCAGTATTTCCTAACAATTTTATATCCGTATCTGGTTATAAAAATATCTTTGGTAACTGCATAAATCAGAGTTATTAGAACAAAATAAGAGTCAGCTTCGTTATGACTCAAAACAAAAATATGAGGTGAACATGGCAACAGTTGTTGTAGTTGGATCTAGCACGGGTGGTCTACCAATGTCTTACGATATCCGTAAGCATCTTGATAAAGGGCATACCGTTAAAGTTGTAAATGCCGTTGATGAATTTAATTTCGTTCCATCAAACCCTTGGGTTGCAGTGGGCTGGCGTAAGCCGGAAGATATCTCTTTCAAATTAGAGCCGCATCTAACGCGCAAAGGGATTGAGTTTTACAACCAAATTTGTACTGCGCTTGATCCAGACAATAATCAAATTACTCTGGATGACGGTTCTACCATGGATTATGACTACCTAATCCTTTCGACAGGTCCTTCTCTAGCGTTCAACGAAGTTGAAGGTTTTGGTCCAAAGAGTCACGGTGGTAATACCGTTTCGGTTTGTACGACTCCTCATGCTGCGGAAGCTTATGAGCAGTGGGAAGAGTTTTGTAATGATCCGGGTCCGATCATTGTTGGTGCGGTACAAGGTGCATCATGTTTCGGTCCTGCGTATGAATTCGCAATGATTATGGAAACGGATCTTCGTAAGCGCAAAATCCGTAAAGACGTTCCAATGACTTTTGTTACGGCAGAGCCTTACATTGGTCACCTAGGTTTAGGCGGTGTTGGTGATTCTAAAGGGCTAATGGAATCTGAGTTGCGTAATCGTCATATCAACTGGATTTGTAACGCTAAAACCACCAAAATTGAAGATGGCACAATGTATGTCGACGAGCACGATATGCATGGTAACGTTATCAAACAACACGAATTACCATTTAAATACTCGATGATGCTTCCGGCATTCAAAGGCTCGAAATTCCTTTGCGATATGGTTGATGGCGATCCTGAGAAAATGGGTGGCCCGTTGGTTAACCCGCGCGGTTTTGTTAAGGTTGATCAATTTAGCCGTAACCCGACTTACAAAAACATCTATGCACTCGGTGTTGGTATCGCGATTCCTCCGGTTGATACAACTTGTCCAGTTCCTTGTGGTACGCCGAAAACCGGTCTAATGATCGAGTCAATGGTCACAGCGATTTGTCACAATATCGAAGCAAACCTAGAAGGCAAAGAGCCTCACGAAGAGCCGACTTGGAATACCGTATGTCTTGCAGATATGGGTGATTCTGGTGCTGCGTTTGTTGCTCTGCCACAGATTCCACCGCGTAACTTAACGTGGGCGAAAAAAGGTAAGTGGGTTCACTTAGCTAAGATTGCGTTTGAGAAATACTTTATTCGTAATATGAAAGCCGGTAACTCAGAGCCGATTTATCAGAAATACATTATGAAGATGCTAGGCATTAATCGTCTAAAATCGGATAAATAATCACTGATTATTTGGTAGTAGAAAACCCGTCATTATGGCGGGTTTTTTATTGTCTGAACAAAATGCTAGGCAATAAAAAAACCGCTAGTAGCAATAACTATTAGCGGCTAATTTAGATGATAAGTTAAATCAAGTTTTATGGCTTAATTTATTGTTATCTAATGATTATTTAATTGTTGAGAGTAGGCGAGGGTTGATAACTAAGTTACGAACACCGTGTGCGTGATCTTCATCAAAAGTATTGCCTTTACACCATTCACCAACGCTTGAGATATCGACTTTTGCCACTTTTGGACGAACGCTCCAAGAAACTTGGAATGGTGAACCTTTTTCGTTGTATTTAGGTCCGGTTGTAGAGCCTGTGTATTGAACTGGAGCCCCCATATTGGTTGGAATGTTCAAAGCTTGGTGGCGTCCGCCGCGAATTCCATGCTCTGTCATTTTCTTGAAGTCTAGAGCATTTTTATCATTCACTAATACGTAAACTTGAGTCTCAACGCGAAGTTGCGGGTTGCCGATGCTCTTATTCAAACATGAACCTAATGTCGGACCCGGTTTGATTTGGGCAGTTGAATGTACATAGTGAACTTCGATCGTGTCACCAACATTTAATCCGCCATGTTTACTAGGACAGACTTGGCCTTTATAAGGTTTTGACTCGGCTTTGCTAAGTGTACCGTCATATTTGAATCCGCTCTGATAGCCATGTCCATCGCCATTGCCTGCGTATGTAGTGAACTCTCCACCTTGGTGTTCTGCGTTTTTATGGAAGTGGATGTTACATAGATTCATTTCTTGATACGGCGGAGCTTCTTGGAATTTAATTGGGTTGGCTCCATCTAGGTTATCGATATTACGCGGTGACTGTGGACCAAAGCCTTTGCCTTGAGTATTGTTTTGTAGCGCTGCTCGTTGTTTTTCGATAACACTGTTAGCAACACCTTCGTGAGCATGGTCTGCTGCAAATGCAATAGGGGCTGTGAAGATAGATGCGATAGCAAGAGTTAAAAGTGTTTTTTTCATAAAGACTGCGTCCTATAACAATAATTGTATTTATATTTTTCATAAAGCGGATGACGCTATCATTGCGTCTTACCGCTATTGGCTGTCTGGAAAGCTTGAGTTTGAGCGGGACTTTGCCTACCTATATCAAGTTTTGCGAACGGCTGAGAGTTATAGCAAATACGAATTTTGTTGAGTAATTAAAAAAATCAATAATGCAGCATTGAGTTTAAATATCGTTATTACCCAATATTAGAAATCTCTATCGGGGAGTGCATTAAGTTGAGATAATGGCAGTGCTAGTGAAATATTTTCGCCTAATTTTAAATTTAATTAATCACAATGCCTTTAAGAAGAAAATACCGCCTTAAAATACTTTACCTTAAGGAATAAAAGGTTATAGACGCGAAGTCCTGTAAGTTTGTGAAAAATTTATGTTTGCAAACTCAAGGCTCTTTTATAATACAGCGCATGAAAATAACGATGACATTGCAATATCTGGATTTCCTCGGCACAGTGGTTTTTGCAATCACTGGGCTTTTGGCCGCACGTCGAAAACATTTGGATCTGTTCGGTGCTATTGTCATCGCTATGGTAACCGCGATTGGCGGTGGAACCTTGCGAGACCTCATTATCGGTGAGCCGGTTTTCTGGACGCAAAATGATATTTATATTTATATTGTTGTCTGCACAACCTTAGCGTTTTTCTTTCTGGCACGTTTTCGCCGTTTACCGGTGAAGTTATTATTGTTCTTGGATGCACTGGGTTTAGCTGTTTTTACCGTTATCGGTACGCAGAAGGCAATGGAACTTGGTTTTTCCGATCCGATTGCGATAATGACTGGTGTCATGACCGGTGTGGTTGGCGGCATGATTCGCGATGTTTTAGTTGATGAAATTCCGCTCGTTTTGCGTAAAGAGATTTATGCAACCGCTTCTTTTATCGGAGCGAGTGTTCTTTTATTGTTACTGCACAATGATGTCTCTCAGGAACTGGCAATTTTTGTGTCGATTCTGATTACTATTATTATGCGAGTTTCTGCTATCGTTTATAAAATTGAATTACCGGTTTTCATCTCCTATAAAGCTAATTTACCGCCAATTCGGCAAAACAAGCGAAGAAGCAAGAAATTTGATGATGAATCATCGGCCAACTCCGAAAAATAAAACTGAATTTAGTATTTATGTCCAAACTCCCTTTTGAACTCTTCGTCGGTTTGCGGTACACCCGAGCAAAGCGACGTAACGGTTTCATCTCATTTATTTCTCTATCGTCAATGATTGGTATTGCACTCGGTGTTACCGCTTTAATTACCGTGCTATCGATTATGAACGGTTTCCAACATGAATTGCGCGACCGGATTCTTGGCATGACTGCCCATATGACCATTTCTCAAGAGAACGGCAAGTTGAGCAACTGGTCATCCTTGTATGAAAAAGTGAAGGAATTACCGGATATTGAAGGTGCAGCTCCAAATATTATGGAGCAAGGGATGTTGACCAATCGTGGTTCAGTGCAAGGCGTGGCGATCCGTGGGGTAATGCCAGTGTATGAGAAAGAAGTCAGCAATATCAACGGTAAGATGGTGATTGGCGATCTTACGAGTCTAAAGCCGAATCAGTTTTCAATGGTTATCGGCAACGAGCTGGCGTCATCACTTGGCCTATCAGTTGGTGATAAGGTTACCGTTATCGCTCCACAGGGAACGGTAACCGCTGTTGGCATTGTCCCACGTATCAAACGTTTCACGGTAGTAGGCATTTTTAGTGCGGGTATGCATGAATATGATGCTAATTTAGCATTAATTCATATTAAAGATGCTCAGAAACTTTTTAAGTATGACGAGCAAATCTCCGGCCTACAGTTAAAGATAGATAACCTTTTTCGGGTCGGTGAAGTGAAGCAAGAGGTTGCTAATCATTTAGCTCAAACCCTGTATGTCAAAGATTGGCGCCAGCAACATATGAATTTCTTTAAAGCCATTGAGATGGAAAAAAAGATGATGTTTATTGTTTTAGCACTCATTATTATGGTCGCAGCATTTAATATCGTTTCCACCATGGTGATGGTGGTTACCGATAAACAAGCGGATATTGCGGTTTTGAGGACGCTGGGGGCAACACCGAACAGCATTCAATGGATTTTCATTATTCAAGGTTTAGTTATCGGTTTGCTTGGCGCACTTTTGGGCTTGATTGGCGGAGTATCTTTGGCATCCAATATTGATGTTATTGTGCCGTTTATTGAAAAGCTTTTAGGTATTCAGTTCTTTCCACCGGATGTTTACTACATCAGCCAAGTGCCGTCGAAAATCGATTGGAATGATGTCTACTCGGTTTCCGGTATCGCCTTTATTTTGACGTTGTTAGCAACCCTTTATCCGGCGCGTAAAGCAGCCAAAGTCCAACCGGCGGAGGCGTTACGTTATGAGTAAACGAGTCTTGCATGCACAGGGGTTGAGTAAGACCTATAAAGAGGGGGATATCCAAACCCAAGTCTTTAAACAGATTGATTTTGAACTTTTTGCCGGTGAAAAATTGGCGATTGTTGGCACTTCCGGTTCAGGTAAAAGTACTTTGTTGCATCTATTGGCTGGATTAGATAAGCCAACGAACGGTTCAGTACAACTCTTAGATGCGGAGTTTTCACAATTAAATGAGCGCAAGCGTGGCAAAATTCGTAATCGGTCGATGGGTTTCGTTTATCAATTCCATCATCTATTGCCGGAATTCACTGCGTTAGATAATGTCATTATGCCGTTACGAATTCGGCGTAGTAACCTGAATGAAGCTAAACAAAAAGCGATTAAGTTATTGGAGCGAGTCGGTTTAGGACATCGTATGTTGCATAAGCCGTCTGAACTATCTGGTGGTGAACGTCAGCGTGTTGCTATTGCCCGAGCCTTGATTACCGAGCCGGAATGTATCCTTGCTGATGAACCAACGGGTAATCTTGATCAACAATCAGCAGAGCAGGTATTTGAACTGTTGCTAGAATTAAACCACGAGCTGAATACCGCCTTATTAATCGTTACTCACGACTTACAACTTGCCAATCGAATGGATCGCCAACTGCATCTTAAAGATGGCTGCTTGGTTGAAAATACTTAAAAAATTCAATGATTAATATTCAAAACCTTTCATTACGTGCCGGTGTCAAACCCTTGCTTGACAGTGCTAATCTCGCCATTCATCCAGGTCAGAAAATCGGTCTTGTTGGCCAAAACGGTGCCGGCAAGACTACGCTTTTTCGAGCCATTCTTGGACAAGTCACCATCGATGCCGGTAATCTCGGCATGCCGGCGGAATGGGTTATCGGTTATGTCGAACAAGAAACCGATGCCAAGCAACAGACGGTCATCGAGTATGTCAGTTTTGGCGATGAGCTTTATGCTAAAGCGATTGCGTCTTTGAAAAAAGCCGAGGCCGAGCATAATGACAATGCGATTGTCGCAGCCTATGACCAGTTGGATAAATTACATGGTTATGCGGTAGAGAACCAAACCAAGCAGTTGTTGTATGGTTTAGGTTTTAGCGAAGAAGACTTCAGCAAAAGTATCGATGCCTTTTCCGGTGGTTGGCAAGTCCGCCTAAAACTGGCGCGTGCGTTAATGCAACGTTCCGATTTACTGTTACTGGACGAACCGACCAACCACTTGGATATCGAAGCCGTTTCATGGTTAAAGCAGTGGCTCAAATCTTTTGATGGCGCGGTACTGGTTATTTCCCATGACCGCGATTTTCTAGATCAAGTAGTGCAAGGTATTGCCCATATTGATAATCAAAAAATCAATTTCTACCAAGGGAATTTCGCTGCTTTTGAACGTCAGCGCAATGAACGCCTAATGCAACAACAAGCGTTGCATGATAAGCAAAAACAACAGATGCAACATCTGAAAACCTTTATTAGCCGTTTTAAAGCCAAGGCATCCAAAGCCAAGCAGGCGCAAAGTCGGGTCAAAGCTTTGGAGCGGATGGAAATGGTTGCCGCCGTTCAGGCCAGTAATCCATTTCATTTTGAGTTTGCCGAGCCGAAATCTCAGCCGGATCCGATGTTGAAAATCGAAAATTTAAGTTTCGCTTATCCGGATAAGCCGATTATTAACGAGGCCAATCTTACCTTGCGTTCCGGTGATCGCATCGGTCTGGTCGGGGTCAATGGCTCCGGTAAAACCACCTTATTAAAGTTAATTGTCGGAGAATTAAAACCGGTTAACGGTAAGGTAATTTCTGCCCGTGGTGTTAAAGTCGGTTATTTCTCTCAGCATCAGTTAGAAACTTTGCGCCCGGAATGGAGTCCGTTAAAACATCTATTGGCTTTGGAAGATGCGCCTAGTGACCAGCAAGCACGAGATTTTCTGGGTGGGTTCGGGTTTAGTAATGAGCAATGTCTGGAATCGATCGCACCGTTTTCCGGTGGCGAGAAAGCACGATTAGCGCTAGCAATAATTGTTTTCCAAGAACCTAATCTTATTATCCTTGATGAACCGACTAACCATTTGGATATGGAAACTCGTGATGCCTTGGAAATGGCGCTGAATGATTATAGTGGGGCGCTGTTGTTAGTCAGCCATGATAAGCACCTGTTGGCATCGATTGCCGACCAATATTGGTGGGTGCATCAAGGTATGGTTGAGTTGTTCTATGGCGATTTGGATCAGTATCTGTCTGAGCAATTAAAGCGAATCAAACAGTCCGCTGAAGCACAGAAGCAGATGGAAGGCGCTGATGACGCCAACAAGAGTCAGAATAAAAAACAGCAACGAATTGAAAATGCCAACCTGCGCAAACAGCTTGATCAATTGATTAAAGCCGATTTGCAGCGTAGCCGTAAGTTGGAAAAGGAGCTGGATAAGGCGCAAGGTAAACTTGGCAAGCTGCATCAAAAAATGGAAGACAGCTCTCTGTATGACGATGCCAATAAAGACGAATTAAGCCAATGCTTACAACAGGAAGCCGATTGTCAGGCGCTTATTGAAGCACTGGAAATGGAATGGATGGAAGTTGAAGAAACGATCCAAGCCAAACGTGATGAATTTGAATCAGGGCTATAAAGAATGTACAAGAAATAAAAAAGGCGAGTTTTGACTCGCCTTTTTTGTCGTAAATTCAAACGAATGGATTAATGCATGGTGGTGAAGAACATCGCTAAACGGCTTGCCGTTTGCGTGCTGATATCACCAAGTAGTTGTTCAAAAATGGTTTTCTCTACTTCATAGTAACGATATTTTGGCTCATCCATATATTCGCGGCCGACTGAACCCATATCACCTAGTCCGTCAATCATACCATTTTCAACTGCTTCATCGCCGAGCCAAACCAGTCCGGTGTAAGTATCTTCGGTTTCTTTAATGCGATCGCCACGCCCGTCACGAACTGCTTGGATAAATTGCTGATGAGTGCGTTCTAAGACTTTAGTACGGAAGAATTCACGGCCTTCTTCATCTTTTTCCGCAAAAGGGTTGATAAAGGTTTTATGTTCGCCAGCATGCATTGAACGGTTTTCGATACCAACTTTCTCCATGAGCCCTGTAAAACCGAATGAATCCATGCGCACCCCAATTGACCCTATTAGTGAACCTTTATTGGCGATAATCTTATCGGCTGCGACGGTGATGTAGTAACAGCCTGAAGCACATAGATCTTCAACTACAGCGATGACCGGCTTATTGTATTTTTTCTTCAGGCGCGTGATTTCATCATTAATCAGTGCTGATTGCACCGGGCTTCCGCCAGGTGAGTTGGCTTTGATCACTACCACCTTGGCAGCGTCATTGCTAAAGGCTTCTCGAAGTAATGGAATCATGTATTCCGCACTGTTTTCGGTTTGCGCCATAATTGGACCTTCTAAGCGAACTACCGCAATGTGCTCTTGGTCATTGTTCATCTCTTTTAACTCTTTTGCAGCGCCCATATTGTCAATTGCAATGTAAATGAAAAAGACGATATAACCGGCAATAGCCAGTTTTAATAAATTCGCAAAACGGCGGCTCCAGCGCTCTTGTTTGACTAAAGATTCAACTGCGCCGGCTAAGCGGTCGAAGTTTTGCATTGTCGGAACCGATTGTTTTGAGCTTTCATTTGAGCTAGGTGCCGATTGGTTTTCTTGTTCCATCGTAATTCCCTTTAGAGATTCGCTATAATATTGTGTTTCGCATTTTAACCTTTAATCATCTATGACCCAAGCCAAGAGCACGCAGAATCCGCCAAAACAGCCTGAAGACATTATGGAAGACAACGAAACGAGCAATGAAAGCACGGCACGGTTTGATATTGATGACTTCCTTAAGCATCTTACTCAGCGTCCGGGCGTATATCGCATGTTGGATAAGGATCAGCAGATTATCTACGTTGGCAAGGCAAAAAACTTAAAAAGAAGGGTTAGCAGTTATTTTAAAAAGCGTCACGACGACATTAAAACGGCCAAAATGGTCGAGCAGATCGCTCGTGTTGAAGTCACTATTACCGATACCGAATCGGAAGCCTATATACTCGAAAGTACGCTGATTAAACGCCATAAGCCGAAATACAATATTCTGTTTCGCGATGACAAATCTTACCCATATATCTTTGTTTCTACGGCAAAAGAATATCCTGCATTGAGTTTTCACCGTGGAGTGAAGAGACGTAAAGGTGAATATTACGGGCCTTTTCCAAATGCGTCGGCGGTGCATCACACCTTGCATGCTTTACAGAAGATTTTTCCGGTGCGTCAGTGTGCCGAAAGCGTTTTTCAACACCGTTCGCGACCTTGTTTGCAGTACCAAATTAAACGCTGTTCCGGCCCTTGCATTGAGGGTTTAGTCACCGATGCCGATTATCAGCGCGATGTGCGCCATACCTTGATGTTTTTGGAAGGGAAAAGTTTTCAGGTAATCGATGAACTTGGCAAGCAGATGGAGCAGGCTTCCGAGCAATTAGAGTTTGAGACAGCTGCGATGTTCCGAGACCGGATATCCGCGCTACGTTCGATTCAATCACAACACCTGATCAATCAACCGGGTAATCGCGATATTGATGTTTTGGCAGTGGCTGTAAACGGAAATCAGGTCTGTTTATGTTTAATGATGTATCGTGCCGGTAATCTTTGGGGCAGCGAAACCTATTACCCGAAACTGGTTGCCGGTTCGTCTGAAGAAGAGATTCTGAGCGCGTTTATCTTGCAGCATTATCAAGAACACCCGTCACCGCATACAATTTTATTGGAGCAGAGCTTGGCTGAACAATCGGCAATTCAAGCATTGTTATTGGAAAAGTATCAGCGCCGTACCGGTTTTAAACAGCCGAAATTGCAAACTGATAAGAGTCTTTTTTCTTTAGCGAAAACCAATGCTGAAGCCGGTTTAAAACAGCATCTAACACAAAAGAGTAACCAGCAACAGCGTTTACAGGCGTTGCAGGAAGTGCTGGCTTTGGCTGAAGTACCGGAGCATATGGAATGTTTTGATATCAGTCATACCCAAGGTGAAATGACGATTGCCAGCTGCGTGGTCTTTAAAGAGGGCGTTCCAAGTAACCGGGACTATCGAAAGTTTAATATCGAAGGGATTACGCCGGGAGATGATTATGCGGCAATGCATCAGGTATTAAGTCGACGATACGCACGTTTAAAACAGGAAAATGCAAACTTCCCAAGTTTAATTGTTATTGACGGTGGCAAAGGGCAGCTAAATCAAGCGGTTGATGTTTTAAAGTCTTTGCAACTCGATTTTCTGCCTTTGGTGTCGGTCGCGAAGGGTGAAGGGCGCAAAGCTGGTTTAGAAGTTCTGTACACGCCATATAATATGGAGGGCATTGACCTTTCTGATGAAGATATCGCATTGCATCTAATTAACCATATCCGTGATGAAGCGCATCGTTTTGCGATTACCTCGCATCGTAAAAAACGTAATAAAGCCCTGACGCATTCACGATTGGAAGATATTCCCGGAATAGGCCCAAAAACCCGTAAATCCTTACTGGTACATTTTGGTGGTTTAAATGAAGTTAAAAATGCTGCTGTTAATGAGTTACAAAAAGTAAAAGGCGTTAGCCAAGATAAAGCACAGGCAATTTATGATTTCTTTCATGGGGAATAAGCGCCAGCAGACTTGCTTTTAATAAAGAGCCGTTCGGCAAAATATGTTAGTATTTTGCATTATTCCAAACTCTAGAATTAAGATAACTAATGAATTTGCAATCCTTGCCAATGATGATGACTTGGAGTCGAGTCATTCTAATACCAGTATTTTTAATCTGTTACTACGCGCCCATTGAAGACGCTCGTTTCTGGGGGGCTTTGGCATTTATGGTTGCCGCCATCACGGATTGGTTTGACGGCTACCTGGCGCGTAAGCTTGGTTCGTCGAGTAAGCTTGGAGCCTTCTTGGATCCGGTAGCCGACAAGTTAATTGTGGCAGCAGCACTGATTGTGGTTGCGGCAGAATACAACGATAATCTTTTGGTCATTATTTCTGCGGTTATTATTATGATGCGCGAAGTAGCGATTTCAGCGCTTCGTGAATGGATGGCGGAAAATAATGCTCGTGATGTGGTGGCAGTGTCTTCATTAGGTAAAGTCAAAACCGCTTCACAACTAGCAGCTTTAACTTGGTTGTTATACGGCGGTGAACTTTGGGGTATTAACTGGGGTGAACTTGGCTTCCCGATGCTGTATTTTGCTGCGGCATTAACATTGATTACTTGGGTGCAATATACCAAGGCGGCATTGCCACAAATCATTGAATCAACTAAAGAAGAAAATTCATAAATCATTGATATTATTGAATCTAAATCGACGTATGAGGGGATACTAAAAAAGTCGTAAAAAATTGCAGTAAATTGCTTGACCTTTTACGCTCAACCCCTATAATACGCCGCATTCAAGCGGGAATAGCTCAGCTGGTAGAGCGCAACCTTGCCAAGGTTGAGGTCGCGAGTTCGAACCTCGTTTCCCGCTCCAAAAAATATGGCGCGATGGCAGAGTGGCTATGCAGCGGATTGCAAATCCGTGGACCTCGGTTCGACTCCGGGTCGCGCCTCCATATTATTTCATTCACAATATCTAAATTGTGAATTACTCAGTAAAGCAATTCTTCATTAGACTTTACTGAACACCATGCCCAGGTGGCGAAATTGGTAGACGCAGGGGACTTAAAATCCCCCGGTGGAAACACTGTGCCGGTTCGACTCCGGCCCTGGGCACCATTCTTACGTTTCAGCAAGTTTCAAATCATTCCAAATACCCCATTCAAACCCTTCTCTATACGTCGTTTCAGCGTTTTAGTTGTTTCACAGTGTTTCACGTTGTACCATAAAAGCGCAGGATTTTAGGGGGTAAAAAGTGGGGTAAATTTCTAACCCCAATTCAATTAACCCCCCTTATTTACCCCATTTTCACTAATTCCACCGTTATTAGGGGGTTAGCAATGGCGCTTACCGATACCAAAATCAGAAAGACCAAACCCACCGGTAAAGTTCAAAAGTTATCGGACGGCGGCGGCTTGCGCTTGGAAATCACTAAGGCCGGTACCAAGGTTTTCAAATACCGCTTTAAGATGGACGGAAAAGACTCAGATCACACGATAGGCGAATACCCTGCAATTAGCCTACTGGAAGCTCGAACACTTAGAGACGAAGCACGCCAACTGGTTAAGGCCGGTATTAATCCGAATGACCATAAGCGCCACCAAAAGCAACAAATTGCAGAACAAGCGGCAAGGCAACAGGCCGAAAGTGATTTGATGACCTTTTCCCTGTTATTGGATGAGTTCTACACCCATAAGACTAAAAGCTATGGTGACCGCAAACCAGAATGGGCATTAAGCACCTACCAAAAGCATAAGCTTAGATTTGAAAAGCACGTTTTGCCACTGCTTGGCACTGTGCCGGTTGTGCAGATCAACGAGCAACAGCTAGAAGATTGTCTGTTAAGAATCCAAGAGCACGGCACCCTAGAGAATCGGGATAAGGTCTACAGCGTGTTTAAGCTGTTATTTGAGTATGCCAAGGGAAAACGCTACATAGACCGCGACCCTGCCTTATACATTTCACGGGCGCTATTCGTTAAACACGTTGCCAAGCAGTTAAAGCACGTTACCACCCCCAAAGAACTAAAAACCGTTCTCAGTAAACTGGACGCCATGCGCGGTACTTTCGAGGTATTAAGCTGTTTACGGCTTGGGCTTCACGTTTTCCTTAGACCGAGCGAATTAGTGGCAATGCGTTGGGATGAAGTCGATTTCAAAGCCAAGGAAATACACCGCATAACCACCAAGGGAGACCAAACAGGGGAGGGCAAAATAATCATTATTCCAATGAGCCGCCAAGTTGAAACGATGCTCAATGAGTTGTATGCCCTGACTGGTGAAACCCCGTATGTATTCAAATCGCCAATGACCAACAGCCATATTACAAGCGGTTCGATAAACAAGAATGTAAGGGATAACGGCCTCAATACGCTGATAGTTCCCCACGGCTTTAGGCATACAGCTAGCACCATGCTAAACGAGATAGGCTTTAACGCCGATGAAATCGAACTGCAATTAAATCACGTTATCGGGGGCGTTCGGGGCGTGTATAACAAGGCTCAGAAACTCGAACAACGCCGCAAAATGCTCCAACATTGGAGCGACTACCTAGACGGAATCAAAGCCGGTGGCGATGTTATCCCAATTAATCGAGGAACGGCGTAACGGTGATTAATTTAGGCGGGATTTAGCGGTTAATTCCGGTTATTACTGGTACCGGAGAAACTAACAGCGCTTATAGTTGGCGGTAATTTGTGCCAGATACGGAAGAAAATAGCGGCGGTTGTAGTTGGCACTAATTTGTGTCTACTTCCGGAGAAATTAGTTTGAGCTCGAATGATGCCTTAATTTCTGTCTGGTACCGGAGAAACTAACAGCGCTTATAGTTGGCGGTAATTTAAGCCGTATACAGAACATTATTGGCATGGTCTAGGGCAGATCACCCGAAAAGGCGGACTATCCACCCGCCCCAGACCGTGCCACCTTATTCAGTAGTGGAGAGGTCGGGAGGCCGTGCAAAATGAAATCTCTTGGGCTTGAAAGACCTTATTACAGCCTTGAAGAAGTGGCGAAAATATTAAGTAAGTACGACCTTGTAGGAGCGGTAACGGTTGAAGACGTGCGATATCTTGCAGAGCAGGGAGTATTTAATGTAGTCGCAAGCGTTACAAGTGATTTTTTTATGGTTGTTAATGCGTCTCAGATGGATGAAAACCGCTTTATATTTTCCAAATTAAAAGACATTCAGAACACAGCAAGAAGACACTACAACAGCCTAGAAGATTCAGATAAGGCCTATTTTCTGGATATGTATCGAGCCTATATAAAGCCGATTCATAAAGGCTTATCGTTTGTAAAGAACGTTACTTATTCAAAGCCATTTATTAAGCACGGCTTAGAGATTTCAGAAATAAATCTGACACCAATCAAAGCAGAAAGGCTTGAAAATTCAGAGGGATGGGGGGAGCCTTTCATTATAGGTAGTGTATTCAATAAAGAGCCGTTTACAGCATATGGAACGCCAAAGAGTACGGACGGCTTCATAATCGAGGCACACGAAACAGGCGCTTATTATTTACAGAATGGGCAGGCCTGTTTTATTCCGATAGAGCCTACTATTTTCGACATTGAGAACGGTCGCTTTTTTTGGAATTATGAAGCGATGAAACAACAATCAAAAAGCGCTGATTTATTTATTAGCCGTGAAGAAGTGGCCGCCTATCTTGAAGCACCAACATCCACCGATCAGCAGACAGATACGCCCCCATACCTTGACCCAAACAGCCCGATTTACGCCCCCGATATTGATTTAGCGATTCAAGCGCATAAAGCGGCATTTATCGACAATGTAGCCCACCAAAGCGTTAAGGGTATGACTGACTGGTTGATGAATAAAAAAGGCATTGAATCAACAACCCGAGCCGGACGAATAGCCATAACTGCAAACCCAAATAAACGTAATTAATTCAACTTTTTACTAACACCTGTTAAAGCCCCTAATCATGGGGCTTTTTTCGTTTTAACTCCCCAAAAAATAGCCTAACTGCTACCTAGGTGCTACCTGTAGGTGGCTCTCACTTTGCCAGATCAACGCGCTTTAATTACCCCCAAGCCAACACGGTACGTCACGGGGCAAATAGGGCGTTACTGGTATTTCTTCTCAAACACTTGAAATACAACCATGCCGGCACCGTTTTTACACTCTTGAAACATGGCTTGAGGCGCTTCAATTCATAGAGGTTAAAGGTGACACCGTGGCAAATATCGAAGTAGCAGGACTAACACAAGGCGAAATTAACGAGCATGAAGAGGGGTTGAAACTCTTGGCGGCAGAATACCAAGGCGTGCACTTGAAACTTTGGCCTAGACGCATCCAAGAATTTTACGAGGTAGCACTTAACGAAATCGAAAAGAGCGGCCTCAATAACGAGGATGCACAAAAGGCTTTAGCCGCTTCGATTTGCACCGCGATTTCGCTTTATATGGGTGGGAAATCCTTTTATTTACCGGCATCCAGTGGGCTTAAACAAGCCATACAGGATTTACGTATTTCCAAGGACTTTACAGGCTTTAACTACCCTGAATTAGCTAAGAAATACAGGGTTTCAGAAATGACGATTAGAACGGCAATAAAACGCCAAAAGGCACTAATGACAGAAGTAAGAAAAGGGGGACGATAATGAGCCAAGCAAAGATTATGAGACTTAAAGAAGTCATTGAAGCAACAGGGCTTTCACGCACAACGATCTACCGAAAAGTAAAGGCGGGGGAGTTCCCTCAGCGCAAGCAACTTAGCGCGCGTTCAGTGGGATGGCTTGAAAGCGATGTAACAGCGTGGATTAACCAATGCTCAAACGTTGGCGCCGCTTAAAACGGCAGTTAATGACCATTTAAATAGCTTGAAGGCAATCAGATGACAACAGCAATAAAAAACGCGCTATGTGGCTCTATGGGCTTGCATGGAACAACCAAAGCCGCTAACATTGGCGGCCTAACTAAAAATCCCAAGAGACAGAGCAAAGTCTTAAACAGTGCTTTTTTTGTGCCTAAAATCCGTGCATTTCTTTGCGCTATGGGCATGAAAAACCGTAACCGTATTTCAAAATATGGACGGGTTAATGAACAAAATAAAAGACCCCATTCGTGGGGGAATATGTTCAGTCGTCTTGGGACGATTAGTGATACCCGTCCACCTGTAAAAATCGCAGGTGGGAAAACTAAGCTAGAATCCCAAGGAGGCCACCACATGGCTAATACTTCTCAAACACGCGGTAAATTCACCCCCGCGGATTTTTCCTTTTCTATCGAACTCCCACAACACAGTTTTATTAAGCGGTTTATTGCCGTCTATTCGCCTGCTTGCGGATGGTCGCTCATGATTGAGACCGAATCCGGACAAGTTGCCACAATATGCAATCCATCTAACGGCTTTACTCGTTACTTTGAAGACCTAGACAGCCTTGCCTTATGGCTTTCTACCCAAGGCGTGCCAGAAATGAGCGTTTTCCTACCTGCTTTAAGCATGGGAGGGCGCGACTAATGAGCCGTTTAATTCAGTTTGCCGAACTCTACAACGCCAAAGAACCGCAAGACCGCCAAGAATTGGCCGAACTTAGCCGCCTTATGCTAGCTGACAACCTAACCGCAATCAGAGCGATTAGTTGCGATATTTCCGATATGTCACTGCATACCACCGCTCAACAGGTCAAAGTAAGCGACCACGCCTACCACCTAAACCGTTTAGCAATGGATAGCCGCGAACTGCTAGAGATTATTGCACCTGAATCAGAATACGAGGGGGCGTAATGGACTGGCTTAAATTTGCGGAATTAGTGCGCAAGGTGAATTTTGACGTTTTGGACGGCACGATCACCGAGGCCGAACTACAAAAGCGCATCGACAATAGAGAGCCTTTATTCACTTCTCTTGAAGAATACCAAGCGGCGTTTACCTTGCGCAAATTGGCACTTAAAGAGATTGAGGACGCGCTCACTTACACAATCATTAGCCTAGGAAAGCTACAAGGCGGCCTGAATTACGGCGCAACACATGGCAAGGATTTAAGCCTATCTGATTTGATGAATGTCATTGAGTTATCAGAGGAAGACACGAAATTTGAAATTGACCGCCTAAAGAACGCTTTACGACTGTTCCAGTTGATTGAACCGCTTAGCCAAGCCCTTGCAAGAGAGGCCGCCGTTTTGATGGATGAAGATATTTATCTAGCGGTAAAGGGGCAAATGCTCAAGAGTTTTGCGAGTTTGAAAGATGATGGGGAGGAAGCACCATGCAAAGCAAAGCACTAACTCCCCAACAGCTTGAAGGCGTTCTCGATTATACCCCGATACCGAACGACCACAACCGATTTCTAGCCATACTGACGGCGATTAAATCCGAGTTTGGTATCAGCGGTAAGACAGCCGCCCACCAATGGGCTAGACGCGCACCTAATTTCCATTCAGCGAGTTTCTCTACGACTTGGCAAAACATACAGCCGGTGGACGGTGTGAACTGTGTCGGTTTGTACTTTGAAGCTAAGGCAAACGGTTGGGAGGGGGAATTGTGAGACCTGATACACCGCCGCCGGTTGAACAGCTTGAACGAATGCTTACCTATATCCCTAGAGGGATAGACAGAGAGCAAAAAGATACGCTTTTTAGTTGTATCAGCAGAATTTACGGACGGGGCGCGCACTTGGTTGTTTTTTACTGGATTGATGACCGTGATTTTTCAGAGGTCGAATTTACGGACTACGTTTTAAACCGCCCCCAACCTGTAACACGAGCGGATTTTATGCAATTTGTAGCGATGGCAAAGGCTAACGGATGGGAGCAGATTAAGCCGAAAGACAACCCCGAGAAAACGATCATCGTAACGAAACGCCTCTTAGGGTTAAAGAAATACGAGAACTTGAGTCATGGGGCAAAGGCTTTGCTATGGGAACTTATTAACCAGTATGACGGCTCAAATAATGGTGAATTAACTGCAACGCACAAAGAACTAAAGGGGCGCGGTTGGAAGTCCAAAAACACCATTAAAAAACATCTTGATGAACTGGTTTATAGCGGCCTTGCTTTCTGCGTCAAAAGCACAAGATACGGGGAGCCGAATAACTACGGCCTAACGTGGGTAGACCGCCAACAAAGAGCAATTTAGTAGGGCACTGCATGACAAGTAAACAGGGAAATGCTAAGGGAAGAAAGGCGCACGGTGCGTTTTTTAAAATGCCGTCAAGTGTCATTAACTCAAAAAACTACCAAGGCTTAAGCGGCAATGCCGCAAAACTTTTGACTCAGATTTGTGACCAATTCAAAGGTGGGAATAACGGTGACCTACAGGCCTCTTTTAATATTTTTAAGGCCAGAGGTTGGAAGTCCCCTGTAACTCTTCAAAAGTGTATAGATGAGTTAATTAATTCTGGCTTGCTCTACAAAACCAGACAGGGATTTTTCCCTAAAACGTGCTCTTTATTTGCTGTTACATGGCTCAGAATTGATGAAAAACCCAGTTACAAATATGACCCAACAGCACGTGAATTAGTAGGCAAAACTTTAGGGATAAATCACTTAGAAAATAATAACCCCTCCTGTACAGAAACTGTATCTATCTAGCTACAGGAACTGTATCTATGGAAAGTCATCACCCGATCATAGATACAGAAACTGTACTTTAAAACGGGGTTTTTAGAGAGGTCATAGATACAGAAACTGTATATCTTCTAGTATCCATCTAGGGGGGAGAAAAAAGCTAGAGATACTAAAGTTTAGGGTAAGTGGTCATCTACTGAATTGCTACTAATCAAACTGAAATTAGTAATTGAAACGAGGATTAAAAAAATGGCTTTCATTAGCGCAAACATTCGATTAGCAAAAGAGCCTCAGAGCCGAACGACTCGAAACAACAATTTCATGGCTACCGGTTTTGGGTTTGCCAAGTTGGGGGAGGACTCCAAAGACCTAGCCTTGTCACTGGTTGCCTTTGGTGAAGTCGCTAACGAGTTAATGACCTATTCCAAGGGGGACGGCGTAAACGTGGCCGGTACGCTCAAGATCAACAGCTACACCAATCAGCAAAACCAAGAAGTGGAGCAAATGCAAATTACCCTTGAGGGGATTGCCGGTAAGAACAGCACAAAACAGGTAAGAAACGAAAATAAACAGGGGTACACGCCTCAAACACCACCAAACATGGGTAACCATAGCCAAAACCAAAACGGAGGGCATACAGGGCATTCTATGCAATCCAATCAAAACGGCTTTCACAATCCACAACACCAAGCCGCCTATCAGAATCAACAACCGCCCACGGTGAATGGCGGTTATAACGATTTTGAAGACGATGACGTGAATTTTTAGCAGGGGGTGAACGATGCAACCAACACAGCAACAATACGCAATGCAGGCCGATAATTTGGCGTTATGGGATTCAGTCAGTAAGACCGACCCTGATTTCACCAAATTCAGTAAGCAACGCGGCGGCTTTACCTCCATTGACCCGATGTACCAACTCAAGACCGCGACTAAGGTTTTCGGTCTATACGGTTCGACATGGGGACTTAAAGACATTGAGCACGATTACAGCCTAGTGGAGTCGTTAGGACTGGTAACGCTCAAGGCTGTTTTCTGGTACCCGTGGGGCGCGTTTGAAATCGGTAACGCCATTCATATTCGACAGCAAACCCGAAACGGTGAATTTGTGGACGCGGACGCACTCAAGAAACTGGAAACCAACACCCTAAGCAAGGCGCTTTCAAAGCCTGGATTCAATGCAGACGTTTACCTAGGGATGTTTGAGGACGTGCACTACACAGAGCACCGTGCGCAAGAGGCCAAGGCAGAAAAGGCCATTGACCATGAAGCGGAAAAACTCAAACAGGCACAGGCCTTTGAGTCAGAAATGGCGGATCTACTGGAACGAGTGACCGCCGCCCCCAGTATGGGAGAACTTAAGGGGCTTTATACGATGGCGGTAAGAAAGGCCAATTTGAAAAAAGCGAATCAATGGCTAATCAAACTTGAACGCGCCAAGGATAAACGCAAGGCCGAAATTGAAGCCGTAACAGACGAATCAAAACCCAATCAAGAAACGACTGATTCTAAGGCCGTACACGGCGAATTAATGTCAAATCAAGGCAATGTAACAACGGCGGCACATTAATGCCCCCACACCCTACAGAAAGACCGGAAAGGAATAAGAAAATGACCAAACTCTATGAACTAACAACCGAACTAAACGAACTGTCACACCTAGCCTTTGAAGTGGAAGACGATCAGAGTTTTGCATTAGCTATAGCCGATACGATGGAAGCCCTGCAAATGCAGTTTAACGACAAGGCAGAAGCCTTAGTAAAGGTTGCTGAAACATTGGGGGCGAACACCACCGCGATTGATGCCGAAATCAAACGCCTGCAAGCCCGTAAAAAAACCATTGTTAATCGACAGACGGCGTTAAAAGACTATTTACGCAACAACATGGAAGCCAGTGAAATCACCAAGATTGAAAGCCCGCTATTCACTATTTCACTGGTAAAAGGCCGTGCTATCTGTGAAGTAACAGACGAAGCCGCGCTACCGGATGAATACATGAGCGTTAAGACCGAAATAAAACCGGATAAGGCCGCCTTAACCAAGGCGTTAAAGGATGGGCTAGAGATTGCCGGTGCACGCCTGACAACGAGCAAACCAAGCCTAAGAATCAAGTAGGGGGCGCAATGATGACCGATAACGACCTACAAGCGATTAAAGCGGCCTGCAATGCCGCAACAAGTGAACCGATAGCACAACTATTTCAACGAGTATCACAGCTTGAAGAACATAACGCGCGGCTAGATGAACTTACCAAGGTGCTCAAAGAGCAAATCTTTATCAAGTTGGAAGAAAACAAGGCGATAGAGGGGGAGTTATTACGCACTCGAAACCGGCTTAATCTTATCGAAAGCTATCTACGTTGCGAGGGTGAAGCGATTGAGTCGTGAATACAGCTTTGTGATTGCATGGCCTCCCACGGCAAATACCTATTACCGCCGTGCCGGTACCGTGATCTATTTAAGCGCCAAGGGCAGGTTGTTTAAGAAACTGGTAGCCCAACAACTCAAAGCCCTAAATCTACATGGAGAGGGGCTTAAATGCCGATTATCGGTCACTATCGGACTCTATCCACCCAATAGACGGGCGTTTGATATTGATAACCGCGTTAAGCCGGTGCTTGATGCTTTACAGGATGGCGGTCTAATTCTGGACGATGGGCAAATAGACCGGCTAACGGTGCAACGCCACGGCAAAGACCCTGATAAGTCCGGTTATTGTGAAATTTTGCTTAGAGAAGTGAATGATTAGCTGTCATAAAAAAGGCGGCCATTCCGCAGAATTAAATCGCCTATGCCTGTGTACCGTTATGCAAAGAACTCCACAGAGTGGGTAACCCCACCTAAAAGCTAATTAAAAAGCAATCCAGCAAGCGCAGGATTGCCAGTAATGAGAAACGGGAGGCCGGACGTCCCTCCATAATGCCGAGAAGTTCACGACAATACAGCAAGTTCACAAAGTGAACGGGGTAGCGTGGACTCCGAAAATTCCCACGCCTCATTTCCCATTAAGTGCCATTCTATAGCATTTGAACAATATGGAAACGGTTTAACCTAAAACGACCTTAGACAAGCTTTCTTCAATCAATTGGTTAAGGCTTTTATTTTCAGCAACGGCAACAGCGGCAATTCTTTCGTGCAGATCAGAGGCAATGCGCACGTTAAAACGCCCTGAATATTGTTTCTTAGGCTCAATGCCTTTTTCTTTGCACATATCAAGAAAGGCGGTTAGAGATTGTCTAGCCTCAGTTTTCAAACCTTCAATATCTGAGGCGTAAAAATCCGCGCCCCCATTTAGGCCGATAAATTCACCGCGGAATAGTTCAATATCTGGGTCGTAATCAATGTGGGCTTTGTAGCCGTCAATTTCTAAAATGTTCTTCATGGTTTCACCCCGTTCAATTCAAGCCATTTCCTAACACTGGCAACCGCGCCCTTATCCGTATCTGGTGTTGGGTGGGGGCGGTGGAAAATACGCACTTCATTAAAGAGAAACACGCCAACCCGAGAGCCTTCACGTTCTTCGACTTCACCCCCGAGCGCAATAAAAAGGGATTCAATATCCTTCCACTTGATATTTGCACTAACTGGGCGCTTAAAAATTAACTCTATGGTTTTACGGTGTTTGGCTTTCATGTGATTATGGTACTAAATTGTAGTACTACTGTAAACAACTGGGTGCAGACCTTGAAAAATACCAAAAATAACCGGAATTAACCGCTAAATCCCGTCAAAAAAAACAAATGGGGGTAAAACATAGCGATTAAAAAATTTGGATTAAATGGGGTAAAAAGTGGGGTAAATTTGAGGTGTTGCTCTTCAAGCTACCTGTTTATAGGCAGGTTTGGTGCAGGCCCTGGGCACCATTTATTTATCTAAAAAATTTCATATCGCTTTTCTCATAGATCCACTGATTTTGATTTAGACTGTTTAGCAAGCACGTAGCTTGATTTCAATTAATTCTATAACAACCGCTTACTGTAATATTTTATTTGCTTACTATTGATAGGGAAGTTTATTGTGATCGGAAGAAGAGCTGCTCTAAAAAAGAGTTTGCTGGGTGTGGCTTCTCTATTCCTGCCTGCTTGTTCAGAAAAAATTCCAATAAAGGTCGGGGTTCATCCTTGGATTGGCTATGAGTCATTGCAGTTGGCTCAAGACCTTGGTTACTTCAGAAACAATATTGAACTTATTCGAAATGCAAGTGCATCGTCGACTATCGAAAGCTTGGCAAATGGTGTTCTTGATGCGGGTGCCTTAACATTGGATGAAGTGCTCACACTTCTTGATCAAGGCACTGATTTAACAATTGTTTTGGTTTTTGATATTTCTGCCGGTGCGGATAAACTTATTAGCCGCGATAGCATTAGGACATTAGGTGATCTGCGCGGCAAGCGTATTGCTTATGAAGCCAATACCGTTGGTTCGCTAATGTTACAAAAATCTTTGCAATTAGCTGGGTTACGCTTAGAGAATGTGATTCCTGTAGACGCCGCTGTTGGTGAAGAACAAGTGGCGTTATGGCGTAATGAAGTGGTTGATGCTGTGATCACCTATGAACCAACAGCGTCGCTATTAACAGCGGAATCCGGTCGAGTTTTACTTGATAGCCGAGATTTCCCAGACATGATATTTGACGTTCTTGCGGTGAGAACAGATCGGTTACCTGCTATTCAGTCACAATTAAAGCAACTTATTGCAGGGCACTTTTCCGCACTGCAATATATCAATGTTAATTACGGCGATGCGATTCACCGTATTGCTTCTCATCAAAATATTGGTTATACGGAAGTTATTCATTCCATTAAAGGGATTCGATTGCCAAATCGACAAGAAAATTGTCGCTTATTGCAACTCGGTAGCCGTCTGCATATTGCTGCTAATGAAGTACAGCAAATAATGTTAGAGAAAGGGTTGCTCAAACAATCACTAGAGATGAATCATTTAATCAGTAATCGTTTTTGCTAGCAATTCTATATGGCAACCAATTGGTGAATTTACACGTAAAGGGCAGTTGTTCGATTTACATAGTCGCCAGCAGCCTGAAATTTTTAATAACTCTCTTGTTATTCCTAGCTTCGGTTTTTATTGGCTAAGAGAGATGTAAAGCAACTAAGGCTTATTCTGCGTTTCCCTAAAATGCCTATGAAAATCCTTTCCTTGTTATGATATGCCTCACTTTAGAGGAGGAAAAACAAGATGAAAAAAACGCTGATAGGCTTAGGCGTCATGCTGGTCGTTGCGGTGATTGCAGCGACTTTTTTGCTACAAGCTGACAAAAATTCCGATTCGGATACGAATCTAATAAGGGCGCATTCACCTATTATCGGGCCGCAGGATGCTCCTGTTACTTTGGTTGAATTTATCGATCCAGCCTGCGAAGCATGCCGTGCAATGTATCCTTATGTAAAACAGATTATCAGTGAAAATCCAAATAAGATAAAACTGGTTATTCGCTATGTCGATTTTCATAAACAGTCAAAGCAGGCGATTCAAATTCTTGAAGCCTCGCGAAAACAAGGTAAATTTGCAGAGACTTTAGAGTTGATGTTGGCATTTCAACCGGTCTGGGCGCCTCATGGTCACGAGGGCGTTGATTTATGGGAAGTGATGATTCGTGGGGATTTGAATCTGGATCAAGCAAAAATCGATGCTAAGGCAGAAACAATTGATGCAGTGATTACGCAAGATGAAAAAGATCGAATCGCTTTAGGCGTCCAAAAAACACCAGGATTTTTTGTTAACGGCCAAATACTGAAGATAATGCATCCTGATGTATTAAGAGAGATGATCGAAGAACAACTTAATTCGGGCAAATTACAGGATTAAAAGACTCTGGATTGGCAGGGTGAAGTTAGTTGGCTCCTTCTTCACCTTGCTGCTCTTTTAAAACGACACCGTCTTTAACCTTAAAGAAAAAACTGCCGGCATTGTCGGTCACTTCAACAATATCCCAGCGTTTCTGAATGAACAAATCCATAATAATGTCATCCAGCCCCTTATAAGAGATTACCGGAATTTGTGTCCCTTCAGCGTCTTTAATTAAAATCGATAACATTGACATTAGTCAGCTTCCTTGCGGCTGTTTGTATGGCAAGTATTTTACGCATTTGCGCAAAAGAATGGCGTCTTTCAACGCCATATTAATCAGTGGTGGGTTAGTCGGTGTGAAGTGGCAATTTGGAACTGCTGTAGTACTTGTAAAACGTCGTGTGCTTGGCCAGACAAGCTTTCGGCCGTAGCGGAAGTCTGCTCGACAAAAGCGGCATTTTCTTGAGTTGAGCTGTCGATATTTGATATTTCATTACCGATTCTGCCAACGCTTTCAGTCTGGTGTTCTGCTAGAGAACCTACCGTATCGATAATGTCGCTGACTTCGGTTGATTTTTGGCGAATTTGGTTGAGATTGTCGGCAAGTCGGCCAACGACTTCGACACCGGATTGCGATTGTTCGACCGCTTGGTCAATCAAATGTTTGATTTCCTTGGCTGCATCCGCCGATTTTTGTGCAAGATTGCGAACTTCGCCGGCGACGACGGCAAAACCACGACCATGCTCGCCGGCACGAGCCGCTTCAACGGCAGCATTGAGCGCGAGTAAATTAGTCTGAAAAGCGATGCCGTCAATTAGGGCAACAATGTTGGTAATCTCTTCCGAGGAATCTTTAATCTGTTGCATTGATTGCAAGGAAATCCCCATTAAGTCATTGCCGGCAGAGATAAGGGCTTGTTGCTCTCTGCTTGATTGACGCGCTTCTTGTACTTTATTGCGAGTCTGCTGAACTTGTTGCATGGTTTCTTGCATAACCGAAACTGTCTGTTCAACTGAGTTAGCGGTTTGTTGAGTACGATCGGATAAACTCATCGAGGCGCTTGAAACTTCACTGGCTGAATTTGAGACCGAGCGCACCGATTGATTAATTTCTCCCATCGCATCGGCGAGATTATTGATGCTATGGTTTAAGTCATCTTTAAGTTTCAATAAATCACCGTTATAGTCTCCATTGACCATTAATGTTAAGTCACCACTCGCCATGGCTTGAAGTACTTCACCGGCTTCATGAACCATTCGAGCCAAGTTCATTTCTTGTTGTTTCTGCTCTGTGATATCCGTTGCGATTTTAATGACTTTATGAGGCAGTTGATTGTCATGCGCCACAGGAATATAAGCTGCTTGTATCCAAACTTCTTTACCATTTTTGCCAATGCGTTTAAAGCTGCCAATTTGCTCTTCACCTTGCTGTAAGGCGATCCAGAATTGTTTATATTCATTAGAAGAAGCGTATTCATTGTCTACGAACATACTGTGTTTTTGTTGACGGATTTCATCAAGATCATAATTAAGCGTGGAACAGAAATTAGCATTCGCATCAAGAATTGTTCCATCTGGGGTGAATTCAATCACCGCGTACGATTGGTCAATCGCGTGCAGTTTTGCTTCAGCTTCAATTTCTTGCTCTTTACGAACGGTGATGTCAGTAGCGAATTTAACGACTTTATATGGTTTGCCGTTTTCATCTAAAATCGGGTTATAGGTAGCTTCAATCCAAATGCGTTTATTATTTTTCCCGGTGCGCATAAATTGGCCGGAAAAAAATTCTCCTTTACGTAAGCGTTCCCAAAATTGTTGGTATTCAATTGAGTCTACCTGTTCTGGCGGCATAAAAATGGCATGTTTTTGATTTTGGATTTCAGACAATTGGTAACCAACCGTATTTAGGAAATTGTCATTGGCGGTGAGGATATTGCCTTGTAGATCGAATTCAATAATAGCCATTGAACGCTGCAAGGCATCCATTGTATTTTGCAACTGTTGTTTTTCCAGTATTGCAGCTTGGTGTTGTTTAGCGCTGACAAACATAGCTCTTCCCCCAGAACTTAAAGACATTATGTCCAGTTAAAAAGTATTATGTCGACTTAAAAGGGGGAAGCCAATAAGGGCGGTTGTGTATTGGCTAAGTAATAGAATGTGAGGGCTACTGCTTGCTGCCGAGTAAGCAAAAACTACATTGCGTTTTTTGATTGCTTTATAGCAATTCAGCAAGAGAAATGATGCCTTTTTAAGGCATTAGCAGTATGTGATATTTAAAGGATAATTTGCAAATTCAGTTTTGGTCCAAGCGCTCAACCGGAAATAAACTATCAAACACAAAACCAATGCCGTAGACAAAGACAAATATCAGCACAAAAACAATCAGGATTGAACGCGCTGTTTTATTCTCGATAAACTTCTCTCGCCATTTTTCCGATTTGACCAACGGCCAAACGAAATACAGGAAAATGCCGAGAGCGAGAACTTGTAAAGCGATAAGAAAATATTGAACACCAGCCGGTAAATCGGTTTCTTGCATAAAAATCCCTTTATTTCGCTAACAGGTTAATCATGGTTTGGTAGTAAATATCAGTCAGTTTATTCAAATCGGAAACACTAACACATTCATTAACTTTGTGGATGGTGTCATTCAGTGGACCGAGTTCAATGGTCTGTGCACCGGTCGGAGCAATAAAGCGTCCGTCTGAAGTACCGCCGCCAGTAGAAAGTTCCGGTTGATAACCGACGATGGCATCACAAGCCTGTTTAATTGCTTGGATCAGTTCACCGTCACCTTCTGTGATAAACGGGTTGCCAGAGAGATTCCATTCCAAATCATAATCTAAATTATGGTGGTCAAGAATAGCATGTACGCTCTCTTGTAAACTCTCTGCAGTGTGCTCCGTTGAGAAACGGAAATTGAACAGCATTTCTACCTGACCGGGAATTACGTTAGTTGTCCCCGTTCCGGCATGAATATTGGAGATCTGGAAAGAGGTCGGTGGAAAATATTCATTGCCGTGATCCCAACCTACATTAACAAGCTGTTCTAGAGCCGGCGCGAGATTGTGAATCGGATTATCGGCTAAGTCCGGATAGGCAATATGCCCCTGAATCCCTTTAACCGTTAGTTTGCCGTTTAAAGAGCCGCGGCGCCCGTTCTTAATGGAGTCTGCCAATTTAGTTGAACTGGAAGGTTCGCCAACAATACAGTATTCAAATTTCTCACTGCGTTCTTCAAGCGTTTCAATAACCTTAAGCGTACCATTTACGGCAGGACCTTCTTCATCACTGGTAATTAAATAAGCGATAGAGCCCTTGTGGTCAGGGTAAGCTTCGACAAAACGTTTGGTCGCTGCCATAAAACAGGCGATCGAACTTTTCATGTCTGCTGTGCCACGACCATACATCATGTCACCTTCAATATGCGCCGAAAAAGGAGGGTAAGTCCATTCATTTTCAGGGCCGGTTGGCACGACATCGGTATGACCGGCAAAAACCAAACACGGACTTTCGCTACCGCGGCGAGACCATAAATTTGTGACTTCAGCGAACGGCATAGATTCGTTATTGAAACCTAACGGACTAAGGTAATCGGCGATCAATTGTTGACAACCTTTGTCGTCAGGGGTAACCGAATCGATACGAATTAAGGCTTGGGCTAAATCAATGGTTTCGCTCATGAGATTTCTCTATTTTACTTTTCGTTTAGTAAACGGCTATTTTACGTGTAACTGTTCTACTTTAGAACAAGGTATGATTGATACTAGATAATTTGTTGGTATTCAGCTTCTTTGAACCCGAATAAGACAGTATCGCCTGTTTGCAGCACCGGTCGTTTAATTAGGGTTGGTTGCTCGACCAAAAGGGCGAGTGCATCATCGGTTGCAGTATCAGAACTTAATAATGCCTTTTGTGAGCCATCAAGACCACGCCAGCTGGTGCTTCGCTTATTGACTACGACTGAAAAGTCAGCGAATTTAAGCCATTCTTGAACGGTTTCTATGCTTAAACCGTCTTTACGAAAGTCGATGAATTCAAAATTACATTGCTTGTTTTCCAGAAACTTTCGCGCTTTACGAACTGTATCGCAATTACTTATGCCATAGATTTTCATTAACAACTCCAGTCAAAATTATACAGGCGCAATTATAGCGGTTTAACTTACGGAAACACAGAATAAGTCCCCATTGACTTCAGCGATGAGTTTGAAGAGGTAAATTCTAGGCAGCGTTTGATAAGCATAGCCTTAGGTTTTGTGTCATAGCTTTGTATCTATTTGTGCAAGAGGGTATACTTCTGTTTTTAAAATTTTCATCCGCATTTCATCCATTTTTAGAGAGAAAGAATTATGACCATTAAGCGAATTGGCCACCGTTATACCGATGCTAACTCTGGTGCAACCCTAGATGTTTGGTTCCCGCGTTCTAATAAAGAAATCGCACGTAATTGCTTGGCACTTAAAGCCGGTATTATCAAAAGCGATTTTGTTACCGTAGAAATCAAATCAGTTGACGCTGCGCCACAATCAGCAGAAGAGGCTTACCTTCGCTTACACCTACTTTCTGAATGTGCGTACAAACCACATGAAATTAATCTGGATGGCGTATTCGGCCTATTAAGCAATGTTGCATGGACTAATGCTGGGCCATGTCTACCAGCTGAAGTGGAAAATCTGCGTGAAGCCATTCAGGAAGAACCAATTCAATTAATGATTACTTCAATCGACAAATTCCCGCGTATGGTCGACTATGTGGTTCCGGAAGGCGTACGTATTGGTGATGCCGATCGTGTGCGTCTAGGTGCTCACTTGGCATCTGGTACGACTATCATGCATGAAGGTTTTGTAAACTTTAATGCCGGTACGCTTGGCCATTCAATGGTTGAAGGCCGTATTTCAGCGGGTGTCGTGGTTGATGATCACACGGATATCGGTGGCGGTGCTTCCATTATGGGAACGCTATCCGGTGGCGGCAAGCAAGTTATCTCAATGGGACAACGTAATCTGCTAGGTGCAAACGCAGGTTTAGGTATTTCTCTTGGTGATGACTGTATCGTTGAATCTGGTCTATACCTAACCGCGGGGACAAAAGTTGAAATGCCTGACGGTTCGGTTGTTTCAGCACGTGATTTGTCTGGTCAGAACAAGCTACTATTCCGTCGCCACAGCCAGACAGGTAAGGTTCAGGCTATTATGACTGACGGTACACTATGGGGTGGCTTGAACTCGGAGTTGCACAAAAACGACTAAGATTGTCTAAACGATTTTATTGTTTTGTACAAAACCCAGAGCAGATTAAATCGCTCTGGGTTTTTTATTGATTTCTTAGAGGGATAAAGATGACAGCATTAAATACTTCTCAGGTACTGGGAATAGATCATGTCAGTTTGATTGTTCATGACAGTCAGCAAGCACAACAGTTTTATCAATCTATACTTGGGCTTGAAGTACAGCAAAGACCGGATTTGGGTTTTCCAGGCGTATGGTTGAATCTTGGCGCAGGGCAAGCACTGCATCTTTTGGAAGTTTCTCGCCAACACATTGATGCTCAGATATTGCCGAGTCATGGTGGCCGTGATTTTCATTTTGCATTGCGAGTCAAAGAGTTAGCGCCGTTTATTGAAAGATTGAATGATCATGAAATTGACTACACTAAGAGCAAATCAGGGCGTCAGGCACTGTTCTTTCGTGACCCGGATGGTAATGCGATTGAGCTAACGCAGGTATAAAAAACGGATTGCTAGTTTTCTAAATTTTCAATTAGCGCTTCACGTAAGCGTTTTTTTAGCTCTTTATTATTAATTGCATGGTCATCGGTGTCGCTAATAATAAACCAGTCTTCGGCTTTCTCGCCGACTGTGGTAACACGAGCATCATGCAGACGAATTTGACAATTTTTCAGTGCACAGCCTATGCGTGATAAAAGCCCCGGGCTATCTTTGGTGGTAATATGCAGTTCGCTGCGGGTATCGTTAACGGTCGTAAATTGAATTTCAGTAGGGGTCTCAAAGCAACGCATGCGACGATTTAAGAAGCTATTGTGTTTTATCGGCTCCACCTCGTCTTTCAACATTTGTTGATGGATTGTCTCGACAATCATCTCCAAATTATCGGTTGAGACACTTTGATGATCTTCACGGTTTAAGAAGTACATAATGACTAAAGTCATGCCATCATTACCACCGAAAATCCGTGCTTCCATAATGTCTAGTTTAAGCTTATCCAGTGCATGCGTAATATTGGCAAACAGGAAGTCACGATCCTGCATATAGATTTTTAGTTCTGAAGCGCCACGGGCTGTTTTTGGATGCACCTTAATGTGGATTTCAGATGTATCCGCTTGATATAACTCTTGAGTAATTCGAGTCACTTCAGCCGGGCTTTGTCGACTAAAGAAGTCACTGTCAGCCATAGAATCCCAGAACTGTTGGTAGTCTGCTGTTTTAAGTTCGCATTTAGCCAGCTGTTCTTTAGCTTTCTCTTGCGTTTGCAACGCTTTAATTGATTTATCCTTAGGGATATTAGAGCGTAATTCTAATGCTTTCGTGGTTTCATGATATAGCTCTAGGAACAACGAGTTTTTCCAATCATTCCAGACGTCTTCAGAAGTTGCGCAAACATCAGCAACGGTTAACAGATATAGGTGATTCAGATGGTCTTGATCTTTGACCAATTTGGCAAAATCGCTAATGGTTTGCGGGTCGCTTAAATCTTTGCGTTGTGCAACATGCGAAAATTCAAGGTGATAACGTACCAACCACTCAATCATCTCCTGATCTTTTTTAGGCATATTGTGAGAGTTTGCAAACTCTGCAGCGTCCATCGCGCCGAGGATTTCGTGGTCACCGTTTCGGCCTTTCGCGATGTCATGAAACAAGCCGGCCAAAAACAAAACCTCAGGACGGCAAATTTGTTTTGCGATTTGATGCGCTGTTGGAAATTCGTAAGCATATTCTTCAACAAAGAAACGGCGTAGATTGCGAATCACTAAAATAGTGTGATCATCCACGGTATAGGCGTGGAAAATATTGAATTGCATTAACCCGGTAATCTTTTTAAACACCGGTAAGTAGCTTTCCAAAATACCGTAACTATGCATTCTACGAACCGAAGCATTAACGCCGGATGGTTGCCGAAAAATTTCAATAAACAAGGCGCGATTAATCGGGTCCGAACGGAATTGGTCATTAATAAAATGTAGATGATCACGAATTGAACGGATTGCATTGGAACGCAAGCCTTTTACGTGCGGTAAATTTGCTAAGGCAACGAAAACTTCCAGTAGGGCTGTCGGGTTGATTTCGAAAACATCTGGGTGAGTAATATCGAGATAGTCATTAACAATGCAAAAGCGATTATTGATCGGTTTAATATCATCACTAAAGTTCTCAAACAATTCCTCTCGAAAATGTTGTAGCAGAATTTCGTTGAGTTTAACCACGCTTTGGACATTGCGGTAATAACCGCTCATAAAAGCTTCAACTGCCATTCTTTCGGGATTGTCGATATAGCCAAAGATTTCCGCAATTTGCTGTTGATGATCAAATTGCAGGCGATCTTCACGTCTGCGGCGCAGATGCTGTAAAGCGAAACGAATGCGGTTTAAGTATTTATTAGCCGCCTCAATTTCAACATACTCTTCGGTAGTCAAAAAATTACGCTGTACCAATTCATTGATTGAGTTGACGCGAAAATAACGCTTGGCAACCCAGTAAATCATATGAATATCACGCAATCCACCAGGACTTTCTTTGATATTCGGTTCCAGCTGATAAGTGGTGTCTTGGAAACGATGGTGGCGTCTTCGCTGTTCTTCCAACTTGGCAGAGAAAAAGGTTTTGACAGGCCAAAAATCATCTCGAGCCCATAGGCTGATTAAGTCTTGGAATGCTTCATAACTACCGGTAATCCATCGTGCCTCTAACAAGTTGGTGGCAGTGGTGACGTCTTTTAACCCTTCTTGATAACATTCGTCATGGGTACGAATGGAATGACCAACATCAAAACCTAAATCCCATAAAAAAGTAATAAAGGATGATAGAGCTTGCTGAATTGCATCCGGGTGTTCACTGATAATAAGCAGGTCGATATCGGAGTAAGGGTGTAATTCACCGCGCCCATAGCCACCCACTGCGACTAAGGCGGCACTATCATCGGCAATGAAATGACTCCATATCTTTTTTAGCAACTGATCGACAAAAGTGGCGCGCTCTTTGATTAATTCCGCAACCGGAGCCCCTTCTTCATATTGCAGGAATTGGTAATCGGTAAAGCGTTTAATAACCTCGCGTCCAGCCTTGATTTTATCGGCTAAGGCAACATCATTGTCATTTAAAGAGTTAACAAATTGCGGCAAGGATGGACGGTGCGTATCGGTCATTTGCTTCAGTTTTCCGTAAGTCGGTTTTGTTTACAGGTTTGTTGGCGTTTCATTCTGGCGCAAGGTGAAAATTTCGTAGCCGTCTTCAGTAACCGCTAAGGTATGCTCCCATTGTGCTGAAAGTTTGCGGTCTTTGGTGACGACCGTCCAGTTATCTGGCAGCAATTTAATATCAGCCTTACCAAGATTAATCATTGGCTCGATAGTAAAGACCATGCCCGGTTTTAGAACGATCTCTTTCAATTCAGGGGCGGCATAGTGCAGCACTTGCGGCTCTTCATGAAATTCAGCGCCGACACCGTGACCACAGTATTCACGAACCACCGAATAGTTATTGGCTTCGGCGTGATCTTGAATCGCCTTAGCAACATCATAAAGCGTATTGTCAGGTTTAACTTGCTGAATACCTAACCACATGCATTCATGTGCAACTTTGCAAAGACGAGCTGCGAAAGGTTTCACTTCGCCGACCTCAAACATCATACTGGTATCGCCGTGGTAACCGTCCTTGATCACGGTAACGTCGATATTGACGATATCGCCTTTTTTAAGCTTTTTACTTTTATCGGGAATGCCGTGGCAAACCACTTGGTTAATGGAAATACAACTTGATGCAGGAAACCCGTGATAGTTCAATGTGGCTGGAATCGTACCTTGTTCTTCGGTCATGTATTTGTGCATGATTTCATTCAGCTCACCGGTGCTGACGCCGGGTTGAACGTGTGGAGTGATCATGTCTAAAACATTGGCGGCTAACTGGCCGGCAACGCGCATTTTTTGGATTTCTTCAGCAGTTTTGATTTTAATGGCCATGAAGCGATTCTTTGTTGTTCTCTGAATAAAGGAATTTTAGCGGTAAATATCCACTGTGAGGGCTTTTTTAATTGAGCAATTGTACAAAATATGGTATAAATGCCGCGCCTCGTAAATGAGGTGAATTTTAACAGAAAATCCGCACGTTTACCGACACATAAAACGGGGTGCCGATGGATTTAATATTGGAATTAAATTCAAGGTTCGTTTTTATGGGTATTCGGAGGCTTAACCCACTATTTGGAGAATTAAATCATGGCAAAAGTTACCATGCGTCAAATGCTAGAAGCTGGTGTTCATTTCGGTCACCAGACTCGTTATTGGAACCCTAAGATGTCTGAGTACATCTTTGGTGAGCGCAACAAGATTCATATCGTTAACCTAGAGAAGTCACTTCCTATGTTCAACGACGCGCTTAACTTCATGGGCGGCATCGCAGCAAACAAAGGTAAAGTTCTTTTTGTTGGTACTAAGAAAGCGGCAAGCGAAATCGTTAAGCAAGAAGCTGAGCGTTGTGGCATGCCTTATGTTGACTACCGTTGGTTAGGTGGTATGTTGACTAACTTTAAAACCATCAAGCAGTCTATCAAGCGTCTAAAAGAACTTGAAGCGATGGAGCAAGACGGTACTTTCGAAAAAATCACTAAGAAAGAAGCATTGATGATGTCTCGTCAAAAGCAAAAGCTTGAGCTGTCTCTTGGTGGTATTAAAGATATGCGCGCTATGCCAGAAGCAATTTTCATTATCGATACCGGTAACGAAAAAATTGCTATTCAAGAAGCGAAAACGCTAGGTATTCCAGTTGTTGGTGTTGTTGACACTAACAATGATCCACGTAACGTTGACTATGTTATCCCTGGTAACGACGATGCGATCCGTTCGATCAAGCTATACCTAAGCTCTGCAGCTGACGCAATTAACGAAGGTGTTGCTTCAATTACTACTGCAGTTGAAGGTGATGATTTTGTTGAAGCTGAAGAACAAGCAGCTGAATAATCTCTGAGCTTATTATCTGCCCAGTCTCATGGGCAGATAATTCTACCCAGATTTCTAAAATCTATTATTCATAGTTGAATTGAATGAATAGGTTCAAAACCCTCTTAATAAAGATCTAAGGAATATTGAACATGGCAATTACTGCTGCAATGGTAAAAGAACTGCGTCAAATCACTAGCGCAGGGATGATGGATTGTAAAAAAGCCCTAAATGAAACTGACGGTGACATGGATGCGGCGATTGAATTCCTTCGTAAAAAAGGTATGGCGGGTGCTGATAAGAAAGCAGGCCGTATCGCTGCAGAAGGTCGTATTGCAATCGCAATCGCTGACGACAAGAAAACCGCTGCAATCGCAGAAGTTAACTGTGAAACTGACTTTGTTGCTAAAGGTGACGAGTTTAAGAGTTTTGCTGACGAAATCGCTGCTATCGCACTAGCTAATAACGCAACTGATATTGAAGCTGTTATGGGTATGGCAATGGCCGACGGTAAAACCGTTGACGAGCGTCGTCGTGAGCTAATCGCTAAAATCGGTGAGAACATGGGTGTTCGTCGTCTAGAAATCATCGAAACTAAGGGTGAGATCGGTCAGTACCAACATGGTGAGAAGATCGGTGTTGTGGTTGCAATGGACGGTGGTGATGAAGCATTAGTACGTGATGTTGCTATGCATGTTGCTGCGGCGAAACCACAGGCAGTTTCTTCTGAAGATCTAGACCAAGAAGTTATCGAGAAAGAACGTAACTTCCAAATCGAACAAGCGCAGTCTTCAGGTAAGCCGATGGAAATCATCGAGAAGATGATCGAAGGTCGTATGCGTAAGTTTGTTGGTGAGATTACGCTACTAGGTCAGTCTTTCGTTAAAGACCCGGACCAAACTGTTGAGAAGCTTCTTAAAGCTAACTCTGCAAACGTAACTTCTTTCATTCGCCTTGAAGTAGGTGAAGGTATCGAAATCGAAGAAACTAACTTCGCAGATGAAGTTGCTGAAGCTGCGCGTGTAGCACAAGGTAACTAATCCTGCCTAAAAGCCATAGTCGAGTTAATCTTGACTGTGGTTTTTTTATAACTTTACTACACTGCTTTGCAGTAGAATTATTTTTAAATTAGACTGTAACTTAATGATTTAAAAATGGTTTTACGATACTTCAGGAAGAGAAATGACACTTAAATATAACCGCATACTGTTAAAATTTAGTGGTGAAGCCTTAATGGGGGAAGGTGACTTTGGTCTATGTTCAAACACGCTGCAACAAGTGGTTAAACAGGTTAAAGACCTTCGTGATTTAGGTGTCGAAGTCGGTATTGTTGTCGGTGGCGGTAATATTTTCCGCGGTGCACAGATTCAAGGTTCAGGGATTGCCCGTACAACGGGTGATCACATGGGAATGATGGCAACGGTGATTAATGCTTTGGCACTGCGTGATGTAATCGAATCAATGGGTATGCATGCGCGCGTACTATCGGCGATGTCTATTGAAGGGATTGCGACCGACGGTTTTAACGCCAATATGGCGAAAAAACAGCTGGCTGACGGCGAGGTTGTTATTTTTGCAGCCGGTACCGGCAGCCCATTCTTTACCACTGATACCGCTGCCGCGCTACGTGGTGTGGAAATTGAGGCGGATATAGTTTTGAAAGCCACTAAGGTTGACGGTATCTATACAGCGGATCCAATGAAAGATCCTACCGCTGAACGTTACAGTGCGTTAAGTTATGATGAAGTCATTCAGAAAAATCTACAAGTTATGGATATGACGGCGTTTGTGCTTTGTCGTGACCATAATATGCCAATTCGAGTTTTTGATATGTTTAAAGACCAAGCGGTTATTCGCATAGTAAAAGGCGAAGACGAAGGTACCTTGGTAAGTTCAGGAGAATAACAGATGCTAAATGAAATCCAGCAAGACGCTAAGCAAAGAATGCAGAAGTCTTATGAAAACCTAGAGAGTAACTTCGCTAAAATCCGTACTGGTCGTGCACACCCATCTATTTTGGATTCGGTTCTAGTTGAATACTACGGTTCAGACGTTCCTCTTAGCCAGGTAGCGAATGTAGGTGTTGAAGATGCGCGTACTTTAACGGTTCAGCCATGGGAGCAACCAATGGTTGCGAAGGTTGAAAAGGCAATTATGATGTCTGATCTTGGTGTTAATCCGAATACGACTGGCAACTTGATTCGTATTCCTATGCCACCGCTTACGGAAGAGCGTCGTGTTGAACTAACCAAAGTGGCGCGCGCAGAAGCCGAGCAAGCGCGTGTTGCCATTCGTAATGTTCGCCGTGATGCAAATGGTGATATTAAGTCTTTACTGAAAGATAAGGACATCACCGAAGACGAAGCACGTGGTGCGGAGGATGGTATTCAAAAAATCACTGATGAAATGGTGAAAAAAGTTGATGCACTTCTCGCTGAAAAAGAAAGCTCTTTGATGGAAGTGTAATTGCCTTCATTTGCGAAGGAATCATCATTCGCTATTTGCTCTTAAATAGGGCATAATTAGCGTCTTTGGTGTACTTTCAAAAGCCAAAAATCGTCACGGTTTTTGGCTTTTTTATTTTCTATCGGCCTGCACACCGATTACTACTATAAAAACAATAGGAACTCTTGTTTTGTCTGAAGAAGCAGTCGCTCAGATTCCCAAGCATATCGCAATCATTATGGATGGTAATGGTCGTTGGGCCAAAAAACGCTTTTTACCGCGTTTTATTGGTCATCAAAAAGGCTTGAATGCGGTTAAGAGAGTCATTACTCATTGCGCTAAACGTAACGTTGAAGCGATCACTTTGTTTGCTTTTAGTACCGAGAATTGGCGCCGTCCACCGGAAGAAGTCAATAAACTGATGTCGATATTTTTAACCGCTTTACAGAAAGAAGTTAAAAAATTGCATAGTAATAATGTTCAACTTCGCATTATTGGTTTACGTAGTGCTTTTAGTGAAGAGATCCAAGCGCATATTGCTAAAGCGGAAGCGCTAACGCATGACAATACCGGTTTGGTGTTGAATATTGCTGCTAATTATGGCGGACAGATGGATGTTGTTGAAGCGGTAAAAGCATGGCAAATGGAGAATCCCGAAAAATCAGTACAAGAATTAACGGTTGATGATATTAGTCGACATGTCGCTAACGCCGATTTGCCATTACCTGATTTATTAATCCGTACCGGTGGTGAACAGCGTATTAGTAATTTTTTGATTTGGCAAATGGCTTATTCTGAACTGTATTTTACCGATACCCTTTGGCCTGACTTTGGTGCTGATGATATTGATGCTGCAATTGATTCTTATGCGGCCAGAGAACGCCGTTTTGGTAAAACCAGTGAGCAGGTACGGAAGTGCTGATACCAAGAATTTTTACCGCATTAATATTGGTCGCAATTGTTCTCGGCGGCCTGTTTTACGCTTCAGGACAAACATGGCTATATGGCATTATTGCACTGGCCTTAATTGCACTGTTCGAGTCGGCAAGACTTTCCCAAATAAACCATTTTAGTGTTCAGGTTCTCTTCGCTGTTCTGGGGAGCATTACTCTCTACTTTTCCTTGCAATACCTTTCAGTTTTAACCTTTGTCTTGCTAACCATTATCGTTTTATCGACAATGATTTTTGTCGTGTACCGCTATCAACGTACTCAAGGACGAATTGGTTTGCAATCTCGTTTTCTAATGCTTGGGTTGAATTTTCTGCTTGTACTAGTTTTTACTAACGCTATGCTTCAGTTACAAGGTAAAGTTAGCGCTGGCTTGCTATTGTTAAGCATGGCAATTGTTTGGGCGATGGATACCGGTGCTTATTTCTCAGGACGTGCGTTTGGCAAGCGAAAATTAGCCAAATTTGTCAGTCCGGGAAAAAGTTGGGAAGGGGTTTGGGGTGGTGCCTTAAGTGCCTTTGTTCTTTCTTTGCTTAGCTTGTATTTTTTACTCCCAGAAATATCAATTCAGTCGCTAGTCGGGCTCTCAGCCATGCTAACTTTTATCGCTTTACTCTCGGTATTTGGCGATCTGTTCGAAAGCGTTTTAAAACGCCAAGCAAATCTCAAAGATAGTGGCAAAATTTTACCGGGTCATGGTGGTATTCTTGATCGAATAGATAGTTTATTGGTGGCGATGCCATTAAGCTATTTGCTATGGCTTTGGTATTTTTGATATTTACAAATAAAGGTAAATGCAGCTGATGGATTTTCTCTGGTCACTTGTTGGTTTCATCATTGTGATTGGTGTCTTAGTCACCATTCATGAATGGGGGCATTTTCAAGTTGCACGCTCTTTTAATGTCAAAGTTCTAGAATTTTCTATTGGTTTTGGTAAACCGCTTTGGCAAAAACAGAAAGGCGAGACGCTATATAAAATCTGTGCCATTCCATTAGGTGGTTTTGTGCGCTTTGTTGATGAGCGTGAAGGGGAAGTCGCAACGGAAGATTTACCTCGCGCCTTCAATCGTCAGAGTGTGTATAAAAGAATTGCAATTGTCGCAGCAGGACCATTGATTAATTTATTATTTGCATGGCTTGTTTTTACCGTCATCTTTTTGCTAGGTGTTTCAACTCTAAAACCGATTATCGAAGATGTTCCTAATAATACGCCGTTGGCACAAGTTCTGAGTACCGAGCAGCTACAAAAAAATGCTAATCATGATATTCAGCAATGGGAATTGGTTGAATTCGATAATAAACCGATTCAAGCATGGAATGAGGTTAACCAAAAATTAATGATTGCTTTGGTGGGCCATCAGCCAAGTGCCTCTTTCGCTTTAAAAAGTCTCAGTAACGGCGAAACTCTGTTTATTGAACAACTACCACTGACGTTACTCGATTTAAATAAACCCGATGAAAACTGGCTGACAGCGTTAGGTTTTCACCCAGCTGCCCCTAAAGTTCCGGCTATTATTGGTCATATTTCTATTGATGCCCCGGCAAATAATTCTGCATTGCAAATTGGTGATCAAATCATTGAGATTGACGGTGTTGCGATTCAAAATTGGTCTCAATTGGTGCATACCGTACAAGATAGGCCTAATCAGACAGTATTAGTTAAATACTTACGACAAGATATTGAATTTTCGGAAAAAATTACTTTAGGCTCTATCGAGAATGGTGATAAAACCCTAGGGCGGATTGGTTTAGGTCTGTTGGTTGATCAGCAAACTATGGCACCATTTAGCAACACCATTCAATATGGTTTTGTAGATGCCATCTCGCAGGGTTGGCAGCGAATGCAGGACTTGACCTACTTGAGCTTGCAAATGTTGAAAAAGATGTTGTTTGGTGAAATTAGCTTGCAACATCTTTCAGGGCCAATAACGATTGCGCAAATGTCAGGTCAGGCTGTACAGAGCGGTTTAATTAACTTTTTAAGTTTGCTTGGGTTATTAAGTTTAAGTATTGGTATTTTAAATTTATTGCCTATCCCTGTTTTAGACGGCGGGCATTTGCTATATTACCTCGTCGAAATTGTTAAGGGCTCGCCGGTTAGCGAGCGTATAATGCTTTATGGTCAATCAATCGGGCTATTTTTGATAATTAGTCTGACCTTGTTGGCAGTTTTTAATGACATTCTAAGAATATCCAATGGTTAAGATGAATCCACTGAAATTTAACAAAACCGCACTTGCTACAGCGTTGAGCACAGCGCTTATCATTCCTTCAATTGCCAACGCTTTTGTCGTAGAGAAAATTACGGTAGAAGGGGCTAATCGTATCGGTTATGAAACCATCAATAGCTATTTGCCGGTGACTAAAGGGGAGTTTCTAAGTTCCACCTTAACCAAACAGACCATCGAGCGCCTTTATAAGACTGGTTTTTTTGATAATGTCTCGATTTACCAACGTGGTCAGGGTGAACTTGTTATTGACGTGGTTGAGCGTCCTTCGATTTCGGAAGTTAAAATTGAGGGGAATAAACTCATAGAAACTGAAGTACTCGAGGATGCATTACAGACTCTGGGTATCAAAAAAGGGCGGATCTATAACCAACTCGATTTAGATCGTATCATTATCGACCTAAAACGCCGTTACCAAAACCAAGGTTATTATGCAGCCAGTGTTAGTATCGAAAGCACGGAACTAGCTCGTAACCGTGTTGATTTGTTAATTAAGATTGTCGAAGGCGAACCGGCGTCAATGGGACGAATCGCTTTGGTTGGTAACGAAGTTTACTCAGACCGTCGTCTGAAAGGCATTATGGCACTTTCAGAAACCGGTGTTTTTGGTTTAGGTGATTCTTACTCAAAACCGAAGCTAGAAGCGGATATGGAAAAAATCCGTTCGTTTTATCTTGATCGCGGTTATGCGCAATTTAAAATCGATTCCTCTCAGGTTTCTCTATCAACCGATAAAACCAAAGTTTTCACCACCATTAACATGAAAGAAGGTGATCGCTTTACCTTAAGTAAAGTTGCTTTTACCGGCGAAACCATTATCAGTCAGGAAGAGATTGATCGCATTACAGACGTACAAGCAGGTGACATTTTCTCCCGGAGTAAAATCATTGATGCGGTTAATATCATCCGCGAAAGATTGAGTGAAGAAGGCTATGCTTTCGCCGAAGTGGAACCGGACACGATTATCAATCCGACCGACAAAACAATGGATGTAACCTTTAAAATTGAGCCGAAAGATCGAGTCTATATTCGTTATGTAGATTTTGAAGGTAATACGCGTACCCGTGACCACGTTATTCGCCGAGAACTGCGTCAGTTAGAGAGTGCGCCTTATTCTTTAAAAGCAGTGCGTCAATCTCAATCGCGTCTTGAGCGCTTAGGCTTCTTTAAGTCCAGTAAGATTGAAACCAAACGCATTTCTGATGACCAAGTTGATCTGATTGTCAAAATCGAAGAACAGCCAACCGGTTCTTTTACTGCTGGTGTTGGTTACTCCCAGGTTGATGGTGTTAGTTTCAATATCGGCTTATCCGAACGAAATTTCATCGGTAGCGGTAATAAACTGGATTTGCAAATTAATACTTCCTCGGCACGTAAAACGGCTGACATAGGTATTACTAATCCATACTTTACCGAAGATAATGTCAGTTTGGGAATGGGTCTGTATTTCCGTGAGATCGATGCAGAAGAACTCGATGTTGCCGACTATACAACGAATAATTTCGGCTTTAGAACCAGCCTAGGGTATCCATTAAGTGAAAACAATACATTACGTTATGGTCTTAAGTTTGATGCTCAAGAACTAGTTTGTGCGAATACGTTTAATTACTGTAAAGATTACATTGATGACTTTGGCGACAAAACCAATTCTGTGCAAGCATCTTTAAGTTGGATTCATAATACGACCAACAGCTTCTATTTCCCTAGTAAAGGACAGAAAACCACACTAACTTTAGAAGCGGTTGTTCCTGGTACTTCCGATGCGCCTTTCTATAAAGTATTTGCTGAAGAGAACCTGTATCTGCCAATGACTAAAAACTTGTCGTTGCATTTGAAAGGCGGCTTGGCTTATGGTGATGGCTATGGTGATATTGATATTTTACCGTTCTATGAGAATTTCTATGCCGGTGGTATCGGTACGGTGCGCGGTTATGAGCCTAACTCATTGAGTGCTAATTATGATCTTGATACCGATGGAAGTGACCGTCCGGTTGGAGGAAATACCAGAGTATTGACAACCGTTGAAATGATTTCGCCGGTTCCTTTTGTTGAAGACTCATCAAACCAAAGAATCAGTTGGTTCTTTGATGCTGGTTATGCGTTTAACGGTCTTAGTAATGCTAAATTCAATGATATGCGTGCTTCGGTTGGTGTTGGTTATTCTTGGATTACACCTGTTGGCCCACTGACATTTAGTGTAGCTCAACCGCTTAATGAGCAAGAAGGGGATGAGACTCAAACCTTCCAGTTTACGCTGGGAACAGCATTTTAAAAGATCCCTCATATGAGACATGAGTTATGGCAGTGGCAGATTCAGTAGTTAATAAAATACTGCCTTGTTATTAAAAAAATACGGTAAAATCCGATAAAACTTCGTATACAGGACGGTTCAATGTTTAAACCACTTTTTGTCATTTTTGCAATGGCTTTTTCTTTGATCACTACGCAACTGCAAGCGGCAGAAGATGCGCCGGTAAAACTAGGTGTTGTTAATGTTGCATTATTGTTGGAACAAGCACCGCAGGCAGGTGTTGCAACAGAAAAGCTTAAAGAAGAGTTTGCACAAGAGCAAAAAGAGCTGAAATCGCTTGCTACAAAACTGGATTCAGAACAGAAGAACTATGAGAAAAACAAGAGTGTAATGAGCAATACGCAACGCGCGACTAAAGAACGTGAACTCACGATGATGACGCGTGAAATCCAACGTCGACGTAACGATGTGCAAGAACTTATTAATCTTCGACGTAATGAAGAGCTAGCTAAAATTCAAAATCTGGTCAATGAAGCGATTCAAACCATCGGTGAAAAAGAAGGCTTTGATCTGATTATGTATGAAGGTATTGCTTACACTAACAATCGTATTGATATCACAAAAGACGTTTTAGAGTTCTTACAATCTCAATCCAAGAAAAAGCGTTCAGATTTTAATAAATAAAAAATAAGGCTACTTCGTGCGCATTGACTCTCTGCTTGCGGTTTTACAGCAACATCAGGTTGATTTTCAATTTAATGGCGACGCTTCTAGTGATATTGTAAGCGTTGCTCCTTTAGATAAAGCGATGGCAGAGAACTTAAGCTTTCTAAACTCCCACAAATTTATCTCATCTTTAATGAATACTCAGGCTGGACTGGTTTTGCTTACCGAGCAATTTGCTGAAGAATGTCCGCAGCCATGCATTATTGTTAAAGACCCTTATTATGCCTATTCCTTGTTAGCGCAAGTGCTTTATCGTCAGCCTTTACCATTTATTGGTGTTGCCGAAAGTGCCACGGTATCCTTAACGGCAAAGATGGCCGAGGATGTTTGCGTCGAAGCAAACAGTGTATTACAAGATGAAGTGACTGTCGGGCAAAACACATGGATTGCTCCGGGTTGCGTTATTTATCCAAAAGTCAAAATTGGCAGCAATTGCGTGATCGGGGCAAATGTTGTAATCCATCATGATTGTCAAATTGGCAATAATGTGTATATCGAAGCCGGAACTGTGATTGGTGGCGATGGCTTTGGTTGGGCTCCACATCAGGGAAAATGGTCGAAAATCCCCCAAGTTGGAAGAGTTGTTATCGGCAACTATGTTTCTATCGGCAATAACTGCACTATTGATCGTGGTGCAATTGAAGATACTATTATCGAAGACCACTGTATTATCGATAATTTAGTACACATCGCGCATAATGTTGTAATCGGTGAAGGTTCAGCTATTGCAGGACAAACAGGGTTTGCCGGCACGACCAAATTAGGTAAACACAATATCGTTGCTGGCCAAGTCGGTTTTGCCGGTCATTTAGTTACAACCGATCATTGTCATTTTGCTGCTAAGGCTGGCGTTACTCACGATATTAAGGAATCGGGAGCTTACTCCGGTTTCCCTACTCAAGAAACGGCAAAATGGCAAAAACAAATCGTACGACAAAGAACCTTAGATAAATTGGCTCGACAAGTTAAAGCGCTGCAAAAGCAACTTAATGAATTACAATAATTACAAATAAATAGAATTAGAGAAAATTGGATTCCTCATGATGGAAGTGAAAGATATTTTTGATTACTTACCGCATCGCTACCCGTTCCTGTTGGTAGACCGCGTCACTGAATTTACCCCGAATGAAAGTTTGAAAGGTTTCAAAAATGTTACCTTTAATGAGCCGCAATTCACAGGTCACTTCCCGAATAATCCAATTATGCCTGGTGTTATGATTATTGAAGCTATGGCGCAATGCACTGGTATTTTAGCCTTCCGTAGCCAAGGTGAAAAACCGGATGGTTCTTCAATGTACTATCTTGCCGCAGTCGATAATGCACGATTCCGTAAGCCGGCGGTACCGGGTGACCGTCTTGATTTTGAAGTTAAGGCGCTAGGCAATAAGCGTGGGATCTGGAAATTCGAATGTACCACAAAGGTTGACGGTAAAATTATTGCCTCTGCTGATTTAATGTGTGCTGAACGTAAGGTATAAAATTGATTCATTCAACTGCGATTATTGACCCTAAAGCACGGATTGCTGACGACGTTGAGATCGGTCCTTATTGTGTTATTGAAGGGGATGTGCAAATCGATTCCGGCTGTAAATTGGAATCGCATGTTGTTGTCTATGGTCCATGCGTAATTGGCAAGGGTAATCGTTTTTATCCTTTCGGCTGTATTGGCGCAGCCCCGCAAGACAAAAAGTTTGTTGAGGGTGATGAAGCCATCACAATTATTGGTAATAACAATACCTTCCGTGAAAATGTCACCGTAAATCGAGGCACCATTCAAGACATTGCCAAAACGGTAGTTGGTGATAATAATTGGATTATGGCCGGTGTCCACATTGCTCACGATTGTATCGTTGGGAATAATTGTATTATGGCTAACAATGTTGCATTAGCAGGTCATGTTGAAATTCAAGATTGGGCTATTCTTGGTGGTTATACATTGGTACATCAATTCTGTCGTATCGGCGAACATTCTTTTTGCGGAATGGGCAGTGTAATCAATCAAGATGTCCCGGATTTTGTTGTGGTTTCAGGCAATATTGCTGAAGCAAAAACCGTAAATTTGGAAGGGCTTAAGCGTCGTGACTTTGATAGCGAACAGCGTCGTTTAGTTAAGCGCGCTTACAAAATTATCTATCGCAGTAATTTAAGTATTAAGGATGCGCTTGCTGAATTGGAAGCACAAAATGACAAAGCGGGAACACTGAATCATTTAATTGAATTCTTAAGCACTTCAACCCGCGGCATTACCCGTTAATATATCCATTTACTCATTTCAAATAACGCAGTTTTCTACTGCGTTTTTTCTATAGTGATATCGTTATGTCCGATCTCAAACACAGCTCTATATCTACTACTAAACCATTAACCATTGCTTTAGTTGCCGGTGAAACTTCGGGAGACACGCTCGGGGCAGATTTATTGCAAGAGTTAAAGTGTGTTTATCCAAATGCAAAATTTGTTGGTATTGGTGGACCAAAGATGATTGCAGAAGGCATGGAATCTTGGTATCCGATGGAACGTCTTTCAGTTATGGGGTTTTTTGAGGTTCTCAAACGTCTGCGTGAGCTGCTTAGGTTACGCAAGAATTTGATTGAAAGATTGATTGCCGCACAGCCGGATATTTTTATTGGAATTGACGCACCGGATTTCAATTTTACTGTGGAACGTAAACTTAAAGAGCAGGGTATTACCACTGCACATTATGTTGGACCTTCTGTGTGGGCATGGCGTGAAAAACGTTTGGCAAAAATTAAGCAGGCGGTTAATGGCGTTTTGGTTCTCTTTCCTTTCGAACCAAAATACTATCATCGTTATGAAATTCCCGTAGCCTTTGTCGGACACCCCCTTGCGCAACAGGTACCGGAGTTACCGAATAAACAGAAAGCTTGTATCAGTTTTGGGTTAGCTAAGGACGCCCAAGTATTAGCAATTCTTCCAGGTTCTCGCATGAGTGAAATTTCACAAATGATAGAACCGTATTTACTAGCATCACAGCAGGTATTTCAGCAACACTCAGAAATGCATTTTGTGATACCGGTAGTTCATGAAAAAGCCAAAAAACATATCGAAACCACCATTGTAGAACTTGGTGAAAAAGGTCAATTACAGAGTCAATTCATCAAGCATATTCACTTGCTTGATGGACAGGCACAACTGGCTTTAGAAGCTTGTGATCAAGCGCTAGTTACTTCCGGTACTGCAACGTTAGAGTGTGCGCTTATGCGAAGACCTCTGATTCTTGCGATTAAAGTTCATCCGATTTCTTACTGGATAATGTCGAAACTTGCCACCACTAAATGGATTGGGTTACCGAATATTCTTGCTAATAAATCCGTTGTCCCGGAGTTAATTCAGGCGGAAGCTACGCCGGAAAATATTGCTGCAAAACTAACCGAATTAATCGCTTCAGACTTAATGCGCCAAGAACAGCTCATCGCCTTTGCTGAACAGTATCAACAGCTTAAGCAACCGAGCGCAAAACTTGCAGTGCAAGCACTACAGACATGGATGCAGAAATCATGACTAAACAAATTGATTTGTTTAATGATCAATCGTCACAAATCATCGTCGGGGTAGACGAAGTTGGCCGTGGCCCTTTAGTCGGTGATGTGGTTGCTGCTGCGGTAATTCTGCCGGAAGACTGTCAATTGCCTTTGAACGACTCGAAAAAACTCAGTGAAAAAAAACGTGAAGCACTGTTTTCCGAAATAAAACAGCAAGCGATTGCATACAGCATCCAAAAGGCATCGCCACAAGAAATTGATGAATTAAATATTCTACAAGCCACTATGTTAGCAATGAGTCGGGCAATAGAAGAGGTTGCACAACAAAGTGCATTTGACTTAGCGATGATTGATGGTAATCGCTGTCCCAAAACCACACATCCATGTGTTGCGATTGTTAAAGGTGACAGTAAAGTTCCTGCCATCTCAGCCGCTTCCATTCTCGCTAAGGTTTACCGTGATCGACAAATGAAAGATTTAGATAAACAACATCCTGAATATGGTTTCGCACAACATAAAGGCTATCCGACCCCTGCGCACCTAGAACGTCTAAAATCGCTGCCTATTTTGGCTGAATATCGTCGGTCCTTTAAACCGGTGCGTGTGTTGTTAGAACCTGTCTGATAAAAACAAATTTTATTGGTTTACATCAAGACTTCGCAGGTTAAACACTTCTCACTTGAGATTAATTTCAGCATTTCGTTAGAATTCTTATATCCTTAATACAAGCAACGATATTGTAGAGTTATTTCTGAAATTGGAGCCGTTCGCTCATGAGCACAACATTAGAACAAGTCGAAAAAACCGCGCAACTTAGCAAGAACAATCAACTGAGTTTAATGATTTTTCAGGTGCAGTTTGCAAAAGAGGACTATCAGCCGCCTTATTACGGTATGAATGTTTTTAAGGTTCGCGAAGTATTAGAGGGTCGCGGTTATCCTATTTCTCCTATGCCGGATACCAATCAACTTATTGAAGGTATGATTGAATTGCGAGGTGTTTATCTACCGGTTATCGACTTACCGCAGTGGATGGGCTTTCCAATGTCAGAAGAAGAGCGAGAAAAATCGATTATTATCGTCTCGGATTTTAGTCATAATTTTGTCGGACTACGTGTTTCACATATCTATGGTGTTGAAGAAAAAGACTGGTCAGAGATTCATCCTGCTTCTAACTATAATGTTAACGTCAACACAAATCAGATAATTAATCACACTTATTTGGAAAATAGCGAAACGCTTTGTTTTATTCTAGATATTGAAAAACTACTCATTGAAGCTATGCCGAGTATGGCAGAAAAGATTTTCACCTCTGCCCGTGAAATCGATGCAAGCCAGAACCAGTTCAGCACCGATATCACCGAACGCACCATCCTGTTTGCGGAAGATTCTAAATCCATTCAACAGTATATGGGGATGGTATTTGACCAATTAGGTTTAGCTTATAAGTCATTCAATAATGGCCGCTTGCTTTTAGATTACGTCAATTCAATGGCCGATCTAAATGAAATTTCAATGGTCTTTACCGATTTAGAGATGCCGGTCGCATCTGGACATACCGTTATCCGTGAGCTGCGCGAAAATCCAAAAACACGACACTTACCGATCATTGTGCACACCTCGATGACCAGTGACAATAACTCGCGTGAAGTTATCGAACTTGGTGCTAATTACTTTATCGGTAAAGTGGATACCAATATGATCGTTGACACTATTAACAGTGTGCAGAAAGAGTTCTATTCTGAGTAAGATACAAGAGATTTGCTTAAATTCCAGATATAAAAAAAGCGCCTGATCAGAGGGTGTTTTTTGAGTTTCATGAGTCCACATATCTATCCACAAAGTCCCTATTCATGGGGGTTTTTAGTATCATTACGTTTCATCAGCTATCATGCAATATCACGAATTTTACGGTACCATTTACGGTATCGTTTACGGTACGGAATAAATTTGAGCGCTTTTTTATGAAACGTAAATTAACTGACAGAAGAGTGTTGACTCTAAAGCCACAGGACAAACAATTTAAAGAATCAGATGGTGGTGGCCTTTATCTTCTTGTAAAACCATCTGGAACTAAGACATGGCGTTATGACTTTGCTTTATTTGGCAATCGATATACGTTAACCATTGGCCAATATCCAGACATTACCTTAAAACGAGCTCGTGAACTTCATGAACAAGCCCGTGGTTTTATTGCGGAAGGGCTTGATCCAAGAGTAGAGCTCAAACGCTTGAAGGGTACTCAATACAAACCATTTAGTGCTTATGCATTAGATCTTTTAAAAGATGCACCGATAAAAGATATTACCCGACGAAAAAAGCTTGAAGTTATGCAGCTCCACTTATTTCCCGTCTTGGACAAGACACCAGTTGATAAAATTACAACTATCCAGCTTTATGAGCATTTTAAGGGACTATATGATGCTGGTAAGCAGGAAACGCTTCGAAAATCGATTAGCTACGCTAAAGAGGTCTTTAATCGTTTATTTGCTCTTCAGATAATTAGCATAAACCCAGCCAGTGGTCTTAATGACTTATTTCCCGCAAAAAATGGGACTTCAAGTAAGAGCATGCCTTCTTCTAATGATGAAAATTCACTAAAACTGCTATTGCAAGGTTTTGATAATTATCACGGTAGCTTACCAATCAAAATGGCATTGAAATTTATGCCCTATGTTTTTTTGCGGCCTAAGAATATCCGGCACCTTACTTGGCAAAATATTGATTGGGAAAACAAGATGCTTACGTACAAGGAAGGCGATATGAAAAAAGATCGCGCCCATAAAGTCCCACTATCTAATCAAGCTCTTGAAATACTTAGAAATATGCAGGAAATCAACGGTAATAGAACTTATGTTTTTACTACGTATACTGCAAAAAAAGACATTCCTCCTGTTGAAAGTACGCTTTCATGTGCGATAAACAGAACTAAGCATCCAGAAACAGGGGAACCTGTAGGTAAAGGCTTGATGAGCCCTCATGGTTGGAGACATACAGCAAGTACCATACTCAATGAGCTAAAATTCGATAAAGATGCTATAGAAGCGCAACTAGCACATATGGATAAAGACCGCATTAGGGCGGCGTACAATAAGGCTGAATGGATGCCTGAAAGGATCAAGATGATGCAGGCCTGGGCGGATCATTTGGATGCAATAAAAAAGGCAACTAACTTAAATTGTAGTAGTTCAGACTTTATCTGACAGTTGCCGGTTTTGATTCGGTGACTGTCAGTTTAGATTTGTTGTTTGGATTTTAAGATTCGCTCCCTTAACAAAACTGGTGATTCTTCTCTTTTTAAGGAGACGTGTCAGATTGGGTCTGAGCTAATTCATCCAATTCCTTTAAAAGTTTTCGAAGACTTTTACCAATTTTGGCTAGTTCAAAGGTTTGATCTCGGATAATTTGAAATTCTTTTTCTGCTTTTAAAATCAATTCAAGTTCCCAATCGGGTGCTTTTTTAAAGCATCGCTCTGTGTAACCTTTTTGAAGCGGTCGAACATGGCTCCCATGAGCATTTCTTCGATCAAATTCAACACCTTTGACTTTTGCCATTCTTCTTTTTGCAGCTACATTTGAGTAATCTCGCCAGTACACCCCAAAGGATTTATCGTCCGTGACGTGCATCTTCGGTTTTACTTCAGGAAAGTAAACTGGATTTTTGCTACTGCTTGCTTCATTCAACTCTTTTCGAATCCGCTCAAGACGGAAAGTTTGGTAGCAATCAACGACGACATAGGCATTTTCTTTAAGTTTAATTTGTGCAGTAACTATTTCTCTAAGCATATTATTCAGATGGTCTATAAGCTCTAAGTTTGATCCAGCTATGTCTTTCATGAAATCGTTCCAATCAATCATTGTTTTTTCTCCTTTATAAGATTCGAAGAAAATCATATCTTTGAAAAAACTGAGTCTCCTCTAAAAGGGGCTGAATTCTAAGTGAATTACAATTTAATGCTTTTATGTAACGTATATGCATCTTTATCGTTGCGTTTATATGTGTGGTTGATGCTGGCAGTTGATTTTGTGGTTCTTTCGTTTGTTAGTAGCTTAATTTGGTAGGCGGTTTGATCACTGGATCATTCTTTCTACTGCAGTCACGGAATTTGATGTCTTGAAAATGTTCCAGATTAAATCCCTATTGATTCTTTGAAAATTTCAGAGAAATGGGTTTGTCTTAATTTCCACATTATCTATTAAAACTAGAAAATTTTAATTTTTTGCGTATTAACAAATTTAAGAAATCTGATCCCAAAAATAAATGGTTTCAAAGAGCCTGTACTCGAAAATAAAAAAATTTTCGAGTCTACTTCAGGGGTAGGTAAAACTTGAACTCCCTATAAAATCTCTAACATGACTAAACCCGAAAAAAATAAAAATTTTCGAGTTTAATTAAACTTGGATCATGCAGGAATTATGTATGGGTAAATGCTGAATGCCGTAATGATTTTAATACTGAAGAGCGGTTTTGAGCAGAGCTTGTGGCGAGGAGATAGAAGGGTGGAGGCAAAAATGAAACGATTATTGGCTTACTGAAAACCCCAGTTTTTGGATAAGGCTAGTAGGATCTGACTCACAGGCTTCACATACCTCAAGTACTTCAATAAATCCCAAATAACGGTCACAGCCCTCGTACTTTGAAACGTAACTCTGGGGTTTATCTAGTTTTTTAGCTAAGTCAGCTTGTGTTAAACCGGCGGCAAGGCGCATTGCACGCAATTCTCCCGCTAGTAGTTCATATTTTTTCTGCCAGACACTTTTTTTCATGCAGGCAGTTTATGACTATGTTATAAATATCCCATTTCAGGATATTGATGCATTGGTTTTTTGAGAAAAAGTGTAAATAACCATGCAATATATAACGTAAATCGATTTAAAAGCTGTAAAAATTCAAAAAATAGCGTTTGTCGTTGATTATAATTTCTGGGATAAAAATATAACAAATAGTATTTTTTTAAGAATACTTGTCATTAAAAGGGCTTTCATGAAAAACATTAAATTATTAGGGTTCGCTACCATCATTTCTTTGGGACTCGCAGCAAGTGGATGTACTACCGTAAATTACGCGCCTCCAGCGGAAAAACAAGCGGTTATCGAGGGCCTTGTGCCAGCTGGTAAATCTTCAGTCTACATTATCCGTGGTGAGAACGATAAATCCAAAATACATGGGACTCAGGTTGAAATTGGTGATATCGAAGTTGAAACTTATGGGATGACTTTTAAGCGTGTTGACGTTAATCCGGGTAATACAACTATCCAAGTTGACCTGCCGCAGTTAACAGCTACCGAAGCAGAAGTAAATGTAAACTTAGTTGCAGGACAAAAATATTACTTTGAATTGATTCGCACTCCGCGTTTGGTTATTGGCCCTAAAACAGAGCTTATTCGCTTGTCTCCAACAGAAGCGTTATCTCTAATGAATGCAGTTAATTACACGGTTACTGAGTAATTTACTAAGCGTTAAGTTAGTAGGGATATTATCAATGAATAAATTATACAAGCGATTTTCTTTTATTCTAATAGCGACTTTGCCAACTGGAGCTTTTGCTAATATTTCAAGTGAGAAGTGCCAAATATTCTCTAGCTGAGTTGCGAGTTCTTGTCAGTTCTAGACATGACTACAAATTTTCACTTTGCTAGGAAATTTGTTTAGGGTACTTGAAGTCATGTGGATTTGATTTGCATTTCCTTAATAAAGCCTTGTAGTTGATATGAAGTGAAAACTACTCTAGTGGTGCTTATACAAGCAGTTAGCATAAATAAAACCCTCAAAGAAGGATGTGAATGAAGGGATATGTAAGTACTTTTTTACCTCAGAAAAAATATGGATTCCTTAAAGGAGAAGATGATAAGGACTATTTTTTTCATACCAATGATTTTACCAGAACAACTGATTTATCAAAATTAGCGGAAGAATCTTATGTTGAATTTGAGCCTACGGCCAATCCAAAAGGATATGCGGCAAAAAAATGTAAGTTAATAAATGCTAATGGTCCTTGTAAATATATCGTTCCAGATGAATTTATTACTTCACGCTCAAGTACCGCTGGCAACTGGAATATTATCAACCAAGCTGACTGGATAGTTCATGGTTCTTCAAGGGATTCTCCAGATCATGCAAAGCGTGATGCAATTGAAGGTGCTCGGATGCTTGGTGCAAACTCCTTGCTTTATCTTGATTACTACAAAACTACAGGTTCGGAAGCTGGGACTGGTAATGGCACGTATTACTATACTGTTCACAACTTTTGCGGCAGGCCTTGTGTATTAGGGAGGAAACATGCGGGCGGAGCTTATGCCAAAAGCGAATTTACTGGATTAAATGAAGCGGCTGAAAATTTAAAGAATCGTTATCTGAATATGAATGCAAAAAGTAAGCGTAATGCATTTTTAATTTGGTCTGTTGTTCTTGTTACTATTTTTGTTTTCCAAATGTCTTGGCCTTCTTTCTTAGCTGTTATCGCTGGTTTTATATGGGGTCGTCCTTCAAATCATGGAGCTTGGCTACAAAAAGGGTAGGCAAAAAAGAAAATACCCCTTTAATAATACTTTGTATGTTTATTTGAATTAATTTTAGTTTTGGAGTGTAAGTAAATGAAGCGGTTCTTAAGTTTGATAACATCACTTATTATAGGCTTTGCTGGTAATGCGTTTGCGGGATATGATGAAGGTTTTAAAGCTTTTCAGGAGGGTGATTTTCAGACGGCTCTTAGGGAGATTGAACCTTTAGCAAAACAAGGTGATGCAAATGCTCAAAATATGCTGGGTACAATGTTTAATCAGGGCTTGGGAGTTCAACAAAATGTTCAAAGCGCAATTTATTGGTACGAACTTGCTGCTAAAGCCGGTGATCTCACCGCGTTACAAAATTTAGGTACTATGTTTCTATATGGTGATGGCGTTAAGGCTGATTATGCTAGAGCTTTAAATTATTTTAATACAGCGGCCAATAGGAATGATAAAGCCGCCCAGTACTATTTAGGGATAATGTATGAAAATGGTTATGGAATAAAGCAAGATTATCGACAAGCGCGTCAATGGTACCAAAAGTCAGCAGATCAAAATTATTACCAGTCGTATTATCCACTTGCTCGGTTGTATTTAAATGGAGAGGGTGGCGAAAAAAATGTAACACTGGCAATGAACCTGTTAAAGATCGGAGCAGATAAACGCGAGCCAAATTCATTATTTCTGCTTGGGTGGATATACGACAATGGATTTGATGATGTTGAGCAAAACTTAAATAAAGCACTAATTTTCTATCTGATAGCTGCAAACCTTGGTCAAAATGAAGCTCATGATAGGTTAGAAGTCTTAAGAAATAAGATCTATTGTTCTAAACCAGAGGAATCGGCAACGCGCCTTTTTGATGTTGTATTAAGATGTGTAGATAGAACTCAAATGCAAAAATCTATCAAAGCTGCTGGTGGACGAGTTATTGATGAAAATTTAAATAATTGGGGGGATTCATATAATTCTGAAAATTTATTGAAGGATTCATCTGAATTGTATGTTTCATACACTGTTGATGATAAGGGGGTTGCTTTGGCCACTTACACATTTCCAGCTAATTCAGATATTCAACAAGTCGCACAAATTCGTGATATGGTTCGCTCAAAATATGGTGAACCAAATAAAGGTCCTGAAAAAATCACTTATTTACCTGTTTTATACTCATGGAATTTAGGGGATGGAATTAAAATTGAGGTAGAAAGAGGTATGCTTGGTACAGATACATATCTGTCGTATATCTACCCAGAAAATTATCGATCTCAACAGAAAGAAATGAAGCGTCAAGCGGAAGCAGAGAAGAATAGTCAGTATCAAGCACAACAAGAAAACTTTTAAGGAGCTTGATATGCTATTTCAGGCTTGGTCATGTACTTACAAACCAAGTCTGAACTTCGCACTTAACCTTGTAAGTTCTTCGGTTCTTCGGCTGAATTTCAGAGGTCAAAATTCTGAGCTGTTTTTCCTAAAATTAGAGTTTAAAATTTAAATGTCGCTGCCAAGGGATATAAACTAGGACTAGTAAGTAATGAACTTCGCAACAATTATTTTTTTGCTGATTGTCACTGTTATTTTTGTCGTGCTACTTTTGGCGTCTCCAAAGAGAGACTCCACAACCGAGAAAGATGAATATTGGGAATAAGTTCTGAAAAAAAAGAAACAGCCATTTTTACAAATACCTATTTAGCACTTCGAGTAACCTCGTTAATAAACTTGGTTAAAGAGCATTAGAATATGCAGAACAATTCCTCATTGATTCCAGCTAAATCGTTCAGGTAGCAGATTGCTAGAGATGCTTTTCTGTAACGCAAACCTTATGGATTTATTCTACGCTTCCCTAGCAGAGTCGCCTATACAAATCGGCAATCAATCAAGTCTGAGCTTTGTGTTTAATTTTGTAAAATCTTCGGCTTAATTTCTGAAGTCAAAATTCTAAGTTGTTTTTCCTGCATTGAAATCTGGTCTTTCAAGGCTGTGATAGTAGCATCTTGTGCCGCGATTTTAGCGTGGCTTGAGAGAGCTTGAGAGTACGTTTTTTTGTGTTCAGATTCGAGCAATTTTATTTCTGATTGTAGAGATTCAGTTTGCTGATTTAGCTTGTCGATAAGTTCAACAGATTTGGCGTGAGCACTTTGCTCAGATATCAGTTCAGAGCATCTCACAGCCAATTGCTTTGATAACTCCACTATCTCACTACTTTGTTGAGCTGACAGAGAGCGCTGTTCCGATAGTTGTTCTTTTAGATGGTTAACAAGCTTTTCAGAATCGGTAACTTTTTGTTCTGCTGTTGCTTTTTTGCCGATGGTTGTTTCCAGTTGCAGACTGAGTTTTTCTAGCTCTTTCTGATTTTCATTTTTTAGCTGTTTTGTTTGTTGTACATGCTCATCTTTCGATTGTTCTAATTGATTTTTTGTTGACTCAAGTGTGCCGACTAATTTGGCATTCTCATTGCGTAGCTCATTGTTTTCATTTGATATTTGTTCATTACTGGCAATAGCCGTTTCAAATTCAGACTGAAGCTCATCGAAAGAAGTGTGTAAAGCGTCATATCTCAAAGAATGGGCTTCTTTTTGCTGAATAATAGCAGCGTTTACCTGTTGCTTAACAAGGCGGTTAATTTGTTTAGCTAGATCTTCAGGATCAATTTCAGCAGGGTTAAGGCGTTCCTGCCTAACGTCTTTTATGTATTTTGCAATTGTTGCTCGAGCCAGCCCTGTCTTATCTTGGATGGCATCATATGTCGCATGTAATCCATCAGATTCAATCTCCTCAAAAGCTTGATGAATCGCTTTTTTGGGATCTCTTTCGCGATTATTAATCATTCATTTTTCCTTCTATTACGGATTACTCACTGAACTAGACTGAACTGAACCGTTCACAAAATAGTTCATACCTTTTCATCGAATTTTTTCGATATAAGAAAAATACCGCGTAAAAAATTATTTCCCCGCTAAACAGGCCAGATTTAGAAGGGGTTTAAGGTTAGGCTCGATTTTTTATATGTGATGATGCGTGAAACTTTGTTGAGTAAAACAAACGGTCGTTTTTTATACGTTCTTGATAGAAAGCGGTTTGGTAGCCAAAAACAGGGTTTGAGTGATAATTAATTCCGTAAAGAAAACTATGACAAGGAAAGGTACGTTTTATGTTGGTTGGATATGCACGGGTCAGCACACAAGATCAAAATTTGGATGCCCAGCGTGATGCTTTGCAAAAAATTGGCTGTTCTGAAATTTTTGAAGAGAAAATTACTGGTAAGCAAAAAGACCGCCCAGAGTTAAATGTCTGCCTGAGAACTCTAAGAGAGGGTGATGTTTTAGTTGTTTGGAAACTTGATCGTTTAGCAAGATCTTTAAAAGACTTAGTGGAAATGATTTCCGAACTGGACGAGAGGAAAATTGGCTTTAAGTCTCTAACAGAATCAATTGATACAACCTCTGCAGGCGGCAAACTCATTTTCCATATTTTTGGCGCGCTGGCAGAATTCGAACATAATTTAATTCGAGAAAGAACTTTAGCTGGTTTAGCGGCTGCCAGAGCAAGAGGGCGTAAGGGTGGGAGAAAACTGGCAATGACAACCCAAGATGTTAAAAAAGCCGCTGCTATGCTCAAAGATCCGTTGATTACTAAAAAAGAAGTTGCTGAACATTTTGGTGTAAGTCGTGTAACACTTAACAAATCCCTAGAGCGAAGTGCTCTTAAATGATTTAAGGCCGCTCGGCAGCTTTTAACCAGTCATTGATTGAATTTAAGCCAATACTTAATAGCTGATCTTGTATCTCAACAACTCGTTTAAGCATATCGCCAGAATCACTTTCCTCTCTCTCTTCAGCTTCTGCAAATAAGCGGTTCATTAGTTGGATAAAGTTATTGTCATGGTCATAAAAGTGAACGCCAGTTTGCTTAATGTAGCTAACGTAGAGTTCAGTTGCAGCCAGTGTTTCTTCAACATTTCGCTGAATACGCCAATTTAGCCATTCGCCAAAAGCATATACTCTGTTGTGCTTGTCATTTTCATCAGAACCTAAAATCTCAAAGAATGTCTGGATTAAATCAATTGGAATGACAACACTGATTTTCATCTTCTGAAAAATATTTTCCATTTGTTTAGCCATGGCAATGGCGCTTGGAGCACTTGCTTGCAAACCTGCTTTCATCCCTTTCAGGCAGAGTTCTTGATGACCTAAAATATTTTCATTATGGGTAAACACATTAGATGCGCCTTCCCAGGCTTCAGTCGAATCCAGAGAATGTAACTGTTCTAAAAAATCATCAAGTTTTAAATGACCAGATAATACCGCCAAGGCTGAAATTCGACCCCAAGTTTGCATTCCATCAGCAGAACCTTCATCCAATATTCTTTGCAAAGAAGATTCAACTTTTGGAAAGTTTTTGTCGTATGAATAATACAGACAACGCTCTGCATGCTTCCATAGACCTTGTACTTGAGTTAATTCATCGAACAATTTCCAGCCTAATTCAGGATTTTTACTTTGGAGAAAAGGCAGGTGCTCGAGAAGTAACGCTCGGAGAGCTGGATTTTCATGCTTTGCAAATCGTATTAACGAAGGAATTAAAAGCTCTGGGAAGGGTTGTTCTTTTTCCAGGAATTTATTTGCTAAAGTAATTAAAGCTTCAGCAACATTTCCGGTAACCATATTAATAGCTTTGCCGTAAAGACCAACACCATCACCGCTAATAGTGCTTTCACTTTTTAGGTCTGCAAAGCCAATTGCAAAAAAAGAGAGCCGCTGCGCGTTTTGTTCATCTTGAATGATATGTGCAACAGCTTGCAACACTTTCGCAGCAGATCTTCTGTGGCGCCAATAGACTGGATGTCTTTCTAACTCTTCAAGGGCAAGATTGGTAAGAGTCCAAGGGTCGGGTTTTTCAATGGGTTCCCAGTTGTTACTTGAACTCAGGTTTCCATATAAATAAGCTAAATGCGTAGCGACGCCATCCAGAATTTCATTTCGAAATTTTTCAGAAATTTCTTGCCAATGAGTGGTGAGGAAATTCAGAAATCTAACAGGGTCACGGGAGGCAGTCTCATGAAGCTGTCTGCCAACTTCTCTTGTACCTCCAACCAGAAATTCAGTGTAATCACGTTTATAGTCTGTGTAATGAGAAAGTAATTTCAGCACTCCTTGATTATCAATATTTAGAAAGACTTCATACGAGAATGGAGCCTTTACCCATCCCCCTGAAGAGCGTATTTCTGGCTGTCTAATATATCGCGCAAACTTATACTCGTAGGACTCGAGAAGCTCTTTGAGAGTAGTTGAACGAAAATGACATGGTATCGCAGAAATGTATTCAACTTGATTTCGCAATGTCCACTTTTGCGTAGTTGGATCTTTTTCTCGATTCTCGTACAAATTAATGATAGTTGTCATGATCTCATCTTGCGCTTGTGCGTCAAGATGAACAAAGCTTTTATTCATCAGTTCGCTTAACTCGTATGACAACAATGATTCTAAGCGGCTTTTATTGGATAAGACCATTCCAATGATATCGGTATTGTTTTCAATATTGGTGGTTAAGGCATTTATGGCAAAATAGCAAAGCGCACTTTCTTGATTAAAACTTAGACGTTCTCTATTTTGCTGCCACCATTCAGAATTAAGAGCAGCTTGATGAAGTATTCCTAATTCAACGCTGTCTAACAGAAAATCAAGATTGTTTTGATAGTGCATATCGCGCTTAGAGTGTGTTTTTTCATAAGTGGTTTTATCTAAAAAGCCATAACGCAATTTGTTATCTGCATCGTAACCTCTGGTTCGAATCTCACTCCATTGTTCAACGGCATTAATCGCTAGATCAAGTAAAGCAGAAGATTGTTTCATTTGCTCGGAAAGAAAATTTTCATTTTTACTTCCAAATTCATGAGCTGAGCAATTTAATTTATCTTTAAAGTCATATTCCTGAACATCTGCTGATTGAAGGTCACCCGTTATATAATTCCACAGAGTTTGCTCATCAAGTAAGTCAGCAGATATTAATCGTGCAAGCACTTTACCCAAAAAACTATGATCTGGCTTGGGCATGCTTAGCAGCTTCAATAGCAAAGGTTTTATTTCTGGCAAATTCTCATGGTGAAAATCTGAGATAAAAAAGGCGAGTTGATGGGCTATTTGCTCCTGATTCACATAATCCAGTTCCAATGCCTCTGTCCACAAACTAACAACGCCTTTGGCATCCTCGTTTTTCCACTCTGATACTCGATAGACATGAGTTGTTAAACCGTCCGCATCTCGATCGTCTTTAAGTAGAGGTAGCAAGTTGTCATTCCAAAAAAAATACCATTCAACGGACTTTGCTTGCGTATAAATCACTTGAAAAACATCTTTGTGATGTGCACGCAAATCTCTAATAAGCGACCAATCTGCTTGATCTGGCGGTTGTTGAGAAAAGGTTTCTGCTACCAATCGTCGAATATGAAATGCACTGTCACCAGTTAAAACGGTTCGCAATTGCTTACGAAATGCTTTTCGATCCCCAAGTGCTAGTTGAGTAATAAAACTACGAATGCTTGGCCTAACAAAGGGAACCGGAGGTAATCCGGCAATAAATTCATTAAGGGTCATTCCTTCTCTGATTGTGCCGCTGATAACCAATACGTCTAGTAGTGTCTGATGCCCAAAAGTAATTTGGTTATTAGATATGTCCTGAAGGATATTCAAACTGAGGAGTTTGCGAAGCATAACGTCAGGTAAATTGCATTGACGTCTAGGGATTGCAAGACTTCTTGTATCCAACATTTTTTTAGCAATCGCTTCAATTTCCTGTATAGCATCATCACCCAATTCAAGATCTGATTGAACGATTGTATCTAAATAGAGCAATGCTAGTGCTTGACTGGTTACGACATTAAAGCTTCCTTGTCGTTGCGCCAATTCAACAAACAAAGCGAGTTCTCTGGGGTTTTGAATTAATTCTCGCGTATCGTTATCGAGTGAAGTGGTGCCAATCAGGAGCCCAGAAAGTAACGGATAGATGTCGTTACCCCAATCTAGAGAAGCACATTCGAGTTCCGCATCCCATTCTCGTGAGGCAATTCGTTTATCATATTTTCGGTCGAAGTCTCGGCATGCTGTAATGACAGTGATGTTCGGTATAAGCAATAGTTGGTCAATTTGAGCCAAAAAGTAGGTTAGTGCATGATGTTCACGGGAAATGGAAAGAACATCCAAGGAGTCGATAACAACGACAACCTTGGATTCGTCCGCTAATCGGGCGATCTGTTCAACCCAGTTATTGGGAAGCCCTTGAGCTTCTCGTTCTTGTGAAGAACTTAAGTCCGCAAACTCTCTTGACTGAATGAAGATGGGAATTAAATCTTGTTTCCTTTTGAATCGTTCCTCTAGTGCTTCTTGTAAATCAAGCATCACGCAAGTTTTTCCAGAGCCAGGCTGTCCAGTGACTAAGATGGATTTGGTGTTATGATCTATGTTGGTTAAAAGTTCATCAAGAACAGGGTTTTTAATATACTGACCGGCAATCTCTCGTTTCCAAGAACGCCCAATAGCTGAAGTTTTGGAAAGTGACGCGATTATTTCTGCAACCGGGACCGTTGGTGTCAAAATAGCGCCTGATTCATTGAGCTTAACTCTAAGCTCTTCCTTTGTGACTCGATGTTTTGATGCGGATAAATTTCCAGAATCCATTCCGCCGCCAAGTAAATCTAAAAAAGTCCATAGAGCCTTAAAAGCTATCTGCGAATTACTCACAAGGCGATGAAGCCGTTCATGGAGAAGCGCTTCCATTCGATCAAATTCAGGCGTCACCTCAAAACTTGTGCGGTTTAGAAATTCAAAAACAGAAAGCTGCGGAGTTTTAGTGGTAATAATCTCCGCTAGAGATTGATTTGTTTGAGTATGCTCTTTTGTTAAAGCACCTAGATAGGCAGGTTCGTTATCAAATGAAGTTGAAAACTCTTTTAATTTTGCAGGCGCTCCAAAGTTACTACGCGAATAAAATCGAACTTGAGTTGTTGCCGATGTGCCCAGTTCTATGGCTGCTTTTTCTAACTCATCTTTAAGATCAGGTAACGACCAGGCTCTAAAATCAGCCTGATTCTTTTTGCATTGGCAACAAATCAGAGAGCCGTCGCTTTTACCAATGACAATGTCATCAACATGGTGAGAGTTTGAGTCAACCTCCATCCACTCACATCTAGGATCTGTGAGGATGCTCAGAGCCCACTCAAAGGCAACTAGGGTTTGATAAATATCTCCGCGATTTGAACGTATTCCTGCGATACTCAATGGTCTAGTTCCTCTGTGATTATTGATTTTTTTCTTTTAACCAAGTAACAAGAGATTAATACATCACTCGTTTCCAATGGTTGCAAAAAATAGGAATTAATTTGAAGGGTGAATAAAGCTTCATTTATGTCAGGTTCTGATGACCCTTAGGTTATGAAACTTTCAATTTGTTCCAATGTCATACTGAGGTCACCTACTGCCTTGTCGTCAAATAGCTTAGATATCACAGAGTATTGGATTCTTAAGGTAAAACTAATTCTTATATTAAAATTTCACTTGTAGTATATTTATCTTTATTATAAATGTGTTTTATATAAGTTTTTTTACTTTTCTGCTTTTTTAAGGTCCTGTTATATGAAAATTGCATCTCTCGTTTTGAAAAATTATCGTAGGTTAGCAGATGTAACCTTGGTCCTTGATGACAAAAGAACTGTCTTGGTTGGTGCTAATAATAGTGGAAAAACATCTTGTATTGGAGCTTTACACACATTCCTAAAAAGTCCAGATAGTCTTAAAGTTAGAGATATTTCAAAGCAAAACTGGAAAAGAATCCAAGAGCTTGGGGTGCAGATAGAGGATCATTTTCCCACTAAAGAAGAAATGGAATCAATATCTGCTGATCTAGTTAAGTTACTGCCATGTTTAGACATTGAAATTAATGCTGATGCGTCAGAAGCTTATAAAGTTCGTGACATACTTCCAGATTTAGAATGGAGAGGCGGGTCACTCTTTGTTCGTATTAACTACGAAGCAATAGAAATAGCTAAACTTTGTCGAGAATTCTCAGATGCGAGATGTGTAGTGGCTAATTATGAAGGTGCGGCAAGTCTGTGGCCTAAAGACCTATGTGATTTCTTAGAAAAAGGGAAAAACTTTAGCAAATACTTAAAGCAGAAGCACTATATTCTCAGTAAGGATGAATTGACTGAGGAAGACAGTATTAATGATTCTGTTAGAGAAATCACTCAAAATCTTAAATCTGAAGCCTTAAAAAAAATAATTCGCGTAGACGTTGTATCAGAGCAACGTGGGCTAGGAGCGGAAGACGGAACAGATCAAAAAGGGCCTTTTTCAGAAAAGCAAAGACTTAATAAGTTATTACGTGAATATTACGAACGGATCTTGAATCCTGAGGATTTTCCAGAAGCTGGAGATTTAGATGTATTAGGTCAGCAACAAGATCTTGAAAAAGGTTTTACAGATCGGCTGAATACACAATTTAAAAAGCCTTTTAAAGAATTGCAAGATATGGGGTATCCCGGAATTGGTGGTAATCCAACGGTGGAAATTGCTGCAAAAATCAGTGGAACTGATGCTTTGCAAAAATCTTCTTCAGTACGATATCGTTTTAATGAAGGTGATGAGGATTTTATTCCTGAAAGCTACCTTGGACTTGGCTATCAAAATCTAATATATCTGACTTTTAGGCTTCTTGAATTCAGAGATAAATGGATGCGTGTAGGTAAGTCAGCATCTACTGATAATAAAAATGATGAACAGATAGAAGCAATTCATTTGGTGCTTGTTGAAGAACCAGAGGTTAACTTACATGCTCAAGTTCAAAGAGTATTTGTTTCGAAAGCCTATGATACATTGCGGAATCATCCAACCTTACGTGAGATTAAAACGAAACAAGATTATTCCGAGTTTCAAACACAACTCGTTATTAGTACTCACTCAAGTCATATTATTAATGATATTGATTTTAAAGATTTACGTTATTTCCGGCGTAATGGTGCCAATAAGACTATTTCGATGGACTATACATCGATTGCTAATATGTCTGAACTTTTTGCCAAACCTAAAGATGAACTCATGTTTGTTCGAAAGCATCTAAAGCTTACACATTGCGATATTTTTTTTGCTGACGGAGTAATTTTTGTCGAAGGGCAGGCAGAGAGTTTATTGGTACCAGAGTTTATTTCAAGGAACTTTAAAGGTTTATCTAATCGCTTCATATCAATGCTTGAGGTGAATGGTGCTCACACCTATAAATATAAAGACTTAGTTGAAATGTTAGGGGTTACAACTCTAGTACTGACAGATCTTGATTCTGTAGGAGGCGAAGATGGCAAATCTTGCTTTCCTAAAAAGAATCAAGATCAGAAAACCAATAACGATACATTAAAGCATTGGCACCCGAAGAAGGAATCTTTGGATGATTTAGTTGCATTGTCCGAAACAGAGCATGCAACAACAAGTAAAGATGCACCGTTGTACATTGCCTACCAAAAACCTACTCAAATATCCGAACAAGAAATCTTATCCAGAACCTTTGAAGATGCATTAATTTTAGCTAATTTTGAAAACAACTTTTTTCAGAAAAAGAAAAAAATTAGTAAGGCAAAATCTGATTTTGAGAATGATACAAAGTGCCTGGAAGAGTCTCTGTATGATTATGTTCAGAGCTTAACAAAAGGGGATTTTGCTTTTCAGTGTCTTTTCCATCTTGCTAAAGATGAAGCTCATTCATTTAATCCACCTCAATATATGAGTGATGGACTTAAGTGGCTGGAAACTCAACTATCACCAAAAAATTAGGGCGATTTATGACATGACAGACGAGTTTTATTTAGCAGAAACCAAGCTTTCCGAAACCGATAATAGTATAGATTCTGATATTCAAGGTTGTCTTTCATCTAGTTCAGGGAAAAGTTTTATTACTTTTGCAGGAGCAGGTTCAGGAAAAACCTATTCTCTAAAAAAGGCATTAGATTTTCTAAAAGAAAAATATGCTGATAGCTTTTCTCGTCATGGAAAGCAAGTGGCAGTTATAACCTTTACAAATAATGCTGCCGACGAAATTATGAATCGGATTGAGCAGAACCCAGTCTTTATGGTTTCTACGATTCATAGCTTTTGTTGGGCTGCCATTGCTGGCTTCAATGAAGATATCAGGAAGTGGTATTTAGAAGTTATTCCCACTGAGCTTTCCGAACTAAAATATATGGAAAAGCGTGGTCGAGCTGGGAAAGCTTCAGAAGCAAGAAAAAGAAGAATTATTCGTTTAAATGAAAAAATGGAGTGGTTGAATGAACCTCGTTCATTTATTTATGATCCTAACGGGGTCAATACATCTCAAAATTCATTATCCCATGCAGATGTCTTAAAAATTTTTTCCAGCTTCTTAACTAAAAAGCCAATGATGGAAGAGGTCATTGTAAACAAGTTTCCATTCATATTTATAGACGAAAGTCAGGATACAAACACTGATGTCATAAATTCCTTTTTTAATCTTCAGTCAATTAAGTCAAACAAAGTTGTGGTTGGTTTATTTGGAGATACGATGCAACGAATTTTTAGCGGTGGTGAAGCTGAATTAGGGAAGACAAAGCCAAAGGGATGGGAAATTTTTGATAAGAAAATGAATCACCGCTCTGCCGTTCGAATTGTAGGTCTAGGTAATCAAATTCGTAGTGAAGATGATGGAAGAACACAGTTTGCTTTAGCTGGCGCTTTGGAAGGCTTTGTTCGATACTTCATATTACCAATCGGTTTACCTGATAAAGATAAAATCGAAGCAGAAATTCGTGGAAGGATGGCTGAAATTACCGGTGACTCAAATTGGACAGATACTACATCGAAAGAAACTGCCATTTTACTGCTGGAGCATAAGATGGCTGGCCGCAGACTCGGTTTTGTTGAACTTTGGGATGCACTTTCAAGATCAGACAAAATTAAGGACCGAATTTCTGAAGGTACAAATCCGGAGCTGAATTTTTTCTCTGAAATTGTTTTTCCTTTAGCGGAAGCAAGTTTGAATGAAAACCGAGCGACATTAATGTCAATTTTACGCGCAAGAAAGTCGCCGCTTTTGGAAGTCAGTGTGCTTGATTCTAATAAGAATGACCCGCTTCAGCCTGCTCGCATAGCAGAACAAGCATTTAAAGAGATTGTTTCAAATAATGATGTAAATTTTGCTGATGTTTTAAACGTAATAGCTGAATACAAACTTCTCATTATTCCTGAAAAACTGAAGTCATTTATAACGCTTGAAGATGTAGATAAAGATCTTGAGAATGAATTACAAGCTGAAGATGAAGGGGACACCGAAGATGATGAGTTATCAGCTTGGACAGAAGCATTAGAGACTAACTTTTTTCAAATACGAAACTATAAAAACTATGTCGAAGACAATTCCATTTTTCGTACTCATCAAGGTGTAAAAGGTAATGAATTTGATCGTGTTATGGTTGTTATGGATGATCAAGAGGCCGGCGGATTCCTATTTTCTTATGAGCAGTATTTCGGTGCAAAAGAACTTTCTAGATCTAGTCAACAAAAAAAAGATTCTGGAGAAGAAACTGGTCTGGATAGAACCCGTCGATTGTTCTATGTCACGTCTACGCGAGCTAAGATGAGTTTAGTTCATGTTATTTACACATCTGATGTGGCTAAAGTTAGAGAAAACCTCATAGAAAGAAAATTTGCGAGACAAGACGAGATTGTTGAGATTTAATGATTAAATAATTGATTACAAAGGCTTAATTACATGGAAATGGCTGTATCTGTTGCATCTTTAATAGTTGCTCTATGTGCCTTGGGTTTTACTGCTTGGCAAACTAATACACAAAGAAAACATAATAGAATAAGTGTAAAACCTCATCTTTTTAGCCTCTCGACTAGTGATAGAAACAAAAATATTGCACGCCTTCAAATCCTTCTTATAAACAATGGACTTGGACCTGCATTTATTAATGAATTTAAAGTTTTTTATAAAGGAATAGAATCTGAACCTCATACTGCTGTCAAGAGTGCTCTAGGTAATCTTGCTAAGAATTCTTCACTAACTATTCTTGGTGACGATTACGCAATGCCTGAAAAAGATAAGGAGGTATTGCTATCAGTTACTTTTCCAGCAAAGTCGGAAGATGAAGTAACCATAGTAGCAAACAGGCTTGATGAACTCGATTTACTGATAAATTACTCATCTGCATATGAAAAAATGGAACCATACGATAGTCGCAAAAAATAGTTTCGGCATCTAACCCAAAGTATCTAGGAGGTTTGATATTAAATTATTTGATAGTGCAGTCATTCTTGCATGTATAACAGCATTTCTATATTCAGCAAGCACTGCTTATACACATGGCTATTTTGCTGTTTTAGAACTAGATAGCGATATTCTGGATAGAAACTTTCATCAAATTCTTTACCACGGTATGGTTCTCAATATATGGACGATAATTGTTGTGCCTTTTTCTATTGCACTTTTAGTGACTATACATTCCTGGTTCAAAATTGGAATTAGCTCCTATATTTTCAGAGGGTTTACAAACGGTAGAAAGGTTGTCAGAATCAAAAAACGGCTTATCTTGCCAACCAAAAAAATGAGGTCAATCGTAATTAAGTATGAAAAACGGAGTAGTAATGCATGGCTCATGTTTATAGCTTCATTTGCTTTTATTGTGGGAATGGCAATTTTTGACAGTAAAGGACAAGATGCGGCTAAAGGAGTTTTAAACAAAATGAAAAGTGGAACAATGAGTACAGTTGTTGTTCCTGTTAATGGTGTTAATAAGAGTCTTGTATATCTCTATTGTGGTGCTAGAAATTGTGCTGCGCAGAACATCGAAAATAATGAAGTTGTGTATTTTCCTCAGAATGGTCATATTTATGTCCGGCAAAACAAAATGTAGTTCTGTAATCAAGAAAGTTGTTAGGTATATTTTTCTTGCAGAATTTGTTCTCAAAAAATCTCTTTAAAAAGATAGCCCTTAAATCATGCAAACGTATCTTTTTTAAGAACTATTTTTCTTAGACAAAAGCAAGGCTTTTGAAGGGAAGGGTGATTCCCAGTAACCTTCTCCATGCGAAATCCCTGAAGGAAATCTAATAAGCCAACAATGCTCAGTTTATATGCCTGTGGACTGCCTTGTTTAACTAAGGGCTGTAACTCTCTCAAGTTGCAAGTAAAGTAGGCCAAACTCATCCCGCCATGGTCCTCACACCAAGACGCATTTAACTTCATCCAATTTGACGATTTCAAATGAAGTTTTTAATCACCGCTATATATCCACATCGCCTTCCATGCGTTTTTTTATCCGACTCCCAAAAACGAATCTTAATTACTCTCAAAAAAAGATTAATTCAGATTAGCTCTCAAATTAGGCACACACCGACCCCTACCTGACATAGAGAGGCATAAAAAAGTAGTTTCACTTAGAAATAGTTAACCCTCTGCTACCTTTCAGGAGGTACAGATTTACCGCTTCTGCGCTTTCTAACAGCTCAAAAGTTAACTACTAGGCGTAAAACAGCCTATTGGAATTGACAGAAGGGAATATTTCTTCGAGAATGGAATTTCGACACTGCATTCAATTAAAATTCGACTTCTGCGTAATCTATTCAATATCTACTTTCCTAGGCTCCTCCTCTTTTAAAAAGCTCATTTTGTGTTCTGTGGAAAAGGCTCAGTCTGTCAAATTGGCAGAGCCTTCTTCTGCTTTACAGGATTGCTTTTTTTCAAGCCAAAGTTCGACTTGTTCTAAGCTCCAACGGACAGTTTTGGGGGTTAACTTGAACGGTTTTGGAAATGTTGGATCGTAATGCTTGCTTGTTTGGTCAAGGAATCTATAGATAGAAGTTGTCGAAAGACTCAGTGCTTGTGCTAAATCTTGCAGGCTAATTAATGAAATTGAGTTGGAATGCATATCAAATTTGCTCCTTACGTTTAGGTTCAAAGCAAATATAAAGTACGGTTTTGAGAAAGCCCGGCTAAACTAGCCCAAAAAAGCGGTAATTTAGAGTGAGCATGAAATTTTATGTTATGGAGTGAGTTTTTATGGGAGCAAAGAAAAGCATTTTTTACTTCTCTTAGATGTAAATATGATTCTTAGTAGACCAGAAGAAAGGGGGCTGGCGGCGAATTAAAGAAAAACTTTTACGGTACTATTTACGGTATGAGTATTATTGGGAAGGGCATAACTCGTTTAATTTCAACGGGTTATAAAACGAAAAAAGCGCCTGATCAGGGCGCTTTTTTAATCTGCGGCGTTTTAAAAACGCGACCTAAGATTAACGCTGGCGAGCTTTAAACTTAGGGTTAGTTTTGTTAATTACGTAAACTTTACCGCGACGCTTAACAACTTGACAGTCTTTATGACGAGTCTTAGCAGATTTTAGTGAAGATAGAATTTTCATCTGATATATCCATTTTTCTGTGCCGAATATTTCTAAACCAATTCAGCTTAAGTTCAAATATTTGAAGCCGCGGATTATAGGCTAAGGAATTGATAATGTCCAGCTTATAATCAAGTTTATTTGAAATACTTTATTCAGAGCTTATCAACACAACTATCAACAAGAATTTTAGACAGAAAACGGTGTATTGAAAATTGTATTTAGCGCTTTCCAAAAATCAATACAGTACGGAAGGGAATCCTGTATAGATTCCAGTATAATGGCGGCAGTTTTAATATGGTTGATATTCAATGGCGGCAGCAAAAAAATCTAAAGCAACACGGTTAACAATCGACGCGGTTATGGGGACTGACGGAATTCTTAGCGAGATGGTTGATGGGTATGCGCCACGTCAGGCACAATTAGAGATGGCCGAGCAGGTACATGATTTAATTGAGAGTGAAGATACCTTATTGGCCGAGGCGGGTACCGGAACCGGTAAAACCTTTGCTTATCTTGTACCGGCGCTATTAAGTGGTAAAAAGGTAATTGTTTCTACAGCGACAAAAACCTTACAAGAGCAGCTGGTGCAAAAAGATTTACCGATGCTCTTTAAAGTATGCCAAATTAAAGGCAAACCACAATTGCTTAAAGGGCGAGATAACTATGTCTGTCCGCAGCGTCTAGAGATTACCGAAACTGTCGAGCAGCATTCTAAGCAGGACTGGAAAAAACTTGGCTTGATTCGTGAGTGGGTTGAGGAACAAACCGTTAGCGGCGATCGGGCAGAATTAGCCGAAATTCCTGAATCTGATCCGATTTGGCGTAAAACTTGTGCGCGCCTTGAATTCTGTCAAGCCGCTGATTGCTCGAGTGATTTAGGTTGTTTTTATCCCGAACAAAAACAAAAAGCCCAAGATGCCCAAGTACTGGTTGTTAACCATCATTTATTCTGTGCTGACTTAGCTTTGCGAGAACAAGGTTTTGGCGAACTACTGCCACAAGCTGACATTTATATTTTCGATGAAGCCCATCAATTACCGGATATCGCTGCCCAATTCCTTGGGTTTAGCATTTCACGTGCTCAGCTCGACGAGTTGGTTCGAGATATTACTCAAGCACAAAAAGCCGAAGCCACTGAATCGCAAACCGTAAGCGATCAAGCGCATAAGTTTCAAGAGCAGGTTAAATTGTTAAATGAGTCGCTTGGAAAATGGGAAAAACGTTGGACTTGGGAACAGCTTGAAGAGCAGATCGCTTTTCAGAATCAGTTGAAACGAACCATTCAGTCCCTAACACATTTAACTGATAGCCTTAAACAACTTACCGAACGTGGCAAGCAGATTACGACAGTGCACAAACGTTGTAAGGAGTTTTTGGAACAATTCAATGATTGGCGTTCCGAAGATTCAGAAAATAAAATCCGTTGGATTGAGTCGTCAATGGGGCGTTTTCGTTTGCACCTAACTCCATTGAATGTATCCGGCCCATTTAGTCGTCAGCGTGAAGCCTTAGGCGGTAGCTGGCTATTTACTTCGGCGACCTTAAGTGTACGTAATAATTTCGATTATTTTGCCAAGCGGCTCGGTTTAGCGGATGCACAAACCGCAAATTGGCTGAGTCCTTTTGATTATGTCAAACAAGGGGTTATTTATCACCCAATTGGATTGCCGGAGCCCAAAGACCCGCGCTATATCAAAATTTGTCTACGTGCGGCATGGCCACTATTAAAAAGCAGTGATGGTAGAGCTTTCCTGCTTTTCACCAGTCACCGAGCTTTACAAGAGGCAAGAGAGATTTTGGAAGAGCACTGGCATGGCACTTTACTGGTACAGGGAGATCAACCTAAATCAGTTTTATTACAACGCTTTAGAGAAACAAAATCACCGATACTACTGGGCACCAGTAGTTTTTGGGAAGGCGTTGATGTTAAAGGCGAAGCACTCAAGTTTGTCTTAATTGATCGCATTCCTTTTGCTCCGCCAGATGATCCAATTGTCAAAGCGCGTGAAGAATTTCTAAAGGAGAAAGGTTTAAACGGCTTTGTACATTTTCAGCTACCTGAAGCTGTCATTGCAATGAAACAAGGTGCCGGCCGTTTGATACGTGATTTAGAAGATCGTGGCGTATTAATGCTATGTGATCCGCGACTGTCTTCCAAAGGCTATGGGAAGACTATTAGTGATAGCTTGCCACCATTCAACTGGGTTTACAAGGCGGAAGACGCCCTTCACTTTTTAGAATAAATATTTACAACATTTACCGGAAACAACTATGGCGAATACCACCGCTCCTGAAACTATTTTGGCATTAGACACTTCAACAGCAAATTGTACTGTTGCACTATTATATAAAGGTGAAGTGCACGCGATTCATGAAATGACTCCTCAAAAACATGCTCAGCGCATTTTGCCAATGATTGATGATGTGCTTAAACAAGCCGGCATTTCTGGACAAGAAGTTGATTTAATCGCATTTGGCGAAGGGCCTGGGGCTTTTACCGGAATTCGCATTGCAGCTGGAATTGTACAGGGATTAGCGCTAGGTTGGCAGACTCCGTTTTTAGCAATTTCATCACTAGAGTCAATGGCTTACCAGCTGGTAAAAGCGGAAGCAGGAACGCGTCCGGTTATCTGGGTGGCTTTAATGGATGCCCGTATGAATGAGATTTACCTACAGCAGGGTACCTATAGTCTTGCTGATAAACAGCCATGGCAAGCTGATAAAACAACGTTATTAACGCCTCTAGACGTTACTGAACAATTACAAGTTATCCAAGCACAGGCTGAAAAAAGTGGCCAAACGATGATTGTTATTGGTGATATTGAAAAGGAATATCCGGAAATTGCTCATGCTCAACCGGTGTATCATGACACGCTTCCAAATGCACATGCTATGTTACGCCTTGCAGAGGCGTATTACCCGAATAGCCAAACTCTAGAAGAAGGTTTGCCAATGCCGCTGTATTTACGTAATGAAGTCGCTGAAACCATTGAACAACGTTTGGCGCGTAAAAAAATAGCTCAAAAGAATGACTGACTTAGCCTATTAGGAATGGCAAATTTCATACTTTATTGAAGGTTGAATCTTGTAACTAAAATAGTGCTTAAAATATAATCAGCCATAGAAAAGTGCTTGATGTATAAGGACTTTGGAGCATTACAAAACTATTACACACACGCTTATCCACAGAAACTGTGTACAACTTCAACCGCATTGACTTTAGGAGCTTTCATGCAAACCGTTCAGCAATCTCCTTATCAACATTTATTGGTTGCGATGGATTTCTCAAAATCCAGTTATGCAGCCTTGCAACGTGCTATCTGCATGGCACAACAGTACCAGGCTCAAATAACCGTTTTGCATGTGATTGAATTGCCGATTAATCCTATTCTTGAAGATAATGCTGTCAGCGGCATACCCGGTGTTTGGGATCAACAAACAACAGAGGTTTTATTACAGGCCGCCAAACATAAAATGCAGTCTCTAAAAGAAGAAATCTCTGCACTTAAACCAGTTGATTCCGTGCTTAATACCGAAATCAAAATTGGTCATCCGGCACGAGAAATTTGTACTTTTACCGAACTGAATCAGGTGGATTGTATCTTGATCGGTTTTCATGGTCATTCCGCTTGGCGTGCATTTATTGGTAGTACCAGTCATTCGGTTCTGCAAGAAGCAAAATGCGATGTTCTTAATGTAAAAATCGATAATAAAGATTAGATGATGCAATTCAAAAAAAACTTACGTAAAAATCTCTCTAAAAAACTATTTTTTATGGCTTGTCTATGGCTGCTGGGAAGCCAATCAGCTTTAGCGCAGCTGCACAATTTCCAGAAGGGCAGCCATGTTTTTGTGGCATTTCCGGCAGGGAATATTAAGGACGATGCTTTTATTGTCGGCACGGTTAAATCAGTACAAAATAATGGCGACTATCTAGTTGAAGTTCAAGATTATGTAGAAGGACATGATTACGGTAGTTCTTGTATTCCGATGATAAAAAAAGAAGATCCAGAAGCCATGGCGCTAGGTTACGGCGTCGGATGGGAAGTCTGGAAAGATACCACTAAGCTTGACACTCAGCGCTTAGATTATGTTGTTCCGAAACAATCAACCATGAAACTTGGTGAAGGAAAACATTATTTTGTTGAGCGGAACAACCTTTATATCGTTTTTGGTCGCTGGAAATCCGATGCACCGGTAATGACCTTAGATCGCATCGAACGTGCGCAGCGTGAAGCCATGGCGGTTAAATTAAATGATTTGGTTCCGGTTTTCGATTTGGTGAAATATCACCGTAAAACCTTCTATCACGAAAACAACCGTCCGCTGTATGCTTCCGAACGCATCGTACCGGCAATCGCAATGCTGGAACAGGTTGATAAAATCTTGTCAGAACAACCGAAGTTGAACACACTTTGGTCAGCCAAAAATCGTGACTGGCAGGAGATTGGTAAAACAACTTATCACTACTTTATGATTGAAGCGATCGATAAAGTCTTGGCAGATGCCAAAGACCAGTTGTACGAAGAAGGCATTGAGATGGCTGGAGGAGACAAGGTGCAGCACTTGCGAGAACTGACTGATAGAATCAAACGAAATTCAAACTAGAGACAGATGCTCTTTAAAAAATAAAAGCCATACTTTATCGAGTATGGCTTTTTTTGTTCTACCAATGATTATTATTGTTTTATAGCATCAAAAATAAATTCGATTAAGGTTTTGGGTGCTTGTAATAAGTTTGGTTGAGATAATCTGCAACCTGTTCAACTTCATCTTCAAACCAACCCGCGTTTAAGTTGTCGTTACAAAACTGAACAGCTTTAACTAATTTTGGATAGGTCGGTGTTTTTTTCGTTGAGTAAGGATTATCAGTGTGGCATTTCATGCAATTTGCATCATCATGCAGCACTTTACCTGGCATTTCTGCCATTGCAGGCGAAGCCATTACAGCGGTTAGAACAAAAAAAGCAGTGAGTGATTTCTTCATAGAGCCTCCGAGCATAATGTGAAGAAAAATAGGTAAACCCAAAGCCATTCTACCGATAATGAGAATTATCTCTCATTAAAAAAACTTAACCAAAAAACAAATACTTTTATTGCAAAAACTATTCAAGGAGCTCCTGTGAGCGAACAAACATTTATCAAAGGCAAAGTCAGAAGCTTGGAACAGTCGATTCATAATTTAGAATCGATTACTAAGGAAATCGGCTTTGATATACAGCAAGGGCTAAAGCTAAATCCGGTGCCACATATTCATTCACTGCATATCTTTGAAAAAAGTTGTCCCGGCATCTTCACTAACGGTAAAGGGGCTTCGGAAAAATCCTGTTATGCCAGTGCATTAGGGGAGTTTCTTGAGCGTCTTTCAACCAATTATTTCTTTTCGGACTATTGGCTTGAACAAGATTATGCAGCCAGTACAGGAGATTGGCTGTATTATCCGAATGAAAAGCAGTTCACAAGGGAGAACTTCCGTGAAATGCTCAGTCCGACACTATGGGAATACTATTCGAATTTAAGTGACTCGGAAAACTACGCAGAATTTGCGCAGGATGATTTCGAGTTCGATAGTTTTTTAAGTTTCAATGACCATGTTGATTCAATCCGTGCTTTGCCATTAATTTCGCAAAAAGAGGAGACAACGCACTATTTCCCAATGAATCTTTTTTCAAATCTCTATGCCAGCAATGGCCTTTCCGCGGGTAATAGTGCACTTGAAGCGCAAGTTCAAGGTTTATCAGAAGTGTTTGAGCGCTGGGTCAAAAATCAAATTCTGTTAGAAAACCTTTGCTTACCGCTGGTTCCAGAAGACGTTTTACAGCAATATCCTGATATCGTTCAGGCAATCAGCGCATTAAATGAAGAAGGTATTTTTATTGAAGTCCGTGATGCTTCTCTAGGCGGGAAATTCCCGGTCATAAATGTCACTCTTTATCATCAAAAATCCGGGCAATGTTTTGCCTCGTTTGGCGCACACCCTATTTTTGAAGTGGCCGTAGAGCGAACACTTACCGAATCATTACAAGGTCGACATCTAAAAGAGTTAGACGGCTTTCAGGTACCGAGTTTTGATGAATTCTCAGTTGCTTGCGACGAAAATATCGAAAATCATTTTATTGATTCAAGTGGATTGATTCACGCTAATTTTGTCAGTCACAATTTCGATTTTGACTTTGTTGCGTGGGATTTTAGTGGCGATGTTGATGCGCAGTGGCAATATCTTTGCGAGTTGGTTTATCAACAAGGAACCGATGTCTATGTTGCTAATTACAATCAATATGGTTTTGAGGCCTGTCGTATTGTAGTGCCAGGTATGTCGGAAGTTTACCCAAAACATGAAATTCTCGATGCCAATCAAAATTTTGGGCGTCTACTACGTGAAGCCCTAATTCAATATCCGCAAACCAATGATCCTCTGGCGATTGTCGAGCTCATCGAAGCATTAGGCTTTAGCGATCATCAAGGCGTTGCTAGTTTAATTGGTCTAATGCCGGACAAAAATAGCTTTTGGGGGGCAATCAATTGTTTACAGCTTAAATTCTGGTGCCAAATAGCTGCTCAAGCTTATGAGGATGCTCTTGATTCGCTGCACGGTATTTGGTTCTTTGTCACACCGGATAATAAATGGTATGGCGTTTATAAAAGTTTTGAAATTGCGATTGAATCCTTATTACAACAGGATGAAATGACGTTACCGGATACCAGTATTTTAGAAGCGCTATTTTGCAAAGAAACAGTATCAACAGTGTTAGCACACTTAAATTCTGAAATGGTGTTCTGGAATGCTCCGCAAGGAATTGATATCTTTAAAAATTCCAATTCTCATCAAACCATGCTAGCGATTTATCATAACTTAAGAAAATATAAAGACGTATAGATGGTTATGAGGTAAGTCACCAATCTGTGACAGTAATAAGTGACCTTGAAGGAAACGCAGAATAAAGCCCCATTAACTTCAGCAAAGAGTTTGAAGCCATTTGGACTTATTGCTGTGTTTCCTTAAATCATTTGTTAAAAACAAAGTGATTTAATTGCCTAGAAATCAAAAACCAGTGTCAGCAATGTCTGCTTATCGACTTTCTCAGCACCTGCTGCCGGATCCGAGTTACGGCGATATTTAAAGCCGGCACTCAAACGCATTTTTTCAGCAAGTTTCACTTTTAGAGCGGAATTTGCTTCGATTTTCGTGTTTTTATCACTAATGCCAACCGTAGTGATTAAGTCCTGAGTGAAATCGACATTTTCATTAAAGGTATGAGTTAAATCCGCTTTAACACGCCCGATGGTATTATCATCGCTACCACCACCGAATGCTGTTGAGTAATCAACCGTTTGGTAACCTACACCAAGTTCACCGGTCAATTTGGTTGCATCGGTTTTATAAAGTGTGCGACCTAAACCGCCGGTGTAAGTTGAATCTAAATCAATTCCTTCAGAGAAACTCTTCTCAAAACGAGCGCCAAGAAAACTATAGTAAGTTTTAGAGCCGTTGTAATAGCGATTTCCTTGAAGATCAACAAGGTAGCGTTCTTGGGTTTTATCACCACCTTCCTCTTGGTAATTCGCTTCAATTAGCGACTTAATTTCAAAAACATCCTGAGTGTAGGAGAGCTTAAGAGAGGCATATAAAGAGGTACTTTCGGTGTTACCAGACATATCGCTGTAACCTAATTCGCCACTTCCTTTAAATCCATTTTCAGCCATAGCAGTCGAACTGCTGGCAGCCAGTAATGAAGCTAAGATTACTGAGTGGATATTTCTGTTTAGGCACTTTTTTGTTGAGTTCATGCTTATCCCTAACGATTGGTTGTTAATTTTCACCTGCCTATTATTAAGCATTTACTTATAAAGGTAAAATCTGAATATTAAAAAAACAGCGTTGAACAGATGGCCGCAGTATTCCCTTTTTATCAGATCTAAATACGATCATAAATAATCGGCCAGCTAAGACGCATGTTTGCTTTACCTGAAGTCATTTGGACTTATTCCGCGTTTCCCTAACACAAATTCAGTAACTGCCCGTTAACTTTGTTAAAATGCGCGCATAAATAAGCATTGTCTAGAGATGGAAACTTATGAAATTAGACTTTTTGGATTTTGAACAACCGATTGCAGAACTTGAAGCAAAAATTGATGAATTGCGCCATTTAGAAGGCGAAGACATGGATTTGATCCAAGAAATTTCTGCATTGGAAGAGAAGAGCGCTAACCTGACAAAATCGATTTTTAGCAAGTTAAGTGACGTACAAATCTCAAAGGTTTCGCGCCATCCGCAACGCCCGTATGCAACGGATTATATTCCTCTAATCTTTGATGAGTTTAAAGAACTTCACGGCGATAGAGCGTTTGCTGATGATGAAGCAATTGTTGGCGGTTTAGCTCGCATCGACGGTCAACCTGTGATGTTGATTGCGCAAGAAAAGGGGCGGGATACAAAAGAAAAAATTCGCCGTAATTTCGGTATGCCGCGTCCAGAAGGCTACCGTAAAGCCTTACGCCTGATGAAGATGGCAGAACGTTTCAATATGCCAATCGTAACCTTTATCGACACTCCGGGTGCTTATCCTGGTATCAATGCCGAAGAACGCGGTCAATCGGAAGCAATTGCTCGTAATTTAATCGAGATGGCCGAGCTAAAGGTTCCGATTATCTGTACTGTTATTGGTGAAGGCGGCTCTGGCGGAGCGCTGGCAATTGGTGTTGGTGATGTCACGATGATGATGCAGTATTCAACCTATTCGGTTATCTCTCCGGAAGGTTGTGCTTCCATCCTATGGAAAAATGCTGCAAATGCCCCCGATGCTGCTGAAGCGCTTGGAATCACGGCAGCACGCCTTAAAGAGTTAGGTTTAGTTGATAAAATTATTGATGAGCCTTTAGGCGGCGCGCATCGCAATTACCATATAGCTGCTGGTAATCTAAAAACAGCGATTTTAGGCCAATTGAGTGAACTAAAAACGCGTTCTAGTGAAGAGCTGCTGAAAAAACGCTATGACCGCTATATGAGTTACGGTAATTTTGAAGGTTAAAAATTCCTGACTTGCTATCATTGTTTTTGGGCTTTGATAGCAAGGATAATGATTGTAAATGAGTGAACTATTAACCCCATCCGCCTTAGCCACTAAAAGTCATTTCTACTGCCTCCATAACAGTTTGTCTAATCCTTGTGAAAAGCTGAAAACACCGCTTCTCTCCGATAGCGTGTTCCAGCAACATTTTCAAGATCTATTAACCTCCCAAATTTCTTTTGATTACGAAGAAGGTCGATCGGTCGTTATCGCTTTAAGTGGTGGCGTTGATTCAGTTGTTTTGCTGCATCTATGTAGAATTTGGCAACAAAAACAGCCAAATAATAAAATTCGTGCGATCTATATCAACCACAATTTACAGCCTGAAGCCCATGCCTGGGAAAACTTTTGTGGAGACATTTGTCATCATTGGCAAATTGACTTTGTAAGTCATCAAATTACGATTGAAAATCGCTCACGACAAGGCTTGGAGCAAGCTGCACGCAAAGCACGTTATAAAATATTGTTTGCACAATTACAGAAAAATGATGTCCTGCTTACCGCGCACCATCAAAATGATCAGGCCGAAACTTTTTTATTGAATGCGCTTCGCCAGACTGGCGTCACTGGGCTTGGCGCAATGCTGGCAGTGCAAAATAAAAATCAAAAATGGCATATTCGACCGCTACTTAATTTTTCGAAAGCTGAAATCCTTGGTTATGCAGAACGACATGACTTAATGTGGATTGAAGACGGTTCAAATCAAAATCCACAATTTCGTCGTAATTGGTTACGAAATCAAATTTTGCCGCAACTGCAAGAATCTATTCCAAATGCCTCTCAAAACTTGGCAAAAACGGCAGAAAACCTTCAAGAAGCGAGTTATTTGCTGAATAAGCTGGCAAAATTGCAGCTTAAAGATTCCGATTTTAATGAACTTTACCTAACAAGAAATGCAGAGTTAGATTGCTCAGAGCAGAAAAATGTTTTTCGTTATTGGCTACAAAATCATAGCGCTTATCCGATTAAACTAAATAATGCAGTACTGCAATGGTTGCAACAAAGTTGGTTGGATGAGCATCATTGCAGTGGTAAGTTAAAACTACCGGAAGACTTATCACTACGTGTTTTCAAAAATCGACTTTACTTGCTACCGGACGATTTGTCGAAACAGGAACAAAATAATAATTCCTCATTTTTATTGAGTAATGATTCTGCTGAAAGTAGCTCGGCTATTTGTTTTTTATGGCGTTTACCAGAGGAATCTATCAAGGCGGCCAATACTTTTGAGGTAATCACCTTAACTCAAGCCAAAACAATGAATTTGACATGGTATTCAGATAACAAAAAGCGTATCAAAACGTTCTTTCAATCCAATCAAATTCCAACTTGGGAAAGAGGCTTGTGGCCTGTTATGCTGCACAACAATACGGCAAGCGGTGAAATGGAATTTTTTATGCTTGGTATAACCAAGAAGCACCCATTGGAAGGTGTTAAATTCACCACAAGAACCGTTACTCAAAAACAATTATGGCGTTGGATGCAGCTACTTTAGTTAAATTGGCACTGAGGTAACGACCTAATCCTAAAAAACGATCGCTTAAGTCATGACGTTTTTTTGGGAAAGACATTGCTGAATAAGCACTTACTCGCTATAATGTGCATCCATTCTGATTACTTGAATTCTTATGTTTCAAGTTCTTTTTTTTTCTCTAAAAAGTGACCCTAATGACGAAATATATTTTTGTAACAGGTGGCGTAGTATCTTCACTTGGTAAAGGTATTGCAGCGGCTTCGCTTGGTGCTTTACTGGAAGCACGCGGCCAGAAAGTCAGCATGTTAAAAATGGATCCATATATCAATGTTGATCCAGGTACTATGAGCCCATTGCAGCACGGTGAAGTTTTTGTCACTGACGACGGCGCCGAAACTGACTTGGATTTGGGTCACTATGAACGTTTTGTTGAGCGTCATTTTACAAAGCGCAACAGTTTTTCGACCGGCCAGGTCTATGAGACGGTTATTCGCAACGAACGCCGAGGCGATTATCTTGGTGGAACCGTTCAGGTCATTCCTCACATCACCGATGAAATTAAGAATCGTATAAAATCCGCAGCGGCTGGTTATGATGTTGCTCTGGTTGAAGTAGGCGGTACCGTTGGCGATATCGAATCCCTGCCATTCTTGGAAGCAATTCGTCAATTAAGCATTGAAGTAGGGCGTGCTAATTCATTATTTATGCACCTAACTTTACTTCCATATATTGCCGTTGCAGGTGAAGTAAAAACCAAGCCGACTCAACATTCCGTTAAGGAGTTACGTTCAATCGGTATCCAACCTGATATTTTGGTATGCCGTTCGGAGCAAGCACTTGAGGACAGCGAGAAACGCAAAATTGCACTGTTTACCAATGTTGAAGAGCGTGCGGTAATCAACTCTTTGGATGCTCGTAGCATTTATGAAGTGCCACGTATGTTGCATGAACAAGGTTTAGACAATTTAGTCACTGAACGTTTAAATATCGACGCCAAGCCGGTTGATCTATCGGATTGGGACGAAGTGGTTAATGACCAGCTTAATCCTGAGAGAACAGTCGATATTGCCATGGTTGGCAAATACACCGACTTGACTGAGGCTTACAAATCATTAATTGAATCTTTGATTCACGCAGGCATCCACAGTCGCACTAAAGTCAATATCGATTACATCGATTCCGAGGAGCTGGAAAGTACGGATCTGTCCGCTATTAAAGACAAAGATGCAATTCTGGTTCCTGGTGGTTTCGGTGAGCGCGGTGTTGAAGGTAAAATCAAAGCAATTCAGTTTGCTCGCGAAAACAAAGTTCCTTATTTGGGAATCTGTCTGGGTATGCAGATGGCCGTTGTTGAATACGCTCGCCATGTTGCAGGCCTTGAAAAGGCACACTCAACAGAGTTGAACGCACAAACTCCGCATCCAGTGGTTGCGCTTATTACGGAATGGACCGATGAAGACGGTAATGTTATTGAGCGTGACGAACAAACTGATCTTGGCGGTACCATGCGTCTTGGCGGGCAACAATGTCAGCTTGCTGAAGGCTCTAAGATTGCTGAAATTTACCAAGCAACTAATATCCGCGAGCGTCACCGTCACCGCTATGAAGTAAACGACGGTTATATTGCTCGGCTGGAAGAAGCTGGTCTAAAGTTCGCCGGTCGTTCAGAAGACGGTACTCTGGTTGAAACGATTGAAATTCCTGAGCACCCTTGGTTTGTGGCGTGTCAATTCCACCCGGAATTCACTTCTACACCACGTAAAGGCCATAAGTTATTTAGTGCCTTTGTCAATGCGGCAAACACTCACAAACAAGGTAAATCGTAATGCAGCTATGTAATTTCCAAGTCGGTTTGGATCGGCCTTTATTTTTAATTGCCGGGCCTTGTGTTATTGAGTCTGAAGAAATGGCGATGAACACAGCCGCAGCGCTGAAAGAATTGACCGATGAGCTAGACATACCTTTTATCTATAAGTCTTCTTACGACAAAGCTAACCGCTCCTCAACTTCTAGCTTCCGTGGTTTAGGAATTGAAGAGGGGTTACGTATTTTGCAAAAAGTAAAAGACGAAATAGGCGTACCGGTATTAACTGACGTGCATGAAGACACGCCACTGGATGAAGTCGCTTCTGTTGTCGATGTAATGCAAACCCCTGCGTTTCTAGTTCGTCAAACCAACTTCATCCAAAATGTCTGTAAGCAAGGTTTGCCGGTTAATATCAAAAAAGGCCAGTTCCAAGCGCCTTGGGATATGGATCAAGTCGTGGCAAAAGCGCGTGAAGTCGGTAATGAAAATATTATGGTTTGTGACCGTGGAACCTCTTTTGGTTACAACACTCTCGTTTCTGATATGCGCGGTTTGGCGCAAATGCGTTCAACGGGTTGCCCTGTGGTGTTTGATGCTACCCACTCTGTGCAACAACCGGGTGGTCAAGGAACCACCTCTGGTGGCCAACGCGAAATGGTGCCGGTTTTGGCACGTGCCGCAATTGCGGCAGGGATTTCAGGTGTCTTCATGGAAACACACCCTGATCCGCAAAATGCATTAAGCGACGGGCCAAACATGTGGCCGCTTAATAATTTAAAACCTTTATTGGAAACAATGAAGGAACTTGATCAAGTCGTAAAAAAACACGGCTTTATTGAAAATAGTCTTTTAGGCTAATATCCGGTTTTAAGCCCTGAAAACCTTGTTTTCGGGGCTTTATTTTGTTAATTCATCTGACTGTCACACTTAATCGTTAGCATGACGCCTAAGGCACAGTAAGAAAAGATTTTTAAGTTTTTGTTAAACCATAGGAAAAGCAATGTCATTAATCAAAGATATTAAAGCTCGCCAAGTCATTGACTCTCGCGGTAACCCAACCGTTGAAGCGGACGTGATTCTGGAAGACGGCTCAAAAGGCCGTGGTATTTCACCTTCAGGTGCTTCAACCGGTTCTCGTGAAGCGATTGAACTACGTGATGGCGACAAATCTAAATTTGGTGGCAAAGGTGTGTTAACCGCAGTTAACAACATCAACACAGAAATCAAAGACAAGCTAGTAGGTATGGACGCTTACGACCAGAAAGCAATCGATACAGCAATGATCGAACTAGATGGCACAGATAATAAAGGCCGTCTTGGTGCAAACGCAATTCTTGCAGTATCTATCGCAACTGCTCAAGCAGCAGCAGCGTCTAAAAACCTACCACTTTACGCTTATCTAAAAACGGATGAGTATAAAATGCCGGTACCGATGATGAACATCATCAACGGTGGTGAGCATGCAGATAACTCGGTTGATTTCCAAGAGTTCATGATTATGCCGGTTGGCGCGCCAACCATGTCTGAAGCACTACGTTACGGCGCAGAAGTTTTCCACGCACTGAAAAAAGTACTGGGCGACAAGGGTTACAATACGGCAGTTGGTGATGAAGGTGGTTTTGCACCGGATCTAAAATCAAACGAAGAAGCGCTACAAGTTATCCTAGAAGCAATTGAAGCAGCGGGTTACAAAGCAGGCGAAGACATCATGATTGCAATGGATGCAGCCTCTTCTGAACTTTACAAAGACGGTGTTTACACCCTAGCTTCTGAAGGACGTACTTTGACCTCTGAAGGCATGGTTGACCTACTTTCTGAATGGGTAACTAACTACCCAATTATTTCTATCGAAGACGGTCTAGACGAGTCTGATTGGGATGGTTTCAAATACCAAACAGAGAAAGACGGTAAACGCTTGCAGATTGTTGGTGACGACCTGTTCGTAACGAATCCTAAAATCCTTGCAGAAGGCATTGAGAAGGGAATCGCTAACTCGATCCTAATCAAAATCAACCAAATCGGTACCTTGACTGAAACTTTCGAAGCGATTGCTATGGCTAAGAAAGCGGGGTACACAGCGGTAGTTTCTCACCGTTCTGGCGAAACTGAAGATACCACGATTGCAGATATTGCGGTTGCAACAGGTTGTGGTCAAATCAAGACCGGCTCTATGTCTCGTACAGACCGTATTGCCAAATACAACCAGCTAATCCGTATTGAAGAAGAGCTAGGTGACGCGGCAGTTTACCCAGGTAAAGCTGCGTTCTACAACTTAAAATAATTACTTAGTTTTAAGTTTGTACCGAAAGCGCCAAGGGATTTGATTCCTTGGCGCTTTTTTTGGTTAAAATAACGGCAAAAATTTTATAACTTACTTATGAGTGTTCGATGCGACTTAATCTCGTTATCATCGGTGTATCCGTACTTTGTGTGTATTTTTTTATTCGTTTATTAATGGGCGATAATGGCTTTTCGGGTTTATGGAACAATCAGAAAGATGTCATCGCAATTAAGGCCGAACTTGAAGCACTGCAAACTGAAAATATTGAATTGAAACAGCAAATCAATGCTTTACGTAATTCATCTGAAGGGATTGAAACTCTTGCAAGAGAAAATCTCGGCATGATTAAGAAAAATGAGATATTTATCGAAGTCATTTCAGTGACACCAATGATGCCAAGTGCGGAAAAATTGCCTATTGATAGTGAAGGCAATGTCATTGATAGTGTTATTGAAGAGGAAAGTAGTGCTCCGCCGGAGATTATTTCCGATAAAAATTAAGATGCTTTCAACAAAACATTCACCGCACCGACACCGCCGTCTTTTTCTGCTGCAGACGTAAATGCAATCACCTGAGGGCACTGTCTTAGCACTTCATTGGTTAAATTCTTTAATACCGGATATTCACTATCCGAGTTGTAGCCTTTACCATGCACAATACGTAAAAAACGTGCTCGATAATTGATTGCCTCAGCCAAAAAGTCATTCAACAATTTTTGAGCCTGATCTTGAGTGTAACCATGTAAATCTAGCACGGATTCCACTCTGAAATCCCCTTTCTTCAATTGCCTTAATTCTCTGGTCTGAACACCTTGCTGAGCATAATCCAATTGTTCGAATGCCGTGACTTTTGAGAATTCTTGATAACGATTTAATTGCAGACTTTTATTGGGTTTAACTTGTTTGCGCTTCAGTTTCCGTAACGTCTGCTGACTAGCTTGTTGTTGCTTGCTTCGATTATATTGGTTTACTTTTTTAGTGTTCTTAAGCGGCATCACATCTTGCATTGCTTCAGTAAAGAGATTTTCATCCTGCTCACTCATGAATAATTCCTTAGGTTCTTTTGCTTATTTAGCGGCTTATCGGTATATTATTAGCCTAAATTACAGCTTGGCTGGATTACCATTTAATAGGGTATATTGTAACGGAATGAAATTACTGATCTCCAATGATGACGGCTATTTTGCCCCAGGTATCCAAACACTGTTTGCCGCCCTAAAAAACCAACCTAATCTTGAATCGATGACTCTGATTGCCCCTGATCGTAATCGCAGTGCAGCCAGCAATTCGTTGACCTTGTTAAACCCTCTGCGGATGCAGCCGACTTCCAATGAAGAGAACGGCAAATTCCGTCAATTCCACGTTAATGGAACACCGACCGATTGTGTACATCTTGGCGTTAATGGCGCACTTGGCTTTCAGCCGGACATGGTCATTTCAGGAATTAATGCCGGTGCCAATATGGGTGATGATGTGATTTACTCTGGTACCGTAGCCGCTGCTACAGAAGGGCGCTTTTTAGGAAAACCGTCAATTGCTATTTCGCTGTGTGGCGATAAACATTTTGATAGCGCAACGCATTTCTTTTTAAAAATCTTTGCTGATCTAGAGCAACTAAATTTAAGTGCCGATAGCATTCTCAATATTAATGTTCCAGATTTGCCAATTGAGCAAATTAAAGGCATTAAAGTCACTCGTTTAGGGCGCCGTCATGCCTCTGAACCAGTTGTTTCTCAGCTTGATCCGCGAGGTTTGCCTATCCACTGGATTGGCCCTGCTGGTGTCGCAGCCGATTCGGCCGAAGATACCGATTTTCATGCCGTTGAAAATGGTTATATTTCGATTACACCTCTAAAAATCGATCTTACAGACTACCAAACCTTACATTCTTTGCAAAACTGGGCGCATAAACTTGATGCTTAACCTTTTCCTAGGAAGATTCTAATCAATGATGTCATATACCGGACAACCGTTAAGAGCAGAAATTTGCCAACAGTTTGATGGCGTCGGTATGACTTCCCCGAGAACTCGACAACGACTAATCGAGAACCTAAAAAAGCAAGGGTTTTTACAATCTGGATCCGTTGCCGATGCAATGAATATGATTCCTAGGCATCTTTTTGTTGATCCCGCTTTTGAGCACCGTTCATACGAAGATTGTGCCTTACCAATTGGTCATGAGCAGACGATCTCTCATCCGTCTACTGTTGCAATGATGAGCCAATGGCTTTTAGCGGAAAAACCAATCAATAAAGTTTTAGAAATCGGCACCGGTTCAGGTTACCAAACCGCTATACTATCTGCCTTATGTCAAGAAGTGTACACGGTTGAGAGGATTCCGGAGTTGAGTCAAAAGGCGCATGCAAAATTACATCAGTTACAGGCAGGAAATATCCATTTCTATACTGCCGATGGTCATTGGGGATTGCCTGATCTAGCCCCTTTTGATGCAATTATTTCTGCCGCTTCACCGGAAGAACTACCGGCGGAATTGGTTTCCCAACTTAAAGATGGAGGTCGTATGGTTATGCCTATCGGCAGCCAACCTCAACACCTCTATGGATTTATTCGACATGGAGACACCCTACAACAAACTTTATTGGGGGATGTCAGTTTTGTTCCAATGCGTAAAGGAGTTGCGCAATGAAAATTTTCTCTCCACTGTACAATAGGGTTTTACAGTGGTCAGCTCATCCAAAAGCACCTTATTACTTAGGCGGTATGAGCTTCGCAGAGTCATCTTTCTTCCCGATTCCTCCAGATATCATGCTAATGCCAATGAGTCTGGCAAAACCTCAGCAAGCCTTTTGGTTCGCATGGATTACGACGATATTTTCGGTTTTAGGTGGCCTGTTAGGCTACACAATCGGTTATTTCGCGATGGATTTTATTACTCCTTTGATTACTGAGATGGGATACCAGGAAAAATTAGATTCTGCCAATGCATTTTTTGCTGAATACGGTGTATGGGTGGTTTTTATCGCGGGCTTCAGTCCAATTCCATATAAGGTGTTTACCATTACTGCCGGGGCAAGTTCGATGGCATTATTGCCGTTTATTATTGCCTCCTTTATTGGTCGCGGCGCTCGTTTCTACTTAATTGCCGCATTAATGAAATGGGGCGGAGCCCCTTTAGAACCCTTAATTCGTAAATGGGTCGACTGGATTGGCTGGGCATTCATTGCTTTGATTTCACTAGCCATCGGCTGGCATTATTTGGGTTAATTACATAAATATTTTTACTATGCCTTATACCATAACAAAATCATTTAAAACCATCGCCACAAGCAGTTTTTTACTTGTCTCTGCAATTTTTCTCAGTGCGTGTAGCTCGCAATTAAAGTACGATCCCTCTGCACAAAATGATGGCCGAAATGCACCTGATATAAAAGGGACACAGCCGCTGTCTAATGGCTCTTGCCCAAACATTTATATTGTTAGTCCTGGTGATAGCCTAAGCAAAATTGCAAATAAATGTAATGTTTCGCTTGAATTGTTACAGGAAGTAAACGATATCCGTCGTGCAGACTTAATTTACATTAATCAAGAACTGCGTATTCCTAACCAAAGTAGCCAAGCCGAAAATAAACCAACAGCATATCAAGATGAGACGCCGCAAACGGTTACGCAACCAACTAGTAACACGCAAGTTTATAGCCGAGATCAATCGAGTTATCAGCCGCAATCGATAGACGGTAGCAAAAAGAAGGGGTTTGACTGGCTTTGGCCAATGAACAAACAAACCGACTATCGTTTTGTTCGCGATGACAAAGGGATTAGTGCGCTAGAAATATACGGTTTTGTCGGTCAAAGCGTATTTGCAATGGCTGAAGGGCGAGTCGCTTTTGCCGGCGATGGCATCAGTGACTTGGGGAATATGGTGATGATTCGCCATCCTGACGGCAAACTGTCCGTGTATGCGCACAACGACAAACTCTTTGTCAAAAGAGGCGACCAAGTTAAGGCCGGACAAAAAATTGCCGCCATGGGTTCAACCGGCATTACTCAAAGGCCAAAACTCTACGTGGAAACCCGCTATCAAGGGCAGAAGATCTCAATTAAGAAAATACTGAATAATTAACGGTTAGGGCGCTAGTTTGGCGCCTTTTTATTATTCCTCAAAAATCAATGCCAAGACAACGTCTCGATCTTCAGTGGTAATAACATTATAGGTTCGACAGGCAGCGTCATTTGCCATCACCTCTAGACCAATCCCTTGACTGGCACAAAAAGCGAACAGTTCGATATTTGGGAAAACCTGCCGTTCTCCGGTTCCTAAAATAATCACTTCAGGCTTGGTATCAATAATGGGTTCTAAGTGCTCAACTGCTAATTCTTTAATGTGTGTTACAGGCCAGTCAGCAATAATTTCATGCTGAGTAAAGAACAGGCTTTTACCGTAGACATCCGCATTAATTTTCACTTCACCTTGCTGGTAACTTTTAACCACATTAATATTGGAATCTCGGTGTTCGCTAAATTTCATTTGAATCCTTTCTGTTTGATCATGCATACAAATCCTAAACTAGAAAAGGTTTACGACAGCACACATTCGATACATATCAATTGCCTGTATTAAAGCGGATTTGAGCACTTTTTTCAATTGACGAAAAACTTTGATGCTGTATCATTATCTTCTTTAATAAACCCCATAATTTTTCTCATTTTTAGGTTAGTTCGAGAGCGGTGACCATGCGGGTTCCGTCACTCAACTATCGGTTTGAAAGGCATTTTTCGTGGCTAACGAATTTCAAAGAATTCAAAGACTTCCTCCTTATGTTTTTAACATTACCGGAGAACTTAAAGCAGAAGCACGTCGTCGTGGTGAAGACATTATCGATTTCGGCATGGGTAACCCAGACCAAGATACTCCGAAGCACATCGTAGACAAACTTATTGAAGTAGTGCAGCGCGAAGGAACTCACCGTTATTCGGTTTCGCAAGGTATTCCTCGTCTTCGTAAAGCAATCTGTAATTGGTACAAAACAAAGTTTGATGTGGATCTGGATCCTGATAGTGAGGCGGTTGTAACCATCGGCTCTAAAGAAGGTCTGGCTCATTTGGCGCTTGCCACAGTAGAAAAGGGCGACACCGTTCTAGTTCCAAATCCCGCTTACCCAATCCACCCTTATGGATTCGTGATTGCCGGTGCGGATATTCGTCATGTCCGTATGACGCCTGAAGTGGACTTCTTTGAAGAATTAGAAAAAGCCATCAAAGATTCTTGGCCAAAACCAAAGATGTTGGTACTTAATTTTCCCGGAAACCCAACAACAGAATGTGTTGACCTAGAATTCTTTGAGAAAGTTGTTGCAATCTGTAAAGAGCATAAAATTTGGTTAATCCACGATTTAGCCTATGCAGATATCGCATTTGACGGTTATGTTGCGCCATCAGTTCTACAAGTCGAAGGGGCCAAAGATATCGCGGTTGAATTCTATACACTTTCTAAAAGCTACAATATGCCTGGCTGGCGTGTCGGCTTTATGGTTGGCAACCCCGAACTGGTCCACGCACTTAAGCGTATGAAATCCTATCTTGATTACGGTACTTTTACGCCAATTCAAGTAGCGGCAATTACCGCGCTTGAAGGACCTCAAGACTGTGTACAAGAAATCTCTGACATGTACAAATCGCGCCGCGATGTTCTATGCCAAGGATTAAATGCCATTGGCTGGGAAGTCACGCCACCAAAAGCGACCATGTTCGTCTGGGCCAAAATCCCAGAGGCTTATCGCGAAATGGGGTCACTCGAATTCTCTAAAAAGCTACTTACCGATGCAAAGGTTGCAGTGGCACCAGGTATTGGTTTCGGTGATTATGGTGATGACCATGTACGTTTTGGTCTAATCGAAAACGAACACCGTACACGTCAAGCGATTCGCGGTATCCGCGACATGTTCCGTAAAGACGGACTCATCAAACAAGATTAATTTCAAAATGTGGCTCTGCGTATGCTTGAGCCATTCATCAACAGGATTACACTCACACTATGAAAACCTTTAAGATTGGTCTATTAGGTCTTGGTACCGTTGGCGGAGGCACGGTCAATATCTTGCAAACAACTCTCGACGAAATTCAACGTCGAATAGGGCACAATATTGAGGTCAGCATTATCGCGGTCCGTGACTTAAATCGTCCACGTCCGGTCGACACAACGGGTATTACCATGACCGATAATCCTGAAAATGTAATCAACCATCCTGAAGTTGATATTGTTGTTGAGTTGATGGGTGGCACGGCACTAGCAAAAGATCTATTAACTCAAGCGATTAAAAACGGTAAACACATTGTTACCGCCAACAAAGCGCTGATCGCCGAGTTTGGTAATGAACTATTTGCTCTAGCAAATCAAAACAATGTGATTGTTAACTACGAAGCGGCAGTTGCCGGCGGCATTCCAATTATTAAAGCCATACGCGAAGGTTTAGCAGCCAATAAAATCGAATGGCTAGCAGGGATTATCAATGGTACCGGTAACTACATTCTGACCGAAATGGCGCAACCGGGTGCGGACTTCGAGAAGGTACTGAAGACGGCTCAAGAACTTGGTTATGCTGAAGCTGATCCGACATTTGATGTCGAAGGCATCGATGCAGCGCACAAACTAACCATTCTTGCTTCGGATGCTTTTGGCATTGAATTGCAGTTCAATAAAACCTACACCGAAGGGATAAGCAAAATCAGTGCACAAGACATTCAGTTCGCTGATTTGTTGGGTTACAAAATTAAACATCTAGGTATTGCCAACCGTACCAAAAACGGTTTTTCACTGCGTGTTCATCCGTCACTGGTTGCTAAAGATGTTTTGATTGCAAATGTTGATGGTGTCATGAATGCTGTTATGGTGAAAGGTGATCATGTCGGTCCAACTATGTATTACGGCCCTGGCGCCGGTGCAGGACCAACTGCAAGTGCCGTAGTTGCCGATATCATTGATGTTATTCGTGCTCAGTCACAAAATGTTGATGACCGCGTTCCAGGTCTAGGGTTCCGAACCGATAGCTTAACTCAAGCGCCGGTTGAATCGATTGAAGAGATTACTTCAGGCTACTATTTGCGCTGTTTTGTTAATGACCAGGCTGGCGCCTTAGCAAAAATTTCTGCAACCTTGGCTGACTATCAAATCAGCGTAGAGCAATTACACCAAGAGCCATCGGAAAATAATCCGGACGATGCAACGCTAGTAATTATTACCGATAAAGTCAAAGAATCGGTATTAAACCAAGCGTTACAAAAACTGATTGAATTAGATGTGGTAGATTCACAACTGCAAAGAATTCGTGTTGCTGATCTGGGCTAAACTGTCTCGATTATTTAATATCACTTCTATAAAACAAGCCAGTGATTTCACTGGCTTTTTTGTCACTATATTTTTTGATTAAGGACTTTCTATGAGTCGGCCAGCTTCTAAACAGATCAATTCAATGACGCTATGGGTTCCAGGTCTTTTGCATCCACAACGTATAGACGAAGCAGGATCTTCATTAGCGAATTTACAACTAGCGGCCTTACAAAAACTGCTCTCTAAAGCTGATTACCGTGTCACGAAAAAACGTGACTTTGAAGAGCAGGCTTGTTATCTATTTCATCAACAATCTCATTTACCGAGTGCTGCGCTGCGTGCGTCTGTTTTAGTTCCTTCAGCGTTCCAACAAGCACCAAACGATTTTTGGCTAAGCATTGACCCCGTACAGATGATTCCAGATCGCGACACGCTGGTGTTAATTCCCGCAAAGGATTTAGCCATTACCAAGCAAGAATCTGAAGCTTTGCTAGACGCATTTAATCGGCATTTTGCCGAAGATAAGGTACAAGTGTTATATGGCGCTCCTGATCAATGGTTTATGCAAATTAAACAGCCGATTGACTTGCAGTCCACCAGTCTGACAAAAGCAGCCTACCAAAGCTTAAACAATGCATACCCGAGAGGTAATGCTGCTAACTACTGGCGCCAATTAATTAATGAAACCCAAATGCTGTTCTATACCCACCCAGTTAATGAACAACGCCGTGATAACGGCTTACCGGAAATTAATAGTATTTGGCCTTGGGGAGAAGGGAATCTTTCAGCTGCTCAGATAACACCACGCAGTAACGCGACAATATTTACAGATTGCGAATACCTGCAAGGTTTAGCTCTCGCAACCGGTGCGCAACGTTTCCCGCAGGTAAATTCCTACCAAGAATGGCAGACAAAAACTAAAAATGGCAATAACTTCATTTACTTAGATAGTTTAGCTGAACAAATTCCACAAATGCAGGCGACAGAATGGCTACAAGCGGTTCAGAAATTTGAAGAAGAATGGATGAAGCCGGTATTGTCTGCACTAAACAACAAACAGCTGGATTCAGTATTTCTTGATTTAGGTGCCAATAAACAGTTTTATCTTACCGCCAAATCTTTAAAACGCTTTTGGCGTTGGAACAAAAAGCTTACTGCACTGTGTAATTAAACCTGTCTAAAACTAGGCTTATGAACACAGCAATTACAGCAAACTTTCGGTATAATTCCGCAAATTATTGAAATCATAACGAATTGATTAATAAGGTACCCCATGAACTTTATTGAAACCCGTGGCAATGACGGTCAAAAACCAACGTCCATCACTTTCTCTCAAGCCATCTTGAGCCCTATGTCATCTTTTGGCGGCATTTACTCACCTGAGTTTTTACCGACACTACGCGAAGAATTCTTAACCGATCATGTCAATTCCGGTTATAAAACGCTAGCTAAAGACCTACTTAAAGCATTTGAAGTCGATATTGCCGATAGTGTTATCGACGAAGCACTTGCACTGTATGACAAGTTCGACGACCCGAAAAATCCGGTTCCGGTGGTTAAAGTTTATGATGATCTGTATGTCAGTGAACTATTCCACGGGCCGACGCGTGCTTTTAAAGATATGGCTCTACAGCCTTTCGGCAAAGTGCTATCTGCCGTTGCGCAAGAACGTAATGAAAAGTATCTAATTCTTGCGGCCACTTCCGGTGACACGGGGCCTGCTGCTTTAGAGACATTCAAGAACCGTGATAATGTTCAAGTTGCTTGTCTATATCCTGACGGCGGTACTTCTGATGTGCAGCGTCTGCAAATGGTGACTGAAGATGCCACGAACTTAAAAGTTATCGGTATTCACGGCGATTTCGATGATGCGCAAAGTGCTCTTAAATCACTGTTGGTTTCTGAAAAGTTTAATGCAGCACTAAAAGAGCACGATATTTCCCTGTCTGCGGCAAACTCAGTTAACTTCGGCCGCATTATCTTCCAGACCATCTACCACGTTTACAGCTATCTTGAACTGGTTCGCCAAGGCGCAATCGAAATGGGTGACCAAGTTTATCTAAATGTTCCAAGTGGCAATTTCGGTAATGCTTTAGGTGGTTACTACGCGATGAAGATGGGATTACCTGTTAAGCAGATTCATATCGCATCTAACAGTAATAATGTACTGACGCGCTTCATCACGACAGGAGAGTATGATCTTCGTGAATCTTCGGTAATCCCGACTACATCACCGGCAATGGATATTCTTAAGTCATCAAACGTTGAGCGTATCTTATTCGACATGTTTGGCGCTGAGCGAACTAAAGCGTTGATGTTACAACTTGATAACGACAAATATTACAAATTAACGGCTGAAGAATTAGCGAAAGTTCAAGAAATCTTTGCGGCTGACTTCTGTTCAGACCAAGAAGGCTTGGATTACATCAAGCAAGCGTTTGAAGTGAATTACTTAATGTGCCCGCATACTGCGACTTGCTTCAAGGTTTATGATACGCAACGTCAGGATAAAACGATTAAGACCATCGCTTATGCAACCGCTGAATGGACCAAATTCTCACCAAATATCGCACTGGCGATCACTGGTGAAAAACCGGAACACGACAAAGAAGCTTTGGAAATGATTGCCGGAAAAGCAGGTGTTCAAGTTCCAGAACAGATTGCTTCACTATTCAGCAAAGAAATCACTCAAAAGACAATTGTTGATAAGACTGAAATCGATAATGCGATTCTTGATTTCTTAAATCAATAAACACTTTTCGATGCAAAAAACCGCCTTAATGGCGGTTTTTTTCTGGAAGCTATCTTCGTTAAATCGCTTTAGCACTGGAGATTCGTAGTTGCAAACTGGTGCGTCCCATAAAGTTATTCAGTGCCGGTTGGTAAGCGCATTCAATCAAGTCACCGCTATCAAACGGTAAAGCGTCTCCTTGACTATTCAATGCATTAAAATAAATTGCGCTGAACTTCTGTCGATCTTCACTCAGAAGTTTCATCGACAAATGCAATTTAGTTTGTCCAACCACTTTAACAAAATCAACGATAAAACGACCTGCAAAAACTGGTTTCGGCCATTCTCGTCCGAAAGGTTCTAAGAGAGATAATTCTTCAATCAATGACGGTTGTAACTGCCAACTGCTTAAGGCGCCATCGGTTTCAATAATCGGATAGGGTGCTTCCGGCAGTTGTAATTGCACAGCCCGTTCAAATAATTCAGTAAACTGCTCATAGCGCTCAATTGGAATCATACAACCGGCCGCACCTTTATGCCCGCCCATGGATTTAAATAACTGTGGCTCTTGTTCACTCATCCACTGGAAGGCCGCACGTAAGTCCATTTCCGGCACAATACCGCGGCCGCTTCCGGCTAAGAACCCATCTTCCAAATCGGTCATGGCGACGGTCGGAACACCGTATTTTTCCCCGATACGGGACGCGATAATCCCTTGAATACCGGCATTACCTTGCATTTTAATTGCCAAACTATAACGGTCTGGATGATATAGCTGTTCAGCTAAAGTCTTGGCCTGTTCAAGCATCTCTTCCTGCTGCGCTCGACGGTTCTGGTTGTCTTCGTCTAGCTGTTGCAGATAAAACGCCGCTTGCTCGGCAGAAGGCGAGGTCAGAAAATGGTAAGCGGTAGTGACATCACTGACACGGCTTGCCGCATTGATACGCGTCGCAACCTGAAAACCGAGGAATTCAGCATCATAAGGTTGTTCGTTATTGTCATTTAGCTGGCGCATCGCCTGCCATGCTGGAATAGTAAATTGATTAATTTGTTGAAGACCGGCACGAACGATAGCCCGGTTATTCGGGCTTTTTAGGCTAACACTATCTGCAACGGTACCTAAAGCCACATTACAAGCCAAAGGCTTTAAACTGCTAGCATCGGCTGGTAAGAAGCCGGCTTTAATCAGTTCCTGGCGAACTTGCGTCATCACTAAGAAAATAACGAAGCAACCGGCAATGGTCTTATCGTAATTGCAACCTTCTTGCTGCGGGTTAACCGTGCAAATCGCACTCGCAGGAACCCCTTCTAGTGGCATCTGGTGATGATCGGTAACGCAAACCTCAATACCTGCATCTTTAAGACGCTTGATTCTTGGCTCATCGCTTGAACCTTGGTCAGCGGAAATAACCAACTCGACCGGTTTGTCGATTGTTAAAATTCTATCGACTACCTCTTCAGTGATACCATAACCACTGGAGCGCTCACCAATAATGTGTTCAACACGCTGAGGAGCAACGCCGAAAAACTCGATTAGAGCCGTTTTTGCTACCCAAGCAGAAGTAACACCATCGGTATCGTAATCCGTTGCTAACACAATTTGCCCAGAGCCTTGTATGGCCTTGGCAATAATTTTTGCAGCATGGTCTGCATTCTTTAACTGTGCTGGAGATTGCAGGTTTTTCAGCTGCGGAGTGACAATGGCCTGCATATGCTCAGCATCGTCTAAACGATTAGCAACTAATTTAGCCTGCAAATCACTTAGCCCTAGCATTTTTGCTTGCTGGAAAACTTGGGGGTTGGTTTGGCGTTCGACTATTTTCGGCTGTTTTATCATAGCAAAGGATTGTAACAGAGATGGCTAGTGAAAATACGCCCTCTACAATAAAAAGCACACAAATCAAGAGCCTGTACTTACACGGTTTTTTAAGCAGTGGCAAATCACAAAAAGGGCAGTGGTTATTGACAGCCAATCACTCGAAAACTGAGCCACCACTTGGTGAGTTATATTGTCCGACATACAGTCAAAAAAACCTTCTGGAAGGTGTTCAATCTATTCAAGAACAGTTGCTATCATGGCGTGAAAAAGGACATCCGTTACTATTAATAGGTTCATCCTTAGGCGGTTATTTAGCACAATATTTTGCACACCATTTCAATTGCCCTTATGTGATGATCAACCCGGCATTAAACCCTGTCAGTCTTCTATCGGATTATTTAGGTACCCATCAAAACCCTTATACAAATGAAACAGTGGTAGTGGATGAAGAATTATGCGGACAGTTACAAAGACTTAATATCTCGACTTTAAACCCTAAGCTACCGAGTTTATTACTGGCGGACCATGATGACGAAGTGGTCGACATTGAATTTGCCGTTCAATTGTATGCAAATAAACTGAAAGACAAACATAGGACGTTTATTTATCCGGGAGGCACTCATGCTTTTACGCATATGCCCGAAGCATGGCTAGAAATACAAAAATTTATTCAAGTTATGCGAGAAGAGAGTGTTTTTTGAAGTGAAAAGCATGGGAAGTAATTAAGTTTATGCCTTTATATCTAACAATTGTCCAAGCAATAAATCTTCTGTTTTTAATACTTTAACCAAGGCTTCGATATCTGTCTGCGCCATTTTGTTGTCAATTAGAGCATTGGCGGTGTTATCAAAACTCTGTTGAGGTTGAATAATGGTTTGCGTGTTATCCGCTAAACGATTGAAATTTTGCTGGATTCCTTGATAAGCAGTCATTCCAGCATTGCTAACAGCATTGATTGAATCCATTTTTAAATCCCCATTACAAAATTAGGTATTTGGGTTTCGATTAGTGATTGCGCGGCATATGGATCGTTTTGTTTAAGTTTATATTCAACAAACACATCTCCAAGTGGGTGACCACCAATCCGATCAATACGAATCTTAACTACATCGTCTTCCCAGCTATAACTGAGATAAGAACGAAACCCCCCATAACCTTTACGTTCTATTTTAGCGCCACCAAATATCGATGCAAGTTCGTTCGCTAATTGCCGAGTAGTCAATAAAGTATTGTCATTATCGGTAACATTTGAATAAGGACGATAGACTCGAGTGAAGCGCGTAACCTTGCCTAAATCATTGTAATGAAAAGTAAGTTTGTAGCTGTCCTTAAGGCGAGTCTTGGGAAAATACTTATCGATATTATGCTGGTAGCGGGTTGACCGAGAAATTTTAAAGCCGCCAATTTGCCAAAGCTGCTGGCGTACAGTTTGTAAGTCCATCGTGGCTACTTGCATGCCAAGAAATTTAGCTTCTTTAGGAGCAATAATTTCTGCAGCGTAGGCTTTTCCTAAATAAGGCCAAAGGAAAATAGCGGTTACGGCAATGGTGATACTAATGACTGACTTAAACAAAACGGCCTCCAATAGCTTTGTGGTGCTTTATTGGCTTATCGGCAGATTTAGAAAATGTTTAATTTGGTTTTCCGGCAATTCGTTGCGAATCTTCTGTGCATTTAACCAAATACAAGGTTCTTGCGCATGCGGTTTTTCTAAAGTGTGCATCTGTTGAAGCATGATCGCAGCATCGGCATCAGAAGGGTTGTTGTCCGCGAGTTCACGCTGTTTTAGCTGTTCCGCTAAGAATGCAGAATCCTGATCGCCATCACTATCAATATAAATGAGATAAACCGGTAACTCTAAATCTCTAGCTAACTGATAAAACTTTTCACGGTGTTGGTATTTTAAGAAGGTTGCATCGACTAATGTATGCCAGCCGGCCAACAGAGAGGTTTTGGCATTATCCAATAACGCTTGATAGGTCTTTGCGTTCATTTTTTGAGAATACAGATCTTTCTTTACTTCTTCATCGACTCGGTGAAGAGGATCGATACCATAAAGTGCTTTGCGAGTTCGGTCGGAGCTAATGACAACTAAATCCAACATCTTTTGTATTTCTATTGCCAAGTGGCTTTTACCGGTTCCTGAGACACCTTGTAACAAAATCAATTTAGGGCGCGATGGTGTGTTCGACAAAGATTGAGCAAGATCAACATAATTGCCGGCTAGAGAACATAAACGCTGCTTTTCACTACTGCCATCCGGCAGTTGCTCAGCACGTAAATTAGTGATTTTTGCGCGAACCATCGCCCTGTAAACAAGATAAAACCTTAGCAGCGGCAGTCCGGAATAATCCTGAGTTTGCTGTAGGTAAATGGAGAGTATTTGCCAGGCATAATGAGATTGCTGTCTTGATGTCAAATCCATCAATAGAAACGCTAAATCACTGATACCATCAATCCAACGAAAATGGTCATTAAATTCAATACCATCAAATAAGACCGGTTTCTGATTGATAATCGCAATATTATCAAGATGTAAATCGCCATGACAGGCACGGATTTTTTGTTCTAATCGCCGTTGTTCAATCAACGCCTTCTTGGCCTCATACTGCTTTAACGTCCAATTGTATAAAGCCTGTAAGAATGGATGCGATTCAAAATTGAAACAAATTTCCAGCGCTTTAAAATTGTCCGTCATTGGCCTAAGAATCACCTCTGGCGTTCCAAGCTCACTCGAAGAATCAACTGGCTCTGCATTAAGATGCAGTCTGGCAATTTGCAAGGCTAAAGCATCCAATTGCTGATGACTTATCTCGATATTATTATCTTGCCTACCTAATACCGCATTAGGATCAAATTGCTGCATTTTCACAAGATAGTCAACCGGTTCAGAACCATTAGCAAGCAAAGAAGCTGTTCCAGTTTGCGGGTCAAAATAGATGGATTCTACGCCGATATAAAGTTCCGGTGCAGTACGACGATTTAATTCGACTTCCATTTCACAATATTTTTTACGTGCAGCTAAAGAAGAAAAATCCAAAAAACCAAAATTCACGGGCTTTTTGAGTTTGTATGCGTAGTCGCCCGTTAAAAATACGACTGAAATATGCGTTTCAATGGTCGTAATAACTTCGACAGGATGTGAATAGAAGCCTGGATCGCTCAGTACAGTGACCATTTCTTCAAGACTGTAGCTACGGGTTGATGATTTAGATTCTGAATCGGAGCAGTGCATAGACTAAGGACAAATTCCTAATAAGAATTTTAAAATGAATTTCATTAAACAATGAAATTCAAGTAGTGAAGTTGATTGAACTCGTGTAAACCGAAAATAGCGCTTGAAAAAAATCTATTGCTACAAAATGCATTGATGAATTCAACAGCTTATCGTTTAAACCTAAAAAATAATTTTGCTAACAAAAAACGCGCCTTGAAGGCGCGTTCTTAACGAGAGGAAAGCAAACGTTATTTACAAGGATTAAGCAACGCCTTGTTTCTCACGAATTTCTTGCTTACGTTTCATCTCTACGGTTAAGGTCGCAGTAGGACGAGCTTCCATTCTTGGTAAGCCAATTTCATCGCCACTCATTTTGCAATAACCATATTCACCACTTTCAATATCTTTAAGTGATTTTTCAATCTTGGCAATCAATTTGCGTTCACGGTCACGAGTACGCAACTCTAAAGCGAACTCTTCTTCCATAGACGCACGGTCGTTAGGATCAGCAGGGGTATCAGAATCGGTTTTAAGGTGAGTTACCGTGCTATTCGCTTCTTCAATTAATTGATCTTTCCATGCTAACAACTTACTTTTAAAGTGTTCAAGCATGTCTGCGCTCATGTATTCTTCGCCGTCCTTCGGCTCATACATTGGGTAGTTTTCGATAAAATCGACTGTGTTATTGTTGTCCATGGTTCTTCTCCTGCCAGGACCCGTAAAGCCTTATGATTAGGCGTTTTAAAAGGGGTCAAACAACGATTTATTATTGTTTTTTAGATACCATCTCTGATAATTAAGCGACATTTATATCAGCTTTATTAGTCTTCAACAAGCAAAAATTACATTCTTTTTTGTAGGTAATTTTGATTCAGTACACTATATATTGATAGCGGAACTTGAAATTCCTCGAAGAATCCGCAAGAATTCAGCTTCTTATAAATATTATACAAGAGAGAACCTTATGGCTGAGTTAAAAGCGCTACTTTTTGATGTTGACGGAACCCTTGCCGATACCGAAAAAGATGGGCATCGTCCAGCGTTTAATATGGCCTTTGAAGAGGCTGGTTTAGACTGGCACTGGGATGAAGACTTGTACGGTGAGTTACTTGCCGTAACTGGCGGAAAAGAACGCATCAAATTTTATTTAGAAAAATTCAATACCGGTTTCCAAAAGCCTGCTGACTTTGACGACTTCGTTAAAGGTTTACACGCATCTAAGACCGAATTTTATAAACAGCTGATGGCAGAAGGAAAAATTCCGCTACGCCCAGGTGTAGAACGCCTCATTAGGCAAGCACGCAATGAAAAAGTTCGTATGGCAGTCGTGACGACGACGACGCCAGCTAATGTTACCGCACTGCTAACCAATACTTTAGGCGCCGACTCGGAAAGTTGGTTTGAAGTCATTGCCGCCGGTGATATCGTACCAGCGAAAAAACCAGCTCCAGATATCTATTTTTGGGCAATGGAACAGATGGATCTTCAACCGGAAGAGTGTATGGCCTTTGAAGACTCTGCTAACGGTATTAAATCTTCGATTGCAGCAAATATCAAAACCATTATCACTATTAATGGTTATACAAAGGAAGATGACTTCAGCGCTGCGGAACTGGTGTTAACCGATATGGGTGAACCAGGCGTTCCGTTTACGGTACTGTCTGGCGCTAGCTACGATCATCACTACCTTGATCTGGCGTTAATTAACAAGGTGCACAAAGAGCTTTACAAAGCCTAAGGCAACGCAGAATAGGTTTTCATTGACCTCACCCCTAATAACTCATTGTTATTAAAGTAAAAAGCCAAGAAATTTTTCTTGGCTTTTTTGTCTATGCAAAATTTTAAGTACAACTTACTTAGAAGTTAATGCCTGTCCTGTAAATTGCAACCCATCAAAGCTGCTTTGCATAAAATTACGGATATTTTGATGGTCATCGCCATCAGGATTTTCCAATACATCTTTCGTGTAGAAATCACCAAAAAGATTCAACGCCGCTTGTTGAGAGATTTGGTTTAATTGCGCAAAAGCGAAAAGCTTACAGGAACCATTATTGGTATTTTCTGCATTTTCGGTATTGCCGTTAGTAAATGCAGTTGGTGTGAATTCATAATTATTATCAATCACTTGCATCGTTGTTTGAAAATCTACCGGCCCTTGTTCTGCTGCATGTACTAACTCGGCAATCGTCATCACACTCATAAAATACTCCTTGTTTTAACTAAAATTAGCTAAACGCGTTACTCCGTAAGCCGCATCTAGCGAAAACGCAGATTGTAAACAATTTTCAAGATGCACTTGCCGTAAAAGTTGCCAATAGCGGTTTTTGCTACCTCCACCAACGGTATATAAATTAGCCGTCTTGCCGTCTCCTGTCTGCTTGGATAATAGCTCAAAAGATTTTTTCTCTATCTGCACCAAGCCTTGCACAATTGATGCAAAGTGCTGCGCACTTTGCAGGATAATTTCTAAGTTATCGGCAAAGCATTGCTTAAGCGCCTCAGATAGCTCTCTAGAAGACAGAACCTCTGAAAAATGCTTTATTGGGAAGTTTTCAAGATTTATTGACTGCAACGACTGAGAAGGCCTTGTCTCCAATATTGCGACCATTTGACTGTCTTGTATAGGAAAACGCTCACCAATAGATGACAGCGCATAGTAATCACCTAAGTTATGACAATCATGCAAAACGGGGAAATGGATAAGCCAATCTCGTTTTCCTTCTAAATTCTGTAGACGCCATAATGCCTGTAAAAAATGATCCATCCAGATAATTTGTGGAAGGACATAGTAGTCAAGTAAGACCTTTCCGCCGCCGTTCGAAGCACCGCCAAGTAGCCATAAATCTTTGACTTTATGACTATAAAGCCCAGACTCAGTGTTAAATATTGGTACATTAATAAGCTGTTTAATGGCAAGAGTCGAACCTAAGGAGCTGACAGCATCATTTTTTTTCTGAGCGCCCGATGCGAAAAAACCTGCGATACTATCTGTTGTTCCATATAACACTCGGCAATTTTGAGAAAACCCCCACGTTGTTTGCATATTACCTGTAATTGGCGCCAATGCTTCACCAGGGACGCCGACTACTGGCAATATAATATTGGGTGCATATTCACGAGTCATATTTTGTAGCCAGTCGGGATATTGGCCTGAAACCGGGTCATAACCGAATTTAAGCAGGTTATTCTGATCGCTGTAGCAAATGCCATCTTTGAGAAAATCACAAAAATAATTATTCAACCAATCGATTTGATGAACCACTAGCTTTGGTTTAGCGCTATCAATGAGTTGTGACAAATACAGTGTTTTAGCTAAGGAACTGCTTGCACCATTAGCAGCAGTTTGCTGTTCTACTGGCACTTCTTTGATTATTGAGGCGGCAGAAATCGCTTGCGCATCGTTATACATCAAGGCATTACTGAGTAAGGTTCCTTGATCATCCGTCAGCATGACAGTTGAAGACGTAGCATCACAAATAATCGCATCGATTTTTGCTAAATCAAATCGCATAGACAGCTGTTTCAATAATTGTTCTAGTGCAGCAATCCAAACCATTGGGTCTTGCACCGAGGCATTTTCCGACAAGCTTTGGGGTTTGCAATCTGATTGATCTATTCTCAAAGAAGCGGTAGCGCCAAGGTTATTTGCTGTAAAAGGCACTGAATCAGTAAACAGAATCTGATCTAAGCCTTGCTCGGGAAAACGATTCTCTTCCTTGTTCTGTAAAAAAGGTCTTTTAACAATTGCTGCCCGAATTCCAGAGGTACCCAAGTCGATACCTAAAATAATTTGAGCGTGACTAACGTGTATTTGCGTGGTGTTTTTCATGGAAGCGTTATGGTTTGACAAAACTTAAGAAATGGTCAATTAACTTTAGGCGTTTTAAGGTAAACAAGCTAAAAATATTGTAACTTTTTCTAGCATCGCTAGGTTAATAGCAGTTACAATCTTTGGCTTGAGAGATTAATAAAATTTATTTTATAACAGCTACATCTGCAAAAAGTTATAAAAATAACGTAGCAGCTGCACGACCTTTTACAAAAGGTTCTTCACACAACTATCTTCCACGCCGTAACCACTGGAATGATACGCTTCTTGCAGTTGCTGATAAAAAATCATTGGCGGAGTTTTAAATGGCAGAACTGAATGAACTGAGCATTGTATTGATTGTCCTGATGGCGATTATCATCGCGTCGATAGTCATTCTCGGTCAACGTAAGAAAAAAAAATATCAGGAATCTGCTGAAAAAGCCAAGCAACAATCCCAAGAATTACGCGCTCAATCAAAAGCCACACCATCAAAGGATGCTGCTCGCTTTGAAGATGGGCGAATTATCCCGAGCAAAAAGCCTTTTGGCCGCAATGCCAACGAAGCGCATGGCGACGCAGACAATAACGAGCCTTACATTTCAGATATTGATGAAAGCCAAATCAATCCAAATCAACAGGAATTGTCTTTTGACCCTGAACCGTCAATTGGCAATGTTGAAACTGAAACAGCGCAAGTAAAACAAAATCACAAAGTAACCGCTGTACCAAGTGACAATAGCAATAACGCAAACGATTCAGTAACCGAAGAAGCTCCCGAGCTTCGCGATATCGCACAACAAGCAATTGACAATCTAGTTGAGAGCGATCAGATTAGTGAAAGCAGTGAAGAAATCGTTTCAGAAAACTCTGAATCCAACCTTCAATCTGAGAATAAAGACAGTCAAGAACGCCAAAGGCTCGCTTTAGAGAAGATTATGAATTCGGATCGTGTCGAGCCGAAAACCTTTGCCTTAATTGTAATGGGGCAACAGCAAATTGATTTAACCGATATTCATCAGTTCATGATGGCAAATAATCTTCGCCATACACATCAAGGTTTTTATGAATACCAAGACAATCAAGGTAATATGATTTTCCAAGCGGTCAATATGCTCAAACCAGGGACTTTTCCTCTAAACCCGAGCTTAAAAGACAAGACGCCTGGGGTAATGTTTATCCTTGATTTACCAACACCATATTCAACCGCACCTGCGGCTATGCACAACTTCATTACTGTAGCCCGTAAGCTTGCCAATCGAACAGATGCTCAAGTCTTTAACGAAGAGCAGCATGTAGTAGGCGAACATTACTACCACTCATTACGCGATAGCGCTCTCGGTTACGAATCACAAAAATTAGTAAACTAACTAGAAGGTCAGAAGGTCGCGCTCAAACGAAGAACTCGACGCCTGAAGAGGTAAGTCGAGAAAAGCGCCTTGATTGTCACATTTTTAAGCGACAACAGAATCAAATATGAATTTTCGACAGACCCTAAAGTCAATGGAACATATTTCGCGCCCCTTTAACTCTCTTGACTTAGTTTTTCCAATTCTTTAACTGAATACCTATCCTTAAGGTAAAATAGCGTATTTTCTATGTTTGATAAACAATCAAGAATACGCTTTACCTATGTCGAACTCCACTAGCTTTGAAGTACCGCAATCGTTTTCTAATGCGCAACAGCAACATCAACAACTGTGTAATCAAATCCAGTTCCATAATCGCCAATATTACCTTTTAGACGACCCGCAAATCAGTGATAGCGAATATGATTTGTTATATCGTCAACTACTTGCAATTGAAGACATTCATCCGCAATTAGTCACGGAACAATCTCCGAGCCAAAGGGTTGGTGGTGAACCCATTAAGGCGTTTACTTCAGTCAAGCATGCCGTTCCCATGTTTTCACTTGATAATGCTTTTAACCAACAGGATTTGGTGGATTTCCAACGGCGCATTCACGACAGGTTAAAGCAGACCGATGCGATAGAGTTTATCGCCGAACCGAAAATGGATGGTCTAGCGATTAATATCCGCTACGAGCAAGGAAATTTAGTACAAGCGACCACTCGAGGCGACGGCATTAGCGGCGAAGATGTTACTCACAATATTCGCACTATGCACTCGGTTCCCTTAAAACTCAACTCACCCGATATTCCAGAAATTCTAGAAGTTCGTGGTGAAGTTTTTATCACTAAAAAAGACTTTGATTTTATTAATCAGAAGCAGCTTGCCAATGGTGATAAAGCTTTTGCTAATCCGCGTAATGCGGCAGCAGGAACATTACGACAGCTGGACCCGAGAATCACAGCAAAACGCCGTTTAAGCTTGTATTTATATGGCTGGGGAGAAATCAGTGCCGATTGGCAACAGCCGGATACCTACTTACAAACCCTTCAACAATTTGCTGAATGGGGGCTACCGACTAATCCGGAAACTAAAGCGGTTATTGGTGCACAAGGCATGGATGACTACTACCAACAACTTCTAGCACGTCGTGAAGCACTCAACTATGAAATCGATGGTATTGTCTATAAAGTCAACCGTATTGACTGGCATGCTCCACTCGGCTTTACAGCGAAATTCCCACGCTGGGCAATTGCGAGAAAATTTCCAGCTCAAGAAAAATGGACCGACTTGCTCGGTATTGAAATTCAAGTTGGCCGTACCGGCGCACTGACACCTGTTGCGCGTTTAGAACCTGTCGAAGTCGGCGGTGTAGTCGTATCTAATGCCACGCTACACAACCAAGATGAGATTGAACGCAAAGATGTTCGTGTCGGTGACAAAGTCATTGTGCGCCGCGCCGGTGATGTGATTCCAGAAATAGTCGGGCCAGTGCTATCATTCCGCAAAAGCGATTTACCTAAATTTGTAATGCCTTGCCGCTGCCCGGAGTGCGGATCTGAAGTGATTAAAGACGGTGACAAAGCGGTATACCGTTGTTCCGGAGGTTTATTCTGTCCGGCGCAAAGAAAACGCGCTTTACACCATTTTGTTTCTCGCAAAGCAATGGATATCGTTGGATTAGGTGATAAATTAATCGATCAACTGTGTGATTTGGACTTGGTCAAACATCCAGACAACCTCTATCAGCTTGATGTAGCAACTCTGGCTGGTTTAGAACGTATGGCGCAGAAATCTGCACAGAAGGTAGTCGACGCCATTGAAATATCCAAAAACACAACTTTGTCGCGTTTTATTTATGCTTTAGGTATTCCCGAAGTTGGGGAAGTGACGGCAAAAAATTTAGCTAATCATTTCCTAACTTTAGAGGCAATTATGCAGGCCGACACAGAAGCGTTACTATCTGTTGATGACGTTGGTGAAATCGTTGCAAATCAGTTGCAGCATTTCTTTGCCCAGCCACATAACCGAGAAGTCATTAAAGGCCTGCTAGATGCTGGAATTCACTGGCCGGAAATAACTCATCCAGCCAATACACAACCAACTACTAATTCACCGTTTACCGGTAAAGTGGTGGTATTGACTGGAACTTTACACCAAGGTTCACGCAGTGAAGCTAAAGAGAAGTTAGAAGCGGTCGGCGCTAAAGTAACAGGTAGCATTTCAGCAAAAACCGACTATTTAATTGCTGGCGAGAAGGCCGGCTCAAAACTCAGCAAAGCAGAAAAGCTAGGCGTGAGTATTTTAGATGAAGAACAATTTATGCAAATGATGGAGACCGAGCATGGTTAGACCTCGTAATGTCAACAGGGCAACAGCCCCACGAGCTAAAGCAGATTGGGAGCAAGAAGAATTCGATAGCCGAACCCAAATTAAAGAAGCGGCGCACGCGGTAACTGAATTAGGTGAACAACTAGCGGAAATGAGTCCGGCTAATTTAGCTAAACTGACCATTCCAGCTGAATTAAAGGAAGCCTTAGCAACGTTAAAACGCATTACTAAAGGTAATGCTATCAAGCGCCAAAAATCTTATATCGGTAAGTTGTTGCGTCAGAATGAACATCTGATTGTAGAAGTGAAAGCACTTTTAGATGAAGAAGAAACTAAGCGCAAACAGCAAAACGCACATTTCCACCGTTTAGAAAAACTACGCGACCGTTTGATTGAAGAGGGCGATGATGCCTTAGCCGAGCTTATGCAAGAATACCCTCAGGCTGATCGCCAGCATTTACGCCAAGCAATTCGCAATGCTCAGAAAGAACAAGAGCAAAATAAACCACCTAAAGCGTCACGCGAAATCTTTAAGTATCTTCGCGGATTAGAGTGGTAATTTCTCTACTGTTCTAAGCTCTGTTGAAAACATGAATGTTTAACAGGCCCCAGTAAAAAAGCCGCTGAAAAAAACTTTCTTAGCGGCTGCCTATTTTCAATGACCAAGCTAGATGAATTAACGTCTTTTAAGCGCAGACAAAAATACCTTGCTGGTAGTCTTTTATCACTTCATTTCCGCGATGCACATTGCCGTTCATACAGATATAGACACCTGCCGGAAGTGTTTGCGCCGCAATTAGAGCCGCCCCCAAATTAAAGCTAGCATCGGAATCTCCTAAAGCGAAAGGACGCATCGCACCGGTTAAGACAATGGTTTTATCCGTTAGTGCGGTAAATTCTTTTTTGTCGTCGATCCATTGGATCAGTTTTTTCGCCGTTTTTACCATGGTGTCGGTACCGTGGGTAATCACTATATGCTGAGAGGTACATTGTAAAATGGCTTCGGCAATCTGTTTTCGCTGGGCTGCTTTCATTTCCAAACTGTCAATTTGCATCAAATTGTGCAGAGTAAATTTGCCGGATTGATCATTGACCGCACCCACATTAGCTTCGCGCAATATCGCTTCGACATGACTCGGTTGATCTTTTGTCGGGAAAACTAATTCGCCTTGTAAAGGATGATAGTCTTTATCGAGAGTACCACCGGTAATCACAATATCAACGCGCTGGTCTGAAAGGAGCTTAAGCATAAAATTTTACTTTATCTATTAGTGTTGTTTGAGAACACCGCGAACAATACCAAGAATTTCAATATCATCATTTTTTAGAAAAATTGGCTGCATTTCCGAATTGGCCGGTTGTAAGCGAACCCCATCTTTATCGATATACAACTTCTTCATAGTGACCTCTTCGTTATTGATACGAACTACCACGGATTCGCCATTTTCAGCACTGGCGCGGCGTTCGACAATGACAATATCGCCGTCATTAATCTGCTCTTCAATCATCGAGTTGCCTTTGACGCGTAAGGCAAAGGTATCTCGACGTACCATGGAGCGAGGCACAGGGACTGTATCGTAATCCAATTCCATCTGAATCGGGTCACCGGCGGAGGTCCAACCAAGCAAAGGAACGTCGATTAGCTCTTCGTCCATCAACTCGATTGGATCGGCAGGGTTAAGCTGTAATTTACTTCTTGGGATTAGGTAACTGATACTCATACAGACACTCCTAAAAGTTGAACTAAAAACTTATCCGACCATCTAACCAGATTCTTGTAACCTTTTTCAAGTTTTATTTTTAAGCACTAGCATTTGAAGCGTGTAAAACTTCTCTTGAGCAATCATCTAATTTGCTGCGGGCAGCACTTGTTTGAAAGGTTTTACTTCAACTCGGTGATAAACACCGGTTTTAAAATATGGATCATCTGCTGCCCACGCCTTGGCTTCCTCCAATGACTTGAAGCGTGCGATAATAATGCTGCCAGTAAACCCTTCGTCACCGGGTTCCAAGCTATCAATGGCAGGATTTGGACCAGCGATTACCAAATGTCCGTTACTCGCAAGCACTTTTAATCTTGATATATGCTCACCGCGAACTTTTGCGCGTAATGGCAAACTATTCGGGACGTCATAACCGACGATTGAATACAACATGCTCATATCTCTCTCCTAAAACTCTTTAGAGTCCTTATTCTGCGATTTATGTTTACTTTCCGACTTTTGTAGTTGCTCGTCATCAATTGGTTCGACGCCATCACTTAGAGCCTCTGCTTCAGCAGGAGAGTCAGATTCTTCCATATAACGGCTGATATATAGACCTTGCAAAACGATAAATACCAAAGTCATTCCCATTAAACCGAATAATTTAAAATTTACCCATGTATCGGTATCGTATTGATATGCCACATACAGGTTAACAACCCCAGACAATATAAAGAAGCCAATCCATAGCCAACTCAATCTTACCCAGATCAGAGCAGGTAAATGAATCGCCTGACCCATCATTCGTTCGACAATAGTTTTTTGACCAATGTAGTGGCTACCTAAGAAAACCAAAGCAAAGCCCCAGTTAACAATGGTCGGCTTCCATTTAATAAATGCTTCATTCTGCAATACCAGCGTCAAGCCTCCTAATAAAAGAATCAATGCAAAAGTGATAACATGCATTTTCTCGACACGTTTATGCTTGAAGTACATATAACCAATCTGGATAGCTGAAGCGACGATAATCACTGCGGTTGCCGTGTAAATGTCATACATCTTATAGGCAATAAAAAAAAGAATGACCGGAAAGAGATCGAATAAAAGTTTCATGGAAAAACCGAAGTTCCTTATAAAAAAGATTAAAGCCGTTAAAAGTTGCTTGTCGGCTAGGTGTTGCGTCTTATAATACTCTGTTTATGAGTACTGTAATTAATGTATGGCGAAGATTCTAACCATGTTTGCTATGGATTAAAAGCGCTGAGAGAACCTATTGAAAGTTGATTTCCATTGCCATAGCACCGCATCCGACGGCACCTTAAGCCCGCAAGCCCTAATTGACCTAGCTTGTCAGCATCAAGTTGACTGCATGGCAATCACGGATCATGACACCACAGCAGGCTTTGAACAGGTTCAGGAATATGCCGTAGCAAATCACGTGCAGTTAATTAGTGGGGCGGAAATTTCTTGCGAATGGAACGGCCAAACAATTCATATTGTCGGTCTTGACTTTGACCATCAAAACCAACAACTGCAACAAGGGTTAGAAAGCATTCGACAGTCGCGCCGCAACCGTGCTGAGCAGATGTTAGAAAAATTAACCGCCAAACCGAATGCACATCTGCAAAAGTTACCAGAACGAGTCAACAGCTTGGTTGCCGGTGGCGTTATTGGTCGAGGCCATTTCGCGCAAGCCATGGTTCAACTTGGCTTAGTCAGTAATAATGCTCAGGCATTCGAGCGCTATTTAAAGCGTGGCCGTATCGGCTATGTCAAAGCCGAATGGCCAAGTTTACAAGAGGTTGTTAGCTGGATTGTTGATGCCGGGGGGATCGCGGTTATTGCGCACCCGAAAATCTATAAATTCACCAGCAGTAAGCTGAATCGCATGATTATTGATTTCAAATCGGCCGGCGGCACCGCCATTGAAGTCGTTAACACTCCTCGTCCAAGTAGTGATGTTATCGGTATGGCCGATCGCGCCGAAAGACACGGTTTGCTGGCATCGGTCGGTTCAGACTTTCATACGCCAGATCACCACTGGCGTGGACTCGGCTGGTTAGCGCCATTGCCGGAACGTTGCCAACCGGTATGGCATGCGTTCTCGCAAGTGCCAACTGACAAATAATGCAAATACCTGTCATAAACCAAAAGTTGTTTTTAAAGGAATAAACGCTTGAGCGACTGCAAATATATCAATGTACACCCTGATAATCCACAAGCTCGTCTGCTTGAACAGGTGGTGGAAATTCTTACTAAAGAGGGCGTAATAGCCTATCCGACCGAATCCGGTTACGCGCTTGGCTGCTTACTAGATAATAAAAAAGGCGCTGATCGAATTCGCCGGATTCGCCAACTGGATGAAAAACACGAACTGACACTGGTTTGCGAAGATTTGAGTAATTTGTCATCTTATGCAAAAGTCGGAAACACCCAATACCGCTACATAAAGAAACATCTACCCGGGCCTTATACCTTTTTGCTACCGGCTAGCCGAGAGGTTCCGAAACGACTGCAATCACCCAAACGAAAAACCATTGGCTTACGAATTTCACCTAATGTTGTTACCAATACTTTATTAAGTTATTTTGATAAACCGCTATTAAGTGCCTCCTTAATTATGCCCGGTGACGACCATCCACTTACCGATGGTTGGAGCGTTTACGAAAGCCTTAACCATGCACTGGATGCAGTTTTGGATGGCGGCTTCACAGGTTTTGAACCGACCACAATCATCGACTTTACCGAAGAAGAACCGATCTTAGTTCGTCAAGGGCAAGGGGAATTCAACGGCGATAATTAAAAACTTGCTCCGTTTTCTGGTCAGGCTTTATTCAAATTTTCCATCAGTATTCTTAAGAGCGACTGATAAAATGCCATAAAGTGTAGTCAGCTACTAAAGGCCAAGTATGGATCAATTAAATACCATCCAACTCATCGCTGTATGGGCATTGCCGGTGTTATTCGCAATTACTCTTCATGAAGCAGCTCATGGCTGGATGGCTGATAAATTAGGGGATCCAACCGCAAAGATGCTCGGACGGGTAACCTTAAATCCGATCAAACATATTGACCCAATCGGAACGGTTGTTATTCCCATCGTCTTGCTCATGCTGGGAGGCTTTCTGTTCGGGTGGGCAAAAGCAGTACCGGTGACTGATCGCAACTTTAAACGCCCGCAAACAGATATGGCATGGGTCGCTTTGGCCGGACCGATGGCTAATCTATTTATGGCACTTGGCTGGGCGTTAATTTTAAAAATCGGCACATTCCTGCAAACCAGTTCACCGGACATTGCTCAGTTCATGATCTATAGCGGTACGGCCGGAGTCAGTATCAACTTGGTCTTACTGGTATTGAACCTCTTACCTATTCCGCCATTAGATGGCAGTCGAATTCTCGTCGCATTTTTCAGCAAAAAAATGGCGTGGCAATTTTACCGCTTGGAACCGTACGGTTTTTTTATCTTACTCGGGTTATTACTACTGGGCATTTTGGCTCCAATCTTAATGGGGCCATATTCTTTCTTACAAAATATTATTTACCAGTTATTCGGCTTATAAAGGCACGTATAATAGCGGTACTTTCATTATAAGACGTAAAGGCGATTTGCACGCATGAACAAAGCTCCTAGATCCTCGCAACCCGAAACCGAAAAACTGCAGAAAATATTAGCTCGTGCCGGTTACGGCTCGCGCCGTTCAGTCGAAAAACTGATTGTCGAAGGATTGGTCAAGGTTAATGGACGCGTCGCAACACTAGGGGATCGTGCGAATAGCAGTGATAAAATTCAAATCCGAGGCCAGCAACTTCGTGCCATAGAATTAGCCAAACAGAATACTCAGGTCATCCTTTATAACAAACCCGAAGGCCGCGTCTGTACACGTAAAGATGAAAAGGGCCGTGACACCATTTTTAAACAACTACCGAGACTTCACCAAGGGCGCTGGATTAGCATTGGCCGTCTGGATCTAAATACGAGCGGTCTTTTAATTTTGACCAACAATGGCGAGTTAGCCAATCGCTTAATGCATCCGTCTTACCAAATCGAACGCGAATATATGGTGCGTGTTTTCGGCGAAGTTACCGAAGACATTATCAATCAATTAAAAACAGGCATTCAGCTTGAAGACGGCCCGGCAAAATTTGATTCAATCTACGTCATGCCGAACAGCAATGCAGGAGAGGAAGAATCTCTAAACAACTGGTTCAAGGTTGTAATTAAAGAAGGGCGCAACCGTGAAGTCCGTCGCATTTGGGAAGCAGTTGGCTTACAAGTCAGTCGTTTACATCGCGTTCGTTACGGTGATTTCTCAATGCCGCGCAATCTTCGCAAAGGAAAAACGCAGGAGCTTACTTGGAAGCAGATTAACCAATTATTGCGTTCGGTTGATCTAGCTGAAGAAGCACGTCCAGATCAACGCCCAAGTAATCGTCTTGATAAAAGTACCTTATCGAAACGAGATGCCAAAAAGTCGGAACGAACCTTAGTTGGACGCTACACAGGTAAAGGTGCAAAACAGAATAGCGGCTTTGAAAAACGCGGTGGAAAAGGGAAACACAACACCTTTAAATAAAATCAATTGCTATAAAAAAGGGCCATCACGGCCCTTTTTTATATCTTATATTTATTAAGCTTTTTACGTTCGCTAGAAGATGGGATATTCATCGCTTCGCGGTATTTAGCAATCGTTCGACGCGCCACAGCTATGTCTTTTTCTTCTTCAAGAAGCTTCATTAACTTACTGTCACTTAACGGTTTTTTCGGATCTTCTTCATCAATCAAACGCTTAATATGCGCTTTAATTGCCGTTGCCGACTGATCAGCACTACCATACTGACTGACGCCAGTCGAAAAGAAGTACTTCAATTCAAAAGTGCCGCGCGGCGTTTGAATGTACTTCTGATTGGTAGCGCGCGAAATGGTTGATTCATGCAAATCCAGATGCTCTGCAACTTCACGCAAAACCAGAGGCTTCATCGCTTGCTCACCTTCTTCAAAAAAGTTCTGCTGACGATCAACGATAAAACTACCGACTCTTAAAAGCGTTTCACCTCGGCTTTGAATGCTCTTAATTAAGCCTTTTGCTTCGTTTAACTGATCTTTGATACGCTGACTTTGATTAGTATCATCCAACTCGCTTGCCAGTTGAATATAGGTTGAATTAACACTTAAACGAGGGAAGGCATCCTGATTAAGTTCAACTAACCAGCCAGACTTGGCACGCTTTAGACGCAAGTCAGGAATAATCACCTCAGATTGCACCGGAGAAAAGTCCCTACCAGGGCGCGGATTTAACGTTTGAATCAAGCGCAGTAGGGTGGTTAACTCTTCATCATTTAGGCCGTAAAACTTTTTAATGCGTTTATGGTCGTGATAACTGAGCCAATCAAAATTTTCCTTAATAAGCTGTTTTGCTGTTACTACATAAGGAGTTTGCGGCATTCCAGCTAACTGCAACAATAAGGATTCTTGCAAATCACGAGCCGCTACACCGTTAGGTTCAAATTGATGCACAATCGCTAAAGCATCTTCTAAATCGGAGAGCTGATAGGCAGGGTGCTCATCATCACTTTCATTTTCGTTAATGGTTATTAACAAATCTGCCAATGAGCTTTCTAAATAGCCTTCATCATTTACGTCATCAATGATATAAGAAGCTAAAACCGTGACGCGCTCGTCTAACGGCGCAATATCCAATTGCCATTGTAAATGGTCATGTAAAGTCGTTTCGGCACTAGTATAGGTTTCTGCTGAAACGTAATCGGAGGAATCTTTCAATGAGGTGCTGGGCGCTGCATGGTCGGAAAAAACTTCATTCCATTCCATATCAAGCTGTAAATCAGAGTCGATCTCTTTACTTTGTTCAATGTCTAGAGGTTTTTCGTCAAGACTAAGTGACTCTTCGTTAGTCGAAGCATCTGAATCTAGCTGATCTTTATAGTTCTCACTCTCATCATCACGCTCTTCATCAATTTCTAACATAAAGTTAGTTTCTAGCGTAGTTTCGATGGTCTGCTGAACTTCCAAAGCGGAATATTGCAGAATCTTAATGGACTGTTGCAACTGCGGCGTTAATTTCAGCTGCTGCCCCATATTAAGTTGAAGGCCAGGCATTAGAGCCATAGAAGACACCTTTCTAAATTTATAACTATGCGTAAAGCAAATGAATTAGTAAAAAGTATTATTATGGATATAATAAACTTCGAAATTTTTCAAAACAGCCACACAGAAATGTATGGCACCTAAAAACGTCTGCAAGATTTCAAGAAAAATTTCAGAAACCTTATCCAATCTGTTTACCAGTAAGCTAACTTATATCTTTGGTGTATTTTGTGCTTACTTACTTTATCTTTAATTATGATTCTACCGTAAACAGATCAAGAAATCTTACGCAGAAGCAAAAATAAAACCGCTAAAAATTCAAAATTGCATGTTTGAGGAAGAAAACACTGCATTTTGAAGCATTAAGGTCAGATGAGGAGCAAAAATGTCAATTAAAGCGGATGCACAAAGCATCATAAATGAACTGCCGGAAGACGCATCGTGGGAAGACTTAATCAAAGCACTATACCGCAATAAGAAAATCACTCTTGGAATGACTGACATGGAGGTCGTTCAATCAGAACTAACTGAAGCTGATATCAACGCAATCATGGCAAGATTAGAATCATCCAACTCGCGCCCAGACGACATGCGGAATACCAAAAGCTATACACCAGGTAATGCAGTCACTTTAGGCATGATATCAGGTGTGGCTGCAATTTTATTCAGCTTAGTATTCCCACCAATCGCGTGGATCGCTGCTATTGTCGCCTTTGGTTCGGGTCTATTCGGAATGAGTAAAAAAGAAGAGAAATCTTGGGTTCCAGTGCTTTTAGCAATTGTATCTTTAGTTCCTCTAATTAATATACTTGCCAATTCATAACGCAGAACAAAAAGCTACACATAAAAAAGGCGCCAAAAGGGCGCCTTCTTATTTTTTGACATGAGCGAGCTTTAACTCTCATCAACAGTTAAGCCGGGAATAGACGCATAACTTTTCTTAAACAAAAACTCATCTTTAACTTCTTCCGGAATTTCTTGCTGCCATTGCAAACCATCGACTTCTGACATTTCTTGCCAATCAAACTCCGTTAATTCATGACTATCTTTAGTTTCAGGATTATAAATTGTCAAATAACAGAATTCAGCTTCGTCGGGTGTTGAAACATCCATAACTAACAAGGCTGCACCTTCGAATTCGCCTTTGGTTACCTTATAAATACCTGTTTTAATCTGTTGCGACATTTGTAAAGCCTTAATCATTAATTTTACGAATGAACAATATAAACACCCTAAGCAACGAATGCAACATGACAAGCCCCTGGAGTTTAATTTCTATACTCATTCGGTCTTGATAGAACGCAAAAAACAAACAACTTAATTATAGAAATTCATAAATCCATTTGCGTAATTGACATTGCAGAGCAACAATTATTGCTAATGAACAACATATTTTTAACTTAATTAATTAGTTGAGGTCGAGTTAATAATGAAGTTTTTTAAAGACTCGCATAATGAAATCTTTGTTATTACCGAAGCTCAAATGCACTTAGTTCGCCACGACTGGGCCGAAATTACAGCTGAACAAAGAGATTTAATCCTTAAGGAAAAAGATTCCACCGAACAATCAAGCGAACCTTTAACAGAAGAAAGAATCTCTGCAATTAAAGAAAGACTGCTTGAAATCGACGTGGAATCGATTCGTCCATTAAGAGCAATCGCCACCGATACAGCAAGATATTATGATCACCAAAAATTAAAATCCTTAAATTCAGAGCGCGTAAATTTGTTAAAAGAATTACATAATATTTAAATAACCGATTTCAATTCCATCTCTTTTTGCAGCTCAAAGACTCAATTAGAAGAATTGGGCTAGTTATCTAAGTCAGCTCCCACAATTAAATTAAAACATCGATGAATTTAGTCGAATTAAAGATCAAGTAATCTTGGATTGATCTCAAGTGCATCAGCATAATCTCTACGAGTTTTATTTGTAAACGCCTTATGCTACCAATATTCGTATAATGTATATTATGTTAAATTGATTATTTACCTATCAATATGTCCTATTCATTCCACTACGAGCCCACTCAATCAAAGTAAAATAATGAATAAGAAGCCTAGTAGCTATAAAATCTCCATTACTTTTTCCGGCGGTCGAGCAATAACTGCTTTGTTTTGATAAATAACGATTGGTCTCTCAATTAACTTAGGATTAGCCACCATTATTTCAATCCATTCCTGACGGCTGCGTTGATCTTGCTTGTTTAGTAGAAGTTCTTTAAACAGAGCTTCCCCGGTACGAATAATCGCAAACGGCTCAACTGCCAACATTTCACAGATACTTTCCAATTCTGACTTATTTGGCGGGTTTTCTAAATAACGGATTTCGGTTATCTCTTTTGGTGAAAATTTCTCTTGTAGTATTGCTAAGGCTCCACGGCTTTTTGAACAGCGTGGATTGTGATAGATCGTAACTTCACGCATAATAATTCCTTAAATACCAATTAGTTAGAAGAGTCTTCATTTTCTAAACGTTTATTTAACGCTTTTTCTACTGCATCAATTCGCTCTTTGCAAACTTGATATGCCTTGGTCGCTTCATCTACCATTGGGATGAGTTGGTCAATATCGATTTCACGATTTTGCGTTAAACTGTTAGCGATTTGTTGTAATTTCTGATAATTCTCACGGAAATTCTGACTATTATCATCACTCATAATGATTTGAATCCTCTTCCTTTGATTTTTCTTGCTTGACTGTTACGTCAATGATGCCATCTCTAAACTGTAGGTTTAGATTCATGGCCTTGTTAGCTTGTTGTTTTGTGATTACCGTTGCGCCCTGCTTGTCACTAGCGATTACAAACCCTCTTTCAACTTGAACTTGTGGCCCTGCGTTTAATATTAACGCCATCCAATCTTTCATCTGTTGCTGCTTTAAATACAGATTAGCCAGTGCATTTTGATTTATTTCTCTATCTAAGACGCTCAGATTCTGTTTTGCTATCAACACTTTTTGTTGACTAAGTTGTATTACCTGCTCATCTAACCATTGCAGATTCTGCTTAGCTTGCTCTAGAGAATGAATTGCCTGCTGCTGTAGTTGTTGAAACGGTATTAAAGTTGTTTGACGCCAGTGATGGACTTGTTGTTGACTGTATTGCTCGACCTGACGCCATAATTGTTCGATTGCTTTATCAAATCCAAACACGACATTTTCAGAACTCTGCTGGATAGTGTGCCAGTTCTGCTTTGCGCTATTGGCCTGATTAAGTATTTGCTGCCAAATATAATGAATAACCTTTGATGGCGTATCAAAGCAACTGTGAGCAACTTCATCTAAAATCGTGTTGTCGCGCTCATGCCCAATACCGCTTAAAACCGGAATATCCAGCATAGCGATCACTTTCGCAAGACTGTATTCATTCAGTTGATGTAAATCCAGTTTGGCACCGCCACCACGAATAATGACTAATGCATCAAATGGCCTTAGTTGATTTTGCTGTTCAACCTGAGCAATGGCTTCAGCAAATTCACTTTCAACCTTTGCACCTTGGAAACTGCTATAGAAATAACTGAATTGGCAAAGGTTCAGGTTATGCAATTGCTCAGCATCAGCTTGAAAATCCCCTAGGCCTGCTGCTTTTGGAGGGGCTATAACAGCGATATTAAAAAAGTCTTTGGGTAAATTCAGCTGTTTATTCAGGCCATAAACGCCCTCTTGTTGCAGTTTTTGACGAATTTCCCTAACTTTTTGTTCCAATTCTCCAAGGCTAAAATTACCGTCAATTTCCTGAATTTCAAGCGAAAGGCCGTATTGCGCGTGAAACTTAACCTCACAGAGCATTAACAATTTCTGACCGGCACTCAATGGCATTTGTGTTTCTTGCTCAAATTTCATCTTAATTGCCGTAGCTTGACGTTGCCATATCATGCCTCGCGCATTGGCGATGCTTCGACCGTTTGCATCGGTTTCACTTAACTCGAAATACAAATGGCCGCGTCGTTCACTAAGATTGCTAACTTCAGCGACAACCCATTGGGCTCCGGTAAAATGCTGCCAAATTGCCTGCTGAATTTTATTCATTAATGAAGATAAGGGCTGCCCCTTCGTTTTTACTTCAACATCTAAAGTTTCCGTTTCAATGTCGGAGATATGAGTGTTTATTTGACTGGCTTGAACAAAAAAGTCACTCATAGTCTGATTATCTTTTTCGACCCCGCCTGCACTCAATGGTTGATTCATTAAGGTTTCTTGTTTGGCAATCGGCTCAAGTAACCAGAGTTCGAATGCTGCAGTTTTTTCAGCCAATTCTTCCGGTATATACCACTTACGTGCAATCGGATCCCAGCGCGCACCAAGACTTTTGGCTTGATCTTTCTGAGCATAAGGAACATTTAAGTAAATCATAACGACTATTTAAGAATCATGTTGCGCCGCAAATTGGCGCTTTTGTTCAGCCATACGGTCTATTTCTTCATTGACCATACGTACGGCTTCTTGCAAGACCTCGACACCCGATTCAGGTTTAAAGGCGTTTTGACTTAAATATCGGCGGAACATACGCCCTCCCGGCAAGCCATGGTATAGACCGAGCATATGACGCGTTATTTGAATAAGTTTACCGCCGGACGACAAATGATTATCAATATAGTCATACATCTGCTCGACCACTTGCTGACGACTTGGGGTTTCATTTACAGCACTGTATAAAACGCTATCGATATCCGCCAACATATAAGGTTGCTCATAAGCGCTCCGGCCGATCATGAAACCATCTAATGCAGAATCATAGTGATTTAACGCTTTAGACCCTAGATGCTGTTGACCGGTTTGTAAGCTTTTAATACCGCCGTTGATGGCAATCGGTAGCTGCGGAAACTGTTGTTTAATTTGGTGCACCAGATCATAATTTAGGGGCGGAATGTCACGATTTTCTTTTGGTGAGATTCCTTGCAACCAAGCCTTGCGGGCATGAATAATGACACCATCAACCTCCGCGTGCTGTATGGCTTCGATAAACGGGGACAACGTTTCTTCTTCATTTTGTTGGTCAATTCCTATGCGACATTTCACAGTAACAGGTAAATCGGTGGCTTCCTTCATGGCTGCGACCGCATCGGCAACAATTTGAGGGTGCCCCATTAAACATGCACCAATCATATTATTTTGAACACGATCACTTGGACAGCCTACATTTAAGTTAACCTCGCTATACCCCCACTCTTTAGCGAGACCAGCACAATATGCCAAATCTTTTGCCGTACTGCCTCCAAGCTGTAATACGACAGGCGCATCATTAACATCATGCCCTAGAAAGCGTGGCAGATTTTCACCGTAGATTATCGCGCCGGTCGTAACCATCTCACTGTATAGCCAAGCACGTTTAGTTAGCTTTCTATGAAAATGGCGGCAGTGTCTATCGGTCCAATCCAACATCGGCGCAACGCTGAAGTGCATCGCGCTGTTTTCTTTTAGCTTTTTTTGCTGCATTGCAGCTGTGAGCTCCAAGCTTGAGAGTGTTGTCAGTTCCATGAAAAGTTAGCCATCATCAAAAAACCGCTATTTTAACGGCTTTTTCACGTTTTTCGAATCCTCAATACTATTTACTTTTTGCAAAGTTCTTGTAAATTAAAAACTACATTATTTCAAATGCATTTAAAACTATGGTTTATTGATTTTTATTAATTTACTCTATGATGTTTTTGTATGGCTATTGGAGACTTACCTAATGTCGACGATCTTTTCTTATAAGTATTTCAGCTTGCTCGTCGACATTTGTAAACTCGATGATCGTCATATACCTAGGCCATTAAGAAAGCCTCTCTCTCTTTACCTTCTCGCATTTATATTCTCGATTGTTACTTGCCACATATCTGCCGCGGAAGCGGAAGTACAAGAATCACTTCAACCAGTAACCATACAATTAAACTGGAATCATCAATTCCAATTTGCCGGCTATTATGCCGCAATTCATCAAGGTTACTATCGTCAGGCAGGCATAAAGGTTACCTTAAAGCCGTGGGAGAATGGTATTAACCCTCTACAAGAGGTACTAAGCGGAAAAGCAGATTTTGGTGTAGGCGTTAGTTCAATCATCAATGATTTCGCTAAAGGCGCCGATATACGTTTGGTTTTAAGCGCCTTTCAATATTCCCCTCTAGTGCTTTTATCGCACAGGCCAATAGATGATCTCAATGAATTGGCTCATAAAACCATTATGCACAATGGCAGCATTCAGATAAGAAGCCTACTGGCTAAAAGTGGTTTACAACCGGAAAAAATGCCGACAGAGCTGCCATCTTCCGGTAATTTAAACGACTTTATCAATGATAATGTGGATTTTTACGGCGCCTATATTAGTAACGAGCCTTATCAATTAGATAAGCTTGGTGTTAATTACAATATTATCGACCCGAAAAACTTTGGCGTACAAAACTATTCAGGCTTGTTATTCACCTCAGCTTATTTAGCAACAAGCGACCCAGAGCTGGTTTCAGCAGTTCGCGCAGCGACGATAAAAGGTTGGCAGTATGCGGTTAATCATCCCCAAGAACTGATTGACTTTATTTCCGAACACTACGCTTTAAATAAAAACCCAGCCTTTCTACATAATGAAGCAAGCACTCTAAAGAAATACATCCTTCAGGGAAACACACCAATTGGCGATATAGATCCAATTAAAATTGCTGCCATCTTATCTGAGGCTAAACAACTTAACTTAATTACTTCACAGGAATATCAGTCGGTTGCCGATAGAGAATTAGTGTTCAATGATTCATACGCCATGTTTACTGCAGAAGAGCGGGATTTTTTACAACACCACAAACTGATTATCACCACTGATCAAATCGACTATCCGCCCTTTCAGTTTCAATCCAACGGAATACCTCAAGGATTGGTTGAAGATTATCTGCGCGCTATTGAAAAAATCATTGGCAGCAAATTTATCCATCAATCAGCATTAACAGCATCACAAAAAGCGCAACTTCCAGAAAATTTCCCGATATTGTACCCAGCTATGTCTCCACACATTGGCAATCAAAACCAATACCTATTTTCTAAAAAATACCTCAACTTCAATCTAGTGCTTATGGGTATCAGTACCAATAGCGGCTTCATCCAAGACTTAACACTTTTAGACGGCTATACCTTGGCGGTGCGCAAAAACAGCTTTCCATATCAATATCTGCAAACCAACTATCCAAATATAAAATTATTGGCCGTTGACACGATTAACGACGGTTTAATCCAAGTTAAATTAAATAATGCTATGGCGATTATTGACAACTTACCGGCATTAAATTACACGATTAATAATTATGGCTACCCTAACTTTCAAGTTATCGGTCAGATAGCGACCGACTATAGTTTCGCAATGGCAACAGATATCAACCAACCTTTATTACATTCAATAATCGACAAAGCATTACAAAAAATCGAACCATCACAACGCTCGCAAATCTTTCAAAGCTGGTTAAGTCAAAAACCACAGGTAACATTCAATTATCAACGATTTTGGCAATTGCTCACGGTATTAATAATATTAGTTGCATTTATGCTGACCTTATTGATTTTCAACTATCGAAAACAGCGCTATTTGAAACAGATTTATGAGCTATCTTATGCCAATATGATTGATGCTAACTCAATGAAAATTACATGGACCAGCAACGCTTTCAGCAAACTCTGCGGCTACTCTCCCAAAGAACTGATTGGTTTTCCTTATTTAAAGTTAGCCGCCCCTTCAATTGATTCCAAGCAGATCCATAAAATTTATCAACAGGTGATTGAAAACGGTCATACCTGGAGCGGTGAGTTAGCCGCTGTTCGCAAAAACGGTGAGGAGTATTGGGTTGAACTAACGTTAACCCCAAATAAGAACTTTTTTGGAAAAGTCACAAATGTGTTGGCAACACGCATTGATATCAGTGATCGTAAAAAAGTCGAAGAAATTTCCATTACCGATGAACTTACTGGCCTATACAACCGACGCTATTTTGACCAACGGTTATCAAATGAGCTAAAACGCGCCTTGCGAGAACAACAAGGACTCTGTTTTGTGATGATTGATTTGGACTATTTTAAAAAAATTAACGATGACTACGGCCACCAAATCGGTGACGAAGTGTTAATCGAAATAGCAACCTCAATCAACACTTACTTTAACCGAGCCAACGATTTTGTCTTCCGAATTGGTGGCGAAGAGTTTTTCGTCATCACGCATTTTGAAAAGTTACGAGCCTTTGCTGTGCACTTAAATAACTTACAAGAGTCAGTTCGTCTACAAAAAATTGAAAACAAAAATACTCCATTGGGTTACTTAACACTTTCTATCGGTGCACTATTCTGCAGCCCTGAATGCATCCCTAAAGAAAGCCAAGTTCTGCATTACACCGACTCGTTACTATATCAATCAAAAGAAAACGGGCGTAACCGAATGACCGTTAAAGCTATCGACATTTCAGCACAAAATGCCGAGAACAAACCACCAAGAGAAGCCAGCTGCTGTCAACGAGATTATGACAGTTTCGAAGATCTTATTGAAGACGTCTATTCATAAAATCAGGCGCTATAAAAAACAAAAGCCGATCAGTTTTACGACCGACCGGCTTTAAATATAAAAATAACTTTTATGGCAAGTTACAAGGGAATACCGTCTGATTCAATTCCACCGTTACTTTCACTTTCTTCCATTAGCTTCAGTAATTTCTCTCCGTAGGCATTTCGAGCTGTCTGAAAAATTGAAACCTGTGCATTAAATTCTAAAATTTTCGCCTCGCATACTTGAATCGCTTGATAATGTGCTTTCGCTTCTTCGGTCATATCCTCAGTATCAAACTCTTTACTGCCTAGCTTAAACTTTGCCATAAATTTATCTCCTTTAGATAAGTTAATTTTTGTCATTTTTTACTTGGGCATTATTTCATGCCAACACATCTAGTAGCCATACATAGTAAGCATCTTTTATAAAATGTCAAAACTTACCATTAATACTTTTACGAAAGTGTTATTCTTAGTGAAGTGCAGAACAAGTCCAAATGGCTTCAGGCAAAGTAAAATTTAGGCTAAGCGAGGCGTCTGTTTGCCGTCATGTCTAGACCTGACAAAAAGAGACAACACTGCTTAGCCAAATTTTATAAAACCCCTACGGGCGAGGTTTGGAAGCGTCACTTCGTTGTTAGGCTTCTTAACCATAGCGATGGCTATGCTTTGCGAAACCTGCCTAGAATTGACTGC
>NZ_JAGETV010000049.1 GCF_017571465.1 Thiomicrorhabdus marina | reverse complement strand
ATGTCCTGCCAATTATCAATAATGCCGGACACCGTTAAATCGGTTAATAGTCGTTTTGCCCCAGCCGCATCGCGTGCCGCTGAGTTGGCGATGGTGAATACCCAGTCGCCTTCTTTGGTGCCAATCGGGTCCATGCCTACGGCTGTGCCCCCACCTAGCGTTTTTAGTTCTTTGAGTGGCAGATGCCCAACATCTTCAAGACGGCTGGTCAGGACGATCTGCTTGCCTACTTGATGAATTTCCATCGCTAATCGTCCCAACCGTCCCAGTGATCGAGAATACCAACGATGGTCAAATCACTTGGGTAGCCTTTAGTTCCGGTGGCATCACGTGCCGCGGAACTACCACAACATAAAACGTAGTCACCTTCTTTGCAGCCGATTGGATCGACTGCAACCGTTGGACTGCCGTTCTTTTTGTCTTCCAACAGCTTCAGCGGCATGTGATCCATCATCGCGATGCGGTTGGTGGAGACTACAGTGCCTGTTACGCGCCAAATTTTCATTCTCTGAGTCCCTTATACAAATTCAACTTAAGTCGTTCCGTCTAAACGAAATGCCGGACGGTTTGTCGTGTAGTCGCGCAGGGTGCACATTGTCTGTAGCATGCCCGTTTGCGAAAGGTCGGCAAAACGTTTGTGTACAAGTTGCTCGACACGTTGCGCTTTCTTGGCAGCACGATCTTTCGAGCCCGGCACACGACCGTCATATTCAAAACCGACAATCACCGGAATCGGCAACATCTTCGCGACGTTAAGCTTCTTGAAAATTTTGATGCCGACTTTAACATCATCCATCCCCTCTTCAAGGGTTTCCAAGAAACTGTAGTAGGTGAGGTTACGCAATTGAACTTCTCTAAACCCACTGCCAATTCCGATAAAGCGCTCAGCATGGCCGATGTCGCTATAACACCCCGACTCGTACTGATGTACATAGTCAATCTGCGCCATATTGCGCTCGATAAACCAAGCCAGCACTTTTCGCAGGTTAGCAGCTTGATCTCGACGACCTTGACGGCTTCGAACCCATAGACTGTTAACAATTTCGCGACGCGCTTGCTCGGCATCTACATTCAATGTTTGCTGATAAAGCTGATGTGTATCTACAAAGCTTGCTAAATCAACCTGTCCACATTCGTCTGGAATATGAACCCGTAAACTGTCGTCATCGGTATTCACACCAATCAGTGCGATATCGACAGTTGCGCCACAACCAAAACGGTCTTCAATCGCCTGTTTAAACTCGATTAACTTGTTTAAAGCGGCTTGGGCGGCTTTTTCATCATCGCTACCGTGGGCAGCGCATCCTTGATGAGTAGGATCTGACTTAGAAAAATGATACGAAGCGACTTTTAAAAATTTGGTCGGTTCGTCTGCCGAGTTCGGCACCCCTTCTCTAAATCGTAAATGTTCGGTAAAGACCCAATTCCTTACACTTTCGCTGACATCAAACATCGCACCAGCGTGGGCTTTACGACGTACCAATGCATACGGCAGTCGCAGAATATAACTCACAAAATGCGCTAAGCGACCATCTGCACAAGGCGCGACGCCGATAGCGTGATAACCCATCTGCTGGATTAACTTGCTCGTTGCTTTTATCTCTTGACCTTTAAGCGGGTCCTGCTCGAAAAACTCTTTGCTAAAGGCTAGGAATTGTTCAAACACGCATTGTGTATAGAGCTTAGTTAAATTTAAGCCGCCAATACATGCATCAGCAAGTACCGTTTGTGGCAGCTTAAATCCAAGTTCAGCTTGCAAGGTAGCATTAGCCCAATCAACGAAATTACTTCTGCCATAACCTTGTTTTAACTTCTGCAATACCGCTTCGATATTATCGAAACGCGCTTTAGAAGCTAATTCATAGGCTCGAAGTTGTGCATTCTCATGGCCATCGGCAAGAGGGTGTCCGGAATTTGCCGTTTGCTTCTCAACAAACTGTACCGATTTCCTTTTATAAGGAATCGGGGCAAGTTTACTAAGTGCCGCCTCTCGACGGCTACGCCCTCTTGTCATTACTGCCTTGTTCATAACGACCTAGATTTCAGTTAAGCGCGTGCGCCACCGGTCAAGGTTACTTTCGCACCCGTCTCGGTATTTCCTGAAGAACCGGTAATTACGCTTTGCGGTACCTCTGGCATCGCATTTGGTCGGAAACCGTGAGCGCCTGCCATTGGAGCCGGTACTTTACCGCCGCCATAGCTAGCGTTGCGATTGGTTACTGATTCACCTTCGGTGCCAGTAATCTTCGCGCCACGATCCCAACCGTCACCTGTAATGCGAGCATTTTCCTGCGGAGCTTCCTCTGCTGGAGCGACTGTAGGCGTTGCTACAACCGGTGCTAACATCATTTGCGGTGCACTGACCGGCGCAGCAGGAATGGTGCTGTTCATCATTTGCGGGAAATCCGACTCGCCTGGTTGAGAGGCTGTCGATTGACCACCACATACCGCTGCAGTTTGACCTGCACCTTGATATGGCGTACCCGAAACAAAATCACATGCACCTTTCTCTGCGCCCGTAAGACCATCAGGTCCTGGTTGAGCGCCGGTCAGAGCTTGCTTTCCCGGCATCACTGAGCCCATAGTACGGTGTTGAATTTCCGCTTTCGCTTTAATTCCACAGTTCGCGCCATGTTCGGCTGACATATATGATGAACCGGTGATTGCATTACAAGTTCCTGCTTCTGCACCCGTCATACCAGTCGTTTCACCACTACGGTCGCCAGTAACCTTTTGGCCACTTGCCGTCCCTGAAGCAGTTACTTTTGCTGGAGCCGGAGCAGGTTTTGAATCACAGAAAGTTTCTGTTTCTTCAACACCTTGGTAACCCGTACCCGTTACTGACTTGCAATAACCTTTCTCGTCACCAGTCACGTCAGCAACGCGACCAACTTGAGTACCGGTAGTTTCGTTACCAGAAGCAGTTTGCGATGGCATCACTTTACGTGGTGCACTTGCCTCTTTAGGACGAATCGTGGTCGAGTTAGACTTGTAGTTATCACCACCAGTCACTTTCGAACCATCGTTCGCGTCCATTTGGCTCGCATCGATACTAAAACCCGTCACCTTTTTAGCAGGCGCAGCAGATTTAGTACCGCAGAATTGTTCCGCTTGATCAGCAGGTAAATATTCTGTTCCAGTCAGTGTTGTACATGCACCAGCACGGTCACCGGTTACTGTTTTCGCATTCCCAACGGCAGTTCCACTGATCGTTTCACCACGGGTTGTTTGCGTACGAGTAACTTTAGCAACACCTGCAGCAGGTGTACTTGAACAGTGGGTATTAAACTCTTCAGAGCTTAAATATTCTGTTCCACTTACTGTTTGACATGCACCGTATTCGGCACCTGTCGCTCTACCTTGTCCGACTAGCGTTCCAGAAATACCTTGCCCTTTCAAAGTAGTTGAATAACCAACTTTTTCCGGAGCAGCGTTGTCGTTTTTACGATTACGCTTTGCATTACTGTTTTGCGCAGTTCCACACGTTTTACCGCGAGAACAACGATCAGCACGTACATCACGTGCAATGTCTCTAGCAGATGCATCAGGATTATTCATTCGAGCAACCGCGCCAGATTGACTACCTTTAGTTTTATAGGCAGTTTCACCAGACTTACCTAGAGTACGCGCCTTACGGTACGCTCTAGACATACCACGACCTGGGCTAGATTTAGTCGTGTTTGAAGTTGCTTTAACTTCATTACGGCTAGAACCTTGAGTCGGAGTCATTGCTTTCGGAGCGATTTCAACCTTCGCTGGAGCAGCTTCTACTTGTGATTCAGCTTTCGCTTCAGCACGAGCTTGCATTGCTTTCGCTTTTGGATGAGGATTTTCGCTCGTCTTCTTCTGATAACCGCTATTGCCGCGAAGTTGCGTGGTACGACGTTTTTGCGCCGCAGTACGACCTTCAGCTACAACAACTGGCTTACCAGTTACTGAATTATCTTTTTTAGATGCAGATACATCTAAAAAGCCTCGATCAGAGACGATGCTATCATTGCTTGTGTTAGCTACTGCTTGCGCTGGCATTTCTGCTTTCGCTGACTGTGAGCTCACACGATTTTGATACGCTTTGGCTTTTGGATGTGGGTTTTCGCTTGATTTCTGTGGCGCTTGAGCCACTCCGCGATTCCCTTTCATCTGTGAGGTACGACGTTTTTTCGCCGCATCACGACCTTCAGACACAGCAATCGGTTGGCTAATCACTTGCTGACGCGCACGACTTGAAGCCGCTGCTGGAGCAGGTGCTGCCGGAGCAGCCTTTCCTGCACGCTGTTCAGCACGTGATGGAATCACATCCTGAGCAGGTGCAGCCTTAGCCGCACGACGCTGGCTAGGTTGGCTGCCTGACGATGCCGGGGAGGTAGACGCACCACCAAGCTGAGCTTGACGGCGTGCTTGCGCTGCTGCGCGACCACTTTGAGATTGACTCATTATTTGGCCTCCCTTTTCGTTCGTTAGTTA
>NZ_JAGETV010000048.1 GCF_017571465.1 Thiomicrorhabdus marina | reverse complement strand
TGACGCTGAGGTGCGAAAGCGTGGGTAGCAAACGGGATTAGATACCCCGGTAGTCCACGCCGTAAACGATGTCAACTAGCTGTTGGCCTTATTAAAAAGGTTAGTAGCGCAGCTAACGCGATAAGTTGACCGCCTGGGGAGTACGGTCGCAAGATTAAAACTCAAAGGAATTGACGGGGGCCCGCACAAGCGGTGGAGCATGTGGTTTAATTCGATGCAACGCGAAGAACCTTACCATCCCTTGACATCCAGAGAACTTTCTAGAGATAGATTGGTGCCTTCGGGAGCTCTGTGACAGGTGCTGCATGGCTGTCGTCAGCTCGTGTCGTGAGATGTTGGGTTAAGTCCCGCAACGAGCGCAACCCTTATCATTAGTTGCTACCATTTAGTTGAGAACTCTAATGAGACTGCCGGTGATAAACCGGAGGAAGGCGGGGACGACGTCAAGTCATCATGGCCCTTATGGGATGGGCTACACACGTGCTACAATGGACGATACAAAGAGCAGCCAGCCAGCAATGGTGCGCGAATCTCAAAAAATCGTTCGTAGTCCGGATTGGAGTCTGCAACTCGACTCCATGAAGTCGGAATCGCTAGTAATCGCAAATCAGAATGTTGCGGTGAATACGTTCCCGGGCCTTGTACACACCGCCCGTCACACCATGGGAGTGGATTGCAAAAGAAGTAGGTAGCTTAACCTTCGGGAGGGCGCTTACCACTTTGTGGTTCATGACTGGGGTGAAGTCGTAACAAGGTAGCCGTAGGGGAACCTGCGGCTGGATCACCTCCTTTAAGAAAATAAAGGTTGCGAGTCTTGACGAGCTTTCACATAAATTCTTTCTGAATTACCGAATTAAGGGGCTATAGCTCAGCTGGGAGAGCGCCTGCTTTGCACGCAGGAGGTCTGCGGTTCGATCCCGCATAGCTCCACCAATTATTGAGTTGGTCGTAGACGGGCTCATCTATTGGGTCTGTAGCTCAGTTGGTTAGAGCGCACCCCTGATAAGGGTGAGGTCGGTGGTTCAAATCCACCCAGACCCACCAATTTTATCCTGCTCTTTGTTAGAGGATTGCTCGTTTACTAAGAATAAACGTCACAATTATCTATCTCGACCAGAATAAAATTAAAGCTAATGAAAAAAGTTAGCCTAGTAAACCTGTTAATAAGGTTTTAATTTAAGTTTAAATTAAGAAATTATTAACAGTTTTATTTTGAAATTGAGCAAGGAATGTTATAATTCCGCTTCTCAGTTTCTTAGACTGAAGATCTTTAAAAATTTGGAATAATGATTGATATGACAGCCGATTGTCATATTGATAAGACTGAATGATCTCCAATCATTCAGTCGTATTGCTGGATTGTTAATTGTAAGGTTAACAGTCATATGTAATAGGTAACGCAATACTTAATTGAGATTACTCAAGTGTATTTGTGTCAGCGATGAACCTTAGTCATCGCAACTCATTAGGCTTTAATTGAAAGACTTTTGGATGGTTATTTAGCGTAGCAGTTAAGTGATCAGATGAAGAAAGAAACTGCATTACAAAAGGTTAAGGTTATTTTTGAGTTGTATAGTTAAGTGACTAAGCGTACACGGTGGATGCCTAGGCGGTAGAAGGCGATGAAGGACGTGATAGCCTGCGATAAGCTCTGGTGAGGTGGCAAATACCCTGTGACCCAGAGATTTCCGAATGGGAAAACCCATCCTTTATGGATATCCTCTTATGAGGAAGCTAACCCGGAGAACTGAAACATCTAAGTACCCGGAGGAAAAGAAATCAACCGAGATTCCCTTAGTAGCGGCGAGCGAACGGGGACCAGCCCTTAAGCATTAATTAAGATAGTAGAATCGTCTGGAAAGTCGAACGATACAGGGTGATAGTCCCGTATGCGAAATCTTATTTAGTGTGAAATCGAGTAGGACGGAACACGTGAAATTCTGTCTGAACATGGGGGGACCACCCTCCAAGGCTAAATACTCTCTACCGACCGATAGTGAACCAGTACCGTGAGGGAAAGGCGAAAAGAACCCCTGGAGGGGAGTGAAATAGAACCTGAAACCGTGTACGTACAAGCAGTGGGAGCACCTTCGTGGTGTGACTGCGTACCTTTTGTATAATGGGTCAGCGACTTACGTTATGTAGCAAGGTTAACCGTATAGGGGAGCCGTAGGGAGACCGAGTCTTAACTGGGCGAATAGTTGCATGGCGTAGACCCGAAACCGGGCGATCTATCCATGGCCAGGTTGAAGGTGCCGTAACAGGTACTGGAGGACCGAACCCACGTATGTTGAAAAATGCGGGGATGAGCTGTGGATCGGAGTGAAAGGCTAATCAAGCTCGGAGATAGCTGGTTCTCCTCGAAATCTATTTAGGTAGAGCCTCATGTCTCACTGTTGGGGGTAGAGCACTGTTATGGTCTAGCGGCCCGTCAAGGGTTAGCAGCCCATTGCAAACTCCGAATACCAACAAGTGCAATCATGGGAGACAGACTGCGGGTGCTAACGTCCGTTGTCAAGAGGGAAACAACCCAGACCGCCAGCTAAGGTCCCTAAACACTACTCAGTGGGAAAGGATGTGGGAAGGCTTAGACAGTCAGGAGGTTGGCTTAGAAGCAGCCACCCTTTAAAGAAAGCGTAATAGCTCACTGATCGAGTCGGCCTGCGCCGAAGATTTAACGGGGCTAAGTAGTGTACCGAAGCTGCGGATGCGTTTTAACGCATGGTAGAGGAGCGTTCTGTAAGCCTGCGAAGGGGCATTGTAAAGTGTCCTGGAGGTATCAGAAGTGCGAATGCTGACATAAGTAGCGATAAAGGGAGTGAAAAGCTCCCTCGCCGAAAGACCAAGGTTTCCTACGCAACGTTAATCGACGTAGGGTTAGTCGGCCCCTAAGACGAGGCAGAGATGCGTAGTCGATGGGAAGTAGGTTAATATTCCTACACTTTTTATAACTGCGATGGAGGGACGGAGAAGGCTATGCCAGCCTGGCGATGGTTGTCCAGGTTCAAGGTTGTAGGCATGTATCTTAGGAAAATCCGGGATACTTTATGCTGAGAACTGATAACGAGCTCTATTTTGAGCGAAGTGGTTGATGCCATGCTTCCAAGAAAATCTTCTAAGCTTCAGGTTATAAAAAACCGTACCCCAAACCAACACAGGTGGTCAGGATGAGAATTCCAAGGCGCTTGAGAGAACTCGGGTGAAGGAACTAGGCAAAATGACACCGTAACTTCGGGAGAAGGTGTGCCCCTGCCGGTGATGAGCTTTACGCTCTAAGCTAGTGGGGGTTGCAGAGACCAGGTGGCTGCAACTGTTTACTAAAAACATAGCACTCTGCAAAATCGAAAGATGACGTATAGGGTGTGACGCCTGCCCGGTGCCGGAAGGTTAATTGATGGGGTTAGCTTATGCGAAGCTCTTGATCGAAGCCCCGGTAAACGGCGGCCGTAACTATAACGGTCCTAAGGTAGCGAAATTCCTTGTCGGGTAAGTTCCGACCTGCACGAATGGCGTAATGATGGCCACACTGTCTCCACCCGAGACTCAGCGAAATTGAACTCGCAGTTAAGATGCTGCGTACCCGCGGCTAGACGGAAAGACCCCGTGAACCTTTACTACAGCTTTACACTGGACTTTGACCTAACTTGTGTAGGATAGGTGGGAGGCTTTGAAACTGTGACGCCAGTTGCAGTGGAGCCATCCTTGAAATACCACCCTGGTTATGTTGAGGTTCTAACCTAGATCAGTGAATCCTGGTCAGGGACAGTGTATGGTGGGTAGTTTGACTGGGGCGGTCTCCTCCCAAAGTGTAACGGAGGAGCGCGAAGTTACCCTCAGCACGGTCGGACATCGTGCAATGAGCGCAAGAGTAAAAGGGTGATTGACTGCGAGACAGACACGTCGAGCAGGTACGAAAGTAGGTTCTAGTGATCCGGTGGTTCTGTGTGGAAGGGCCATCGCTCAACGGATAAAAGGTACTCCGGGGATAACAGGCTGATACCGCCCAAGAGTTCATATCGACGGCGGTGTTTGGCACCTCGATGTCGGCTCATCACATCCTGGGGCTGAAGTCGGTCCCAAGGGTATGGCTGTTCGCCATTTAAAGTGGTACGCGAGCTGGGTTTAGAACGTCGTGAGACAGTTCGGTCCCTATCTGCCGTGGGCGTTGGAGAATTGAGAGGGGCTGCTCCTAGTACGAGAGGACCGGAGTGGACGAACCGCTGGTGTTCCAGTTGTCATGCCAATGGCATTGCTGGGTAGCTATGTTCGGGAAGGATAACCGCTGAAAGCATCTAAGCGGGAAACCTGCCTCAAGATGAGTTCTCCCTAGACTTTAAGTCTTCTGAAGGGCCGTTAGAGACTATGACGTTGATAGGCAAGGTGTGGAAGTGCAGTAATGTATGAAGCTAACTTGTACTAATTACCCGTGAGGCTTAACTATACAACTCAAAAGTAACTTTGCGAAAGCGAAGTGAAGATTGAGGTTCATCGAGAGATGGCA
>NZ_JAGETV010000047.1 GCF_017571465.1 Thiomicrorhabdus marina | reverse complement strand
TTGACTTCAGCGAGGTGTTTGAAGCAGTCAATTCTAGGCAGGTTTCGCAAAGCATAGCCATCGCTATGGTTAAGAAGCCTAACAACGAAGTGACGTTTCCAAACCTCGCCCGTAGGGGCTTTGTAAAATTTGTCTAAGCGGTGTTATCTGTTTTTGCCAGGTCTAGACATGACTGCAAACAGACGCCTTGCTTAGCCTAAATTTTACTTTGCCTGAAGTCATTTGGACTTGTTCTGCGTTTCCTTATATATTTTGATTTACCCATTGGGTGAAATTGCCGAGATCCATCGCGCCGGAAATACGGGTTACTTCCTTGCCGCCTTTAAAAATCGCGAGGGTCGGAATTGAGCGAATGCCGTATTGCATCGCCAGTTGCTGTTCGTTCTCGGTATTGATTTTAACGAAACGTGCTTTGGGTTCCATTTGCGCTGCAGCTTGGGCAAAAACTGGCGCAAAACCTTGGCAAGGGCCACACCATGGCGCCCAGAAGTCAACTACTAGCGCTTGGTCGGTTTTTTGCATGGCACGATTGAACTGTTCGTTATTCATTTCCAGCGGTTTGCCGGTAAACAGCGATTGCTTACATTTAGCACATTTTGGCGCTTGATTGAGCTTTTCATCGGCAACGCGGTTGAGACCGCCGCAGTGTGGACACATAGTAATCATCGCAAACTCCTAAAGTGGTGATGATTTGAATATAGTGGCGCTTACGTTTTTTTCAAGCTAACCAGTCCGGTTTAGGACTTTCTTCTTTACTTGCTTCAAATCCCTTATCGACAAAGCCGTGCAAGGTTAAATCGTGCGCATGAATGAGCTCTATCAGCTTTGGATCTGAACTGGTCAAAATCGCTTCAACCCCGTCCGGTAGCATTCGATATTCCATTTGCATCTCGTCTTTATATTCAAACAAGGCGGCAAAAAGCGGGTCCCATGAGCGAATTGCACGGCCGTTGGCAAAACGTTTGTCCATGCCGACGACATGTTGCTGAAGGACTTTAACGAGCTCCGGCATTTGCGCGGTCGTTTGCGCCTTGATGCCGTTTTCGAGTTTAACGGTAGTTCTTTTCAGTAATTGGTGTGCTTCAAGCAGCTGTTTAAAAAGTGCTTGGTCTTTAAGGTGTTCGGCATCGGTACCACGACCGAAGCGGTACTGGTGTTGCGATTCATTCATCGGATTTACCTTATAGGGAATTTAATGGGAATGGACTAGGAGTATAACGAGAAATTTGGAATAAAAAAAAGCGCAGCATTTGGTCTTACTGCGCTTAATTTTACTGAGGAGCACTTCAAAATTCGCAATAGGGGGTGCGAATCTGAAATTGAGACTATTTAAAACTTAGCCAACTAAATAAAGTGGAAGACCGCTTTGTTTAAGTTGTGATTAGTTTACTGCTAGCTTTGCAGTGAAACAATTACATAAACTTGAAGAATTATTGAGAAATAATTAATTGCTTATGCATGGATAAGTTTTTTTTATCCTTGCCGATATTTCCTATAGTCTTCCGGAAATATCGGCATAGCTAGCTGGCAGTGAAGAATGGGCGTTATTGCTCCTAAATTTAGCTGTTACGTTCACCGCGTTCTTCAGGCATAGGGCTCGTTTCATTCATTAGATAGTTGGCTTGGTTTTGCAAGCTACTTGCATAGGTCATGCCACTGCTAGTTTGGTTGCCGCTGACCGACGTTTGGGCAACTGAATCGCGACTTTGTACGGTTTGCTGTGGGCTTAGCGACATATAATCGACGCCCGGGGCACTCGTCCCAGAACTAAGCGTCACTGCTGTTGAGCTGGTTGACTGAATGTTGTTACTTTGCGTGACATTTTCCGCAGCGCTTGGTTTTTTTGCAGCTAAGTCTTGTGTTGCTTGCATGCTCATTAGCGCAGAGGACGTTGTTGGATTGATTGAGTTCATATATTAGACCTCGTTAACAGGTACTTTCAGTTTTCTTAGGTTATCAAATTTCCACAAGAAAAGCATCGCTATAAAAATGCATGCTCATTTACAACGTATTTGCAGTCTTGTAAGAGCTTTAATGCGTGTGATAGTTGTTCCGTTGTTTTATATAGCTAGTCGCTTATATTCACAAAATTAAATCGTGTATAAAAAAATATTTTATAAGTAAGGATTTTATTTAAGTTGTTGAAAATTAAGGTTATTTAATTTTTTTTACCCGAGTAAAAAATTATTTCAGTAAATTTTTTATACAAACTGTACTGGTGGACAGTAGAGAAGGCTTACTACAGGTTGTAAGATAAGCATCAATCTCGAATAAGAAAGGTTAAAAAGCCTTCAAAATTATCGCTTTAGATAAACAGATATTAAGGCGCTTCGGGGTGTTTAAGAACAACAATTATTTGGAGTAAATACTCATGGCAACTGAACTACTACTAAACAACGTTATTGGCGACAAACTCTTTGGCGATATTTCTACCTTTGACGCAAATGACGAAAGCACCCGTATTGACACAGCAATGCTAGGGCTGTTTGGCGTATTAGATACTAAAGCAGGTTTTGGCTACAAAGGCGCGTATGAAGGTGATGGAACTTCTAATGTTACTGACTTCATCAACTTGATGACGCAAACTCTACCGTTTGCTGGTCCGATCTTCTACCTGAACAACCAATTATCTCCGAGCGCTGCTGTGCTTAATGATGGTGTAGCGATTGTTAAGTCTCTTCCTTTCGCAGAAGAAGTTATTCTTCCAATGCTTGCTCCTGCAACAACTCAGGAATACTTCGGTGGTAGTGCTTTTACTGCTCTTCAAGATACGCCAGTTGTTGGTGATGTGCTTTCTATCGGCATCGCGAACTTGTCAGCAGACCCGCTTCTAGCTGATCAAGCAGCACTTGCATTTGATTTGCTTGAAGACTTCTCATTCGGTGGCAACTTGATTGAAGTGATTAATGATCCTTCATCAGCGCCTGCTTTCATGTCAGCAATGTTAACTGATTTCGCTGGCATGATGCCGACTCCGGCAGGGATTGTTGGCATGATTAAAGCCGGTCCGGCAGAACTTGAAGATACTTTGTCGACGGTAACAGAAGTTCTTGCAAGTTACGGTGTTGATTTGCCGATCCCTACCGATACGGTATTCAGCGCACTAGATCCATTAATGTCAGCTGCAGACCCGGTTCTTGACGCTGTAATCAATATTGCGGAAATTCTTCCGGGTGCGGATGATTTGGGTGGCCTTCTAGGTGGAACTGGTTTAATCAGTGGCTCAGCTTCGGCTTCTAGCGATGGTTCATCTGAAGGTAGTGCAAGTATCTTGGGTATCCTAACTCTAGATTCAACTTCTATGCTAAACCTAGATTCACTGAATGTTCTAGCTTAAGACATTTGGAAAAATTCTCTCGGCTTCTTAGCTGAGAGGGTTTTGCTATAAGTCTTAATTTTTCCTTTAGGGCTTACAGCAAAATCAGAAAAACATAACAAAAATAAAAATATTACTGGAGAAGAGAGATGGCGATTCAAGTAGGTACTGTAAAATCCGTAACCGGTGTTGTTAAAGCGGTAGATAAAGACACCGGCATAGAGCGCGTTTTAACTGTTGGTAGTCCTGTCTATCAAGGAGAGAGCATTGAGACAACTGATACATCGAATGTCTTAATGAATATGAACAATGGTGAATTGGTTACACTTGGTCGTTCAACGACAATGACTCTCTCTGATGATGTAATTTCTTCGTCAAATACGGATGAAGGTTCGGTTTCACCTGAAACCATAGAAAACATGCTGGCTCAAGGGGATATTGACCTCGACGCTTTAAATTTGGATGAGTTAGAAGCAACAGCCGCCGGTGAAGATGGTAGCGCCAACGAAGGTGGCGTAACTATTGCACGTCTAGGTTTAGAAGGTAATGTTACTTCAGGCTTTGATACATCAGGGGTAAATGCAGGATTTGGAGCTAATGCAGAGGACTTAATTTTTGCTGATAGCGAAGATCCAGAAGATCCGCCAAATCCGCCAAATCCGCCAAATCCGCCAACACCAGTAAATACCCCTCCTACTGCCGATGTTAGCGATAATGGTAGTACACTGACTCCTCTTGTGGGTGCTGATGGAGGATCTACGGGTGGTTCTGGCGGCATTGATCTTAATCTCGATCTTGGTGGTTCTATTACGCTTCCAAATGTTGGTGGTGTAACTAATATTATAGGTGACTTGTTGGGCGGAAGCTCTGAGGCGGGTACTGCGGGGTTAGTTGATCGTATTGTTGATACGGCAACGGATGTTGTTGATGATATTACTGGCGGCTTAGGTCTGCCGACAGATACTGAAAACCTAGATGATGGTTTAAATGATACCACTTCCGATTTGCAAGAGTTCCTGACCGGAGACGATGATTTAGGCACGACCTTAGGAGATCTACTAGGAGGTCAAGCAGAGCAAGGAACGGCAGGTTCTGTGGATCATGTCATTGATGGTACAACAGATGTTATTGATCAAGTAACAGGCGGTCTCGGATTGCCGACCGATACAGAGAACTTAGATGATGGCGTCAACAATACAACTACAGATGTGCAAGAGTTTCTGACAGGTGAAGACGATCTTAAAACCACAGTTGGTGATTTGTTGGGCGGAGAAGCAGCAGCAGGAACATCAGGGTCGGTTGATCAAGTTGTTGATGGCGCTACTGATGTTGTTGATCAAGTTACTGCCGGTCTTGGTTTGCCGACCAACACAGAAAATTTAGACGATGGTTTAAACAATACCACCACAGATGTTCAACAATTTTTGACAGGTGAAGATGATCTTGAGACAACGGCTGTTGATTTATTAGGTAATAACGGTTCAGCAGACCAAACCATTGACGGTGCAACAGATGTTGTTGATCAAGTTACTGCAGGCCTTGGCTTACCGACAAATACCGAGAACCTAGATGAAGGGCTGGATAACACGACTACAGATGTACAGCAACTGCTGACAGGTGAAGATGACTTAGAGGCAACGGTTGTTGACTTATTAGGTGAAAACGGTTCAGCAGACCAGATAATTGACGGTGCTACTGATGTTGTTGATCAAGTGACTGCAGGTCTTGGCTTGGCGACTGATACTGAGAACCTAGATGAAGGACTAGATAATACAACGACAGCGGTACAAGAGTTCCTAACCGGTGATGAAGATCTTCAAACTACTGTGAGTAGCTTGTTAGGTGGTGATTCTGCAAATGGTACGGCAGGAACACTTGACCAAGTTATTGGTGGTGTGACGGATATTGTTGACGGTTTGTTAGGTACTGATACCTCAGGTTTAGATGATTTGGTAAATGATGTAACAACCGTTATTGATGACGCGGTTGCTGGCTTAGGCGTCTTGGATCAAGTTAGCTTGGAAGCACTCCCGCTTGAAGATATTAACTTAGAAGCTTTGCCGTTAGAAGACATTAGTTTAGATGCGCTACCGCTAGAAGATATTAGCTTAGCAGAGACGGGGTTAAATAATGTCAGTCTTGGTGTATTGAATACAGGGACGGCTAATGATGAACTTCTATCAGGAAATTTAAATGTTTCGGGTTCGACAACGTCGCCTTCAACAAATGGAGAAAGTAATCCTCCTATTGAATTAGGCGTATTGGATATTGTTAATTACCAACCTGAGAAAGTATTTACTGCTGGTGATGCTGAAGATGAAATCCAATATACGGAAATGAGCATTGATAATGGTGTTGGACAGGATTTATTAGGTTTAAACAAAGTCATTGGTAATAATGAATTTGTTGTGCCGCAAAATGATCCGACATACAACTATGACGTCACTGATGATGGGCAAACTGTTAAGGTTAGTCGTAAGGATGGTAATCCTATGACAGAAGACGAAACTAACGCAGCCATGGAAAGAGTGGAAATTAAGGATACTAGTGTTCTTGGTTCTTTACTAGGTACAGGAGCTGTTGTTGGAGGAACTTACGGGTTAACTGTAGTGGATGCAGGTGGTTTGAGTGCAACAGATTCTGAAAAACAGTTTTTAGATGTCAATGTCTTACATAATGGAACTAATGATGGTTTATCTGGCGTAGCTGATGTCCCTGCTCTGGAGGTTTTAGCTCCAGTTATGGATGCTCTGGATGATGCACTTGGTTCAGTTGATGATGATCTCCTTAACACTGTAGGTGATGTACTTGATACTGTCGGCAGTGTTGCGACAGTGCTTAACCCAGTATTATCTCCTGTTGCAGACTTACTAAATCAAGTTGGTGGTGTTGTTACAGATCTTACTGACACCTTAGGACGCGAAACTCCTCTTGGAGATCCTACCATAGGGAATGGTATTGCTGATGTTCTAGGTGGTAGCCTTCTAGGCGGTGAGCCTGATGAAACGATCACTGCGGGCTCAGTTGACCAAGTCGTTGACGGTGCAACCGATGTCGTGGATCAACTAACAGCAGGTCTTGGATTGCCGACTGA
>NZ_JAGETV010000046.1 GCF_017571465.1 Thiomicrorhabdus marina | reverse complement strand
ATCACTGAATTTTGATTTTTTCATGCAGAATCTCCTGCGTGTAGATTACGAGAAAATTCTACTTTTAACTGCGTTTATTTTTCGGGGGGATTACCGTGGCGTTTGCTTTTTGTGTTTCTGCACCGCTCGAATCCTCCTTACTCGATTATTCTCAAGCCTTCTATGCTTTTTAAACAGGGTGTTATTGGTGTTTATTTAGGCTATTGGCAAGACCTTCGCTGATGTTGCCGCGACCCAGTTAACAAAGGAAGAAGTAAATACGGCAGACATAAAAAAGCCACGCGGGCGTGGCTAGACTTCTAGGAGAGAATTTTAGTTATGTTGCTGAGGACTCAGTATTAGTAATCAGTAGATCTTCAAAGAAATAGGCGACTAATTCATGTCGGCCGGCAACCTGAGCTTTTTTATAGAGGTTAGAAGCTTGCTGGCGTACCGTTTTCTCTTTGGTATTACGGATATTAGCAATTTCATCTAGGCTCAGCCCTTTTAACAGTAATAGTGCTACTTCCTTTTCACTATTAGTGAAAGCCCAAGTTTGGAATTGCTTCTGGATCATGTCGGAAAATTCACCGCGCAGTTTTTGAGATTGCTCCTGCGCACTATCTAGCTGTTGTTTAGTTTGATCCAAGCTTTCGCTGACATCCGTTAATTTGATTTTATGGCGTCGAATTGAATGCAGCATATAGCCAAATGCCACCAGCGAAAGGATGGCCATAACAATTTCTATCCATATATGAGTATTCATACCGCCCATATCATGTAAGTCATGATAAATATCGAGTGCCGAGATTAAAAATAGCGTGATAAATATAAACAGGCTGAAGTGCAAAATATTAAATTTTTTCATGTTTTTGTATCCCATACTCAAAGCTTTTTTGACCTCCACACTGCCAAAAAATAGGGCAAGGGTTTATCATAGTCACAAATGTTAACAAGCTAATCTGAATCGAAAATGAAAATACTTTTAGCCGTGAGTGGCGGTATTGCCGCTTATAAGTCTTTGGAATTGTGCCGTCATTTTATTAAGGCGGGTCATCAAGTTCAGGTGGTGATGACCGAAGGTGCCAAGCAATTTGTTCAACCACTGAGTTTTCAAGCGTTGAGTGGTCATCCGGTGCGTGACAGTCTGTTCGATACTGAACAAGAAGCGGGTATGGGGCATATTGATCTAGCGCGTTGGGCGGATTGGATTATTCTCGCACCGGCAACTGCCAATACCTTGGCAAAGATTCGCATGGGCTTAGCGGATAATTTGTTAACGACATTGATTTTAGCGACCGATAAACCGGTGATTATGGCTCCGGCGATGAATCGATTGATGTGGCAAAACTCGGCTACGCAAGAAAATATAGAGGTATTAAAACAGCGTGGTTTTCATGTTTTGCAACCGGCTAGTGGTGAACAGGCTTGCGGTGAAGTTGGTACTGGGCGCATGCCGGAAGCGATTGATATTTTCCGGAGCTGGCAAGCTTTAGCCGAACAGAACGAGCAGGTGGACAATGCGTTCTGGCAAGGTAAACGCCTGTTAATTACCGCTGGTCCAACTTTTGAAGATTTGGATCCGGTGCGTTTTTTGGGTAATCGTAGCTCCGGAAAAATGGGCTTTGCGCTTGCCGAGCAAGCAGCTAAGTTTGGCGCAGAAGTCACCTTGATTGCAGGCCCGGTTAATCTGGCAACGCCGGATAAAGTGACACGAATTGATGTGCGTTCCGCACAGCAGATGTTCGCCGCAGTACAAGAAAATTACCAGCAAGCCGATGTTTTTATTAGTGCAGCTGCTGTGGCGGATTTTAGAATGACTGAATCCAGCGAACAGAAAATTAAGAAGCAAGACGGGCAGGAAGGCTTAACGTTAAATTTAGTCAAAAACCCTGATATTGTTGCTTGGGTTGCTGAACAAGCCGACAAACCATTTGTAGTTGGTTTTGCTGCAGAGACAGAGAATGTCATTGACTATGCGCTTAGCAAATTGCAGCGCAAGAAGTTGGATATGATTTGCGCCAATCAGGTTGGTGAGAATTTGGGTTTTGAAAGCGATGTGAATCAGCTGACGCTTATCACGTCGACAAAACAAAAAGCGCTTGTCGATTCATTGAAGCGTCAACAAGCGCAGCAACTGTTACAGTTTCTTGCTGAACAGCTGTAATTATTTTTTCGGCGGGAAGTTTGCCAGTACTTTCTGTACTGCCGCTTGAATTAACTGCATTGACTCTTGTGGGCTGTTGGCTAAGGTAAAATCAACTTCGGTTTTGCCGCGCCACACCACTTGATAGTTCGGGTCGTAAATATCGATGATCAGGTTATAGTCTTTGCTTTCAACTAGCGGCTCGTTTGCTCCGAACATAATGCCGCCGTGGCGACCGAATGTTCCAAAGCCAAAACCGATACTGACCGGGTCTTGTGCCATGTAGGTTTCAGTCTGTACATAATAGCTGACAAATCCGTTGGCTGGATCACGTTCAACCGAAATCCCTTTCGCCTGTAAGCTCTCTTCAATTGCAATTTTAATACGCTGCGCTTGCAACGGCTGTTCAGCTTTGTATTTTAGAATTGCGTTGTTCTCAACTCGATCCGCCGGCAGAAAACTGATGTTTTGATAACGTTGGAAATCGACATTTGGATTGTAGTCTTTGCTGACAGGGGCACTACAGCCGCTAAAAAGCAATGCCGAAGAGATAATTAGCCCAAGGGTTTTACAGGTGGAAGAGAGAGCAGATATTTGAAGCATAGCAATTAATCCTGATTTTTATTGGTCAGCCAATATGACAGCCAAAAAGCCGGTAGCATAATTAAGAAACTGAATACAACGCTAAGGATTGTGGTTTGCGTTGTTTCACCTTGATAAAGCGCAATGGCTCCAATGACGAACGCTAAAATTGCACTGTTACGCAGTGATTTTTTTAAGGCTAGATTCATTATATTCTCGGCAGTTAATTAATTTATTGAGATAGTATTGTATTCAAAAATCCAAAAAGAGATGAAGTAAGTGAGCACGATTAACGAGCGTGATAGATATTGGTTACAAATGGCGGCAGATCTGTCGCTGGCTGCGATTGAACAAAACTGCGGTGGGCCTTTTGCGGCAGTGGTGGTCTGCGAGAATGAATTCGTTGCTTCCGGCCAGAACCAGGTATTGGAACTCAATGACCCGACCGCGCATGCCGAAATGCAGGCGATTCGCGCTGCTAGCCATAAACTACAGCGTTTTGATTTAAGCGATTGCGTGATTTACAGCAGCTGTGAACCTTGTCCGATGTGCTTGAGTGCGATTTATTGGTCACGCATTCCAAAACTCGTTTATGCCAATAGCGGTGCCGACGCCCGAGCGATCGGTTTTGACGATGTTTGGATTGCCGAGAACCTCTGTCAGCCATTGCCATTGCAACCCATTCAGAGTGAACGTATTCCGATAGAAAGTGCTACCCAAGCGTTTAAGCTTTGGCAACAGAAAACCGATAAGATCATGTATTAAATGCGGTTTGAAATTGAGCAATAAAAAAGGGCTTATCGGGAAGTGACCGATAGCCCTTTGAGAGGATAGACACTAGTTATATCAGTGGCAGTAAGCTTGCGGCAATGGCATTTTGCGGTTGTAAGCCAAGAATCAGCATTGAAGTGAGGATCAGCAGCTTTCTGCTTTTTAGTGGAGATTTGCTTTTGGTAAGGCTTCGTCTGCTCATTGATTCCTCCGCTTGCCTAAAAATTTACTACTGAAAATTACTAGCTAGTAATCGATTATCCTCTGCGTTTAACAAGCGTCAAGAGTTTGATTTATTTACTCTTTTTGGCATCTTATGCCAAAGTTGGCCGTTCCATTTCGAAAGTTGAATCCAGTTTGCAGTAGCCGTTTCCTCCCAGTTTACCGACCGCTTTTAGCGCTGCACCTTGGATTTTCTGGTCTTCGACTAACTCATCCGCAACATAGATCCCTAATACATCTAGCAGAATTAAAGTTCCGCCAGCCGGTTCATCGGAAATGCTGACGGTATCGCGAAGTTTACATTCAAAACGCATTTTCGCGGCCGCGACGCCCGGCACCTTGACCAGCTCGCTAACGCTGGTTTCAATATTCAGCTGCTCGATTTCACTGGTGTCGTGCGGATAGTCGGCGCAGGAGTCATTCATTAACTCGGCCGTGTCTTCGGTGACCACATTGACCACGCACTCTTTGGTCGCTAATAAATTCAACATGGTGTCTTTATGCGGGCGATTGCGTGCCGGCACTTGCGTGATGGTTAAGACTGGTGGATTCACGCTGGCGACACTGAAAAATGAATAAGGCGATAGATTACTGATACCTTGTTCGCTTAAGGTGCTGACCCAAGCAATTGGGCGAGGGACTACGCCGTTCACTAGCAGTTGATACTTTTCCGGTGCGGCTAAATCTTGGCAGTTCTGAAACATAAAAACCTTCTTTGTTTTGTTATTAGTGGTTACTAATATATCCGATTTATTCAATTGATGTCACTTGCATAGTCCTACGAAAAAAGCCAAGATAAGTGAATTGTTTTTTCACCATAAATCTTTAATAGATACAAAGCAGAGAGTCTCTATGTCACTATCGCCACTTGCGGGTAAGAAAGCCCCAGCATCGATTCTTGAAAATATTCCTAAACTGATGACCGATTATTACAGCCTTAAACCGGATGTTTCCAATCCGGAACAGGCGGTTGGTTTCGGGACTTCCGGTCATCGTGGTTGTTCCTCGAAAAGCACATTTAACGACACTCATATTGCAGCGATTTGTCAGGCAATTGTCGAGTACCGTCGTTTAGAGAATATCAATGGGCCGATGTTTGTCGGTATGGACACTCATGCTTTATCGGAAGCGGCGCACGCCACGGCGATTGAAGTGTTTGCCGCGAATGGCGTGAAAACCATTATTCAAAGCAACGGGCGTTATACGCCGACGCCAGTCATCTCGAATGCGATTTTGATGTACAACGAAGGTCGTCAAGGCGGGTTTGCCGATGGGGTCATCATTACCCCTTCGCATAATCCCCCGCAAGATGGCGGTTTTAAATACAATCCGCTGAATGGTGGGCCTGCCGACACCGATATTACTGACTGGGTGCAGAGTCGCGCCAATGTGATTATCGAAAACGACATGGTTGATGTAAAACGCTTGGCATTAAGCGATGCAATGGCATCCGAATTTGTCGAACCGACCGATTTGATGACGCCTTATATCGAAGGTCTGGAACGCGTTATCAATATGGCGGCAATCAAGGAAGCCGGCTTGAAAATCGGTGTTGACCCGATGGGCGGCGCCGGTGTCGATTTCTGGCAACCGATTGCCGAGCATTACGGTCTGGATATCACGGTGGTTAACAGTAGTGTTGATTCGACTTTCAGTTTTATGCACGTCGATAAAGACGGCAAAATCCGTATGGATTGCTCGTCACCTTATGCAATGGCTGGTCTGATAGATTTGAAAGATGATTTCGACTTGGCGTTCGGTAATGACCCGGACGTTGACCGCCACGGAATTGTTACCAAGTCAGCCGGTTTAATGAACCCGAACCATTATTTGGCAGTGGCAATTGATTACCTTTTCAATCACCGTCCAAATTGGCCTAGCAATGCAGCAGTCGGCAAAACACTGGTTTCCAGTTCGATGATTGACCGCGTGGCGCAAGCATCTAATCTAAACTTATCTGAAGTGCCGGTTGGTTTTAAATGGTTTGTAGACGGTTTACAAACAGGTTCATTCGGTTTTGGTGGTGAAGAATCGGCTGGCGCTTCTTTTTTACGTCTCGATGGCGGGCCTTGGAGTACCGATAAAGACGGGATTATCCTGAACTTGCTGGCGGCGGAAATTACCGCGGTAACCGGCAAAGATCCGGGACAGTTGTATCAAGAATTGACGCAACAGTTTGGCACGCCGATTTACACCCGTATTGATGCGCCGGCGAACCGTGAGCAGAAAGCCATTCTGAAAAACCTCTCACCGGAAATGGTTAAGGCTGATACCCTAGCCGGTGAAGCGATTACCGCCAAACTAACCCATGCACCGGGAAATGGCGCGGCCATCGGCGGTCTGAAAATCACCACCGAAAACGGTTGGTTTGCGGCACGTCCGTCCGGCACGGAAGACATCTATAAAATCTATGCCGAATCGTTTAAAGATCAAGCGCATTTAGATGCTATTCTGAAAGAAGCGCAAGCGATTGTCAGTGATGCTTTAAACGCTTAAGGCACATCTTTGTCAGGTAAAAACCCTGTGCTAGGCTCTTTTGTCTAGGCGGGGTTTTTTATACAGTAATTCTAAGGAAGCGCAGAATAAGTCCAAATGGCTTCAGGCAAAGTAAAATTTGGACTTGTTCTGCACTTCCCTAAGAGTAAATATTGGGATTAATTTACTTCTCGCCCTCGTTATACCATTCCTGTTCTATGCCGTCGCTTGAGAGCTTTTGAGTTCTCGGCAAATCTTTTCTGCTATTACTCAATTTCATGTTCTGCGTTTCCCTAATAAATCAGTGCTTTGTGACAACGTTTTTATTTTTAGGCATCCAGTCGAGCAATTTTATTGTGAAGCCAGCCTATGTCATTGTTTTATCTTTAGAGAAGGTCAAATTGACCTAGAAAATCAATAACAGGGACAAAAAACTTATCTTTTACGTGAAAGTACGTACAAAAAGAGTATACTCTTGATAAGCGGGTAAAATTTTTTTCACAAAGTTCATTGTGCGGGCAAATAACCGTTATTAATTTTTACCCAAGGATTCGTTTTTAGGGAAACGCAGAATAAGTCCCCATTGACTTCAGCGAGGTGTTTGAAGCAGTCAATTCTAGGCAGGTTTCGCAAAGCATAGCCATCGCTATGG
>NZ_JAGETV010000045.1 GCF_017571465.1 Thiomicrorhabdus marina | reverse complement strand
AGCGCTCTCAACCATAGCAAAGGCTATGCTTATCAAACGCTGCCTAGAATTTATCTCTTCAAACTCCTCGCTGAAGTCAATGGGGACTTATTCTGCGTTTCCCTAGGCGTCTGTTTGCTCTTTATTGTCGTAGTTGATAAGAGTTTATTCGGTTTTTATAAGTATTTTTATCTAGTTTTTGGGTTAGTTGGCCTAAATTATGCTGTAAATAATTTACTAAAGCTCTGCTAAGAAATTTATAATTTCACTGTTTCTACGCTGATCCGTTTTTCAATCTCCTTTTTGCGGGTCAGCTTTTTTCTTTTCTCCTGTTTTTTCGCTATTGTCTGCTTAATCCTATCTCTTTTCTGGCATGCTCTCTGCTTTGTTAATCTCAAAGGGTTTACCCGTGATTACGATTTAGGAGGGGTTATGCGACACCTGATACTGGTTCTACTGACTATGACAATGTTTTGGAGTAGTTATAGTTATGCCGAACGCATTAAAGATATTGCCAATGTTGGCGGTGTGCGTTCCAACCACTTGGTCGGTTATGGTCTGGTTGTCGGCTTGAATGGTTCGGGCGATAAAACGCCGTTTGCCGAGCAGAGCTTGTTGAGCATGTTAAATAAGTTTGGAATCAAGGTGCCAGACGGTACCAATACCAATGCCAAAAATGTGGCAGCGGTTGCGGTTCATGCTGAACTTCCGGCTTTCTCCAAATCGGGTCAAAAAATCGACATTACTGTTTCATCACTTGGTAATGCGAAAAGTCTTCGTGGTGGTACTTTACTGATGACCCCTTTAAAAGGGGTTGACGGTAATGTGTACGCTTTGGCGCAGGGTAACTTGGTTGTCGGTGGTTTGGATGCCAGCGGGGCGGATGGTTCTCGTATTACTATTAATGTACCGAGTGTCGGGCGTATTCCAAATGGCGCGACGGTCGAGAAAACCGTGAATACCGGCTTTGATTTAGGCAATACCATTCGTTTGAATCTAAAAAATGCCGACTTTACCACTGCAACCAACTTAGTGAATACCATTAACGAACAACTTGGTGACGGTACGGCGAAAGCGTTGGATGCGGAAACGGTTGAAGTCATGGCGCCGCGTATGGCCAATCAACGTGTGGCATTTTTATCGTTGGTCGAGAATATGGAAGTGGTAACCGGCGATGCGCCAGCGCGTATTATCGTTAATTCGCGCACAGGTACGGTGGTTATCGGTCAGCATGTAACGGTTAACCCTGCGGCGGTCACGCACGGCAGTTTGTCGGTAAAAATCACAGAAGATACGCAAGTTTCTCAGCCAAATGCATTTGGCGGCGGCGGTACCGCGGTAACGGGTAATAGTGAAGTTGCCGTTGATCAAGCCGGTGGCCGTATGTTTACTTTCCCGAAAGGGGTGTCACTGGATGATATCGTGCAAGCGGTCAATAAAGTCGGCGCGGCGCCAGGCGATTTAGTGGCGATTTTGGAAGCATTAAAACAGTCCGGCGCTCTAAAAGCAGAATTAATGATTATTTAAAATGGACGCAGTAAGATGGAAAGGATGGATTTTAAAAACCTGAACGCAATCGACTCGGTGCGTCAGAAAGCGCAAAATGTCGCTGACAGTAATGCTTTAAATGATTTGCGTAAAACCGCGAAACAAGACCCGAAAGAAGCCTTGCGTCCGGTTGCTGAACAGTTTGAAGCGTTGTTTTTGCAACAGATTATGAAAGAGGCGCGTAAGGTTTCGTTTGATGACGGTTGGCTAGACGGCAATCAGGGCGATTTCTTTAAAGATTGGCACGACAGCCAGTTGGCGCAAACACTTTCTACTAAAGGTTCTTTAGGTTTGGCCGATAGCATTGTTGAGCAACTGGCTCCGAAAGTCGACAATGTGTATACACCGGAGCAGTTCAATGCAATGCAAGAGCAGAAAAAATTAGCAACAGTCTCTGCACCTAATACCGGAAATAACGAGCAGTCGGTTTTAAATCATCCGATTGCCAGTACCGAGACGGCATTGAAATTTAGACAACAGTAATGACGAGAGAATCGGTCGAAAAATCGATTGGAGATAAATTATGGCAGATATGTTAACCATTGGTACCCAAGCGACCCGAACCTTTAAAACGGCTTTGGACGTCACCAGCCATAACGTAGCCAATGTCAATACTGAAGGCTATAGCCGCCAGCGTGCTGATATTGTCAGCAGCACTCCAAATTTAGCGGGTTCGACATATCTTGGCGGCGGTTCTGCAGTTAGTAGCATCGAGCGTATTAATGCGGAATATATCCAGAATCAACTCTACACGAGTCAGTCACTTGTACAGCGCTATGAATCCTCATACTCATTAGCGACACAGGTCGAAGGGATTGTTGCCGGTAATGATGAAGGTGTGAAAGACTTCATGCAACGTTTCTTCGACAGCCTGCAAACCGTTGCTTCTAATCCAACGTCTGAAGTATCGCGCCAGTTATTATTGGATGAAGCAGGTAGTTTACAAAGTCATGTCGGAAATTTGACGAATGTGCTAGAGAGTCTTGAATCTCAGACTAATACGCAGTTAAAAGATTTGACAACTGAAGTGAATGATCGTTTAAAAACGATTCAGAGTATTAATGATGAAGTTGCCCGAGCGTTATCGGTTGGTAGTCAAGCACCAAATGACCTTCTTGATCAACGAGATCAAGCTATTTTGGAATTGAGCAAATACATTGATATTGATACCTACCCGCAACAAGACGGAACCATCGAGATTCATACCGGCGGCGGAAAAGTTCCTTTAATCAGCGATAACAATGCGACCTATTTGCAAGCAGCTCAAAGTCCTTATCCTGATGAAGGTCGAATTGAAATTTATACCTATATCGGCGGCGCTCGCCAAGTGATTACCGATAAAATTACCGGTGGTGAACTGGGTGGCGTAATTGATTTCCGTACGGAGATGCTCGATAAGGCGCAGAATGATTTAGGTTTAACCATTAATGGCATGGTTGCTTCGATGAACTGGCAACATTACCAGGGATGGGATTTAAATGGCGATCCGGGACAAAGTTTGTTTACGCCTTTATCTGCGGATGTTTTGAAAAGTTCAAACAATGCCGACGGTAGTTCTGATGGCAGTGGAATTTCGGTTACGTTTAATCCGGTAAAACCAACCGCGACAACGCCTGAACCTCCATTTACCACTCAGCCTACGACCTATGATGAAAAGCAAGCGTATTTAGATAATGCAATGCAGGCAATTGGTGAATTCGAGTCGCGTGAGTATGAGCTGCGGTATGACGAATCATTAGATGGTGGTAACGGTGGTTTTTATGTACTTGATCGAAATACGAGAGAATTATTAGGCGATTTCGCTAAAAATAGCTCTACTACTATTGATGGCCTAGAGTTTAAAGGTGACAACGGTACTTACTCTCAAGGAGATAGTTTTATTGTTCAACCTCATAAAGATATTCTGGAAGACTTTGCAACGCTTATTCAAGAACCAAATGAAATTGCGGCAAGAGGTCAATCGCCATTAGTTCAGTCTTTAACGCCATACTATAACGAAGCGATTGCTTTAGGTGCTGAAGACACCGACAGTATTGTTACCTACAGCAGTTTTATTGCTGCAACTGGGATTGATGATACAGACCCTCTAGGTATGACAGTTGCAGAATTTAATAGTGTATTTTCTGCGGAAGTTAGCGGTGATGGCGGTGATCTATTGGATACCGATGGCGATGGAACCATCTCTCAACTTGAGTTTGATGATGCAACAACCGGATTTATGAGTTTTGCCAGTCCAGCGCCTGCTGCTTATGGCGATAATACGAATATGGCAAATATTGCCAGCTTGCAGTCTAAAGATATTTTGCTAAGTGACGATAACGGTAATGCAAGTTCAACATTACTTGGTGGTTATTCGATAATGGCGAGTAATGTTGGGCTCTATGTTAGATCAACGGATATTCAACTGACCGCTCAAGAGAATGTGTTTCAACAGATTGTGGATCGTCGTGAATCACTCTCCGGGGTCAGTTTAGATGAAGAAGCGGCAAACTTATTACGCTACCAGCAAGCGTATGAAGCATCCGCTCAAATTATTTCAACTGCGCAATCATTGTTTCAGACGCTGATTAGCGTAGTACGAGGATAGGCAAATGCGCATTTCGACCAATCAGTTTCATAGTCAAGGTTTGGCTTCGATTCAAAAGCATCAGGAAGATATCCTACAAACCCAGCTACAGTTAAGCACCGGTAAGCGTGTCAATGCGCCAGGAGATGATCCGGTTGCTTTAAGTCAAATTAATGCATTGAACCGTACCATGGATACCATTGACCAATATGCAAAAAATGGTGATTTTGCAAAGTCCCAGTTGGTCCAAGAAGAGACCGCAATTACGGATGTGATTTCTGCGGTACAGCGAGCGAGAGAGCTTACCATTCAGATGATGAACGACACCTATAATGAAGGTGATCGAAAAGCAACTGCAGCGGAAATTGGTGAGTTAATTGAGCATGTAAGCAATTTAATGAATTACAGTACTTCAGAGGGCGAGAAGTTGTTTGCCGGAAGTAATGTTAATGTTGAGCAGGCATTTGTCAGCGATCAAGTCAATCCGGGGTATGTCTCTTATATCGGCAATGAAAATGCCGGAGATGACTATGATCCTTTGGCAAATTATGGCTCACGTTTTGTTCAAATTAGCTTTGATTCGGATAATACGTTAAATCCTAATGATTACGGCGATTCAAGTCGAGTAAGAATTACCGATAATGGCGCGAGAGTTTTTGGAATTCCTGATCCAGTTTCAACACTAAAAAGTGCTTTGCCTTTTGTTGAAGAAATCAACAACGATGGAGCTTTAGAACAAGCCAATCTTAAATTTTATCCAATGACGGAAGGGCAGTCGATTACCGTTGCTGGTTTAACCTATACGGCTGATACTTCACTCTCCGCGAAAGAAGTTGCCCTTGCTTTTGAAAATTTAGCCGACGGTGCAACAACCGGTGGTGCTGCAACGGGTACTTACACAGGGACTTTAACCGGTTGGCAATCCGGTGCTTTGGTTGATAATGAGAATCTAGTATTTGAAACCACTACCGGCGCGATTGGAGAAGATGTTGCGGATATTTCGGTCACAAGCGATGACGTTAACCCGCCAGAACATAATATTCTGAACGTGTTATATGAGTTGAAGAGAGATCTTGAAAACAATGATACTTCGGGCATGGGGTTATTAGTTCAAGATATGGATGCTTCTGTTGAACAGCTTACTCAAGTTCGAGCAGAAATTGGTGGTCGCCAAAACAGAATTGAATCGCAGTATGATTCTGGTGAAACCTTCAAGCTATCGCTCGAAGAACGTCGTATGAATCTCGAAGAGCTCGATATTGTGCAAGGGATTACCGATTTAACTCAGCAGCAAAATGCTTTGCAAATGGCTCAGCAAGTTTTTACCCGCGTCAATGAAATGTCCTTATTTAATTACCTTCGCTAATTAAACCTCTGAAAACTGGTACTGCTCTTGCTTAATGACTACTTATAAAAAGGTTATTGAGTAAGCAGTACAATGTTTTTAAAAAAGTCATCAAGTCTTTGGATTATTGCAGGCAGTTCAGTATTACTGCTTGGCGCTTCCTACGCTTCCTCTATGCATGGTTGGGCAAAACAACAAGCGCCACAAAAAGCATTTATTCCTACTGTCAGCCAGCCAATTGATTCAACGCCATCCTTGGGAATGGTAACGAATCGCGTACTTAGTGACTCTCTTCCTGTAATGACGCCGCAGTCCTCATTGGTTGAATCAACGGCAAGCACTCAGTTGGCCCCCCAAGCTCTAGCTCTGCCAAAAATTTCTAATGACAATAGTACCGCGACCGCACAGACGCCAGAAATTAAAGACACAAGCGCAGAAAAGGTCCCTTTGGAAAAAAGAGCTACTTTTCAATCAGTTGTTAAAAGTTCTCCTGAACAAGAGCCTGAGCTTTCAAGTTATGAAAAAAGTGGCGATGTTTATGCCGCCGAGAAGGAACTTAAGCCTAATCTTCCAGTAACGACGATTCAAGCACATGCTTATGAAGATGAGATTGTCGTGGAATTTCCTGCACATTTAGCACGGACTTCGCAAATCAAAAAAGTACTTAGTAGAATCATGCTTTCGCAATCGGGTTTACAAGAGACAAATTTTCTACAACCAGCCAAATTTAATCTGGCTGCGAAGCCTTATTATTTTAACCAAGTACGAGATAAATCGAATTTCTCGATTCGCTATCCAGCACAAGCTTATGAATATGCCAAGGTATTAATGAATGACAATGCCTATTGGGTTGAGGACGATAATCAGCAATTTTTACACATCAGTATCCCATTGCATTCTAAAGATCAGATAGTCGCTTCGGCCTTCGAATTGCAGCCTAAGGCCATTGCTACCTTAAATTCATCGCAATTGAATCAATATCGCCAATGGGCTGAACAATTTGCTCAAGAGTTTAATGTTCCATTAGATTTGGTAATGGCGGTGATGGAAGTCGAAAGCGCTTTCAACCCATTAGCGCGGAGCAGTTCAAATGCTTTGGGGTTAATGCAAATTAAAGCGAATGCGGCGGGTCGAGATGTTTTGGAAATGATCGATGGCAAAGAGCGATCACCATCGGAAACGGAATTGCTGAATCCAGAAAATAATATTCGCATCGGTGTTGCGTATCTAGGCCTCCTGCAACACCATTATTTTGCTGAAGTACAAGATGATCGTAAGAAAGAGTTACTGGCCATCTCCGCTTATAATTCTGGGCTCAATACCGTATTAAAGTTATTTGATCCACAGCCTGAAAAAGCGATTCAAGAAGTGAATCGGTTACCCATCGCGCAAGTTTACAATAAATTAAAAGCAAACCATCAAACCGAAGAAGCCCGCCAGTATGTTGATAAAGTGCTTCTTGCTAAGCAAAATAATCATCAAACATAACGTGAATGAGTTAAGGCTCAAGCTGTTTAGTTTGGGTCTTAACTCATTCACGTTCTTAAAAGCGCTTCGATATTAGAAATCGAAATCATTAAAGTGTTGTCTTGTTCCGGCATTGGTTGAAACCCAAACCTCTCATAGAAAGTGCGGGCTTCTTTATCGAGTGCGTGGACTAATACTGCCTTAACCCCAATTTCATTAGCGACATTCAAACTTCTAAGTAACGAATCCTTCAATAACCCTTTTCCCAACGAAAGACCTTTGAAATTTATATCGATTGCTAATCGGGCAAGAATGACAACCGGTATCGGATTCGGCATATTTCTAGCGATGTTAGAAGCAACTTGGGTGCGTTCCACAGCGCCTGAAGCAAGGGCGTAATAGCCTACCACTCGATTACCGGATGTGATAACAAAAGTTCTTGAACCGCGATTTGTTTGGTTCTTTAATGCTTGGTTTTTTAGCCAATTATCCAGAACCGGTTTTCCGCAATTGAACTCATTAGTATCGTGATGAACTGCCAATAATTCAGGTGGGTTAATCATTCCCAAGGTGATTTCTCTGACAAAAGTTTTTCTAGTTCAGCGCTGTTTGGCAATGGTTTCTCAAGGACTTGTTCAAATTGGTCAAACGCCTTGTCATCAAGTAAGAACACCCTTTGGTTTAAAAGGACTTCTTCCGCTTCCCTGCATACGGTATTCAAAATAAAAGCCGTTCTATCCATTTTTAAAATAGCAGCGGCTTGTGAAATTAATGCTTTTTGTTCTGGAAGAACACGCATATTGATTGGTAGCTTTTGCATCATAACGGTGAATCTCTAAATATGAATTTCTTTTATTGTATATCTGATGGGTATACAAGACAAGATTTAAGGATTAACAATCTCCAGTCGCTTTAAAGCGGTTAATACCGATATAACCGATGATTTTGCACTGCTACTCTAGGTGTCAATAGGGTTTTTTATTAGGTATAGGAAATTTACTTATAAAAAAATAGAAAAAAAACTAAAGAACTTCCGTATGTGCCGTTAAAGAGATTGAAGGCGAGAAACATCGCCCACTAAACCAAAAAGTAAAACACACAAATCGTACTGACACAGTACAAGGGAGAACTATCATGGCAATGGTAATCAACACAAATATGGCCTCATTGAATGCGGTTCGCGTTCTTGGAACTACAAGCTCTGAGCAATCAACGTCAATGGAACGTTTGACTTCTGGTCTACGTATCAACTCTTCAGCAGATGACGCAGCCGGCCTTGCAGTAACAGATCGTATGAATCTCCAAATCCGTGGTACCGATCAAGCGATTCGTAATACCAATGACGGTATTTCAGTGGTGCAAACCATTGATGGGGCAACCGAAGAGCTAGCAAATATGTTACAGCGTATGAGAGAGTTAGGTCTGCAATCAATGAACGAAACCTACTCTGATGAAAACCGAGGTCAAATGGACTTGGAGTTTCAACAACTAAAAACGGAAATTGATCGTGTTGCCGAAACTACCAAGTTCAATGGCACGAATGTAATGAATGTTGATGGTGGTTTGTCTATTCAAGCTGGATGGGA
>NZ_JAGETV010000044.1 GCF_017571465.1 Thiomicrorhabdus marina | reverse complement strand
TCAGCGAGGAGTTTGAAGAGATAAATTCTAGGCAGCGTTTGATAAGCATAGCCTTTGCTATGGTTGAGAGCGCTAACAACGAAGTTACTCTTCAAAGCCTCGCCCACAGAGGCTTTGTAAAATTTGTCTAAGCGGTGTTATCTGTTTTTGCCAGGTCTAGACATGACTGCAAACAGAAGCCTTGCTTAGCCTAAATTTTACTTTGCCTGAAGTCATTTGGACTTGTTCTGCGTTTCCCTAGCCAAAATTTTACTTTGCCTGAAGTCATTTGGACTCGTTCTGCGTTTCCCTAAATATGTTCTTTATCTTGCTTGTTGTTAGAACGGCCAATAACGATTCAACCATTCGGTTGCCACACCAGCGCGGGCAGTATCGCCGCTCATGCCAACATCTTTGTAGACTAAGCGCACATCAGCGACTTTTTGTGACGAAATCGTATTATCCGGTTGAATATCGTCTGGGCGAATAATACCGGCAAACTGTACGACTTCATCCCCTTCATGGATGGTGATCCACTTCTCGCCACGAATCATCAAGTTACCATTGGGAATCACCTCTACAACCGTCACCGAAATTGAGCCACTTAGGCTAGAGTTCTGCTTAACATCACTCTTGCCTGAGAAAGAACCATTCGATCCGTAACCAAGCCCAAGACCAACTGTGGCATTACTAACACCACCAACCACACTACCGACAACGCCTCCTGGAGAAGTAATGTTCAATGGCGCACTTATGCCATAATCTTGACTATTGGATTTGTCGTATTTGGCCTCGTCTTTTTTATTGGCAGTCATACTTTCATCAAGATTAATAGTAATAATATCGCCGATCCGATGCGCACGAGAATCATCAAATAACGTCATCGCCCCCGGCTGATACAGCGACCCATTGGTTGGCTGCTGCGGTTTAGGGATATTCACCGGATAACTCGGCGCATAATTTAATTCTTGATGACGCTGCGGCGTACTGCTACAACCAGTCAATTGTGCAACCATTACTAAGCCAAGTCCGGCGATAAATGTTTTCATTGTGTAATTCATAAGACCTCCTTAACGTTTTCTAGTCAAAAACGCTATTAGGTGTTGTTATTCAAGTACTGCATCATGCCGTTGGCGGCAGAAATCGCTTTCGAGTTCATTTCATAAGTTCGCTGCGCTTCAATCATGCCGATTAACTCTTCTACCGTATTCACATTAGAAGCTTCCAAAGCACCTTGCAGAACCGAACCGGCTTCAGCGGTATCAGGGTTATTGATATTTGGCGCACCGCTCGCAGTCGTTTCCGCAAAGAAGTTTTTACCAAGAGCTTCCAAACCTGCCGGATTAATAAAAGTTGCCAATTCAATTTGACCAATCTGGTTCTGCCCAACATTACCAGGCTGCGACACAAACACCGCACCGTCATTCGTAATGGAAATTTCAGTCGTATCCTGAGGAATATTGATATTCGGCTCTAACAAATAACCCGAAGAGGTTACGATGTCACCGTTTTGATTGACTTCAAAAGAGCCGTCACGGGTATACATCAAATTTCCATCCTGATCTAGCACTTGGAAAAAGCCCTTGCCTTCAACCATCAAATCCAGCTGATTATCCGTCACCATGACATTACCTTGGGTGTGGATTTTTTGAACCCCAATTGCTTTTACACCGGTTCCAAGTTGCAAGCCAGATGGCAGTGTATTCGCTTCATCTTGAGTAGCTTGCGCCCCCGGCTGACGAACATTTTGATAAATCAGATCATTAAATTCGGCACGACCGGCTTTAAAACCATAAGTATTGGCGTTAGCAATATTATTAGAGATAGCAGCAAGTCGAAATTGCTGAGCCTCTAAACCCGTTTTGGCAATATAGAGTGCGTGGTTCATAATCTTATCTCCTAAACTTTACTAGCGTACCGACAACAATGAGTCGGATTTCTGTGCGTGGTTTTTACTGGTTGCCATCATTTTGACTTGTAGCTCGTATTTACGAGACAGCTCAATCATATTGACCAGCGCTTCCGCAGTATTGACATTACTGGTTTCTAAAGCACCACTCACTACCGCAACATTTTCTTGGTTCAATTCCGGCGAGCCTTCGCGTTGACGGCTAAAACCATCTAACCCTTTATATAAATTCTGCACGTCCGGTTTCACCAAACGCAAGCGATCCAAAATCACTTGCTGATTACTTTGTGCACCGGCAGGAACAATCGAGATGGTTCCATCGTCACCGATGGTAATGCTTTCATAAGGTGGCACATTAATTGGCGCACCGCCTTCGTTTAAAATCGGATTCCCTTTAACATCAACCATATCGCCATTCGGTAAAACCTGTGCGCTGGCAGTACGAACATAGGCTTCATCGCCTCTTGGCGTTTGCACGGCCATAAAACCATCGCCGTGCGTTACCAAGTCTAATTCACGACCAGTCACCTTAATCGCGCCCGGCGTATAATCCGTTGCCGGACGCTCATCCAAGGCATAAGCGCGGGTATGCTGCCCCGGCCCTTCCATATGCTGTGCTCGAAAAATATTGAAGTCTTTCTTAAACCCATCGGTATTGGCATTTGCTAAATTATTCGAGTTATTCGCCTGCGAAAGCATGACTTCCTTAGCGCCACTCATTGCCACATATAACATCCGATCCATAATTCAGACTCCAACGTAAAAAATTAAAAAGAGAGAGCTTTACACAAGATAGATTCACAAATAAAAATGGTTAAAATTTGCCTGCTTGTTGTTGAAAAACCGGCCAATAGCTAGCTATTACCTGCGTTTCTCGCCTAAATCAGACTAATTTTCCCTCATTTTTCTATCGCGACCCACTCATGTAAAACTCTCGGAGATGTTTACCGCATCCTGCTCAACATCTCTGGTGACACTACAGTGTCAATTTTCAATCCATTGAGATTAACTTTTAATTAAAAAAGTTCCCTTATGTGTTAGCGATTTGACTCACTTATCTTTTTCAAAGGGTATTCAGCAGAGAGCGTGCCAAAAAAGAGCGTTTTTTAGAAAAAATTTCTCTAAAGATATTTAGAAATGGCCGTTAAAGAAGCTAACGGAAGAGAATATTCAGAACATAAAAAAGCCGGCAAAAAGTGCCGGCCTAGTAGATTCGCTAATTAACTATAGCTGTAGGATAGTTTGCGTTAGCTGCTGCGAAGTCGAGATAACTTGAGCAGACGCTTGGTACGTACGCTGTGTTTGGATCATATTGACCAATTCACCGGCAACATCCACATTCGAGTATTCAAGAGAACCGGCATTAATCGAACCGAAACCTGAATTCTGCGCAGTGCCTAGCTGTACCGCACCTGATGAAAATGACTCAGCATAGGTTTGACCACCCAATTTCGTCATCGCATTTTTATCAGTGAAGTTTGCCATTGCTAACTGAGCAACTGGAACTGAACGACCATTCGAGTAACGCGCTTCAATAACCCCATCTAAACTGGTATTCAAACCAATCAAATCACCCGTTGAATAACCATTTTGAGTTACGCCGCGGAGGTTGTTCGTTCCAGCAAATTGTGTCATATCATTGAAATCTAGCGCAATCTGGAAATTATCAGGCGTCGTCGTCTCACCACCAAGCGGGTCGGTAGCACCAGTCAATGGACTGTCAATCACAAAGTTCAAACTTGGTTGACCCGTTGTCGGCGTACCGACAGCAACCCAACCAGGCCCACTACTTAAATCTGTAGCATTCAACACAGGGGCGGTTGAACCTGGATCTTGATCTGCTGCACCAGTCACTGTCGTTGGGTCTGAGATGCCATCTTTATAATCAATCGGCTGGTAAGCGCCCATATAGTTACCATTTGTATCAAAACGCAACTCGTATACTTGACCAGCCGCCTGAGCACCAGTTCCATCTGGCGCTAATAAATTACCATCCGTTCCAGCTAAATGCCCTGTAATATTTCCTTCAGCATCTGTCACAGTGTATTGGACAATCCAAGAGGTGTATTTAACTGCACCCGGATCACCAGGGGCACCTAAAACCGCACCGTTTGCATCAGTCTGCGAATCGGCTACATCAACCACATCACGTTTGTAGTACGAAGCGTTTAACGTATGCTCGCCACCTAAGCTATCGTAAATGGTTTTCTTGGTAGTAAAATCGGGGAACCCTTGGTACGGACCGGCATTTGATTCTGGATATAACAGCTGCTGAAGGCTATCATCTGACCCTACTGAGCTATCATCTGTACCACCACTATTCAGGCCACCAGCGTAAAAATTAGTCTCCGCCTCCCCGTTAAGGTTAATATCAAAGGTCATTTCATCGGTGGCCTTTGGCGTTTTATTTAACTCATCCAAATCAATAGATGCCAAACTGGTATCAAACACTGGATTAGTTTCCGTAGATAGGGTTGAGTTTAAATTAAAACCTTGTACTTTATTGCCCGTCTGGTCAGTTAAAAAACCATCTTTATCGAGTTTAAATGAGCCGTTCCGAGTAAAGATATTTTCATAACGACCACTAACGTCTTCCAATACAAAGAAACCTTCGCCGTCAATGGCCATGTCCAGTTCACGTCCGGTACCGGTAATAGTCCCTTGGCTAAAATCTTGAGTGATTGAGTCTACACGCACACCATTACCCGGTGAGTTTTGTGCGCCTGAAAACAGGTCGGAAAACTCGGCACGCGAACTTTTAAAACCGACAGACTGTGAGTTTGCCAAGTTATTAGAAATAACACCTAAGCCGCTTGACGCTGCATTAATACCACTTAAAGCGTTTAAATCGTAAGCTACACCCATGATCATTCTCCTTGTGTGTCTTATTTTGTTTTTTTAAAACCTTTTTATTAAAGGTTTTAACTTCTTGGCCGTTAATACAGATAGCGGGCAAGTGTTGTAAATTAATTCGTTATTGTTGAACTGGTTTTAGCAATTGCGATGCCAACTTTTTAAGCCAAAAATCGCATTAAAAGCGGCAATTTTCGCCGCCTGTTAAATTGGTTTACCCACCAATTTCACGTACTTCGTCCATCGAAACACGCTCACCGGTTGCCAGTGTCAAAGTGACGGTACTGTCATCGGCAATACTTACCGTATTGACGCGAGAACCGACAATGGTATCTACCATTTGTACTTCACCTTCTTCATCAGTGCCGTACACAGTTAGACTGTAAACGCCCGAGCCGCGCTGATTGCCGTCCTGATCTAGTCCGTCCCAATCAACAATTTCTTCACCGCTCGATAGATCATCCAAAAATATCTCTTGAACCATGCCGTCATCATCGGAGATAACCACGGTGACATCTTGTAACGGCTGATCTAAATTAAGCGTTAATGGCGAAGGCTCTCCCGCTGTATGAGAAAAATCGTTACCGTTAACTTGTACGTTTTTGCCGATCATTGAGGCTGCCTGCATAGTCTGCATATTTTGGAAACTGGTCGTCATTGCCAAAATAGATTCATTCATTTTGGTGGTCGCTTCCAACTGACTCATTTGAGTCATATCAGTGACAAACTGGGTTGGATCCATCGGATCAGATGGGTCTTGATTCTGCAGCTGAGTGGTTAGCAAGCGCAAAAAGTCTGCTTGGTCTAGCGCGTTATTTGGTGCTGACGCAGCTGGATTTGAACTGGTTTGCGATTGTTCGATATAGCTGGTACTTGTGGTCGCGCCGGTTGCTGTTGGAACGGTATAATCTGCCATCTTAAAACTCCTTAATCTCTAAAATTACTTGCCTAGCTGGATAGTACGCAGCAGGAGTTGTTTTGAGGTATTCATTACTTCGATATTGGTTTCATAAGAACGCGATGCCGATAGCATATTTGCCATTTCCTCGGTCACATCAACATTCGGGCGGAAGATATAACCTTCCTCATTCGCCATCGGGTGATTTGGGCTGTACTCCATTTTTAACGGCGCTTGGTTTTCGACAATTTCTTTAACACGGACACCCATCGCAGGTTCATTCATATTACCTTCGAGAATGGTTTGGAAAACCGGCTGCTTGGAACGATAGGTATCCTCTTTATTGGAGCTGACACTATCAACGTTGGCCATATTCGAGGCGATGGTATTCAAACGCACAGTCTGCGCATGCATCCCTGATCCGGAAATATCTAAAACATTAAATAAAGACATAACTCTCTCCTAAATCCTTAAGGGCTACTCGCCTTTCAAAGCTCCACGAATACCTTGAATTTTGCTATCAATAAATTCCAAGGTCGCTTGATGTTGCATCGCATTTTCCATAAATTGCGCTTTTTCGATGTGCGCCTCGACCGTATTACCATCTAGAGAAGGCTGTGTCGGCATGCGATACTTTAAAAAATCTTGAGTGTTCATCAGTGATTCGCCGCTCATATGCTTACCACTCGTGCTGGTCATTGGCAGAGTATCTTTAGAAAACTTATCCTGTTCGGCACTTAAGGCTTGGCGGAAGTCGACATCACGCGCCTTATAATTCGGCGTATCTGCATTGGCTAAATTACTTGCCAGCACTTCGCCACGCAAAGTACGAACCTGTAGCGCTCTTTCATGAATTCCAAAAATCGAATCGGCCATGCCATTTCTCCCTTGCCAAAATTTTATTGCCACCACAGACTTAACAAATTTCTGACATTAAATCGTTTAAACTAACAAGGGATGTAACAAGGATGATGCCAAAAGTTGTATTTTTAGAACAAAAGACCTAAAGAAAATTTAAAAACCGCCGATAACAGCAGATACAGAAAGGTTTTAAGAATAGAAAAACAAAAGACGACAAACCCATCGTACGCATGAATTGCTACGGAAAAGTTTGCCGCTGTAAGAAGTCGTTACTCGCAATGACGATCATTACGAACCTAGTGAAACAATCTTTATTACTTAAACAGAATTAGGCGTTACTTGGGATTTTTACCAAGGGCGAACGCGGTCGCCGATTTGCACGACGTTTTTACTCACTTCCAATTCAGCAACCACAAAATCAGGGTGAAGTTCTGTTACTTTCAAAAAAGCACCTGGTTCGTACTCCGATCCCAAATTTCTACCGGCGAAGTTTACCGGAGCACCAATACGATGATAAACCGCCAAATCGTCTCCAACTTGCACGCCAGACTGATTATTTAGATACAGATAATATTTTCCGTCACGAATATCGATTACTTCGCTAGCAACACGCTTGCAATGTAGATAATCAAGCACATTATCAGCTTGTTGCTTCAGTAACTGATCAAAAGCTTTACCGGTATCGGTAGCAAAGAAAGCATTGGTTCCAAACATGCGGTCGCGACTAACACGCACATGACCTTTCACATCAAAACCGTTTCGCGCTTGATGAACCACTTTTTTGTCTAATAAATCAACTAAGTACCAATCTACTTCGATATAACGACTATCATCTTCTAAAGCATGGTTGTAATAACGCTGAATCTGCGTCCCCCATCCCTGATCTTCACGCTTACTCGCTGCGGAACGCAAAACACTCAGCACTGCATACTGGGCACCTGTGTCGTTATAAAGATTGGTCAATAGTTGCTGATCTAGATTTGGAGTAATCCGACGATTTTCTTGAACATCAATGCTGCGCTTTAACAAATGTACATTCTTTTGCCCTGCATCCTGCATACGGCGATCTAACTCTTGCTGATAACCATTTACCAGATTGCGCAAATCGCGCGCGCCGGCAACATCTTCAACCGCCAAAGGGGCAACGACTACCGACGGATAATATGATCGACCATTTAAATCCTGGCACATACCACGCTTAGAACTTAGACAAACATCCAGCTCCACCTCATAATTCAGCGGTTTTGGTTTGTCTTGACCATACATATCATATGGATCCTCAAGCCCTTCCCTGACTAAGGTATAACTCTCAACATGCGAACGACTGACAAAACGATCGTTTTCCAACAGCACCGATTGATTCTGCAAAGTAATATCGCTATTCACTTCCACATTGCGTTGCATGGTGGCGTTTTTCAATGCATCCTTAATCGCCATTTTTTTGGCGAACTCTATAGCCACATCTTTGGTTGGCGCCTGCCCTTTAACCACAAAACAGTTCGGCAACGCTTTAGGTTCTTGTTGAATAGCCATTGGAGTTTGCGAAGATTCTTGCTGGATGGGTTTTGACTCAGGAATCGGTTCGCAAACACCTTGAGCATTACGCTGGTATTTAACATTCGGCAAACACTCCTGCTCAGCTTCAGAACTTTTAAAAAAATCGAAATCGAAGGCCTGTGCTTGGGTAACCGCCAATGAACAGAGCAATGCCGACCCGATAAAAGCCTTAAAAACGGATAACCACTTCACTTGTCTTACCCAATTCATTAACCGGCCTTAGAGCCGCTTTCGGAAATCGCATCAATACGCGCCACAATGATTTTCGCCAACTGGTCTGCATGCCATTTCGAGATAAAGACATTCGCACCGACCTTTTCAGTCAACTTGTCATTAAATCCACCGCTTAGCGACGAGTTCAACACCACATACAAATCTTTCAAACGGTCATCTTTGCGAATACTAGAAGTTAATGTATAACCATCCATCTCCGGCATTTCAATATCCGAAATGACCATCAGAACCCTTTTACTAACCGGCAAAGCATTACCATGATCCGCCTCATCGGCCCAACCTTGTAATAACTCCAAAGCGCGCTTACCGTTATTAACGATTTTGAAAGAAATACCAAGATTCTCGAGAATATTCTTGAGCTGTGAACGCGCGACTGCGGAATCATCCGCACCCAACACAAAGAAGTTTTTGCCTTTGGTCTTAATTTCCGTGTTACTGACGTACTCTTCAGAAATTTCCGAACGGTTACCGGAGACTTCCACTAACACTTTCTCAACATCGACAATCTCGACAATTTGATCTTGCGCACGAGTAATACCGGTTAGGTAATTGATATTCTGTAAAGTCTCCGGCGGCGGCAAAATATCTTCCCAACGCAAATGCACAATGCGATCCACATCCTCGACCAGAAAACCTTGAATGGAACTATTAAACTCGGTGACAATAGTTAAACTCTCGGAATAATTCTCCGGCGCGATCGGCTCTAAATCTAATGCCATCGCCAAATCAATCATCGGCATGGTCTGACCACGAATATCGGCTACCCCGACAATCCGAGAGTCCGCTTTCGGAACCGGAGAAATTTTTGGCGTGCGAATGACTTCCCTTACCTTAAAAACATTAATCCCAAACAGCTGTGCTCCACGTATCGTAAACAACAACAATTCCATACGGTTCATGCCGGCGAGCGACGTACGCTGATCCACCCCTTTTAAAAAGCTAGACATGAATTTCTCCTTATCCTGTACAAGACTGACTGTGGTTCCGATCAAACGGCAAGTTATTATCTTAACTTGCCGCATGCCGAAAACCCAGTGTAATAAAGGCTCTGCCAAGATGTTAATTCAGGCAGATTACCCGTATTTTGATGAATACAGGATGTAAAGCAAAGCATAAGCCAACATTCCAAAAAACGGTGACTCTATTTATCGGCATCTAATTTGCTTGGAACGATTTATCACTCACAAGCAAACCTTGAAATTATGATTGGATGCGACAAAACAACAACTTTTCGGATACTGCTGACATTTATTTGTCTCCTACTGTTATCCGTATCGCCGAACAGTTACTCTCAAGAAAACCAGCATACACAACAGTCATTAACTGAACTGCAACGACTGGTTTTTGACTATATCAAAGAAAAAACCAACAGCAACCCGACGCAGGAAGTTTATGAAGCGGAAATCAGCGTACGTCCTTTGAGTAGTAATTTACGCCTTGGAAAATGCCAAAGCGAACTACAGTTAAACGACCGTAATCCTGATGACTATTTAGGTCGTATGACTATTGGCGTCAGTTGCGAGGCGCCAAAATGGCAGGTTTACATTCCGGCTGAGGTTAACGGTAAAACCAAGGTTGTCGTAACCACTCGCGCCTTAGTAAAACAGAGCACCATTGGCGCACAAGATATAGAAGAGATTCTCATGCCTTATCGAAATGCACCTCGCGGCGGTTTAGAACGTGCAGAAACGGCTATTGGTATGCGAACCAAACGAGCAATTGGTACCAATACGCCATTACGTATTCGCGATTTACAGCCGGCATTTATTGTATTTAAGAAACGCGCGGTCAACATTGTCACCAATATTGGAGCAGTCAAAGTGACAACTCGTGGAATCGCCCAAGACAATGCGGTCAAAGACGAGCAGGTAGCCGTCAAAAACTTGTCATCCGGCAAGCTGATTCGAGGCATAGTTATTGCTCCAAACACGGTATACGTACCCTAAAGAATTTATCGAATGTACCGTTATAGAGATTGAGATCAATTATGGTAAACTTTGTGCTATTGTAAATTTCAAATAAAAAGAATAGGTTAGGACATGACTGAAGTCTTTTTTCAAACGATTTACACACGCGTTACTGTAGAAAAAGCACTGAATGTAAAAAAAATTTAATTTTTTACAATTTTTACTAAAGTTTTTCTAACAGTAGCCGCTATAACCATTAACAGCGGTGAGTTGTTAAAAGTTAAAACAGCATAAACCCGACTCTAGATTTATCAAGAGGCTAATAAAATGGATATTAAAAATATAAATACCCCAGCAGTCAGTGGTCGAAATAATGACCCTGCAAAACCTGCAAATGGGGACGTGGCTTCTTCGAAGCCGGCGGCTACCAGCGAAATTGAAAGCAATGTCGATAAAGTAACTTTGACGGATGTACAGGGTCAATTACGCGCTTTGGAACAAAAAGCAATGAATGTTCACTCTGAAAATTCGGATCGTATCGCACAGCTGCGCGAAGCGATTAATAACGGTTCTTACAAAGTCGATGCTGAAAAAGTAGCTGACAAGTTAATGCAAACCGAAGCGATGTTCGCACGCTTCTAACAATTTAAGGAAACCTTGTGGCTTCGAACACTTTTGACTCAACCGTAAAACAAGTCATCTCACTGCTATCACCAGTAGTCGATGACTTTTTTGCATGCTTACAGGAAGAGTCGAAGATTATCGCCAAAGGTACGGTTCAAGAGATTGAAACGATTTCCGAAAACAAACAGAAAATTGCTCAGAAGCTTGAACAAGCATCGCAAAAAGTCGCCCCCGCTCTAGATAAATTCGATTGCGATTTACAAACTTTGCTCAGCGCTCAAAACGATGCAATTGCTAAACTTGATCAAACAACACTCTCTGCTCTGCAAAACCTTTCAAATAAACTGACAGAGAGTTTTGAACTTAATCAAGCCAATGGCATCTCAGTGCAGACCCTGAGTAAAATCAACCGTTTTACACTTGATCTTATTACCGGCAAAGACCAGAAAGTCAAACTGTATGGTTCTAAAGGCACCACGGAATCCGGCAAACCTTCCGCCGGAGCAAAACTCGGTGAAGCTTAGGGAAGCGCAGAACAAGTCCAAATGGCTTCAGGCAAAGTAAAATTTAGGCTAAGCAAGGCGTCTGTTTGTGGTCATGTCTAGACCTGACAAAAAGAGACAACACCGCTTAACCAAATTTTGCAAAGCCCCTACGGGCGAGGTTTGGAAGCGTCACTTCGTTGTTAGGCTTCTTAACCATAGCGAT
>NZ_JAGETV010000043.1 GCF_017571465.1 Thiomicrorhabdus marina | reverse complement strand
ATTTTGCGTGACTTTTTGGATGAGGTCGCTGACGTTGCAGACAACGTTGGTCATCACCCAAACCTAAGCTTCGGTCGCGAACATGTCTCGGTGATCATCTATGCCCAAAACCAAGAGAGTGGTTTATCTGATACCGACTTCAACTTGGCACAAGGCATTGATGACGCCTTTAGTAAGACTCAGGAGACAGCAGAATGAGTGAACAGACTAGCGGTGAAATTCCAGCAAATGTAATGGCTGATGCAAAACCAGCCACGTCGACGGCTACAGCACCTAAAGCCCCAGCGAAAGCAGCGGCTAAGAAACCTGTAGCAAAGAAAGCCCCGGTGAAAAAGCCAGCAGCGAAAGCTGCTGCAAAAAAACCGGTCGCGAAAGAGACGCATATTGCGGACAAGATTAAGGCGTTACCAAGACGTCGAGTCTGGCCAGACTAGGTTTTATCGAGTTTCGATAGGACATGAAGGGGTATGTTGTATACATATCCCTTTTTTTTAAGCTTTTTAATAATTTGAATCCGAATACGGGCTTAGCTTTATTGCGATTGATGCAGTCTCAATAAAGGTAGGTCTTTTTTTATAAGTAGGCTTGTCTAGAATCTTTTATATGGAGATTTTAAATTTTTGGTCTATATATGTATTGATGGTTTCTATGGATAGGAGTTGTTTTATCAATTTCCAATTTAGAAGCGAAATCACTAGGATATAGAACGTTTAGCCAGACCAAAAGTTTGCGCTGGGCCATATTTGTACTTTGCTAATCGTAAAGCGACAAATAATAAATTTTGATTTGTACCTTGTTAGTGCTTCAATACTTACCGGTTAGCACTCATCAAAAAGGTGTAAAGACAGCTGTTTTAAGAGCATGACAGCGAAAATAGTCGGTGATTTGTTTAAATCTCGATATAAATTATTAGCTCTCAGGTTGAGCCAAATCCTGAAGCAGCATGACTAAGAAGCAGTTACTAAGCGTTTAAATAGCTGACGCACTAACTGATTACGAAGGTGTATAAAACGATGGCACAAGAAAATATGAATACTGAGACCACTCAGAACACAAATCCTGGTTCAGCAGCGTTCCGACCGGAATATGCTGTACGTGACGTACAAGCAGGTGTGATTACAGCCACTATGGCGATTCCACTTTCGATTGGTATCGCGTTAATGTCTGACTACCCGATTCAGGTTGGTCTAGCGACGGTTGCATTCGCTTCTTTCATTGGTTTCCTTTTCGCTTGGTTCCGTCCGGGTAACTTCATCGGTGCGCCGGGGATTGCAGCAGGTCTTGCTCCAATCTTGGCAATGGGTGTGGCGACTTTCGGTATTGAGAACATGGCGTTCATTATCTTCCTGACAGCGACTTTCCAAGCGCTCATCTGGAAGTTCAACTGGCAGAGATATCTGCTCATGGCGGTACCGGGCTACTTGGTAGAAGGCCTGCTCGCCGGTATCGGGCTTAAGATTGCCCTGAAATTCTTACCGTTCCTATGGATGCTGCCGGTTGCAGCAGCGGCGCCGGAAGAGTTTTGGTCAGATGCACGTATTCAAATAATCGTCCTATCTGTCATTGGTGCGATTATCTTCTTTACGCTGTTTAAGATGTTTAAAGATACCAAGCCTGCAATTCCGTATTTCGCGTTAATTGTATTTGGGATTATCTCAGCGATGTTTATTGACGTTAAGATGCTGAATGTTGCCGATGTCGAGTTCCAAATTGGCCTGCCAATTCCGAGTTTCGATAATCCTTGGATGTGGGTTTACGCTTTCTTCTTCGCGCTAATGTTGGCGGTGGTTGATGTAATTGAACAGGTTATGTCGAATGCGGCGATTGAGAAAATTGATCCGCTAAAACGTCCATGTAACTCGAACAACTCATTGCTGTCGATTTGGGTTTCTAACATGGGGTCATCGTTCTTCGGCGGTATGACTAACCTTGACGGCTTAGCGAAATCTTCGACCAACCGTCTAGCGGGTGCTTACACTAAGCTATCGGTATTGGTTATCGGTCTTTTGATTACTTTCTTTGTCTTCAATGTTCAGTACCTTGACCACCTACCGTATTTTGCGCTGGCCATCATCATGACCTTTGTTGGTATCAAGATGGTACTGGGTGTATTGCACACAGCTAAGCACGGTCCTTATGCGATGTTGCTGGCGACACTGTGTGGTTTATTGGTGTTCAAAGTGGGCATCTTTGAAGGCCTGATTATCACCTTAGTGATTCACGCAATCATCTACTACGTTATCTTCTCGAAAATCGAATGTCAGCCTACCGGCACCATCGTTCGTCAATATTTTGAGAAGTTTAAGGACGACGATAAAGAGATTAACTAATATCTCGGCATAAAGTCGTAACTGAAACCTATTGGCTATGCCCAATAGGTTTTGGTTAAAGCTTTAGATTTTTATTACGGCTTAATTAAGTCGTTTTGTTGTTTTCAACGGCAAAGAAATTTTGGAAACGAATTAGGATTTATGGAATCGATAGTTGTCGCCACTGGTAACCCGCATAAGGTAAAAGAGTTGATACCTCTTTTGCAGCCGATTGCGCGTAACTTTCATTTACAGACGGATTTTTTCTGCGATGAAGCGATTGAAGATGGTGATACCTATCTTGAGAATGCGCTTAAGAAAGCGCGTCATGCCAGTGCGAAAACCGGTCTGCCAGCGATTGCCGATGATTCGGGCTTATCCATTGATGCACTAAACGGCGAGCCGGGCATTTACTCGGCTCGTTATGCCGACAAGTCCGGTAACAGCAAGCCGACGGAAGCGGAAAACCGCCAGATGGTTCTTCAGGCATTGCAAGGCCTTCCATTTGAACAACGTAAAGCACACTACTACTGTGCAGTGGTGTTGGTTCGTCATCCAAAAGATCCCGCGCCGATTATCGGTATGGGGCGTTGGAACGGCGAAATCCTAATGGAAGAACGTACCGCTTACGGCGTGGGTTATGATTCGATTTTCTGGGACCGTGACCGTTTCCGAGTCGCGGCAGATATTCCATTAGAAGTAAAAAACGAAATTAGTGCCCGTGCACAGGCGACCAAGTCGGTTGTACAGCAGTGGTTACAAGATAAGGCACTACGCGGATGATTGAATTACGTACTTGGGTTTTTATCGACTCGTTACAACCGCAATTGGCTGCCTATATGGGAACCGCCTCAATGGGCTTCTTGCCGGTACCGGGTGATAGCTGTTTGTGGGTTGAGGTTGCGCCGGGTATGGCGGTACATCGCCTATCGGATATTGCGCTTAAGGCGTCTAACGTCCACCTTGGTCAACAGATTGTTGAACGTTCTTACGGTTCGATTTTCGTGCATCATCGCGTACAGAGTGATGTATTGGAATCTGGCGACCATATGCTGCGTTATATGAACACCGAACACAGCACGCGTCATCCTTGTCGTTTGATGTGGCACGAGATTATCCGTTCGATTACCCCTGACCATGCCACCCTGATTAACCGTGATAACCGTAAAGGATCGATGATTCTGCCGGGCGAAAGCATGTTGATTATGGAAACCGACCCAGCCGGTTATATTATCTACGCCGCCAATGAAGCCGAGAAAGCTGCTAACGTTAAGTTGATTGAAGCGCGTGCGGTGGGTGCTTACGGACGTTTGATTATGTCCGGTAAGGAAGCGGATATGGAAGAGGCGGCGCGTGCTGCCACGGCTGCGCTACAGCGTATGAATGGGCCTAACGGTCCAGGCTGTACCGATACCATGTAAGCCTCTGGTCAAGAGCGTATAGGGACTGCTATGAGTCGATTACCGGATGGCAACACCAACAGTCACTTTCTTCTTAGACACGCTTCGTTACGTCAAATCCAGATTTTTGAAGCGGTCTCACGTCATTTAAGTTTTACCCGTGCCGCGCAAGAACTGTTTCTGACTCAGCCGACGGTTTCTGCGCAAGTGAAAAGTTTTGCCGAAGCGATTGATATGCCGCTGTACGAGCAGGTCGGTCGAAGCATCTATTTGACCGAAGTCGGTGAGAAAGTTGCCAGTAGTTGTCGCGAAATCATTGACCGTCTTTCCAATCTGGAAATTATGCTCGACGATTACAAAGGCCTTAAGCGTGGTCGTCTAAGGGTAGCGGTGGTGACGACGGCGAAATACTTTACGCCGAAGGCGCTCGGCGAGTTTTGTAAGAAACACACCGATATCGAACTGAGTTTGAAAGTCACCAACCGCGAAAACCTTTTTAAGCGTATTGAACAGAATTTGGATGACCTCTATATCATCGGGCAGGTGCCAACCAATAGCCAGGATTTAGAAGTGGTACCTTATCTGCCAAATGAATTGGTCATCATTGCGCATCCAGAACATGAATTGGTTGGACAAAAGGTCAGTTTGAAACGCTTGGCGCAAGAGCCGTTTATTATGCGTGAAGAAGGTTCTGGGATTCGTTCCGCTGTGGAGTCGCTGTTTGCCGCGCAAGGGCTGAAAATCAATGAACGTCTGATGATGGAAACCAACGAAGCGATTAAGCACTGCGTTATCGGAGACTTGGGCGTGGCTTGCGTTTCAAGACATGCATTGAATCCAGTCGAGCGCTTAAATGGCCCGATTGTTGAATTGGATGTTGAAGGTTTTCCAATTCGCAAACATTGGAATATCGTTTATCCAAAAGGCAAAGAATTATCGGTACTCGCCTCGGAGTTTCTGCAATTTTTACAGGACCGCGGCGATGAATATCACCAAATCGACGACAGCACTGTCGCGAGCGATTTGGCTAAACCTAATTAACAAAAAGTGAGGCATGGCAATATGAGCAATCGTCATCAAATCAGCGGCACAGTCGGCATTGAGTGGGATATCAATCCTCGTGTAAGCGTCGGCAGCGTGCAAGGCAATCGTGGTTTGCAAGAATCGCCGGTCACCACGCGTGATATGTATAAGCCGATTGATACCCCGACTGCAGACGAATCGTGCAGCTGTGCACCATCTTCAGAGCGTGTTGCGCAAGAATTATTCGATCGTTGGAACATGGCGCTACAGACTGGCGAGGCAAAAGCAGTCGCGCAACTGTATTGGGAAGATGCGGTGCTACTGCCGACGGTTTCCAATGTGCCGCGTGTTAACCATGCTGAGATTGAAGACTACTTCCACCACTTCTTGGAATCAAAGCCATACGGCACCATCAAGTCGCGTAACCTTAAGCAAGGTTGTAACAAACTGACCGATGCGGGTGTGTATGAATTCAAAGTCGTTAAAGGCGGCAAGTCGCAAGTGGTTCCGGCGCGTTACACCTTCGTGTACGAATTCCGTAATGGCGAGTGGAAAATCAGCCACCACCATTCATCAATGATGCCGGAAAAATAATCAGCAATCGATGCTCATAGAAAACCCGCTTCGGCGGGTTTTTTGGTTTTTAGCCTCGAGAACCTTTCTGGGGCGGTTTGTTGGTATGAATCAAGTAATTAATTTAAATCAATCTTAGGTATAAAAATTTTCGTCTTACCGATGTTTGCACTAAGCAGTTTGCACTGCTTATTCTGTTTTATAAGCAATCTATAATAATCCGTCCTCCTGTTGGATTGTGATAAAGAATTGCAGTTACAGCTATATATAGTGGTATTCACAAGAGTTTATTCGGGTTATAAGACAAGCATAAGAGTGATATTCATATCATAAGTAGGCTTATTACTGCCTTACGGCGTACCTTTACGGAGCCGGTTTTTTTACTCTTAACGATAAACCCTAATAAGTATAGGGTTTAAAAAGAATTTAAGAGTGAACAGGCTAAAAGGAGTCCAGTCATGAAAGATAATGGACCGGTAACTCAAAAAGAACACCTCTTGCCTCCTGATACGAAAATCGTCTCTTTTACCGACTTGCACGGTACTATCACGCACGCCAATGAAGCCTTTATCGATGCCAGCGGTTATGAATGGAGTGAATTGATAGGGCAAGCGCACAATATTTTGCGCCATCCTGATGTGCCTGCGGTGGTTTTTAAAGATTTCTGGGAAACGATTCAAGCTGGTAAACCGTGGTCGCAAATCGTTAAAAACCGTTGTAAAAACGGCGACCATTACTGGGTTCGAGCCAATGCCACCCCGATATTTGAAAACGGCAAAGTGGTTAGCTATATGTCGTTTCGTACTCCGGCCAGTAATACTGAAAAACAAGCTGCGACTCATGCTTACCAAGAAATTAATGCCGGTCGAATGCAGATTAAAAATGGCGTTATAGTCGGAGCCAAAGAGCGCATCAATCTGCTGGAGAAATTAAACCCGACCAGTCTCATCATCGCCAGTAGTGGGTTTTTGGCGGTGATTGCTCTGTTATTGGCGTTTGTCCCGAGTTTATTAGAAACCGTTCCGGCATACCTGTTTGCTTTATTGGCTGTTGCTGCCTATGCAATCAGCAGCTTTGTGGCGCTAAAGGTTGCTGCTAAGTTGCTGGTTATCCGCGAAACGTTAACTGCGCTTTCTGAAGGTAAGTTCGATAATCTGATTGACGATTTTGGCAGTAACAACTTGGATGATGTTTTTAGTCGCATGAAGTCGTTACAGATTCGCTTTGGCGCTGAGTTTGATCAAGCCCATGAAAATCAGGTGCGTAGCGAGCGTATTGAACATGCATTGATGTCGGCTACGTCTAACGTGATGATTGCCGATCGCTTTAGAAGCATTATTTTCATCAATGATAGTCTGCAGAAAATGCTTAAAGACGTTGAACCGGAACTGCAAAAAATCTTGCCACAATTTGATGCTGATAATTTACTGCATCAGAGCATCGACATGTTTCATCTCAATCCAGAGCTTCAGCGTAAGATTCTTGATGATTTGAGCGATGTGCATAATGCGCGAATCAAAATTGGCGAGGTCTCAATCGATCTGACCATCAGTCCGATTTTTGATGATAAGGGTCAGCGCATCGGTACTATTTCCGAATGGGTGAATATGACCGATCAATTGATTGTTGAAGGGCAGATTGAAACGATTATTAACAAAGCAGCAGAAGGTGAGTTGCTGAATCGAATTGAAGCAGCCCGCCTAAAAGATTTTGAACGCAATGTCTCGGAGTCGGTCAATTCTTTATTAGCAAATTTTTCAAATACCTTAACCAACTTGAATGTCTTGCTTGGAAAAATGGGGCAAGGCGATTTGACTGATCGAATGGATGGGGAGTTTTCCGGACAATTGAATTCCGTCAAACTCGCGATTAATAATTCGCTCAGCAACTTGGAAATTACTCTTGGTAATGTCAAAACCGGTACCGAATCCATTGGCAATATGTCCAAAGAAGTAGCTAACGCCAGTGAAGATTTATCCGAGCGCACTCAACGACATGCGGCTTCTTTACAAGAAACCGCGGCGAGCTTAGAAGAAATTACTTCGACCACACAACATACGGCAGAAAATATGAAGCAGGCTGATGTCTTAGCTAAAGACACCTCCTCAATTGCTGAACATGGGATTGCAGCGATGAAGGAGACCATTACTGCAATGTATGAGATTAACGACTTCAGCGCCAAAATCAGTGAAATTACCGGCGTCATAGATAGTATCGCTTTCCAGACTAATCTATTAGCGTTAAACGCAGCAGTAGAAGCGGCTCGTGCCGGTGAGCATGGTCGTGGATTTGCGGTTGTTGCCGGAGAGGTACGCAGTCTGGCACAAAAATCTGCTGAAGCGGCTAAAGATATTTCCACATTGATTAGCTCGACGACATCACGGATTCAGATGGGAACGGAACATGTTGAAAACACCAATCAAGTGTTCGAGGGTATGGTAGAAAAAATTAAAGAACTGGAAGGTTTAGTGTCTGAAGCATCGCAAACTTCATTTGAACAGGCCAAAGGGATTGAGCAGATTAATCTGGCAATGAGTCATCTCGATGGCGCAACTCAGCAGAATGCTGCTTTAGTAGAAGAGTTGTCAGCGACTGCCGGACACATGAGTGAACAAGCGAATGAACAGGCGCAGTTTGTGTCACGTTTTCAGTTACATAGTCAAGGTAATGGCCTAAAAACGGTATACACATCACGTTTTGCCGACTTTAAAATGGCGCACAATATTTGGGTGGTTCGGATTGACAGTTATTTGTCGGGAATTGATAAAAGTATTGATGCCGCTAATGCACGTTTAGACAATGTTTGTGAACTTGGTAAATGGATTTACAGTGAAGGCCAGCATTTGATGCATTTTCCTCAAATGAAAGAGTTGCACGAAGTTCACCAAGTATTCCATGCTACTGTTGGTTTGATTATGGACGCGATTGAGTTTAACGACCTCGATAGTGTTAATGATAATAAACGTAAGGTTGAAGAGTTGTCGCAGCAAGTTGCTGATTTATTGGATGAGCTGGATTCACAAATTGCCGAGCAATCAAATCAAGCTTCACTTAGTGTGGCAGAGCGCGCCGGCCAGCAACTGCATTAGGAGTAGCCTAGAGTCCATTTTGAATTGTCAACAGACCCTAGCATTGGGAAGTAAAACCGAGGTGTCTGATTCCTCGGTTTTTTCATTTTCCGGTCATATCCTCGAACTAAGACGAAAGTGTTTTTGCTTTAAGTTCTTTGATTTGCACGCCTCTACGAATCCACGCAGGAATATCGTTAATGTGTTCGGCATCGACATTGAAGTGATTTCGATCATCCAGGCTAATCCCGAATACCGCTAGGTGCGAATCATTAATCACTTTTTTCAGTTCATCTTGAGTGACCACTGAGGCGACTAAGCCGGCTTCCATAAATCCTTCTATTCTAGCGCCATAGCCTTCAGATTGTTTTTGACTGGTTTTTAAGTTGGCATACTGCGAAGTCAGTAACTCGGCTAAACGTGATAAATATTGTGTTTTATTCATGCGGGTACTCTGTCTTTTTCCTAGCAAGGTAAACAGAAGTGTAGCCGAAACAGGGATTTGACAAAAGTCTTATAGAGTGACGATAAACATCGTAAGAATTGCTGTTGGATAGGGAATAAAAAAAGCCCGAGTTGAATTAATATCAACTCGGGCTTTTAGAATATGGTGCGAGCGGAGAAATACGAACTAGGGTCTTTGGTTATCTGTTAAAGTTCTTTAATCCCTTTATTACAAGGGTTTGTAAGATTGTGTTGTCTTGTAAAGTCTATTGGCATCTAAGGTATTTTAGGGTATTTTATCGGGTATCGGACTTTACAGGACAATACCCAAAATGCAAAGAAAACTAACTGATGTCAAAGTTAAAAATGCAAAAGCTAAGGACAAAGCTTACAAGTTAGCTGATGGTGGTGGACTGTATTTATTTGTCACTAAAGCAGGGGCGAAATCTTGGCGATATGACGTTAAATTTAATCAGAAATGGATTACGTTAACTTTCGGTAAATATCCTGCTGTTGGGCTTTCTGATGCGAGATTACAGCATGAAGATGCTAGGTTAAAGATTGAGCTGGGGATAGATCCAAGACAGACAAAAGAAGCAGAAGCTAAGCTCAAACCATTCAGCTTTTACGCTAAAGAAACCATCAAAACTCATGATCTAAAAGACACTACCATTGAGAAGAAGCTTCTCAAGATGCAAAAGCATCTATTCCCTGCATTAGATGGCAAAGCAGTGGAAGAAGTCACCGCAGTAGATTTGTTAAACATTCTCAAGCCGATAGCTGATAAAGGCCACAGGTCATTAGCGCGAGATTTAGCAGGGTACTGCCGTCAAACCTTTAACTATCTATTGAGCCTTCAGTTAGTTCAGAATAACCCTGCTGCAACGCTTGCAGAGATCCTACCTAAGCCAAAACCATCAACGAACTTTCATCATCTAACGGATAAGCATGAGCTTGCTTTGCTGTTGAAAGGGGTAGATAACTATCATGGTGATGCAGTCGTTAAGTACGCCTTACAACTCATGCCATTACTTGCCCTCAGACCTCGAAATATGCGCTTCATGAAGTGGGAATATGTAGATCTAAAGAATGCCTTAGTAACGATTCCAAGTGCAGAAATGAAGGCGAGTAGGGAACATAGATTACCTTTGCCAGTGCAGGCAGTCGCTATCTTTAAAGAGTTGCAGAAACTAACAGGCAATAAAGAACTCGTTTTCTTAACGAGCCATAGTTCACAAAAGAAAGCTATGAGCGAGAACACATTAAACATGGCATTAACCAGAGTGGTTAATCCAGAAACTAATGAATCATTCGGTAAAGGGTTTATTACTTCGCACGGCTTCCGTCATACCGTCTCTACCTTTCTAAATGAGCTAGGTTACAATTCAGATGCAATTGAATTACAACTTGCCCATGCAAGCCAAGATCGTATTAGAGCAACTTATAACAAAGCAGAGCTATTGCCTGAACGAACTAAGATGATGCAAGAGTGGGCTGATTACTTGGATGGACTAAAGAATGGAATACACAACTAATCTATTGCATGAATATAAAACTGTAGATGATTTGATTGGTATGTCGGGTAAGCATCCCAGCGATATTTTATTGGCAGCAATTCTTAGTGGTACTCCTGTTTATTTCGTCAATAGGTCTCATAAAGTGCTGACGTATGTGCCAATGGAATACAACTCCATAAAGTTTTTTAGTTTAAAAATGTTAAAGAAAATCCTTCGAATGGGTCTTGTAACCGAAAGTATTGATAAGGGACAGCTACTTGAAATTAAAGTTACTAGATTTCTAGACTATTTGCTCAAAGGAATACTCAATGAAAGAGAATTGTTTTTTATTCGCTCTGATGGAGGATATTATTTAGAAGGTAAGATTGCTGTCTTTTCACCAAAACTTGGTTTTTGGAGTTCTAACTTTGTTCTGAATAAATTTAACGATATAACTCTAAATCATGCATATATAAAAGTAACCGATCTTCCTCAGCTTGGTGAACAATTAAACAGCCTTTCTAAATCTGAAGATACTCAAGAGGAAGGGAAGTTGAATAAGCAACAACAAAGAGAGCTGGTTTTTGTACGATGGCTACAAGGCCAAAATGAGGAGGCAGTTCCTCTTATGAAAAAAGAAGATGTATGGAGTGAGCTTCAAAAATTAGATCATGCATTGTTCAGTGTTGAACCAAAGAATTTCTTCAGAGATCAGAAAATAGTCACGTTTAAATCTGGTCGAAAACCTAATTAATGCTATTGACCATATTGGCTGAAACCCTTGTCTATAGCGAGTTTCAATGTGGTTAGAATATCATGGTTAACTTTGATCAAGTTGACCAATTTTTTCCTTTCTACCTGGTGCATAAAGTAAGCATCAAGCAACGCAATTCAGCGCTGCTCTTACTTAATAAATCAACAGAAAGGAAAATGTATGACACAGCTTCTAAAACTAAAATCCGTAATGGATATCACGGGCGTATCTCGCTCACACATCTATGCATTGGCTAAACAAGGCCTTTTCCCTAAGCCAGTCAAACTAACAGAACGCTCAAGTGCTTGGGTAGCGTCTGAAGTCCAAGAATGGATTGAATCACGCATCTCTGCTCGTGATGGGGAGGTAGCGTAATGAAAATCACAATGAATACGGCATTTCTGAAAGCACCTAAAAAACCTAAATTAACTAAACAGGAGCATCAGGTTCTAACATTTTTAGGCAATCGCCATAGTGCATCAACCAGAGAGTTGAAGGCACTTGGAATTAAAAGCCCTTCAGCGGTCATCTCAAAGTTAAAAAAACATAAAGGTTATAACATTCGAGCTTTTTACAGAAAAGGAACCATGTTTTTAGGTCATAGAATGCGTGGGCATTATCGGTATATGCTTGTTTCTAAGGCCTTAAAAGGAGGTGTTGCATGAATAACACCCCTGAAATGAACAATGAAGAACATAACAGAGGTACTACTGAATCTGGAAAATCCAGTGTACCTAAAAACGATTCTTCTTGCATGGTTATTTCAGGAGCCTCTGCCCAATCGGGTGGAGACCCTGAAATGATTCCGTTATCGCAGCTATCAGGGCTGCCTGTAGATAGATTTGACCTTGATCTATTACCTAGCAGTCTTCAGCCTTGGGCTACGGATCTTCAGCATAGATTGCAATGTCCTGCTGATTATATTGGCGTAGGTATCATGATTGGTCTAGCGACTTCGGTAGGTAACAAAGTCATGGTGCAACCAAAGGCCAATGACCATAGCTGGAAGGTGGTTCCAAATCTATGGGGATTGCTGATAGGTCAACCTAGCTCAATGAAGAGTCCTGCAATGGATTCAGCACTGAAGCACATTAACAAGATGGAAGAGGTTTTTAGAACTACTAGGCCTGTACCTCCAGTGATTGGGTATCGACCACCAAGGTTAATGGTTAGAGACACAACCATTGAAAAGCTTCAGATAATTCAAGGTAACAACCCTACAGGCATTTTATATGTTCAAGATGAGATCTCAGCATTGTTTAGAAAGTTCGAGCAACCATCCAATAATGATCGACAATACCTGCTTGAAGCCTTTAACGGTAACTCATCTTACAGTGTCGATAGGGTTAGCAGAAATAGCGTTTTCATAGAAAAAAATACTCTCTCACTGCTAGGTACGATTCAGCCTGATGTACTGCAATCTATTTTCTTATCTAATGCGAGCTCTAATGATGGGTTTATGCAGCGGTTGCAGCTTGCCGTATGGCCTGATCCAATCCAGCAAGAGTATGTCGATGAGCTACCAAATGAAGAGGCTGATCGTACTGCATGGGCTGTTTTTACAACACTCTATCAGCTAGAGGAGAGAACGCTATGCTTTTCTTCGGATGCACAAAAAGTCTTTACCGATTGGTACAAACAGAGCATTAATGAATTGAGTGCTGAAGAAAATCAGTCTAGTTTAGAGAATCATCTAACTAAGTACAGGAAGATGGTTCCTGCACTGGCTTTACTAATTGAGCTGGCAGAAGATCCTCAAGCTACCGAAATCATGGAGGATTCGATTACCAAAGCGGTGATGTGGGCAAACTACCTGATAACTCATGCAAAGCGTATTTACGGCATTCAAGACAAAGCCGCCATAAATGCAGAAAATATTGTAAATAAGAGAGAAAAGTTAAACTCAACTTTCTCACCTAGCGAGATAGCTCAGAATAACTGGAGTGGTTTGAACAGCACTGAAGAGGTCAAGCTTGGTATTGAACTACTTGTTAAGCATAACTACCTAATTAAGCTCGATAGCACAATAGGCAAGAAAGGAGGTAGGCCTAGCGAACGGTATCGCTGGAATCATCATCTGCAATAAATTCAGTGATAGCCAAAAAACCTAAAAAACCTAATTTACTCAGGCAAAGGACTATTTTAGGTTTTTTAGGTTAATTTGGCGGTATGCACTGACAATCTGAAGATGCCAAGGAAGTGGAATTTAAAAATTCAACTTCCGAGGTATCCAACAACCGAAGGGCGTTAGAAAAAAACAATAAGGACCTGTTTAATAATGTTTACAACTCCTATCCCTCAAGATTGCCAAGGTAGTGGAATTTAACAATTCTACTTCCTTGGTAATCGCTTGAAACTTAAAGAGATTATCTTTATAAAGCTAATGAATTTTTTTGCAAAACATTTTTATTTCTTTTGCAGGGTAAGGATAGCTTGCTTCCAAAAACATATTTTTTAAATTTAAAGAGTATTTATTCACAATTTGATCATTTTCATAGTCAATAAATTTAATTAAATTGTTTTCAGTTGAAAATTGATATTTTTTGAATCTATTCTGCTCAACAGAATCTCCAAATAACTCTTTTTTAATAAGATAATTGCTATGCATATTTATATTGAGTAAATATGCAGTTCTTTCATTCTGTGATTCACACATAACCTTTAGATCAGATGCATAAGTATTTACTGAAAAAGTCATTATTCCTAAGATAGTTAAAATATTTTTCATGTTTTAATTTCCTAAATAATCATCATCATTACCAACGGCGGCGCTAACTGTATAGCTTCCAGTGTCATCATCGCCTAATTGACTAGCATCCAGATAGTAGGTTTCTGAGACG
>NZ_JAGETV010000042.1 GCF_017571465.1 Thiomicrorhabdus marina | reverse complement strand
ATCGAATTCCCGATTATTGAAGACCTTAGTATGGAAGTGGCGAAAGCTTACGGTATGGTTCACCCGGGTGCCGCTGATACTTCGGCAGTGCGTGCAACCTTTATTATCGATCCGAACGGTGTGCTACGTGCCATGGTGTATTACCCGATGAGTAACGGTCGCCAGATTGATGAGTTCGTTCGTCTGGTTCACGCTATGCAAACTTCAGATGCCAATAAGTGTGCAACGCCTGAAAACTGGCGTGCCGGTGATCGCGTTATCGTTCCTCCTCCGGCAACCATCGACGAAGCGATTGCGCGTAAAGAATCGGGCGAGTACGAGTGTAAAGACTTCTACTTCTGCACCAAAGCGCTATAAGCCGAATTTAATAAACAAATTGGATAAACCAACCGCAGTGAACGCCATCACTGCGGTTTTCCTGTTATTTAAGAATCTGAGTGCTTTGCACGAATGAAGGGGGAATCATAAAATGAGGAAAAATTTGACTGAACAAGGCAAAAATTGCAGGGAATATCGAGATATTCGCAAGATTTTTAACGATGTTCAGGGGAATTTTAACCATTTTTGATCATGAATCAGTTCGTGCAAAGCACTCATCTAATAAATCTCAATACAACCAACGCACCCCGGCACTCACACTCGCTCCCATTAAAGGCGCGGTCTCCTTTAAGAAAGAGAGGTGATCTGTGCATAGTCATCCAACACATTTTCGGCCTTAAGCCAGATTTTCCAATCGCCATATTGCGTTTTCGGTTGCCAATCAACGTAAGCAGAAGCCCATGTATAAGCATCGGTAACCTGTTCATTTTCTGCTAACGCCTTAGCGGCGAACACATGCTTAACGGACAGACGAGCACTCCAACGATGTGCCCGATAGCTCAATTCGGTTAAATAACTATACGGAGCTGTTCGCGGTAGATTTTCACCATTGGTTTGCTGAGCCAAACCGGCTTCAAATTGGTTACTCCAAACAATCGGCTGCTGCTGATAATCAGCTACTCGCCAATCATTGCGCAAAGACGCACCCGCAAAAATTGCATCGGTTTGCAGAGTTTGCCAAACATCGCTTAGGTGAAAAGGATCAAGCACAGCATCGCCGTTACTGTCATAGACTGGATCTTGGTAAATATAGTTCCAGAAATAATAAGCGTAGGAACTCAGAGTCCAATCCGACTTTTCAGATGCCATCAACAGGTCCCAATCTAAATTGACTGAACGCTCTTTTTTCAAATCACGATTGCCGAAAATATAGCTATCGGTAGCATGGTGGAAACCGTTCCAATACAGTTCATCGGCACTGGGTAAGCGCTCTAAATAACTGAGGTTAACTTGCGATTGAAGCCGTTTTCCAATCGGATGCTTCAGACCAACAGATAAACTGCCGGCAAAATCGGTTTCTGCTTGGTAGTAATCGGCATCTAGGCGCTGTGGAACCACCCAAGTTTCTTGAATATTACTTGGGTCTGCATTTAATTGGCGCACTTCGATATGCGCTCCCAGACTTAAATAAACCGCTTTATTTGACAACGGCTTTTCGGCATTAATACCAAACATCCACGTTTGTGCATCTGTATCCGGCATTGGATGACCATGACTATATGGCAAGCCTGTCGAGTCATAGTAATTTTCCAAAGACGTGCCAACATTAGCTTCAATGCCACTGCGGCTTGCAGTGCTAAAGTCTTCGCAAGCCCCATGTTCATGACAAACTTTTAGTTCATTCGCTCGATAAGCAAACTGTATTTGGCCAAGCCAGTCATCTACATAATATTCTGCGGAAAGGGTTGCTTGCAGAGTCTTCTGCCCAAATAAGCCGTCTTTACGTCCGCCTTCGGTTTCATCATGCAAATAATCACTATAACTCAGATCAAAACTCAGCTCGTCAAGCAATGCTAAGGGTTCTGTTTCCGACCAATGCAAACTGTAACTATCACGCTGCATATCAATTCGCGTGGCTTCCGTCGTGCTGTTCGGAATGCCATAATCTTTATGTAATTGAGCGTAACTGAAAATCAGTTGTGCGTTCGGCTGATAGCGCCAACCGGCAAACAATTTGGCTTGTTCCGTCAAAACATCGGAATTCTGCACCTGATTGCCGTCACCATCGGTGTAATCATCCGTCTGAATACGATTTCCAGATACGCCAAAGGTAAAGGTTTCAGATGTCGCACTGGCTTCAGCGCCGAAACTTTGCAGATTGTTATTACTACCGGCTTCGGCTTCAATTTGTGCCGCAACCCCTTGTACCGGAAATTGATGTTGTGAAGCCTCAACCAAGCGTACGGTTCCACCGGCACTGGCTCCATAGACAATCGAGGCCGGACCTTTTAACAATTCAATGCGCTCCGCCGCTTTCGGCATAACGCCAACTGCATGATCCTGACTCATCGCCGAGAGATCATTCACTTCGGCATCATTTTGCAAAATCTTCACTCGATAACCACTCATACCACGAACCACCGGACGGCCGACGGCCGGACCATAACTGGCCGAATCGACATTCGCTTGCGACTGCAAATAATCGCCAAGCGTATCGCCGGATGCTTGCTGTTTCAGTTGCTCGGTGGTTTGCGATTGCACTTGAGCGTCGTTTGAATCAGCTGGTGCCTCAACCTCAATCGTTTGCAATGTCTCAGCGGCAATAGATGGGCCGCTAAGTAAAGGGAAAAGGGCGATAAAAAGCGTCTTTTTTCTAAGCATAAATGCCTTCTCAATTCTTGAATCTTAAAAACACAAAAACCACCGCGTATCAACGACAGCGGTGGTCATAAAATTTCAACTATGATTATTATTTACTCTTCGTGTTCGTGAGCAGCCCCTTCCCCAAGAATGGCAGCCATATCCGCAGTGGTTCCTTCAGGCAGAATCTCTGCAAGATTCCACACGGAATGTTGATGGAAATCAGCCCCATGATTGTCAACTAAGTACAATTTTTGCGTATCGGGGATAAACACCAAAACACCATCCTCGCTAGCACGTGCAATCGTGGTGCGCGAACAGTCGGCAACGCGGTTAACACCATCCAGTTCAACAAATCCTTGAATGGATTCTAATCCCGCTTCGCCTTCTTGATAGAAATACATACGGCCCGTATCGGTCAAAGCAAAATGCGTTAAAGCGCCGTGATCATGTGCTTCTTCCTGTGTTTCTCCACTACTCTCTTCTTGTTCATGTTCGAATTTTTGATAAGGGTCAATATAGGCTCGACAAAGCGTTTGGTCTTCTGGTAAAGCCTCTGCTATTTCAATTTCCAAATCAGCTTGTTCGGTAACAAAGCTATTCAAACGTTGTAATCCGTAATATTTACCGCTACAGGTTCCGGCATCTTGATCCGCCTGACTACAAGCATCCGCACCATAAAACTCATCGGTACTATGCGCAGCTAAATCCGTATCATGAAAATGCACTAATTGAACAAAATTACCCGGACTCTCTTCAGTTCCTCCCAGTACAGTAGTGCTAGGGACATAATCCGGCTTCATAAGAAGATATTTGCCATCCAACATTTCAACATCGTTAACTACACGAAAATCCGGCCAGTGCACAAAAGAACCTAAGACAGACGTATCCGTAAGACGCAGCTTTTGCACCGCAGAGTCACCACTTTCATCCGCCAAAGCATTTAAATCCGTTAGCTCTTCAGTCGTAGTATCTAGTGAGTAGTATTCAAGGTTATTCACATCAACCATCGCAATCGTTAAGCCCGCCGGGAGGCCAAGCGAATACTCGGTATCACTGTCGCCTCCTGAACCACCGCACCCGGACAGCAACAAGGCACTTATGCCTAATACAGTGGATAGTTTTCCCAACAAAAAGGTTTTTTGTCTAAATTCATAGCGCATATCTGTTTCTCTTTTAATATTTAAAAAATAATTGAAATGTTATATCGTAACAATACGTAATAATAAAAAAATAGGTTACTCAACTAAGCAGCAAAAGGGTCGTACATCGTTTGCCAGTAAGCCATGCCCGCATAGAGCTCATCTTCTTCTAGTAAGCAGTCATGTAACTGTTGAATCATCTGTTTTTTATCGAGGTCTTGACCAATAAATACCAATTCTTGGCGCATATCGCCGAAAGGTTCTACCCATTTAGTAGCAATAAACTCTCGTGACTCTGGGTCATTTGGCCATTGGCTTTCCGGCACAGCCTTCCAAAACATTCCTGCCAAACTATGATGGGCTATTCCACCCGCCTGCTGCCAAACATTGGCAATCTGCGGTTGCGAAGCCAGCCAGAAATATCCCTTTGAACGCAGCAACTTTCCTTGCGGTAAATCTTGATGCAAGAAGTTCCATAACTTTTGCGGATGAAACGGCTTGCGAGCCTTAAAGACAAAACTGCTAATGCCATATTCTTCGGTTTCCGGAGTATGTTCGCCACGCATTTCTTGCAACCAGCCGGGAGCCTGCTGCGCTTTTTCAAAATTAAACAATCCGGTATTAAGTACCTTATCCAGTTCAATTTGGCCTTTGGTCATCGGATAAATCTTTGCCTGCGGGTTAAGTTTTAATAGCGCCGCTTTCAGTGTTTCCATATCCTCAATACTGATTAGATCGGCTTTTGAGATCAGTAAGACATCAGCGAATTCGACTTGATCAATCAGCAAATCGGCCACCGAGCGTTCATCTTCTTCCCCCAAACTTTCACCTGCTTCCTGCAAGGATTTCGCCTGATGAAAGTCTTTCAGAAAATTCACACCGTCGATCACGGTTAGCATCGTGTCCAGCTTGGCAACATCAGACAGCGAACGGCCATACTCGTCGGCAAAGGTAAATGTTTCGGCAACCGGCAATGGATCGGAAATTCCGGTAGATTCAATGAGCAGATAATCAAAACGGCCAGATTCAGCCAGCTTGCCAACCTCGATTAGCAAATCTTCGCGTAAGGTACAACAGATGCAACCATTCGACATTTCGACCATTTTCTCTTCTGCACGGTTCAGCTCAACTTCACCTTGCAATAAATTCGCGTCGATATTCACTTCACTCATATCATTAACGATGACCGCAACTCGCAGGTCTTGGCGGTTATTTAGAATTTGATTTAACAAGGTGGTTTTACCCGCACCTAAAAAACCGGATAAAACCGTTACTGGCAAACGAGCATTTGATGTAAGCATCGGTATTTCTCCTCAAATAAAAAAACGTTATAACATAACATTTATTTATTCAAAAGAGATAACGAGAGATAAAACCAAATTTTTTACAGAAGAATGTTATTGGCAGGTTTTGCAAAGCCCATGAATTTCAAGGCTAGGTTGTTTGACAAGAAAGTGAATTTTTTCGGCTTGATCGTTAATTTCATGCCACAAAGTATGGGAAATAATCGATTCTTCAACAGTACCGCATTTATCGCAAATAAAGAACTGCGTCAAATCATGAGAGTGATGCTCGCCAATATGATCGCAAATCACAAACTGACGGGTCGAGGCCATACGATGGATTAAGCCGTTCTCTTCCAAAAAAGCTAAGGCACGATAAATGGTTGGCGGCTGAGCTCCTGAAGACTGATCTTGACGATATTTATCCAAAATATCATACGCACTCATCGGCAGGCCTGAATCCATCAAAATAGAAAGTACTGCTTCACGGATCGGAGTGAAGTTTTGTCCGTTATCAATACAAATTTTTTTTGCTTGCTGTAGTGCGTTCATAGATTTCCAGTTGCGGTAAGGCAATCATCGTAATGGTTCGGATTCGAGGCCTATTGAAAACTCAATGACCTGTGCCATGAGTATTCTAACAGGCTCCTGTCAATAGAACGACTCTGCTAAGCGAAACAGGTGCAATAGAGCGCACTACCGCATATGGTTACCCGATACCTTCTGGCTAAACAAAAGTACTAAACGGATAGAAAGCAACCTTATCGCCTTGAGCAATGGTGGTGTCTTCCGGAATCACTACAAACCCTTCCGCCCATGATGCCGACATCAACACACCTGAACCCTGCTGCGGATAAATTTCCACCACCGATTCTTGGCGCTTGTTGGTAATACGCGCACGCAAGAAGTCACGACGGAAATTAGCTTTCGGCCACTCAAAGTCTGCTGCCAGCCAAATCGGGTTGGTTTTGATTTGCTCTGCACCTTGCATTTTCATCAAATACGGGCGCGCAAACAGTTTAAAGGTTGCAAATGCCGACACAGGATTACCCGGAAGACCGAAGAACGGTTTAATGCCCTCATCGGTTTTGATCTTGCCGTACGCCAGTGGTTTACCCGGCTTCATCTTCACTTTCCAAGTATATAGACTACCGAGCTGTTCAATTGCCGGTTTAATGTGATCTTCTTCACCCACCGACACACCGCCAGTGGTCATTACCACATCCGCCATACTAGAGGCTTTTTTAATCGCATCAACAGTGGCTTCTAAAGTATCTTCCACACGACCTAAATCAATTAACTCAAAACCAAGTTGTGGAATCAAACCGCTTAGCGTGTAGCGATTAGCGTTATAAATTTTCCCTTCCTGAGGCGCCTCGCCCGGCTCTAACAGTTCATCGCCGGTAGTGAAAGTGGCAATTTTAATTGGCTGGAACACTGAAATCTGACCGATACCGATTGAACTAATCAATCCTAACTCTTGCGGACGCAGACGCGTACCGGCTTTAAGAATAGTTTGCCCTGCTTTGATGTCTTCACCTTTGACGCGGATGTACTCACCCGGATTGGCTTTAACCTTAATATGAATTTGCCCATCCACTTCTTCGGTATCTTCCTGCATCACCACTTGGTTAGCACCTGCTGGAATTGGCGCACCAGTGAAGATACGCGCGATAGTACCATGCTGTAATTCCGAACCGACTTCACCAGCAGCAATGCGCTGGCTAACCGGAAACGTATCGCCATGCTCCAAATCAAACGAGTGCAAAACATAACCGTCCATCTGACTGTTATCGTGCGGCGGTACATTGACGCTAGAAACAATGTCTTCTGCCAAAATACGATACAAACCATCCGCCACTGCAATGGTCTCAGTCTTCGTAGTTACTTGCACATCATTCAGCAAGGCATAAAGTGTTTCATCAAAAGTTTTCATGGGTAAGTTTTCACTCAATTAATCTGGTTTATCATCATTAAATAATGAGAATTTTTTTGTAGGCCAAAAGGCTTGAGAGCGTTATGAGAATACTTAAATCGCGACGGCAGTCAGCGCAAAAGCGCAGTTTACAAGCAGTAAATGAGCATTTTAAGCTGTACTGACAACAAAGAGTTAAGTGTTCGCAATAGTTCTCAAGCCTTTTTTATTTGTCCCAGCGTTTGTGCGCTTCCGCATCGGACACTCTAGCATCCACCCAACGCTCCGAACCATCCGGCAAAGTTTCTTTTTTCCAGAAAGGTGCATTGGTTTTCAGATAATCCATAATAAAGTGTGCAGCATGGAAGGCGTTTTCGCGGTGACGGCTCGCCACGGCAACCATTACAATTTGATCACAAGGGTACATTTTGCCGATACGGTGGATAATGTGACTGGCTTCAAGATGCCAACGCTGATGCGCTTCAAGACGGATTTTCTCAAGCGCCTTCTCGGTCATGCCCGGATAGTGCTCTAGCTCCAAAATAGAAACTTCATCGCCTTCATTAATATCGCGAACGGTGCCGACAAAGGTGACTACAGCACCAATATCTTTATGACCTGCACGGAGCTTATTGGCTTCTGCTGTTAGATCAAAATCTTCTTCGCAAATGCGAATATGCGGAAACATCGGTTCAGGATTGGTCACCGATTAACCTCCCGTTACCGGAGGGAAAAACGCAACCTCATCACCGGCTTTAATCGCGGTGTTGCGATTCGCCACATCGTGATTGACCGCAATTTGCAGGTTTTGATTATTAAGCAACGCATGCTGCCACGCCTCTCCGCGTTCAGCTAAGGCTTTTAACAGACATTCAACGGTCTGGAAGTCAGCCGGCAACTGCTCTTGCGCTTGACCTAACACTTCACGAAAGCTAGCAAAATACAAAACATTTAACATTTTCTTTTCCTCATCCATCAGGGTTTAACCACCCAACTGAACCATTTGTCTAAATTCGATATTGTGAACGTTTTCACGGAAGAAGTGGCGTTCCGGTTTTTTGGCGATCGCTTTGATAATCAGCTGTTCAAGTTCTTCATCGCTGATGCCGTCACGTAGCGGTGTACGCAGGTCAACCGAATCTTCTTGTCCTAAACACAAAGCCAAAACACCACGTGCTGTTAAACGCACACGGTTGCAGGTATCGCAGAAGTGATTCGATACCGCTGAAATCACACCGATACGTGCATTAGTGCCGGAAATCTTAAAGTTGCGAGCAGGACCGGCATCAGAACGATCAGTTGAAGGGATTAAATCGGCACCAACATGTGCTTTAACGCGCTTTAGAATTTTCTCCGCTGCATAGTGCTGATCCATCATCGACACGCCCGCCGGGCCAATCGGCATGGTTTCGATAAAACGTACTTCGACGCCTTTTTCGATGCCGTAGTCGACCATCGCTTCGATTTCGTCGTCATTAGTACCTTTCATCACCACCATATTGAACTTAACCGGTTTCATACCGACTTCCAGCGCTTTATCAACACCGGCTAGAACCTTCTCAAGATCACCACCACGAGTAATGTTTTCAAAGCGTTTCGGACGTAATGAATCAATTGAAATATTGCAGCGATTCACTCCCGCCTTAACTAAGGCTTCCGCTTCACGGCCTAAATGGTGAGCGTTGGTCGACAGAGCAATGTCTTCCAGTCCTTCGTACGGTTTAATCATTTCTACAAGCTCATGCAAACGCTTACGCACCAATGGTTCACCGCCAGTCAGACGAATTTTACTGACACCTAGATTAACGAAGGCCTTAATAATACGCGCAAGCTCTTCATATGAAAGGTATTCCTTGTGGTGGCCATCAGGATGTACACCCTGTTCCGGCATACAGTAACCACAACGGTAATTACATAAATCCGTCACCGACACGCGAACATATTCAATCTTTCGGTGAAATGGATCAATCAACTCATTACGCATAATATTTTTGCTCTGGGGTCTGTTGTATCTTGACAAGCATTATTGCCATCAGGGAATAACGCATTGTAAAGAACTTTTAAATGAAATCAAGCACACATAAGCTTTTGCTAATTTATATTTTTAATCAATACATTAGGCAGGATTTAACGATGCCTTAAAGCATAAGCTCCGTAGCACTTTGGAATGAATGATGACAAAAGTTTGGAAATGCAAAGCACAACTAAAAACCCTACTTAGCCGCAATAGATTCCCGCCTGCGCGGGAATGACGAATAAATTTAATTACCTACTGCGTGTCCGCAAAAAACAACCTCCATAAACGCAAAAAACCCGATACTGAAACAGTATCGGGTTTTTCTAGTAAGTTTTTTAGCTGGCTATTGAGTTGCTAGCTTCGCAAGATCAAGGCAGGTTGAGAGAGCTTACATTAAGTAAGTGACTCTCATCCAACGCAGAGATTGCGAATAATAGCGACTCAACGAGCCGCTAAAAATTACATACCTGCGTGACCTACACCTGGCGGATCTTCATGCATACGTTGTGGAACGTTATACTGAGGAGTACCGTCTGGTAGTAGACGAGCTTGTTTGTAGTTATGGATATTACCTTTACCATCACCAACTTGCTCATCCGCACAGTTTTCCATACAACGAGCGTTGTGGATTACAGGACGGTGATCACAGAAAAAGTTACCTTGGTTTTTCATGAACTTGTTGTTTTTCATCAACAATTCAGAAGTATAGAAGGTATCGTCTTCTAGTTCTGTACCTTCTGCATCAAGCGGAATGTAGTTAGACTGCATGATGTAACCAGTAATACCTAGGTAACCAGCATCACCAATGTATGGTGCGTTTGGCGTCCAGAAAGGCATTGTACGACGGATGTAGTCAAAGAACGTTACCGCGTAAGGCCAGTAGTTACCAACTGTTTTCATCGGTGCTGGCTCGTCGAATGAAGAAGCGATTAGAGATTCTTCTACCGCTAGAGGTAGGTAACCTTTCGCACCTTCACCGAATTCACCGTGACACATACCACAGTACTGAACGTAAACTTTTGCACCTTCTTCAACAGTCATACCAACTGAAGGATCAGGAAGACCGCGACCGTCACCGTCTACAGTGATGTTCCATTTCGCTTGAACCGCAGATTCTGCGATTGGCGTACCGAAACCACGTGCAACGAAGTCAGAATCGTTAGTGTAGTTAGCTTTAACGCTGTCGTGAACTTCTGTGAAAGCTAATGGAACTTTACACTGAGCGTTACCGTGGTTACCACCATCGATGCTGTCATCAACTTCGAAAGAGTATGGGTTAGCTGGGTCAAGTTTACCCGCTAGACCTTCACGGCCGTAAGCTGCGTCTTTACCAAGAATTGCTTCGATTACTTTTGAATCTAGGTATTCGCCGTTAGCATCTTTGATGATTTGCTCAAAGTTTGCAGCGTATTTACCGTCGATTTTTTCACCAGCAGCGCCAGAGTTATCTGAACCACCAGACATTGCCATAGCAGAACCGGCAAATAGAGATGCAACTGTTGCTGCAACAAGAGTTTTCTTAGTACTGAACATTTTCAATCATGCCTCCGCTCTTACCATTTTCCCATGCGTGTACGCGCCATGTAACCATAGCAGTACGGTGATAAACGTTGTTAGTACCTTCCAACTGACGCATTTGCGGCATTGGAGGTTGTACGTAACCAGTTTCATCCGTAACACGGCTCATTAGGAATGCTTCAGAACCATCCCATTCCCATTCAACTTCGAAACGAGTCCAAGCTTTGTCTAGGACAGGAGAAGTGAAGTGAGCTTCTTTCCAGTTCTTACCACCGTCGAACGATACGTCAACGTGTTTAACTTTACCGCGACCAGACCATGCTAGACCACGGATATAGTATTTACCTGGGCCTTCCATTTTGAAGTCAGGAGATGGGTAAGTGATTACAGAGTTTGGTTCCATGTACCAAGAGAAACGCTGTGCAGTACCATCAGGCATAAGCTCAGTGTACTTAGACGTTTCTTCACGGTGCTGTGCAGGAGTATCTGTTACTTGGATACGACGTAGATATTTAATCCACATGTTCGCTTCACAACCTGGAACAACTAGACGAATTGGGTAACCTTGTTCACGACGTAGCGCTTCACCGTTTTGTGCATAAGCAACGAAACAGTCATCCATAGCGATTTCCATCGGGATAGAACGAGTTAGAGCCGCAGCATCCGCACCTTCAGGAATTAACCATTTACCTTCAGGCTTAATACCCGCTTCTTTAAGAAGATCAGATAGACGTACACCAGTGTATTCAACACAAGACATCATACCGTGTGTCCACTGAACTGAGTTCAACTGTACACCTTTCCATTCCATCGCACCGTTCGCAGGACATTCTACAAAGTGGATACGTGAAACTGATGGGAAGCGTTTAAGATCATCCATAGTGAAGATCAATGGACGCTCAACCAAACCGTGAATAACCAAACGGTGCTCTTCAGGGTTGATTGTAGGAACACCACCGTGGAAACGCTCGAAATGTAGACCGTTTGGAGTGATGATACCGTGTAGGCTTTGTAGCGGAGTCATGGTGATTGACGCCATTGAGTCAGGAGTCAGCCACTCAAGAGTACGACGTTGTACTTCTTTCTCGAATGGAGAAGGCATACCGTAAGGGTACTTACGAACACCGAAACCTAGAGATTTACGTGCAGCACCGTCTTGTAGTACTTCAGTAATTTCTTCTTTACCCGCGTAAGGTGCAACAGCTTTCTTAGGATCGAACCCTGCACCTTCTGCTGCGCTAGCTGCCTTAGTGAACATCACGCCACCAGCTACAGCCGCCGAGCCTTTTAGAAAAGCGCGACGACCTTGGTTGCGAGATTCTTCAGTTTGAACTGCAACCTTTTCTACGATTTTATCTGTCATTTATTGCTCCTTGAAGGTTTTACTGCTTGCGAAACAGCAACACCCCAGATTCAAGAGTTAAATAATTATTTCAGTCTAAACGAGCGACCATTTGGACTGTACAGTTATTGCTGGGCGATTATCTTAAATTTTATCCACAACGACTGCAACCTTTCAGACGAGAAAAATTAGGACTCTCTTATATAAATTTTTTATGACGAGGATGGTCTTCATCTATGTACTTAATTTAATTAGAAAAAAACACATCATATAGTGGGTAAGTCAGGACGAGAACAGATTGGCCCAAATTTTGGATTTTCAATGTCTTCAGCAACCTGAGCTAAAAACTGCTGTAGTTCATCAATACTGAGTACCGAAAGGATTTTATTCATGATTTCCGGATGGATTGCCACAGTAGTGTATTGACCTGACTGCAATTTAACTTGCACACCGCAAGCATCGGCCAAAGCTCCGGCCGGATCATTGCCGTCAATTTCGGCGGCCTGCTCACCAAAAAACATTTCATCATACTGTGCTTCCAGCTGTTCCAGTTGGGCATCAGTCGCCTCTTCTTGCAGATTGATATTAAAAATTGCATCGCCTCCGGCCGGTGAATCTTCAATTTCCAACTGCACCACTAAGCCGAGCTCGTTACAAAATTGCAGATAGCGCTGCGCCAGTGATTCGCTGAAAAAGGTAAACTGTGCATGCTCCATAACCATTCTCCTTTAATTTTGAATGCTTGGATTATAAGCCTTTATGCGGCCAGCTAATTATGAAATCAACATTGAGTTTTTGTAATTTCTGCAGGGCGCGAGTATTATGCTTGGCACAAAAGTTTAACGAATTTAATTCATGAGGTTGTCATGCTGAACCGCCAATTCCCGATTACCCGCATGCGTCGTATGCGCAAAGATGATTTTTCACGCCGTTTAATGCGTGAAACCACCTTATCTGCGAGTGACTTAATCTTGCCGATGTTTGTTATTGAAGGTCACAATGAACGCGAACCGGTCAAGTCCATGCCGGGCGTTGAGCGTTTATCGATTGATTTATTGGTAGCCGAAGCCAAAGAAGTTTGTGAACTGGGCATTCCGATGATTGCCATCTTCCCAGTCACGCCACTGGAAGCAAAATCGCTGGACGCTGCCGAAGCCTACAACCCTGACGGCCTTGCGCAACGCGCAGTACGCGCTGTAAAAGAAGCCGTTCCAGAGTTAGGCATTATGACCGACGTCGCACTAGACCCTTTCACAACTCATGGACAGGACGGCATTATCGATGAAGACGGTTATGTATTAAATGATGACACCATCGATGTTTTAATGAAGCAAGCGCTTTCACATGCGGAAGCTGGCGCCGATGTGATTGGGCCGTCAGATATGATGGACGGACGCATTCTTGAGATTCGCGAACTTTTAGAAGACCACGGACATATCAATACTCGCATCATGGCTTACTCGGCCAAATACGCCTCTAGTTACTATGGACCTTTCCGCGATGCGGTCGGTTCTGCCGGAAACCTTGGTAAAGGCAATAAACACACCTACCAGATGGATCCAGGCAATCGCAATGAAGCGCTGCATGAAGTGGCCTTAGATCTGAATGAAGGCGCGGACATGGTTATGGTCAAGCCGGGCATTCCATATCTGGACATCGTTCGCGACATTAAAAATGAATTTAAAGCACCGACTTACGTTTATCACGTTAGCGGTGAATACGCGATGCTGAAAGCCGCGGCGGAAAAAGGCTGGATTGATGAACAACCGGTTGTCTTGGAAACCTTACTTAGCTGTAAACGCGCTGGTGCGGACGGCATCCTAACCTACTACGCAAAACTCGCGGCAATTTGGATGCAAGAAGCAAAATAATCACTGCGTATATACGCAATGCCGTTCACTTAGTGAATTTGTTACTAAGATATTACTCTAAGGAAGCGCAGAACAAGTCCAAATGGCTTCAGGCAAAGTAAAATTTAGGCTAAGCAAGGCGTCTGTTTGCCGTCATGTCTAGACCTGACAAAAAGA
>NZ_JAGETV010000041.1 GCF_017571465.1 Thiomicrorhabdus marina | reverse complement strand
ACTACCGCTCCGAATTGTATGGTGGGTGATACTGGGCTCGAACCAGTGACCCTCGCCTTGTAAGGGCGATGCTCTCCCAACTGAGCTAATCACCCGAAGAGAAGACTTTCTGCCTTCTATCCGTATACAAACCAATAAGTGTTTGCATAAAAAAACGAGTTAACAACTCGTTTTAGAAATATGGCGGAGCGGACGGGACTCGAACCCGCGACCCCCTGCGTGACAGGCAGGTATTCTAACCAACTGAACTACCGCTCCATGGTGGGTGATACTGGGCTCGAACCAGTGACCCTCGCCTTGTAAGGGCGATGCTCTCCCAACTGAGCTAATCACCCAATTAGCTGCTTACTTTATCTACTTAAACAAACTGGTTTAAACCTTGCTTGTTAAGCGCCGCGCTAATTGATGTGGCGTATTATAGGGCGTTGCGAGAGCATGTCAAACGTTTTTTTAGACTTTTTTACGCCAATTAATTTACAGCGTCTTTAAGTGCTTTACCTGGCTTAAATTTAGGTACTTTAGCTGCAGGAATTTGCATTTCTTTACCCGTTTGCGGGTTACGACCAGTGCGCGCAGCACGCTCACCAACAGCAAAGGTACCAAAGCCGATAACAGCAACAGAATCACCTGAGCTAAGCGCTTTAGTGATTGAAGCAACAGTCGCGTCTAGTGCCTTACCTGCGTCTGCTTTAGTTAGTCCTGATTCTTCTGCGATAGCACTGATTAGTTCAGATTTATTCATTAGTTTTCTCCATGAGATTTAATTGTTATATATCCAGCTCAAAAGCTTAAGCATTTATAGCAATCATCGCTTCGTAGTGTCAAGCAAAAACACCGTAAAAACGTTATTTAATGGTGTGCATTAGATTTTTTAACGTCCACCGCTAATTCTTTATCAGCAAATCCTTCTACTTCTGGCTTTTCGGATAAAGGCTGCGGCATTTCCGTCAAGGCAATTTTTAGCACCTCCTCAATCCACTGAACCGGGCAAATATTCAGTTCATTTTTAATTTCCTGCGGCACATCAGCCAAATCACGAACATTATCTTTGGGAATTAACACCGTCTTAATTCCACCTCTTAGCGCGGCCAATAACTTCTCTTTCAAACCACCAATCGGTAGAACTTCGCCACGAAGCGTAATCTCGCCTGTCATTGCCACGTCAGATTTAACTGCTGTATTTGTCAAAACAGACGTTATCGCAGTACAGATAGCAATACCGGCACTAGGACCATCTTTCTTAGTTGCCCCTTCTGGAAAGTGCAAGTGCAAATCAAAATTTTCATAGAAAGATTTATCCAAACCAAGCATAGCCGAGCGTGTACGAATGACGCTCATCGCGGCCTCAACAGATTCCTGCATAACCGAGCCGAGTTGACCGGTACTCGATAACTTCCCCTTACCGGGCATTGCTGTAGCTTCAATTCGCAATAAATCACCACCGACCCGCGTCCATGCAAGCCCTGCAACCTGACCAATCCGATTTTCTTTATCTGCCAATCCGAAACGATATTTGGCAACGCCTAAATAATCTTCAAGACTATCCGATTCAACCGTTAATGGTGCTGTAAACTCACCTGAATCAAGTTTTTTCACCGCTTTACGGCAAATCTTGGCTAACTCACGGGCTAGCAAACGAACACCGGCTTCACGAGTATAAATCTGAATAATTGACAAAATCGCCTCTTCAGTCACCTCAACTTCATCTGTTCTCAAGCCATGTTCTTTCATTGCTTTCGGCAATAAATGACGCTGAGCGATATTCAACTTTTCAGCTTCGGTATAACCGGCAAGGTTAATCACTTCCATACGATCCAATAAAGCTTCGGGAATATCCATTGAATTAGAGGTTGCAATAAACAAAACATCAGACAAGTCATAGTCAACTTCAAGATAATGATCATTGAAGGTGCTGTTCTGCTCTGGATCAAGCACTTCTAACAGGGCAGAAGCCGGATCACCACGCATATCGCTCGACATCTTATCAATTTCATCAAGCAAGAATAGCGGGTTACGCGTCCCGGCAGCATGCATTTTTTGAATGATTTTACCTGGCAAGGCGCCGATATAGGTTTTACGATGTCCGCGAATTTCTGCTTCGTCACGCACACCACCTAGAGCCATACGCACATATTTACGATTGGTTGCCTCGGCAATTGATTTTGCCAAAGAAGTTTTACCGACACCTGGTGGACCAACTAAACAAAGAATCGGCCCTTTCATTTTACGAACACGTTTCTGAACGGCTAGATACTCTACGATACGCTCTTTAACTTTTTCCAATCCATAATGCTGAGCATCAAGAATTGTCTCTGCACGGCTCAAATCTTTAGAAACTCGACTACGTTTTTTCCAAGGCACATCCAGCAACCAATCCAGATAGTTACGAACCACGGTAGCTTCCGAGGACTGCGACGGCATCATACGCAGCTTTTTAATTTCTGCTTTTGCTTTGGTCTTAGCCTCTTCCGGCATCCCAACTTCTTCGATTTTTTTATTCAGTTGATCGACTTCGCTTAATTGGTCTTCTTCGCCGGATAACTCATAATGAATCGCCTTCATTTTTTCGTTCAGATAGTACTCTCGTTGAGTTTTTTCCATCTGCTTTTTCACACGCGAAGTGATACGTTTTTCCGATTCAAGAATTTCTAATTCGGTTTCGACAATGGTCAGAATCTTTTCCAAACGACCGCTAATAGTAATCATTTCTAGCAATTCTTGTTTGGTTGGCAAATCAATAGTGATATTGGCAGAAATCAAATCCACTAGACGCGACGGTTCATCCTCGTTTTGCACTGAGCGCTTTACTTCCGACGGGATTTTTTTCTTAAGATCAGCATAAACACCAAAGCGATCTTTCAGAGCACGAAGCAGAACCTTTTCATCCAGTGGATCTCCTGCTTCAACATCCATCTCTTCGATGTCACCAAGCAAGACACTATGATCCATGTGAAGACTGGTTAAACGGAAACGCTGCACCCCTTCCACTAAAACTTTAACCGTACTATCCGGCAGTTTAATTAGTTGTAGAATATTGGCCATAGTGCCGACTTGATACAAGTCTTCTAATTCCGGCACGTCCAAATCGGCTTTTTTCTGCGCAACCAAAAAGATCTTCTTGTCGCCCTTCATGGCTTCATTTAAGGCTTGGATCGACTTTTCTCGCCCGACAAACAACGGCATAACATTTCCAGGAAACACCACAACGTCACGAAGCGGCAATACCAAAACGTCCATTTTCATAGTAATTTGATCCATATCCATCCTAATTTCCTTTCTGTGTGTTCTCATCAACTACAAGAACAAATGCTAAGTGCTGATAAACAGAATTCTGTTTTTATTATTCAATTTTGTTATCTGTTAAGCACAGATTACCACTTGTACAATATTTGAAAAGCAAAAAACCCAGCAGAGCTGGGTTTTCATGGCAATCAGAGCCTAATTCGACAGAAAGTAATGCGTTTTACATTAAATTACTCACTGACCGCTTTTGGCTCGTTTTCGTTATAAACCAGCATTGGTGTCTTTTTACCCAAGACGACTGCTTTGTTAATAACGACTTTCTCGACATTTTTCAAGCTTGGCAGGTCATACATCGTTTCTAAAAGAATCTGTTCCATAATCGAGCGTAAACCACGAGCACCGGTTTTACGCTTAATTGCCAAGTTTGCCACTTCCTCGATTGCATCTTTACGGAACTGTAATTCAACGTTTTCGAGTTCAAACATTTTTTGGAACTGTTTAACCAAAGCATTTTTCGGCTCAGTTAAGATTTTCACCAATGCTTTAACATCTAGCTCTTCTAGCGAAGCAATCATCGGAAGACGACCGACAAATTCAGGAATCAGACCGAATTTCACTAAATCTTCCGGCTCAATCGCTTGATAACGTTCAGAAAGCGTTTTCTTCTCGTTACTAGAACGAACGGCTGCCGAAAAACCAATACCGGTATCTGTTTCGGTACGCTGTTCAACGATCTTATCTAGCCCTTCAAAAGCGCCGCCCACAATAAACAGAATCTTTGAAGTATCCACTTGAATCAGCTCTTGATTTGGGTGCTTACGACCTCCATGAGGGGGAACTTGTGCAATCGTCCCTTCAATCAACTTTAATAGAGCCTGCTGAACACCTTCACCCGAAACATCGCGGGTAATCGATGGGTTTTCAGATTTACGGGTAATCTTATCGATTTCATCGATATAGATAATACCGCGCTCGGCTTTTTCCGGATCGTTATCACAACGCTGTAGCAACTTCAGTAAGATACTTTCAACATCCTCCCCAACATAACCGGCTTCCGTCAAGGTCGTGGCGTCTGCCATAGCAAAAGGTACGTCCAGTAAACGCGCTAATGTTTGTGCTAGAAGTGTTTTACCCGAACCAGTCGGACCAATGAGCAAAATGTTACTTTTAGTTAGTTCAACATCATCTTTGACGTGCGCCGTTTGTAAGCGCTTATAATGATTATAAACTGCTACCGACAATACTTTTTTGGCTTGATCCTGACCGATGACATAGTCATCAAGCGTCTGCTTGACTTCGTGCGGGGTCGGCAGATTTTGTAAATCCAACTCCCCAAATTCGCCTTGACCAAACTCTTCATCAAGAATGTCATTACACAGCTCAACACATTCATCACAAATATAAACAGATGGCCCCGCAATCAATTTACGAACTTCATCCTGACCTTTACCACAGAATGAACATCTTAGATTTTCATCACTCATATACTTCACCCCAAGATGTTATCGTGCATTCAGCACTTCATCGATTAGACCATACTCTTTGGCTGCTTCAGCACTAAGGAAATTATCACGATCGGTATCTTTTTCAATTGTTTTAATGTCCTGACCGGTATGGTCTGCCAAAGCTTGATTTAAACGCTGTTTAATATCAAGAATCTCCTGTGCATGGATTTGAATATCGCTTGCTTGGCCTTGGAAGCCGCCTAAAGGCTGATGAATCATGACACGCGAATTTGGCAATGCAAAGCGCTTGCCTTTCGCCCCTGCCGATAGCAAGAACGCTCCCATACTCGCCGCCTGACCAATAACCATAGTGCTTACATCAGGCTTAATAAAACGCATCGTGTCATAAATCGCCATACCGGCCGTTACACTTCCGCCAGGAGAGTTGATATACAGACTTATGTCCTTATCCGGATTTTCCGATTCCAAAAAGAGCAACTGCGCAACAATCAAGTTCGCCATATGATCCTCAACCGGACCAACCATAAAAATGACACGCTCTTTTAGTAGACGAGAATAAATATCAAACGATCTTTCCCCACGGCTGGTTTGTTCAATCACCATTGGAATTAATGCGTTTTGAATCGAATTATCCATAATGTAAATAATATCCTTTGTACTCGAGAACTTGCGCGACGTATAACCGCCATACCGGCAAGTACTTAGATAAGCGGCGCAATGCACCGGCTTCTTGTGTTTTCAAAGATTAACCATTAAGCAGAACTTAGCGATTAACCCTCAATATTCGTATTTATCGCTATCTTAGCCTTTTTACAAGCAAAAAAAAACTTAACCCCAATGACAAATCCAAGATTACATCATCAAGATTAAGTTTTATCGACTCTAAATCATTAATTCAAGGTTTGTCTCTTGAATTACCATTAAGAATCAGCGATTAACCGAAGTTGCGGTTCAGCACTTCTTCAAAAGATTTCGCAACTTCTGTTACTTTTGCTTCTGATTTAACTTTTTCAGCAACTTTGTTCTCAACCAAAACAGAACGGATCTCGAAGCGAGCGCCTGGGTTTTGAGCATACCAGTTAACCACTTCAGCAGGATCTTCATAAGAAGACGCTTGTTCAGTAATAAACGCTTCAACTTCTTCGTCAGAAGCTTCTACATTGTTTGCTTTAATAATATCACCAAGGATCAAACCTAGCTTAACGCGTTTGTTAGCTTCTTCTTCAAACATTGCAGATTCAAGATTAACATCACCTGCGGCCATACCACGTTGTTGCATATCCTGTTTTGCACGCTCCATTAAACTTTGGATTTCTTGATCGATCAAAGATTTTGGAATTTCAACGTCAACAACTTGTTGCAGACCTTCTAGCACCGCTGTACGGTTGTGCGCTTCAACAGCGCGCGCCAATTCCTTAGTCATGCTATCTTTGATTTCAGTCTTAAGTGCTTCTTCAGTCCCTTCTTCAACACCAAACGATTGAACAAACTCTTCATCAACATCTGGTAATTGCTTAGTAGAGATCGAGTGAACAGTAATATCGAAAGTTGCGGTTTTACCTTTTAGATTTTCAGCATGATAATCTTCCGGGAAAGTCACTTCAATTTGACCTTCTTCCCCTTTTTTCATACCAACGATGCCATCTTCAAACCCAGGAATCATACGACCTGAACCCAGCTCTAAAGGAACATTTTCAGCTGAACCACCCTCAAAAGCTTCACCGTCGATTTTACCTAGGAAGTCAATGATAACCTGCTCACCTTTCTTGGCTTTTTTCGCAGCGCTTTTTGAAGGTTTCCAAGCCATACGTTGTTCACGCAGACGGTTAATCATTGTTTCTACATCTTCATCCGTTACTTCAGACTTAATCGTTTCAACTTCAACCGAAGAAAATTCAGGAAGCGCGATTTCTGGGTAAACTTCAAAACGTGCGGTGAAAGTAACTTCTTTTTCACCGTCTTTTAGCTCATCAAATGCAGGATAGCCTGCTACTTTAAGAGACTCTTGCTCAACTGCATCATAAAATGCCTTCTGTAGCGCTTCACCCATTAGTTCTTGACGAACTTCCGCACCGTGACGCTGCTCAACCATCTTCATCGGTACTTTACCTGGACGGAAACCGTCAATACGTACTTTGCGGCGGATTTCGTTCAAACGTTTGTTAATCTTTGCACCCATGTCTTCGGTTGCAAAAGTCACAGTCATTTTGTGCTCAAGACCTTGTTCCGGTTTTTCTACAGTTACTTGCATTTTATTTCTCAAAATCAAAATAGGGTTAGTTAAGTTCTAGAGTACGGCAATCAATTAATTCCTGCCGCATCCGTAAAAATTAGGTTCGGGATTATACTGGCTTGTGATTAAAAATTAAAGCACAAACGTAAAACCCTTGTAAAAACAACAACAAAAGCCATCCAGGCTCGCCAAAGCAAACATATCAACAGGTAAAAATTAATGTTAAAATATGCAAACAATAAATTTTGCCTAGTTTGTTACATAGAGCAATCGGCAAAAGAGCGTTTAATAATCTATGTTTTTCGGGGTTTTTATGACAGTAGAAAAAATGATTCTTTTGATTGCAGGTACCGTTGTACTGGCGAGTTCTATCCTAAGTGTTTATCACGCACCAGAATGGATTTACCTAACCGGCTTTGTCGGTGCCAACTTGCTTTTCGCGGGACTTACAGGTTTTTGCCCAATGGTTAAAATTTTGCGTAAGTTTGGAATTCAAAGCGGAGACGCTTTCCACCGCTCATAATTAGCTCAATGCTAAAAAAGCCGCCGTTAGCATTTTGGCTAACGGCGGCTTTTTTTGTCTTCAAAGAACAGTCATTACTTCATGATCCCCATTTGTCGGAGAACTTCAAAGGTAATCGCTCCCTCTGCCAACCCCTTATCGCGCTGATAACGAGTCAAAGTAGCGGAAGTGTTCGGTCCCCATAAACCATCAATTACTTCTAAATCATTAGGAGGACTCGGTTTCAGGTAACCTTCTTTTTCCAGAACAATTTGGATGCGTTTAACTAAGGCTTCGCTGCGATCCTGTTTACATACCGTTTTGCGTTCAGCTTTCGCTGCCGGAGCAATCTCTACCCGCGTTTCAACGGTTTCGTATTTAGCTGCTTGAGTAACTTGCATACTTTTCGCCTGCGTAATCTGCTCTTTAGTCATAACCGTTTTATATTTAGCAGGAATCGTTTTATAAGTTACTTCTTCGGGTTTGACTAAAACGGTTCGGGTAACTGTTTTGGTTTCTGCTGGAATGGTTTCACGCTTGACTGTTTTAGCTTTAACTAAAGTTTTTTGCTTGAGCGTTTTATACTCGTCAGGTACCTTAACCAAGCATTGGTATTCTCCATTCACCAGTTTCGAACCGGCAGAAGTTCTGTAACAAGGTTGCCACTCTTCATAACCATCACGTACCTTGATAGTTACCTCTTTAATAGCATACTCAGCCGGCACCGAAACCCATCGTTCACGAGCGGGTGTCACGACAACCTGTTCGGAAACTGTCTTATATTGAGCGGGAATGACTTTATCAACGACTTTTTGCTCGGGTGCTAGTTCAATCTTTTTCTCGATATTTCGATAAAGCGCAGGCTCAACTTCTTCATGAGTCGATTCAGGTTCAACTAAAACCTTCTGCTTTTCAACTCGAAATTTTGCAGGAATGACCAGTGTTTCGTAACAAGCCTTAAAAACAATACCGTCTACATTTCCTACAATTGAATTATCATCAAATTTAATTTCTTCCGATTCAGGTGAGTTCTGCTCTTTCAACACAGCAAACACTTCGGCTTGCTGCTGTTGCCTGCGCTGCTCATCTAAGATGCGCTGACGCTCCTCCGCTTTTGCTTTTTCAATTAACAAGTCGATGTCTGCCGGTGAAGTAATTTCCGACTTCTGTTCCGGTTCAGGTACATCGGTCAACATTGGAACACAGCCACTGGTTGCAATAACAGCCATGCTCAATGCGGTTAATTTAAAAACTTTCATCCTCTAAGCACCTTATCTATTGATTTTTTCAATCTGCTATTCTAACGGAATGTTCCATAAATAAAACCACCCTCGTTAGCAAACTTTATTGAATGAACTGATGTATTCGTACATCTACTGATTTAAGGAATAATTTTGTGGCTCGCACACCTTTCTTATGCATTCTCTAAATGTATGATGGGGTAAGAAATTAATACGACAGTCCTATCTCAATCTTTTCTGGAAAAATCCCAGCAAACTTATTTTTAACCAACATTTAACAAGTGTCTTACACGGCTTATCGGCCAAGTAAACAAAGATTGTTTTTAACTGACTTTTGTCTAAACCGATTACGAGAAGTGCCTGATTTAGGAGATTTGACCGATAGTATCCCGGTGTAAAGAACAATAAATTAGTAATCAGAACAGGGCTTTGCTATTACAAATAGCGCTATCAAAACAACCATTTGCACCACAGCACAGAAAAAGGAAGATTATTATGAAAAAGTTAGTTTTAAGCACCGTATTCGGGCTATTTTCATTGAGCGCAATGAATTTATCCGCCTGCCCTATGTCGGACTTTGATCTTGATCAACATCATGCCGAATTAACACAAGCAATCAATTATCAATGAATAGGAGATTTTAAAGCTACTGACTTAAGAAAATGCAGAATGGGAAAGGTTCAATAACGCTTTTCTTTCATTATTAGAAAAGCGTTTAATTGCGTTACGGAGGGTTGTTCAAGATGACGGTTAATAATATTCGAGCATAAAAGATATCAGCAGTCTTGTATGCTGCTTAACGATCTCTCACAAATGTCATCCAAGAACTTTATGAATTGCTTCATTGCGAAGTTCTAGCGAGCACTGAAACGGATCAGATTTAATAAACTGGCAACAAAGCACCCTCAAAGCAATCCGTTTGCCTCCAAAAAGTCATTACTCATCATTGCAAAAGCATTTATCATTAACAAACCTAGTCTTGCTCATCCTCTTGCTGTGCTTCACGCTTTTCTTTACGTTTGGCGATTTCTTTCTGACGCATTTCTTCAACTTTTCCTTTCGGATCGGTTAGTTGCGCATAAGCGACTTCAAACGCACCCTGTTGAAATTTTTTCATACCCGTTTCGGAAAAATCGATTGCCGACGGGTATTTCTTGGCAATCGCCTTTTGCGTAGCACTATTCATTAATGAAACCGTACAATTGTCCAGTAACTGAATTACCGCTTCTAATTTAAAACCATTCGCGCCCCCGGCAAAACGCCCTTTTTTCATGCGTTCACGAATAACAATTTGATTGATCTGATAGTCCTCAACTAACTTGGCGACACTCTTCTGAAAATAACGTAAATCCTCAACATTATCCGGATTACGGCAATTTAATTTTCGAGCACGACACTCCGGCAGATAAAACATTCCCATTTGATATTCGAGCAATGCAACTACTGCATCGTTTCCTGCCAATTCAATTCCCAATACTCTCAATTCTTTTTCCTCTGTAAAACGGCCATGCAGTAAAAAGCCACAAAACTAAAAAAGCCTGAACCCGCAAGAATATCGGACTCAGGCCTTAATGTCGATTTAATAAAATATCCCGCAAATTAACTGCGAATTATGTCATTACACGATTTTAGATATTAAACTCAATTGTCGAAGCAGAAGAAGCGACGCTTAATTCTTTTACTGGTGGAGCAAAGTCAGTTAAGTTAATGCCTTCAACTGCCGCTTTGTACTCATCTAACGTTGGCGTACGACCAAGAATCGTTGAAAGCACAACAACTGGCGTGGATGCCAATAGAGATTCCCCTTTCTTCTCGTTTGAGTCTTCAACAACACGACCTTGGAATAGACGCGTTGAGGTTGCCATAACCGTATCACCTTTCGCCGCTTTTTCTTGGTTACCCATACATAAGTTACAACCAGGACGCTCTAGGTACATGATGTTCTGGTAAGCGGTACGAGCCGCTTCTTTTGGATCGCTATCATCAAACTCGAAACCAGCGTATTTCTGTAGAACTTCCCAATCACCTTCGGCTTTTAGTTCATCAACAATGTTGTAGGTTGGCGGTGCTACAACCAGCGGAGCTTTAAATTCAACTGAACCATTTTGTTTTTCTAGGTTACGGAACATTTGTGCAATGATTTGCATATCACCTTTATGAACCATACAAGAACCAACGAAGCCAAGGTCGACTTGCTTTGTTCCACCGTAGAAAGAGAGACCACGAATCGCATCATGCGTATAACGTTTAGAAACGTCTTCATTGTTAACATCAGGGTCGGCAATCATTGGCTCATCGATTTGGTCTAGATCAACCACTAGCTCGGCATAATATTTAGCGTTGTCATCCGGACGAAGTGCCGGCTCGGCACCTGATTGAATATCAGCAATACGCTTGTCTGCTTTATCAATTAGACCTTGTAGCATGTGAACATCATTATCCATGCCTTTATCAATCATAATCTGCATACGATTTTTAGCGATTTCTAGAGATTCGATTAGCGTTGCATCTTCTGAAATATTGATAGACGCCTTCGCTTTCATCTCCGCCGTCCAGTCAGTGAAAGTAAACGCTTGGTCGGCCAGTAGCGTACCGATTTGTACCTCGATAATACGACCTTGGAAAACGTTCTCGCCAAACTCTTTTAACATTTGCGCTTGCGTTGCGTGAACTACGTCACGGAAATCCATATAACTCTTCATATGACCTTTGAAAGTCACTTTAACCGATTCAGGAATCGGCATAGTCGCCTCACCGGTGGCTAAAGCCAATGCCACAGTTCCTGAATCCGCACCGAATGCCACGCCTTTAGACATACGTGTATGCGAGTCACCACCAATAATAATATCGCGCTCATCTACAGTAATGTCGTTCAACACCTTATGGATAACGTCTGTCATTGCGTGATAACCGCCTTTCGGGTCACGACCTGTAATCATGCCAAAACGGTGCATGAAATCCATCAACTTTGGAATGTTTGCTTGCGCTTTAGAATCCCAAACCGATGCCGTGTGACAACCTGACTGGTATGCACCGTCTACGGTTGGCGAGATAATTGTTGCCGCCATTGCTTCAAGCTCTTGCGCCGTCATTAGACCCGTTGTATCTTGCGAACCGACAATATTAACTTTAACGCGAACATCAGAACCGGTATGCAATGGGGTTTTAGAGGTAACACCCACTGCATTACGGTTGAAGATTTTCTCTACTGCTGTCAGACCTTGGCCTTCGTGAGAGATTTCTTTTGACGGTGCAAACACTAATGGCGCTTCAACCCCTAGTGTTTCTGCCGCAAACGTTTGTAGTTTCTTACCGAATACAACAGCGTAAGAACCGCCTGCACGCATAAACTCGACTTTAGCTGGAGTGAAAGAGGCAGTAATATCCGCAAGTTCTTTATCGCCGTTGTAAAGTTTTTTCTCTTTGGTGTTGATGGTTAACACCGTTCCAGTATCAACCGCATACACCTGCTCTAAAATCGCTTCGCCGTTTTCATCTTTAACAATATTGCCGTCTGCATCGGTTTTCTTCACCCAGTTTTTCAAATCAATCCCAATACCGCCGGTTACGTCTACAGTGGTTAGGAAAATAGGAGAAATGCCGTTAGTACCTGCAACAATCGGTGCTTTGTTCACAAACGGAACATAAGGGCTTACCGGCTCACCGGTCCACAGCGCTACGTTATTCACACCTGACATACGAGAAGAACCTACACCCATAGTCCCCTTTTCAGCTACTAGCATGACTTTTGCATCTGGATTTGCTGCTTGCAGTTCACGAATCTTAGTTTGCGCTTCAGGAGTAATCATGCACTGACCATGCAATTCGCGGTCAGAACGAGAGTGCGCTTGGTTACCCGGTGAAAGCAAGTCCGTTGAGATATCCCCTTCCGCTGCAACATAGGTAACTACCTTAACTTCCTCTGGTAGTTCAGGCAGACTAGTAAAGAATTCTGCTTTTGCGTAACTCTCAAGAATATCTTTGGCTACCGTATTACCGGCTTTAAAAGCGTCTTCCAAACGAGCTGTGTCTGCTTCATAAAGGAATACTTGTGTCTTCAATACCTCAGCTGCTTGTTTGGCAATGTCAGCATCGTTACCAAGCGCAAGGTCTAACAGTACTTCGACAGATGGCCCACCTTTCATATGCGAAAGTAGTTCAAAGGCAAACTCAGGCGTGATTTCCGCAATCGTTGCTTGACCAAGGATGATTTCTTTTAAGAATTGTGATTTAACACCCGCTGCTGGTGTAGTACCGGGTAGAGTGTTGTAGATAAAAAATTGCAGTGAATCTTCGCGATAGGCATTATCCGTATCTTTAATTTGCGCGATGATTTCAGCTAAAAGCTCCGCACTATCAATCGGTTTTGCATGTAATCCAAGTTCCGCTTTACGGGTCTCGATTTCAGCCATGTACTCTTCATAAAGATTCGTTTGATCAGAAACGGGCTGTAGGTTAGCGTCTACCATCTATAACTCTCCACAAGACTATTCGATCGAATGATCGATAAATATTAAAAATTCATAATGAGATTATGATACCACAATTGATTTTTATGCCTATGCCCTGAAAGCCATATAAATACAGCCTTTTTAGCGAAAAAAAGAAGAATGTGAAATCATTGTAGGCATGTAAATAAAAAGCCAGCAAAAAGCTGGCTTTTCAAAAAAATTGGCAGTAAACAAGTAGATTACTGTGCCGAGGTGGCAACCGTATTTAAATCCTGCGGATAAAGTTTTTTATCAATTGCACATGACTGATTGAAGTCGTTAACCGATTGGTTATAGCCCGCCGTTTTCTCGCGATAGCTCGCCTGCATATTGTTGTAGCCTTGTACCTTCAAGCGTAAAGCCGAAATTTTATCGTTAAAAGCCTGTAAGGCAGCGGTATACTCCTCATAGTTTTGACGCTCGCCCAACCCTGGTTTTTGGTACTTTTCCAAGTCCGCTTTATCTTGCTGCAACTGTTCATTTTGTTCTTCAATCGCTTGACGTTCTACATCGATACTTTGTTGTAAATCTTTTAAAGCGCCTTTCTGCGCAGCGAAACTTTCTTGAAGTGAGATACATTGGCGTAATTTCACAGGGGTTAATACCTCATAACCATTCTGCTTGCCATAATCACGAAGCCCGGAAAAAGTGCTGTATTGAGTCGTTTCTTTTTTAACAACTTTTTGCTCTTCTGCACACCCGGTCAATCCCAAGCTAGCAATACTTGACGCAAGTGCGACGGTTATCAATTTTCTGTAAGGTTTTGCATTCATCATAATGTCTCTTGATTTCCTAGAAAAAACTAGGATGCCTCTAAAATTTAATCGATCTATTTTTCGCAATAGATTCTTGTTATCCAGGACCAATCCACGAAGCCAACCACTTTTTTATCTCTATTTTATGCTCTCGTATAAATCAAAGTAAAAACAGATAGTTAAGGTAGCTTTTACGGCTAGTCATTTTGGAATTTTAACCATTAACCGCAGTAAATACAATTTACTGTTGCGCTATTAGCCATTTCTCGCAGGTCGCAGAGACAACTTTAGTATTTAAGGGATTTTTTACCATTCCCCTCAAGTTATTTGTTTTTCTAATATCAACACAACTTTAGGCTATAATATTGGGCTATTTTTCAACTTGTTAACAAAGGGTTTGTGGAATGTTATTGTCAGAATTAACTGCAATTTCTCCGGTTGATGGCCGTTACGGTGCTCGTCTAGGTAATCTAAAAGAAATTTTCAGCGAATACGGTTTAATTAAAAATCGAGTTAAAGTCGAAGTGTTCTGGCTAAAAATGCTGGCGAACCATCCACAAATCACAGAAGTTCCCGCTCTATCATCGGATGCAGAACAACACCTAATGAAATTGGTTGACGATTTCACGCTCGAAATGGCACAACGCGTTAAAGAGATTGAACGTACGACTAACCATGATGTTAAAGCGGTTGAATATCTAATCAAAGAGCACTTTGCAGATAACGAAGAATTGATGGCGGTTTCTGAATTCGTTCACTTCGCCTGTACCTCTGAAGACATCAACAACCTGTCTTACGCTTTGATGCTGAAAGACGCACGTGAATATGTGATCATCCCTGGAATGGACGAAGTCATCGCTAAGATTGCAGAAATGGCAACCGAGATGGCAGACATTCCAATGCTTTCACGTACTCACGGCCAGCCAGCATCTCCGACCACTGCAGGTAAAGAGTTTGCTAACGTTGCTTATCGTCTTCAGCGTCAAGCGAAACAGCTTATGGATGTTCGCATCATGGGTAAAATCAATGGTGCAACCGGTAACTACAATGCTCACCTTGCAGCTTACCCTGAAATCGACTGGTACGCCCTGACTGAACAGTTTGTAAACAGCCTTGGCCTAATGTGGAACCCATACACAATCCAAATCGAGCCGCATGACTATATCGCTGAATACTTCCACGTTATGCAGCGTTACAACACCATTCTTATCGACTTCGATCGTGACGTATGGGGCTATATCTCTAACGGCTTCTTCAAGCAAAAAACCGTTGCCGGTGAAATCGGTTCTTCGGCAATGCCGCATAAAGTTAACCCGATTGACTTTGAAAACTCCGAAGGTAACTTGGGGATCGCCAACGCAATCTTCGACCACCTAGGTCAAAAACTGCCAATTTCCCGCTGGCAGCGTGATCTGACGGACTCAACGGTTCTGCGTAACCTTGGTGTCGGTGTTGCACACACAATGATTTCGCTACAAGCGACCATGAAAGGCTTAGGTAAGTTAGAAGTTAATGCCGATGCGATGGCACAAGACCTAGATAATAACTGGGAAGTTCTAGCGGAAGCGATTCAAACGGTCATGCGTCGCCATGGTTTTGAGAAACCATACGAGAAACTAAAAGACCTAACTCGCGGCCAAAAAGTAAACAAAGAAATCATGCAGAACTTTGTTGATAGCCTAGAAGGTCTACCAGAAGACGCTAAGCAACGTCTACGCGATATGACACCGGCGACTTACATCGGTAACGCGAAACAGCAAGCAGCAAACATTGAGCTAGCAAACACGATTCTTAAAGGTCGCTAATTCAATTTATTTGCTGTAATTGACTAAACGTTTCTTAGTTTGTAAAAGCCACTAGATTAAAATCCGGTGGCTTTTTTATTTCTTCTTTTGAGCGCCTCATTAAAAACTTAACCGAAATCTACCTTTCCCACGAATCCACATCATTTGATTTACTTTATTCCTCGCCACTAGGCATAATAAAGCTCAAGTGGTAATCCCCCCGAAAAATAAACGCAGTTAAAAGTAGAATTTTCTCGTAATCTACACGCAGGAGATTCTGCATGAAAAAATCAAAATTCAGT
>NZ_JAGETV010000040.1 GCF_017571465.1 Thiomicrorhabdus marina | reverse complement strand
ATGGAAGTACGTGAGCTTCTAGACGAATACGAATTCCCAGGTGACGATACGCCAGTAATCATCGGTTCTGCGCTTAAAGCAATCGAAGGTGACGCGGCATACGTTGAAAAAATTGGTGAACTAGTTGAAGCACTAGATACTTACATCCCAGAGCCAGAGCGTGAAACTGACAAGCCATTCCTAATGCCGGTAGAAGACATCTTCTCTATCCAGGGTCGTGGTACGGTTGCAACGGGTCGTGTAGAGACTGGTGTTATCAAAGTTGGTGAAGAGATCGAGATCGTTGGTATCCGTGATACTCAAACTACAACGGTTACTGGTGTTGAGATGTTCCGTAAGCTGCTTGACCAAGGTGAAGCAGGTGATAACGTAGGTATCCTACTACGTGGTACTAAGCGTGAAGACATCGAGCGTGGTCAAGTACTTGCACACAAAGGTACTGTAAACCCACATACTAAGTTCGAAGCTGAAGTCTATGTGCTATCAAAAGATGAAGGTGGTCGTCATACACCATTCTTCAACGGTTACCGTCCACAGTTCTACTTCCGTACAACTGACGTAACTGGTGCATGTGAACTACCAGCAGGTACAGAAATGGTTATGCCTGGTGATAACGTTCAAATGACTGTAGAACTAATTAACCCAATCGCGATGTCAGACGGTCTACGTTTCGCAATCCGTGAAGGTGGTCGTACAGTTGGTGCAGGTGTTGTTGCGAAAATTATCGAGTAACACTTGAACCGGCAGAAAAAGCGCTGTATAATGCGCTTTTTTTGCGAATAGCTACAGGGGTATAGCTCCAATTGGCAGAGCACCGGATTCCAAATCCGGGTGTTGGGGGTTCGAATCCCTCTACCCCTGCCACATTCAATAACGACCTGCATTTTTAACTAAATGCGGGTCGTTTTTTTACCTAAGCCGATAGATTTTATGAGTAAAGAACCGAGTACACAAACCGCTAGTTCACAACTTGATACAGTGAAATTAGTTGCCGCTTTGGCGGTATTAGTTTTGACATTAGTGGGTTACTACACCTTTGATCAGATGCACGCTGTAGTGCGCGTTCTTGGTTTAGTGGCTGGTGCTGCAGTGGCAGTGTTTATTTTTTACCAGACAACTATCGGTAAGAGCTGGTTTCAGTATCTTTCGCATGCTAAACGTGAAGTGCGCCAAGTTGTTTGGCCAACTCGTCCAGAAACCGTACAGATGACCTTGATTGTGTTCGTGGTTGTAATTTTGATGGGTATCTTCTTATGGTTGGTTGATATGTTCTTCTTATGGGCAGTCAAGCTATTAACAGGACAAGGTGGTTAAGATGGCGCAACGTTGGTATGTCGTTCATGCTTATTCAGGGTATGAAAAGAAAGTACAAAAGGCTTTAGCAGAATACATCGAACGTTCTGGTTTAGAGCAGATGTTCGGCGAAATCCTAGTTCCTTCCGAGGAAGTGGTTGAGATTCGCGAAGGGAAAAAGCGTACTTCAGAACGTAAGTTCTTCCCGGGTTATGTATTGGTGCAAATGGATATGAATGAAGAAACTTGGCATTTGGTGAAAAGTGTTCCAAATGTTATGGGCTTCATTGGCGGTACTTCTGATCGTCCTGCGCCGATTACGCAGAAAGAAGTGGATCGTATTCTTGAGCGTGTGAGCTCGAATACCGATAAACCGCGTCCAAAAGTTATTTACGAAGCGGGCGAAATGGTTCGCGTGGTCGATGGTCCTTTTAAAGACTTTGAAGCAGTCATTGAAGGTGTTGATTACGACAAAAACAAATTACAAGTTTCTGTACTTATCTTTGGTCGATCTACGCCGGTTGAACTTGAGTTCACCCAAGTAGAGAAAACCTAAAAAGTCAGTATTATTTAAACGGGAAGTGAAAGGCGAGAGTCGAGTAACGTTATACCCAAATTAGGAGAAAATCATGGCTAAGAAAGTCGCTGGTTATATCAAACTGCAAGTACCTGCGGGTAATGCAAACCCTAGTCCTCCGGTTGGTCCTGCTCTAGGTCAACACGGTGTTAATATCATGGAATTCTGTAAAGCGTTCAACGCGCAAACTCAGGAAATGGAGAAAGGTCTTCCAATTCCTGTAATCATTACAGTTTTCGCTGATAAGTCTTTCACTTTTGTTACTAAGACTCCTCCGGCATCTATTCTTCTTAAGAAAGCTGCGGGTATCAAGTCTGGTTCTGCTGTTCCTAACATGAACAAAGTTGGTACGGTTACTCGTGCTCAACTAGAAGAAATCGCTAACACTAAGATGGCTGATTTGAACGCTAACGATCTAGATGCGGCGGTTAACATTATCGCTGGTTCTGCTCGTTCAATGGGCTTGAATGTTGAGGGTTAATGACGATGGCAAAACTAACTAAAAAACAAAAGTTGATCGCTGAAAAAGTAGACCGTAATGCGTCTTACAATATCATCGAAGGTATCAACCTGGTTAAAGAACTAGCGACTGCTAAGTTCACTGAATCTGTTGATGTTTCTATCCGTCTTGGTATCGATCCTCGTAAATCTGACCAAGTTGTGCGTGGTGCGACAGTTATGCCTAACGGTACTGGTAAAGACGTTCGCGTTGCAGTATTCACTGGTGAAGCTAACCAAGCCGCTGCGAAAGAAGCGGGTGCAGAATTCGTTGGTATGGAAGAGCTTGCTGCTGAAATCAAAGGCGGCATGATGGATTTCGACGTAGTTATCGCTTCTCCGGACGCGATGCGTGTTGTTGGTATGCTAGGTCAGGTTCTAGGTCCGCGTGGTCTAATGCCTAACCCTAAGACTGGTACGGTAACTCCAGACGTAGTTGGTGCAATCAACAACGCTAAAGCGGGTCAAGTGCGTTTCCGTGCAGATAAAGCGGGTATTGTTCACGCTTCTATCGGTACAGTTGCGTTTGAAGCTGACAAGCTGAAAGAAAACTTAAATGCCTTAATGGATGACCTAGTTAAAGCAAAACCTGCTTCAGCTAAAGGGACATACGTTAAGAAAGTGACTGTTTCTTCAACAATGGGTCCAGGCCTAGCTGTTGATCAGTCATCACTATAATAATGGTTGCGCCTAATTTATTAGGTGCAGGCATTATTTGCGAATTGGGTCTCCAATCAAGTTTGATTTGTGAGTGCCCATCGCAGACCGTAGGCGAGCGCAAGACGCGTTCTTAATAGTAATAAGCCTACGCAGATGGACAGGTTAGATAAGCCATTTATCTAACTGTTTTGGAGGTTATATGGCACTCAATATTCAAGATAAAAAGCAAATCGTTGAAGAAGTTTCTGCTGTTGCAGCAGAAGCGGGTTCAATGGTTGCAGCTGAATATCGTGGTTTGACTGTAGAGCAAATGACCAACCTTCGTGCTGAAGCGCGCAAAGCAAACGTTCAAATCCGTGTTGTTAAAAACACGCTTGTACGTCGCGCGGTTGAAGGCACTAAATTTGAAGACATGGCAGATACCTTTACTGGTCCGCTAGTTTACGCTTTCTCTGGCGAAGAACTAGGTAACGCTGCTCGTGTATTCAAAAACTTTGCAAAAGACAACGACGCACTAGTTGTACGTTCACTATCTATTGGTGAAGGTTGCATGGGTGCTGAGTCTCTAGCTCAGGTTGCTGCTCTACCTACTTACGACGAAGCTGTAGCGAAACTTCTATTCGTTATGAAAGAGCCTGTTGCGAAACTTGCTCGCGCACTTACTGCGATTAACGAACAAAAAGAAGCTCAAGCTTAATTTATTTTTAAAACTTAATTATCAAATCTAACTGATTAAAAATTTGGAGATTACAATGTCTGTATCTAAAGATGATATCCTAGAAGCAGTTGCTAATATGTCTGTAATGGAAGTTGTTGAACTAGTTGAAGCAATGGAAGAAAAATTCGGCGTTTCTGCTGCAGCTATGGTTGCTGCTGGTCCTGCTGGTGACGCTGGTTCTGCTGAAGAACAAACTGAATTTGACGTAGTTCTTACTTCTGCTGGCGACAACAAAGTTGCAGCGATCAAAGCGGTACGTGGTGCAACTGGTCTTGGTCTTAAAGAAGCGAAAGCAGCTGTTGAAGGCGCGCCTTTCACTCTTAAAGAAGGTGTTTCTAAAGCTGAAGCTGAAGCGATGGCTAACGACCTTAAAGAAGCTGGTATCGGCGTCGAAGTTAAGTAATTTGACTTCTAAAGCTGGTTTTCAGCAAGAATTGGCTGGTGTATTTTACACCGGCCTTTTCTCGTTTTAACAGTGTGTAAAAGTGTGTTAGTAAGCTGTTGATAACTTTTCTGGATTTTGATCGGAAAGCTACCACAGTTTTATGCATTTATTCCGTAACAGATTGTTACCGGGCATAAGCCCATTTTCCTGACAATCTTTATCGTCGAGGTAAACGATGACTTACTCTTTAACTGAAAAGAAACGCGTCCGTAAGGATTTTGCGACGCGCCCATCGATTCTTGAAGTTCCTTATTTGCTGTCCTTGCAGAAGGGCTCATTCCACGAGTTTCTACAACTTGAGAAAAAACCTGCTGAACGCCTAAATATGGGTCTTCATGCTGCTTTCTCTTCGGTATTCCCGATTGAAGGTGTTGCTGGTACTGCTGATCTTGAATATGTGAGTTATCACATGGGTCAGCCAGAGTTTGACGTTAAAGAATGTAAGCAACGTGGTGTCACTTACGCTGCACCGCTTCGCGTTAAGATGCGTCTGGTTATCTATGATAAAGATGCGCCGGCCGGCAAGCGTCCGGTTAAAGACATGAAAGAACAAGAGGTATATCTAGGAGATATTCCTCTAATGACCGATAACGGTACTTTCGTTATTAACGGTACCGAGCGTGTAATCGTAACTCAGTTACACCGTTCACCGGGTGTTATCTTCGATAGCGATAAAGGTAAGTCGCACACTTCTGGTAAGTTGCTATTTAATGCACGTATCATCCCTTACCGTGGTTCTTGGTTAGATTTCGAGTTTGACCATAACGATTGTATCTTCACGCGTATTGACCGTCGTCGTAAGCTACCTGTTTCTGTATTGCTACGCGCAATGGGCTACAGCAATGAAGATATTCTTGGGCTGTTCTTCGATACCAATACAATCGAAATCACCAAAGATTCATTTAAGATGGCATTGGACATCACTCAGTTCAAAGGGATGGAAATGCCGTTTGACCTTGAGCATAAGGGTGAAGTTCTGTGTGAAGCTGGTAAGAAGGTTACTGCTCGTACTGTTAAGCAAGTCGAAGCTGCCGGCATCAAAACCATTACCGTTCCAGCGGATTATCTAATCGGTAAAGTATTGGCTTCAGGGATTATCGATAAAGATAGCGGTGAGCTAGTTGCACGTACCAACGATATTCTGACTGCGGAAAGCATTGCTAAAATTTCTAGCATGACGGGCACTTCAATCAAGATTCTTTATATTGATGAGCTTGAGAATGGTCCTTATCTATCTGACACTTTAAATTTAGATAGCACGACTTCGCAAACTGAAGCGCAGATGGAAATCTACCGCATGATGCGTCCTGGTGAGCCGCCAACTCAAGAATCTTCACAAGCGCTATTTGAAAGCTTGTTCTTCGATGAAGCGCGTTATGATCTGTCTAACGTCGGTCGTATGAAGTTAAACCGTCGTCTAGGTCGTAATGAAAATGACGGTAATGTTGTTCTTGATAACGAAGACATCATTGATGTTATTCGCGAGATGATTAACATCCGTAACGGTCACAGCACAATCGATGATATTGATACCCTTGGTAACCGTCGTATCCGTGCGGTGGGTGAAATGGCTGAAAACGCATTCCGTGTTGGTTTGGTTCGTGTTGAGCGCGCGGTTAAAGAGCGCCTGAACCAAGCTGAATCTGATGGTCTAATGCCACAAGATTTAATTAACGCTAAACCGGTTTCGGCAGCGATTAAAGAATTCTTTGGTTCGTCACAGCTTTCTCAGTTCATGGACCAAGTTAACCCGCTTTCGGAAGTTACTCACAAACGTCGTGTCTCGGCGCTTGGGCCAGGTGGTCTAACGCGTGAGCGTGCCGGTTTTGAGGTGCGTGACGTTCACCCAACTCACTATGGTCGTGTTTGTCCGATAGAAACACCTGAAGGACCAAACATCGGTCTTATCAACACCTTAGCAATTTATGCTAAGACGAACGAGTACGGTTTCCTAGAAACGCCGTATCGTAAAGTTGTTGATGGTCAGGTTACTGATGAAATTGAATATGTTTCGGCAATCGACGAAGCTCAGTTTGTTATCGCTCAGGCGTCGGCAAACGTTGATGCGGACGGTAAGTTTGTTGAAAACCTAGTTTCAGCTCGTCATCAAAACGAATTTACGCTGTCTTCATCTAAAGATGTTGACTACATGGACGTTTCACCGAAGCAGATCGTATCGGTCGCAGCGGCATTGATTCCGTTCCTTGAGCACGATGATGCTAACCGTGCCCTAATGGGTGCCAACATGCAGCGTCAGGCAGTCCCGTGTCTGCGTGCTGAAAAACCTCTGGTCGGTACCGGTATTGAGAAGACCGTTGCTATCGACTCGGGTGTAACCGTGGTTGCTGAGCGTGGCGGTGAAATTCTTTCATCTGATTCGGCACGTATTGTTGTGCGTGTAAACCAAGACGAAATCGGTGCCGGTGAGTCAGGTGTTGATATCTATAACCTAGTTAAGTACCAGCGTTCTAACCAGAACACCTGTATTAACCAGCGTCCGGTTGTTAAGGCTGGCGATATCGTTAAGCGCGGCGACGTTATGGCTGACGGTCCTTCAACGGATCTAGGTGAGTTGGCGCTTGGTCAGAACATGCGTATCGCGTTCATGCCGTGGAACGGTTATAACTTCGAAGACTCGATTCTAGTTTCTGAGCGTGTTGTACAGGAAGATCGTTACACCACGATTCACATTGAAGAGTTAACCTGTCTGGCACGTGATACTAAGCTTGGGCCTGAAGAAATTACTGCCGATATTCCAAACGTTGGTGAGTCTGCGCTAGCGCGTCTAGATGAGTGCGGTATCGTACAAGTTGGTGCTGAAGTTAAGCAGGGCGATATCCTGGTTGGTAAGGTTACTCCGAAAGGTGAAACTCAGCTAACTCCGGAAGAGAAGCTACTACGTGCAATCTTCGGTGAGAAAGCATCTGATGTTAAAGATACCTCTCTACGTGTTACTAAAGGTGTTGAAGGTACGGTAATCGACGTTCAAGTCTTTACTCGTGAAGGTATTGAGAAAGACGCGCGTGCGTTGTCTATCCAAGAAGACGAGCTGTCGCAAATCCGTAAGGACATTGACGAGCAGTACAAAATTCTTGAGGCAGATACCATTGGCCGTCTACGCGGCATGCTAACGGGTCTTAAGCTGGTTGACGGTACGGCAATTGATGAGTCATTCCTAGAAACCGTTCCGGCTGAACGTTGGTTCGGTCTGAACGTTGACGATGCAGAGATGATGCAGCAGCTTGAAGCGCTAGAGAAGCACTTGAAAGACAAGCGTAAAGCATTCAATGAAGCCTACGAAGAGAAGCGTAAGAAACTAACTCAAGGCGATGATTTGGCGCCGGGTGTTTCGAAGATGGTTAAGGTTTACGTTGCGATTAAGCGTCGTATCCAGCCTGGTGATAAGATGGCCGGTCGTCACGGTAACAAAGGTGTTATCTCGCGTATTGCACCGGTTGAAGATATGCCATTTGATGAAACCGGTCGTCCGGTTGATATCTGTTTGAACCCGCTAGGTGTACCGTCACGTATGAACGTTGGTCAGATCCTGGAAGTTCACATGGGTCTAGCGGCTGAAGGTCTTGGTGCGAAAATCAATGACATGATTCAGCAGCAGAAAGACATGGCGGAAATCCGTGCTTTCTTACATACCATTTATAACGAGACGCAAGGTCAGAATGTTGATCTAGATAGCTTCTCTGATGAAGAAATTACCGAGCTAGCAATGAATTTGCGTAAAGGTGTTCCACTGGCGTCACCAGTATTTGATGGTGCGACGGAAGGACAGATTAAGGCATTGTTACGTCTAGCGGATCTGCCGGAATCTGGTCAGATGAAACTGTTTGACGGTCTAAGCGGTGATGAGTTCGATCGTCCGGTAACCGTTGGTTACATGTACTATCTGAAACTTAACCACTTGGTTGACGATAAGATGCACGCCCGTTCGACTGGTCCTTACTCGCTTGTTACTCAGCAGCCGCTGGGTGGTAAAGCGCAGTTCGGTGGTCAGCGTTTCGGTGAGATGGAAGTATGGGCACTGGAAGCATACGGTGCAGCCTTCACTCTACAAGAAATGCTGACGGTTAAGTCGGATGACCTGACTGGTCGTACCAAAATGTATAAAAACATTGTTGATGGTAACGAATATATGGAACCTGGTATGCCTGAGTCATTCAGCGTACTGCGCAAAGAGATTCGCGCCCTAGGTATTGATATTGAGTTGGAGCAAGAATAATGAAAGATTTAATTGGTTTTCTGAAAAAACAGAACGTATCAAGTGACTTTGATGCAATCAAAGTAACCCTTGCTTCACCTGAGAAGATTCGTTCTTGGTCTTACGGCGAAGTGAAAAAGCCTGAGACCATTAACTACCGTACCTTCAAACCGGAGCGTGATGGTCTTTTCTGTGCCAAGATTTTCGGGCCGATCCGCGACTTCGAATGTTTGTGTGGTAAATACAAGCGTCTGAAGCACCGTGGTGTTATCTGTGAAAAATGTGGTGTTGAAGTAACGCAATCTAAAGTACGTCGTGAGCGTATGGGTCACATTGACCTAGCGACTTCTGTTGCACACATCTGGTTCTTGAAATCGCTGCCGTCACGTATCGGTTTGATGTTGGACATGACGCTAAAAGAAATCGAAGCGGTTCTATACTTCGAAGCGTTTATGGTGACTGACCCAGGTCTGACTCCGATGGAGCCATGGCAGTTGCTTTCTGAAGAAGAGTATCTAGATGCACTTGAAGAGCACGGTGACGAGTTTGAAGCGCAAATGGGTGCCGAAGCAATCAAGAAAATGCTACAAGCAATCGATCTTGAATATGAAGCAGAGCACCTGCGCACAGAGATGGATAACACCAACTCTGAAACCAAGCAGAAGAAACTGTCTAAGCGTTTGAAGCTAATCGAATCTTTCCTACAGTCGGGTAACAAGCCTGAATGGATGATTCTTGATGTGCTGCCGGTTCTTCCGCCTGAACTACGTCCTCTAGTTCCGCTTGATGGTGGTCGTTTTGCGACTTCGGATTTGAACGACCTTTATCGTCGTGTTATCAATCGTAACAACCGTCTTAAGCGTCTGCTAGACCTTATGGCGCCGGATATTATCGTACGTAACGAGAAGCGTATGCTTCAGGAGTCAGTTGACTCGCTATTAGATAACGGTCGTCGTGGTCGTGCGGTAACCGGTACCAACAAGCGTCAGCTTAAATCTTTGGCAGATATGATCAAAGGTAAGCAAGGTCGTTTCCGTCAAAACCTTCTTGGTAAGCGTGTTGACTACTCTGGTCGTTCGGTAATCGTGGTTGGACCAACATTGCGTCTACACCAGTGTGGTCTACCGAAGAAAATGGCATTGGAGCTATTCAAACCGTTTATCTTCAGTCGTCTGCAAAAACGTGGTCTAGCACCAACGATTAAAGCAGCTAAGAAAATGGTAGAGATGAGTTTGCCGGAAGTATGGGATGTTCTTGATGAAGTTATCCGCGAGCATCCGGTACTGCTTAACCGTGCCCCGACGCTTCACCGTCTTGGTATCCAGGCGTTTGAACCAGTGCTGATCGAAGGTAAAGCGATCAACCTACACCCGCTAGTATGTTCGGCATTCAATGCCGACTTCGATGGTGACCAAATGGCTGTTCACGTTCCGTTATCACTAGAAGCGCAGCTTGAAGCGCGTACGCTAATGATGTCGACCAACAACTTACTATCGCCTGCAAACGGTGACCCAATCATCGTACCTTCGCAGGACGTTGTACTTGGTCTTTACTATATTTCGCGCGAACGTATTAATGCGAAAGGTGAAGATATGGCGTTCTCAAGCTGGCAGGAAGCTGAGCGTGCATTGACTGCTAAGGCCGTGGATATTCACACCAAAATCAAACTTCGTATTAATGAAGTTGTGGTTGATGAAGAAGGTGTGGAAAGTGCTGGAACGCGCGTGGTTGATACCACTGTTGGTCGTGCACTATTAAGCCGTATCTTGCCACGTGGTTTAAGCTATGACTTAATCAATGTTAACTTGACTAAGAAGAATATCTCTAAAGTACTTAACGAGTGTTACCGTAAATTAGGGCCGAAAGAGACGGTTATTTTCGCTGACCAACTTATGTATGCCGGTTTCAAATGGTCGACTCTAGCGGGTCTATCATTCTGTTCTGACGATATGTTAATCCCGGATTCAAAAGCGGGCATTATCGAGCGTGCCGATGCACAGGTTGAAGAGATTCAGAACCAGTTTGCACAAGGTTTGGTTACTGAAGGTGAGCGTTACAACAAAGTTGTTGATATCTGGTCGCACACCAATGAATTAGTTACTAAGTCGATGATGGAAGAGCTACAAACCGAAACGGTTGTGGATAAAGAAGGTCAAGAGCAGAAGCAGACCTCTTTCAACTCGGTTTACATGATGGCGGATTCCGGAGCGCGTGGTAGTGTGGCGCAGATGCGTCAGCTTGGTGGTATGCGTGGTCTGATGGCGAAACCGGATGGTTCGATCATCGAAACGCCGATTACCGCTAACTTCCGTGAGGGTCTAAACGTACTTCAGTACTTTATCTCGACGCACGGTGCACGTAAAGGTCTTGCGGATACCGCTCTGAAAACAGCTAACTCTGGTTATCTAACACGCCGTCTAGTCGACGTTGCACAGGATGTTGTGGTAACAGAAACTGACTGTGGTACCGATGTCGGTATTCGTATGTCTGCACACGTTGAAGGTGGTGACATCATTGAATCACTGCGTGACCGTGTTCTAGGTCGTGTACTGGCTGAAGATGTCATGACCGCCAAAGGCGAATTGCTAATGGAGAAAGGGACGCTAATCGACGAGAAGCTGGCGAATATGATTGATGATAATGGTGTTGACCATGTCTTCGTTCGTTCGCCAATGACTTGTGAAACGCGTTTCGGTATCTGTCAGACTTGTTATGGTCGTGACCTTGCTCGTGGTCAGTTAGTTAACATGGGTGAAGCTGTCGGTGTTATGGCTGCCCAGTCTATCGGTGAACCAGGTACTCAGCTAACCATGCGTACTTTCCATATCGGTGGTACGGCTTCTGGTTCTGCGGCGCAGAGCTCGATCGAAGTTAAGCACACGGGTACGGTTAAGTATTACAACCTGAAAACCCTGACTAACTCTGAAGGTCAAATCGTTGCGACATCACGTTCTGGTGAAGTGTCAGTGATGGATGAGTCTGGTCGTGAACAAGAGCGCTATAAGTTGAACTATGGTTCAATCTTGAACATTAAAGATGGCGGCGCAATCAAGGCCGGCGATGTTCTAGCGAACTGGGATCCGCATACTCACCCAATCGTAACTGAAGCGGAAGGTATGATTAACTTCGGTAACTTCGAAGGCACGGTTGAAGAGCGTCTTGATGAAGTAACCGGTCTGACTTCGCGTGTTGTTAAAGATGCGAAAGAGCGTTCATCGGTTGCTAAGGATGTACGTCCTTATATCGAACTTGTCGATGCAGCAGGGGAAGCGGTTTGTTTCCCTGGTACGCAAACACCGGCGATGTACTATCTTCCTGAAAATGCGATTGTTGTCGTTCAAGCTGGCGACAAGATCGGTAAGGGTGATGTATTGGCGCGTATCCCGCAAGCATCGTCGAAAAACAAAGATATCACCGGTGGTCTACCTCGTGTTGCTGACCTGTTTGAAGCCCGTCAGCCAAAAGAGCCGGCTATTATGGCTGAGGTACCTGGTGTTATCGGTTTCGGTAAAGAGACTAAAGGTAAACAACGTCTGACTATCACTCAAGATAGTGGCGAAATTTACGAAACGCTAATTCCTAAGTGGCGTACCGTTAGCGTGTTCGAAGGTGAGCGCGTTGAGAAGGGTGATATCGTGGTTGAAGGTAACTCAAATCCACATGATATTCTGCGTCTACTAGGTATTGAAAAACTTGCGGAATACATTGTTGACGAAGTGCAAGATGTGTACCGTCTGCAAGGGGTTAAGATCAACGATAAGCACATCGAGACTATTGTTCGTCAGATGTTGCGTAAAGTTGAAGTTAAGTCCTCTGGTGATACCGGCCTTATCCGCGGTGAGCAAGCTGAATACTCGCGCGTTCTTGGTTTGAACGAAGAAGCGCGAGAAGAAGGTAAGGTTGAAGCAAGCTTTGAGCGTGTGCTTCTGGGTATTACTAAAGCGTCTCTGGCAACCGAGTCATTTATCTCGGCAGCCTCGTTCCAAGAGACAACTCGTGTATTAACCGAAGCGGCAGTTTCTGGTAAGCGCGATACGTTGGTTGGTTTGAAAGAGAACGTTATTGTTGGTCGATTGATTCCTGCGGGTACCGGTTTCGCTTATCACAAAGCACGCCGTAATGCGCAAGAGAAATCGGCAGAAGAACTGAAAGCATTTTTGAACGCAGATGCTCCGGCAGATGATGTTGAAGAAGGTATTAGTGAAGAAATGCTAGAAGTTATGGTTGGCGAAGAGCAACCTGTTGAAGAGTAATTTAAAATAAATTCAAGCAGTTAGTGCTTGACTTATTTAAATTACCTCACTAAAATTCGCTTTCCTTATACGTAGGTCAAATTGATTTTGGCCTACAGCTTCGTTTATGTGTAAGAGTAAAATCTCAAATTTGGAGAAATTTTAATGGCTACTATTAACCAGTTGGTGCGTAAGCCGCGTAAAGATAAGCGTAAAGTTTCAAACGTTGCAGCGCTTGAGGCATGTCCTCAACGTCGTGGTGTTTGTACGCGTGTTTATACAACAACCCCTAAAAAGCCAAACTCTGCTCTACGTAAAGTTGCGCGTGTACGTTTAACAAACGGATATGAAGTTGCTTCCTACATTGGTGGTGAAGGTCATAACCTACAAGAACACTCGGTTATTCTTATCCGTGGTGGTCGTGTTAAAGATTTGCCTGGTGTACGTTATCACACAGTTCGTGGCGCACTTGACTGTGCCGGTGTTGCTGATCGTAAACAAGGTCGTTCTAAGTACGGTGCGAAACGTCCTAAGTAATCTGTTGAGTTATAAAACTTTAACAGTCGCTTAACATGCGTTCGCAATTTTAGTGTTACATTTATACCGGAAGAGTAAAGAATGGCAAGAAGAAGAGAAATTCCAAAGCGTCAGGTACTACCTGATCCGAAGTTTGGAGACATTACGTTAACGAAATTCGTTAACATGATTATGGTTAGCGGTAAAAAATCCGTTGCTGAAAAAATCGTTTACGGTGCGCTAGATGTTCTAGTTGAACGTAAAAACGGTGGTGAACAAGCTGCCCTTTTGAAAGATGCGCTTGAAGCTGTAGGACCAATGGTTGAGGTTAAATCTCGCCGTGTTGGTGGTGCAACTTACCAAGTACCAGTTGAAGTTCGTCCAGAGCGTAAAACTGCTCTAGCGATGCGCTGGATCGTTGAAGCTGCGCGTAAGCGTAGCGAGAAAGGTATGATGCTTCGTCTAGCAGGTGAGCTAGGTGATGCACTTGAAGGCCGCGGTTCAGCATTCAAGAAAAAAGAAGATACCCACAGAATGGCAGAGGCAAACAAAGCCTTCTCTCATTTCCGTTGGTAATCATCTGCTAATGGAGGCCCTTTTACAGGGCCTTTATTTTTGGTTTAAAAAAGGTTATTTAAAGTGGCACGTAAAACCCCTCTAAATAGATACCGCAATATTGGGATTATGGCCCACATTGATGCGGGTAAAACGACGACTACAGAGCGTATTCTTTACTATACCGGTGTTTCTCATAAAATTGGTGAAACGCATGAAGGTAGTGCAACTATGGACTGGATGGAGCAAGAGCAAGAGCGTGGTATCACAATCACGTCTGCTGCAACGACTTGTTTCTGGTCTGGTATGGCACGTCAGTTTGATGAGCATCGTATTAATATTATCGATACTCCAGGACACGTTGACTTCACAATCGAAGTAGAACGTTCTTTGCGTGTATTGGATGGTGCTGTAACTTGTTTCTGTTCTGTATCAGGTGTTGAACCTCAGTCTGAAACTGTATGGCGTCAAGCTGATAAGTACGGCGTACCTCGTATGGGTTACGTTAATAAAATGGACCGTGCTGGGGCAAACTTCCTGAACGTTTGTAAGATGGTTACAGATCGTCTAGGTGCACAGCCTGTTCCTATGCAGCTACCGATCGGTGCGGAAGAAACTTTCCGTGGTGTAGTTGATCTAGTAAAAATGAAAGCGATCTACTGGGAAGAAGAAAACATGGGTATGGCTTTTACCTATGAAGATATCCCGGCTGACATGCAAGATCTTTGTGACGAGTGGCGTGAGCAACTTGTTGAGACGGCAGCTGAAGCTTCTGAAGAACTTATGGATAAATACCTAGAAGAAGGTGATTTATCTGAAGAAGATATCAAAGCGGGTATCCGTCAGCGTTGTATCGCAGTAGAAATCGTTCCGATGTTCTGCGGTTCATCTTTCAAAAACAAGGGTGTGCAAACGCTTCTTGATGGTGTAATCGAGCTAATGCCGGCACCGACAGATGTACCTGCGATTAAAGGCGAACTAGAAGACGGTACTCCAGTTGAGCGTCACTCAACGGATGATGAGCCGTTTGCTGCACTTGCATTTAAAGTAATGACTGACCCTTATGTTGGTACCCTAACGTTCTTCCGTGTGTACTCAGGTGTGCTAGAAGCTGGTTCTCCAGTAATGAACACTGTTAAGAGTAAGCGTGAGCGTGTTGGTCGTATCCTGCAGATGCACTCAAACTCTCGTGAAGAGATTAAAGAAGTACGTGCTGGTGACATCGCGTGTGCGGTAGGTCTTAAAGATACTACGACTGGTGATACGCTATGTGATATGGATAACCCGGTTATCCTTGAGCGTATGGAATTCCCAGAGCCGGTAATCTCGATCGCAATCGAGCCTAAGACCAAAGCTGACCAAGAGAAAATGGGTATTGCACTAGGTAAACTAGCGGCAGAAGATCCATCTTTCCGTGTTCACACTGACGAAGAAACCAACCAAACAATCATCTCTGGTATGGGTGAGCTTCACCTTGATATCATCGTTGATCGTATGCGTCGTGAATTCAAAGTTGAAGCGAACATCGGTGCGCCACAAGTTTCTTACCGTGAAACGATCCGTCGTGAAGTTGAAGCACACGGTAAATTTGTACGTCAGTCTGGTGGTCGTGGTCAATACGGTCACGTTGTATTCAAAATCCGTCCTCTTCCTGAAGATTCAGAGAAAGAGAACTTTAACTTCATCAACTCGATTGTTGGTGGTGCGGTTCCTAAAGAATACATCGGTGCAGTTGAGAAGGGTGCTAAACAACAGCTTGAAGCTGGTGTTATCGCAGGCTTCCCAATGGTTGACGTTGAAGTTGAGCTGATCGACGGTTCATACCATGATGTTGACTCGAACGAAATGGCGTTCCAAGTTGCAGCGGGTATGGGTGTTAAGAACGGTACAGCAGAAGCTGGTGCGGTTCTACTAGAGCCTCTGATGAAAGTTGAAGTTACTACACCTGAAGAATACATGGGTGATATCATTGGTGACCTTAACCGTCGTCGTGGTATGGTTTCGAGCATGGATGACATTCCGACTGGTAAATCTGTTAAAGCAGAAGTACCGCTTTCGGAGATGTTCGGTTACTCGAACCAAATGCGTTCTTTGACACAAGGTCGTGCTTCTTACAGCATGGAATTCTTGAAGTACTCAGAAGCTCCTAAGAATGTAGCGGATGAAATCATCGCTGCTTCTAAGAAAGGCGAATAATTTAATTTAACTTTTTAACTTTATTTGGGCGCGCAAGCGCCCACTAGCAAAGGTATTTAAAATGGCTAAGGAAAAGTTTGAACGTTCCAAACCACACGTTAACGTTGGTACTATCGGACACGTTGACCATGGTAAAACAACTCTTACTGCAGCGCTAACTATCGTACAGGGTGCGAAGTTCGGTGGTGAAGTAAAAGACTACGCAAACATCGATAACGCTCCAGAAGAGCGTGAGCGTGGTATTACTATCTCAACCGCACACGTTGAGTACGAATCAGAAGCACGTCACTACGCACACGTAGACTGCCCAGGACACGCTGACTATGTTAAAAACATGATCACCGGTGCTGCACAGATGGACGGCGCAATCCTAGTATGTTCTGCTGCGGATGGCCCAATGCCACAGAC
>NZ_JAGETV010000003.1 GCF_017571465.1 Thiomicrorhabdus marina | reverse complement strand
CATTAAATGCCGGAGCGGCTTCATTTAAACGAGGTAATCCGAAAGTCTGTTCCATGATAGAGTCCTTAAATTAGTTTTGTTTATATGCCTATTGGTTACGTGAATCAGTATAGGAAAAGGCTATCGATATTGCTAATTTAATATTTTTAATTTATCGATAGATAAAAGCTATTTATTGTTTTTAAGGTTATAGCTATAGCCTATGGACTCTGTTTTGATTGAATGAATGGTTTACAATAGCGCCACAAAAATCTTGTAAGGAGAATGAAGATGGCAAATGAATTAACGCATCTGGACGAAAAAGGCCAAGCACGTATGGTTGATGTGAGTGCTAAAGAGCATACAGAGCGTGAAGCACGTGCTATGGCGGTGATTAATATGTTGCCGGAGACGTTAACCATGATTGCTGAAGGTAAGCATAAGAAAGGTGATGTTTTGGCAACAGCGCGTATTGCCGGCATTATGGCTGCTAAACGTACTCCGGATATTATTCCGATGTGTCACCCGCTACTTTTGACCTCTGTAAAAGTGGAGTTGACGCCAAACTTCGATAATAACTCCGTAGAGATTATCGCTATCTGTAAATTAGTTGGCCAAACCGGTGTTGAAATGGAAGCTTTAACGGCCGCTTCGGCAGCAGCATTGACCTTGTACGACATGTGTAAAGCGGTTGATAAAGGGATGGTGATTGATCAAGTACAACTATTGGAGAAAAAAGGCGGTAAGTCTGGGCACTGGACTCGAACTGGTGACGAAGCCTAAACCTTCCGAGTCGGCATGGTGCGTTTATCTATTGCGCTGTGTCGATAACACTTTGTACTGCGGTGTGACCAATGACATGGATAAACGTCTGCGCCAGCATAATGGCGAAATCAAAGGCGGGGCGCGTTACACACAAACGCGTCGACCTTGTCAGTTAGTCTATCAAGAGCAGGCCGAAAATCGACAGGCCGCTTGCCAGCGCGAGTATGCGATCAAACAACTTTCTAAAAGTGCTAAAGAGGCGATGACTTGCCAGTTGTGAAGGCACTACACTCCTAGCGGTAATCTTGTCATAAAAAATTCATATAAAAAATGAATATCCCTTTAAATTAAAAGTGATTAAGCATCGATTTTATTCTGGAGGGAGATATGGAAAGGTTGCAAGAAACTGGCGCAATGATGGGGCGTTTGATGAAAGATATGCCAGAGCAGCTCAAGCAGTTTAGCGGCTTTGTTAAGATTGCCGAAGCTGACGGAGCATTGGAAGAAAAAACCAAGCACTTAATGCTGCTGTCTCTCGGTGTTGCTTTTCAGTGTTCATGGTGTATCGCAATTCATGTTAAGGGCTGTGTCGATCAGGGTTGCAGTAAGGAAGAAGTCCTGGAAGCAGCGATGATGGCAGTCGTCATGGGCGGCGGCCCGAAACTAATGTATATCGAAGTGGTTTATGAAGAGCTAGATAAGTATTTCCCTTAAGGAAATGCAGCGTCGCTAAATTTTACAAAGCCCCTGCGGGTGAGGTTTTGCAGAATAACTTCGTGGTTAAGGCGCTTAACCATAGTGATGGCGATGCTTTTTAAAGACCGCATAGAATTTATCGCTTCAATTCCTTGCTGAAGTCAATAAGGACTTATTCTAGGTTTCCTTAAGCTTCCTTGTTCTCTAACGGCGGAATTTTTGCACCGGATAAAGCTGGGTGGTGCAGTTGCGGCTTATCCAGATAGTAGCCTTGTCCCATGTCAATTCCCAGCTCGATGCAGGCTCGTAGGGTCGCTTCGTTTTCGATAAACTCGGCAATTGTCTGTTTACCGAGTCCTTTGGCAACCATCACCATGCTTTTAACGAATAGTCGGTTTTCTCTGGAATTATCTAAATTCTGGATAAAGGTACCGTCGATTTTTAAGGCATCGACTTTAAGGTGTTTTAAGTAAGCGAAGGAGGCAAAACCTGTGCCGAAGTCATCCAAACACACTGCGCAACCGATATCATGCAGTGCATTGATAAAGGCAATGGCATCCTGAATATCGGCGACGGTTTCGGTTTCGGTCAACTCAAACAATATTCGCTTTGGTGCAACCTTATATTTCTCAATTGTCGCTTTAATATAGTGTGGGAGCTCTGTATCATCAAATGATCGACCGGATAGATTGATAGCGATATTTGGCATTTTCGGGTTCTTAGCGAGCATGAAGATACTCCGCTGGATAACATAGCGGTCAATCTGAATAATCTGTCCGTTCTTCTCGGCAATTGGAATAAACTCGCTCGGATAAATGAGTTTATCTTCATTGATATCCTGCAGGCGAATTAACACTTCTAGGTGATGAATTTGTAGATTTTTACAATCGTAAATACCTTGGAAATGCAGGTCGAAATGTTCGTTACTAAGAGCGTTTTCGATTGCTTCTGTCCAGGTCAACCGTGCCATTTCTTGATCGAGTTTAGTATCCTGCGGATTATAGATGGTGTAGGTATTCTTGCCTTTGGCCTTAGCGTGATACATCGCAATATCAGCGTGTGAAGGCAACATGCTAGGATCGCTACTTGGATGTGGGTAGAAAGAGATGCCGATACTCGTAGTCAGGCGAATTTGTTGCGAACCGAAGTCATGATGGGTACTAGCCAGAGCGTTGATGACCCTTTGCGCCAGATGTTCCGCTTCCGACTGCTCGTCAACAATCGACAGTAATGCAAATTCGTCGCCACCAAGGCGGAATAGCCACTCTTCCTGCCGAGTCAGTTTACGCATGGTCTTAGCGACGGCGATAAGCACTAAATCGCCTTGAGCGTGTCCGAAGTTATCGTTAATTAACTTAAATTCATCAAGGTCGAAAAACAGCAATGCAAGAAATTGATTACGGCGTTTTGCATAGGAAGCCATGCTGACTAGTTGGCGCTCGAAACCATGTCGGTTATTTAGGCCAGTCAAAGGGTCATAGTTTGCCATCTGAATCAGATCTTGTTCCATCTTCTTTTGTTGAGAAATGTCTTCAAACACCCATAAATGACCATTACCGGCGAGTGTTTCTCTGACTAACATATGCGATTGCAAAATAACTCGACCGTCCGAAAGAATGCATTCCGAGCGCTCTTCGCCCAGTTGGTTCCAATTCAACTCTGTTTGTTCCACGATATGAACCGGCGAGCGTTTAAGTATTGTTATCAATGACTGGTTACGAATAGAAATCGAGGTGCCTAATTCCCATATTTCGAAGAATTTCTGATTGTGGTATTCGATTTTGCGATCCGAGGTTTCAAATAGGATGCCGACATTCATTGTGTCGAGTAACGAATGTAGCCGGTTTTGTTCCAGTTCGATTAGGTTGGTACGGTGCTGAATGGACTGCCTTAAGGCTTCAAAGCTTTGCCCCAGGTCGCCGATTTCGTTGTCTCCCAGTTTTGGTACCGGAGTCAGGTAATCGCCGCGGAGCATTTTTTGACTCGCTGTATTGAGTTTCAACAGACCCTTGGTTAGAAAACCCATTAATAAACTGGTCAATAGGATTGTTAAGAAAATCGCCAAGGTAGTTAGGACAATCATCTCTTCGCGTAAGCTTTTCTTTAAGAGCGCATACTGGTTGAAACTAAGTTGATACTGGATACTTCCGACCACTTCATCACCGATTTTTAATAAAACGTGTTCGCTGAAAGTGTTTTCGTCAGTAGTTTTAATTTTTACAGGGTCTTGCTGGCCGACGATATTTTGAGCCGCATCGCGCACTTCGATATGTTGCAGCTCCGGATGATTGTCGGCAATCTGTTCCAGTTGAGACGTTAGGTTGGCGTAATCTTGGGTAAATACCAATGGTGCTAAAGAGATATTCAGAAATTCGGCAAATTGCTGCTGAATATTATTTCTCTCTTGGTCAGAGAAGTTGCTGATCGAATCATTAATATTGAGAATTAACAGAAATAACAAAAAGGCTAGGGAGCTACCAATCGCGACATTGATTTGATTGCTAAGAGAAGATAGCCATTTCATGGTTTGCTTTGCTCCAATCTGGCACGTTGTTCAGTGTTCAGCATTCCCAATTCGAGAAGAAATGCATCTAACTGCAGCATGTCTTGCGGCGTTTCCGGACGGCTGTTATGTAAGCCCTGCTCGCTAAAATAACGCTTACCGGCATCGGTTTTAGCAAAGCTTAAAAACGCTTTTCGGAGTTTAGCAATTTTTTCCTGACCCAAACGCTTGTTTGCCATTAATGCGAAGCCCGGAAAGGATTTCGATTGGAATAATTTAAGCAGATTTTCTTTCCCTTCAGGATTGAAGTCTTCCCATACCGGTTTACCGAATCCCGCTAGAGGATAGATGTCACTAATTGCCGCCAGCATTGCGCTTTGGTGCGAACTGGTTTCAATAATTTCTATGTCGATGTCTGGGCGAATTCCGGCCTGTTGCAAGGCTTGGCGGCTTAAATAGTTAACAATCGCGCTACGCGGCGGCAGGATAATTTGCTGGCCTTTAAAATCTTTAAGTGTTTTGCCTTGGTGGTTTCGATGGGTGACAATCACCGCATAGGAATGGTTGCTGGTAAAGCCTAGCCATTGGTATTGGTCAGTTAATTCAGCCAAACGTCCCATATGAGGTGCGCCAAGAATAATATCGTATTGTCCTGCTCGGATGGCATCGCTAAAACTGGCAAAGTCGCGTGCGCTGACTAGGTGAATAGGCGCTTGTAAAGTTTGCGAAAATCGCTCTTTTAACGGTTGATGGGCTTTGATTAAGTGTGCAGGCGTTGCATAGGGAAACAGCGCCATACTAACGGATTCGGACGCTCGCGATGGCTGTCCAAAGCCGGCAATCAACATGACCAAGAAAAGCGCTGAGCTGAGTTTTCGAAAAAGCGGATGAGTCATGTTGAAAATAAACAGTGTTGTCGTAAATTGAAAAATGATTTTACCCTACTTTATTTAGGGAGAAAGGGCGCAGAAGAGATTAAATCTCGGTTTTTGACTTAAGACAATTCATTTATCGATTTTAAAAATAAAAAAGGCAGCCGAGAAAACTCTCTGGCTGCCTTCTTAAAACAACACCCGTTGGGTGCTAGCAGTGTTTAGTCGCGCGACTTTTTACGGCTGCGTGAGCGCTCATCATTGTCTTTACGGTGACGGCTTAGACGAGTACGGCCCGCGCCCTGTGTTTTCACTTCAGTAATCTTCAATTGCTGACCGCAAACCCATGCTTTGCGTAGGTCGTTCATTGCATCTTTAGAGATTTTCTCCGGCAAATCCACCATTGAATAGCTGTCTTCGATTGTCAATTGACGGATGAACTCGCTGTCGATACTGGCTTCATTAGCGATACAGCCAACGATATTACCCGGACGAACGCCATGGGTACGACCCACTTCAATGCGGAAACGGCTCATGCCTTCATCCGGCGTTGCTGATTGACGACGACCGCGACGTTCACCGCGCTCCCCGCCACGCTCTCTACGGTCACCACGACGATCATTACGATCAAAGTCACGGCCACCACGATCAGAACGTTCACGTGAAGAGACTTCGCGAACCGGCTTGTCTTTAATGAAGAATGGAACATCACCTTGCATCATGCGCGCAATGGCCGCTGCGATTTCTACCGCCGGAACATTTTGTTCGTTCTCAACCTGTTCGATTAGGTTTTGGTAGAAGTCCAATTCATCCATTTTTAGTGCTTCAACAATGCGACCTTTAAAACGTTCGATTCGGTTGTCGTTGATGTCCTGTGCTGAAGGCAGGTGCATTTCATCCACTTTTTGCTTGGTGGTGCGTTCGATGGATTTCAGCAGACGGCGCTCACGCGGTGTAACGAAAAGAATCGCAGTACCGGAACGACCGGCACGACCGGTACGACCGATACGGTGCACATAAGATTCGTTATCTTGCGGAATATCGTAGTTCACAACATGGCTGATACGTGGAACGTCCAGACCACGGGCTACAACATCGGTCGCAACCAGAATATCCAATTTACCGGATTTCAGTTGGTCAACGATACGCTCACGTTGGTTCTGGGCGATGTCACCGTTCAATGCCGCTGCCGCATAGCCGCGTGCTTCCAGTTTCTCTGCTAGGTCAACGGTCGCGTTTTTAGTACGCACGAAGATAATCAAACCGTCGATTTCGGCTGAATCTGCTTCCAGAATACGGGTTAGTGCATCTAGCTTGTGGCCACCGCTTACCAACAGGTATTTCTGAGTAATTGTCGTTGCTGTTGCGGTTTTCTGCTTGATGATAACCTCGGTCGGGTTATTCAAGTAGTTGGTCGCAATGCGGTGCACTTCTTTCGGCATAGTCGCTGAGAAGAGCGCGATTTGACGGGTATCCGGCGTGTGCTCAAGTACCCATTCAACATCGTCGATAAAGCCCATGCGTAGCATTTCGTCGGCTTCATCCAAAACCAACAGTTTTAGGTTATCTAGTTTTAGCGTGCCTTTACGCATGTGATCCATAACACGGCCAGGCGTACCGACAACAACCTGCACACCGCGTTTTAGTGCGCGGATTTGCGAACCGTAGTCCGAACCACCGTAAATCGGTAGTACGTGAAAACCTTTCATGTGGTGTGCGAAAGATTGGAAGGCTTCAGAAACCTGGATCGCCAGTTCGCGGGTCGGAGCTAGAACCAGTACTTGCGGGTCTTTTTGACGTACATCGGCATTGCTTAATGCCGGTAGTGCGAAAGCCGCAGTTTTACCGGTACCGGTCTGTGCCATACCTAAAATATCGTTGCCTTCTAACAGCGCAGGAATCGCTTGAGCCTGAATCGGACTCGGGGTTTCGTAGCCGATTTCAGAAATGGCAGAAAGAATTTCAGGTTTAAGACCTAGGTCTTTAAAAGTGATATCACTCATCGGGTGTCCTTAATTGCATCGAAATATCGATGGACTTTGCCCGGAATAGAAAAGGGAAAACTAGGGCGCAGACAATAGGTCGCGCACTGCTACATCGCTTGGGCAGGAATGATCGAGCCGGGTATGAGCTTGCTATTCTTGGGGCAAATTTGTGTTCATAAAACGAGCATCTTTGCAGCAAAACAGCATCGCATCACAGCGAATTGGAGAGGAAGCAAATGGCTCTAATCGTGGCATTTATTGCGGTACTCGCTTAACGAGTCAGCAATTATTTGATGGGGAAATCTTGGTTAGTATAAAAAAAATCTAACGCCCCATTAATGCAGGGCGCAGATTGTACTAAGTGATTGAGGTAAAAGCAAATTTTGTTTTGCGTATTCGACAAATTTTTTGGGCCGAATTAGATTTTGTGTTGGTCTAGGATTGGTTGATAACAGAAAATTGTGCCCGAGTAAGTTGTTGTAGGTCAGCCGCCGCCAGCTCGATTTCCAAACCTCGACGGCCGGCACTGACAAAGATGGTATTAAAATTCAGTGCGCTGCTATCGATAATCGTCGGTAATAATCGTTTTTGCCCAATCGGACTAACGCCGCCTAAAACGTAACCGGTTTTACTGACTTGAGCTTTATCGGCCATATTTACCTTTTTGATGCCAAGTGCTTTGGCAAAGCTTTTGAGGTTTAGCTGATAAGCGACTGGCACTACGGCGACATACATCTGCTTATGCTCATCGCTGAGCACCAGTGTCTTAAAAACTTGTTTCGTTGCAAGTCCCAATTTATCAGCCGCTTCCTCACCATACGAAGCGGCTTTCGGATCATGTTGATATTCATGTACTTGAAATTGAATTTTTGCCTGTTTTGCTTGGTTAATGGCAGGAGTCATCGTTTGCTATCTCAATTAAATGGGCATTTGGTTTTGCACCGGATGTAAATTGATTTTCTGTATAGGGTTGAGTTTAAAAAACCAGCCGGAGCTGGTTTTAATTCGTTAATCGCTATAGACCACACTCGGTAGCCATGTGACCAGTTCCGGCCAGATCGCGAGTATCACCAGCACCGAGAGCTGGATAAAGATGAACGGAATGGTGCCTTTATATAAATCCGCGGTTTTCAGATCCGGCGGGGCAACTCCGCGCAGATAGAAGAGCGCGAAACCGAATGGCGGAGTCAGGAAAGCCGTTTGCAGGTTAATGGCAATCATAATTCCTAGCCAAATCGGATCAACGCCCATCATTAGCAGAATTGGCGCAACCACCGGCACAACCACATAGGTAATTTCGATAAAATCGAGGAAGAAACCGAGGATAAACATCAATGCCATAACAATCAGCATGGCGGTGAAGACACCACCCGGTAAATCGGACAGAAGGTCATGCATTAAATCGTCGCCGCCTAGACCACGGAATACCAACGAGAAGAAAGCCGCACCGATAAAGATTAGGAAAATCATACTGGTGACTTTCAAGGTGTTTTGCATCACGGTTTGCAGCGTTGTTAAATCCAATTGACGATTGATTAAAGCTAACACCATTGCACCAAGTGCACCTAAAGACGCGGCTTCGGTTGGTGTCGCAAAGCCGCCTAAAATTGAACCGAGCACCAAAAGAATCAATAGCATTGGCGGCACTAGACTTTTAATCACGCGCTTGCCAAGCCCCGGTTCAACCGGCGTGCCGATATGATTCGGAACCTTGTCTGGATGACGCATCGCTTGCAAGAATAGATAGGCCATATACAGCAGCACCAGCAACATACCTGGCAGTAGCGCGCCGATAAACAGGTCACCGACCGATAAGGTTTCCGGCGAGAAGATACCTTGGTTAAGCTGCGCTTGTTGGTACGACGAAGATAGTACGTCGCCAAGAAGAATCAGCACGATAGACGGCGGAATGATTTGCCCAAGCGTCCCCGATGCACAGATGGTTCCACTCGCTAGTTTCGGGCAGTAACCTTGCTTAAGCATAGTCGGCAGTGCCAGCAAGCCCATGGTGACCACGGTTGCACCGACAATACCGGTACTTGCCGCCAGCAACATGCCGACGATAATTACCGCGATACCCAAGCCGCCTTTGATACCGCGCATCACTTCATCCATGGTGGTCAACAGGTCTTCGGCGATTTTTGATTTTTCCAGCATAATCCCCATAAACACGAACAGCGGCACGGCGATTAGGGTTTGGTTGTTCATAATGTCAAAGATTCGGTTTGGAATACTTTGTAGGAACGCCATATCGAAAGCGCCGAAAAGATTCGCTGCTAAAGCGAAGAGTAGCGAGACACCGGCAAGGGTTAGAGCAACCGGAAAACCGGCCAAAAGGAAGATAAAAATAAAGGCAAATAGAAGAAGCGATAACCATTCCATTATAGCTTTCCTCCCTGTGTGACCGGCTTATCATCGTCATTGCGGTGTTCGCGAATCGCAAGCCAGTTTTTGCCGATAATCGCCAGCGCTTGCAGCAACAGTAAGCTTGCCATAATCGGGATTAGGGTTTTCAGCAAGTAGACATAACCTATGCCGCCGGATTCCGCTGAACCTTCACTAATCGCCCAGCTATTGCTGACGTATTCCCAACTGCTCCAAAGAATAAATAGGGTCATTGGAATGGTGAATAGAAGTGAACCGATGAGGTTAATCCAGTGTTTGCGTTCAGCACTGTAACGGCTGTAGAACACATCGACACGCACATGTTCATCATGCAGATAGGTGTAGGTGATGCCGAGCATAAACAGGATGGCGTGGTTGTAAGTGATGGCTTGTTGCATCGCAATCGAACCGGTATCGAAACCGTAACGTAGCACGACCACCAAGGCGGTGATAATCACTAAGGAAAGAACGCCCCAGGCAATAAATCGACCGATTTTGTCTTGCAGTGTCTGGTGCAGACCGAGATAGGTTTGTAGCAATTTATCCATAAAAATCATTTTATTAAATCTATAACTGTTGGCTATTTTAGCGATTTTTACAGACATGCGCAGGTGTAAACGAAAAACCCACTGTAAATTGCTTGCAGTGGGGCGTTTAGGTTATTGATCGGTGATCAGTTTTGGGGGCGTTTAAAAGTCGAAAAGAATGTCGTAAATCACTCGGGTTTTACGATGCATTAATAAGATGTCGCCGCCAATTCGTACTCGAATCAAGTCATCCGGTATTCTTGGTAAACGGACTTCCACATCTCGCGGCAGGCGCTGATAGCGAACCTGTGGCGGTAGCGGTTCATGCAAGCGGTAAGGGCGTTTGTAATGTCCCGGCGGGACACGTTTATAGCCTTTTTTGTATTTACTACTGTGACGAGGGTGGTAGTAATCATATAAACGGTAGTTATCGTCATTGCTGAAACGGTAATCATAGTAATCATGATGGTGTGGCGGTGTCTGCACAACGGTTCTATGCTGAACCACGCAACCATTTAACAGAAAGGCACTACCGAACAGTGCGGCAATTAGGGCATTACGCAAGTTGAGTAAATTCATAGCTCCTCCGTTACTTGTCTAAGGAAATGCAGAAATAGGTCCAAACCGCTCGCAGAAGCCAGTGAGGACTTACTTCTGGGTTTCCCAAAAGCGACGAGCTGATGCTGAATCGCGCTGCTCTCTATTATCGTTGTCTGCTTTGTTCTGCATGTCGCGTTTTGGGGCTTTGTTATATGGTCGATTAGATTTTTCCGCGTACGCTTGTTGATTGCGTTCTTTTTTATAATTCACTTTATCATTTTGTGGTCTTTTAGCGCTTAAATTTTTGTCGCGATTATTTGCAAATCTTGGAGATTCTTGACGTGCAAACACCGGTTTGGTCTGCGCTTGTACTCGGCGATTACTCTGAGTAGCGGTTTCCCGACTCGGTTTTTTGTCGACCTGAGTCGAACGATTTGGACGTTCTTTATCTATTTTATTATTGCTGTATTTACGGTCGTTCTGTTGATGGTCGCGCTTATCGTTATCGCGATTTTGATGGCGATCGGACTTAGTGTTTTTATACTGCTCGCGACGGTCTTTATGGTGCTGATTTGGAGGTGGTTTTTGATAATAGACGTTCTGGTAAACACGATTATCATAGCGTTGCGGATAGCGTGCATCGGGATGCGGAAGCGGTTTTGAATAATAGCGAGTATCAGGATAGGTCTTATAAACCATATGACCGCTGTAATGCGGATGATGTACGCAGCCACCAAGAATAAAGGCACTGCCGATTAACAGAAACATGCTTCGATAAAATCTACGGTTAAAGAAGTTCATGAGGTCTCTCCCGTCAATTTTTTAGGAAATGCAGAATAATTTCAAAGAAATTCTGCTCTATGTTTTCTTCAGGAATATTGGTGGTTTATTAATCTTTTGTGCGATTCCCGATGATTGAAATATTCAATATGTCATTCAGTAGACCATAAAAACCGTAGTTGTAATTTGAAACAAATATGCAAACACCGTTGAGCAATTTTATAAATGTGTTTATTGCTAATTTCTATCGAATGGCATTTACAGGCGATACAATAAGCCAATCACTTTCTTTGAACTTTCTGGATTAGCTTTGCAGACTTTTGAGCCGACAGAACCGACCAATAAAACCGATAATCTTGTCTTAAAAGTTGCGGTGACAGGCCCCTTTTTAACAGCATTGGACTACCTTGACTGTGATGGCTTAGTGCATGACGAAGCGCCGGAGAGCTTGATTGGCCGCCGCGTCCGCATCCCGTTTCGCAATAAGTCACAGGTTGCTTTGGTCGTTGCGGTTGCTCAAGCCGAGTACGAGCTGGACAAGACCAAGCCGATAGAAGAGTGGCTCGATCGTGAACCGATTGTCAGCGCGCGTGATTTGGCTTTTTTGCAGTGGGTTGCCGACTATTATCATGCACCGATTGGCGAAGTCATCAGCACTGCGTTGCCAAAGCGAATTCGTGCCGGCGAGCCTGCTGAATTGCAAGGGGCTGACACTTGGCGAGTTACTCAGTTAGGACGAGAGAAGTTGCTGGATATTCCAGCGCGTGCCAAAGCACAAATCGCCCTAGCGCAAGCCTTTCTTCAAGCGCCGCAGCCCTTGACTGTGCAAGACTGCAAAGCGATGACTTCCAGCTGGCGTAAAATCCTCAATCAGTGGCTTGATGAACAATTCCTACAAGCGCTTCCCGGCTCATGTTGGCAAGAACCTTTAGCCAAAGCCGGTGCGCATCATCCTTTAAATCAACAGCAGAAAGACGCAGTCAGTGCAGTGACCGACAAGTTGGATAGCGGCGGTTTTGCCAGTTATTTGTTACAAGGAATTACCGGCAGTGGCAAGACGGAAGTGTATCTGGCGATGACCGAGTTTGCCTTGCAGCAAGGTAAGCAGGTGCTGATTTTGGTGCCGGAAATCGGTCTGACGCCGCAAATGATTGGTCGTTTCTCCAGCTACTTACAAACTCCAATCGCATTATTGCATTCCGGCATGAATGACACGCAGCGACACTGCGCGTGGCATTCGGTACGAACAGGCGAGGTTTCGGTGCTTTTGGGAACGCGTTCGGCAGTGTTCGCGCCATTTAGAAACTTGGGCTTGTGTATTATCGACGAGGAACATGACGCTTCCTACAAGCAGCAGGATGGCGTTCGCTATTCGGCACGCGATATTCTGGTTCGCCGTGCCCATCAGCAGCAGGTGCCGGTGGTGCTGGGCTCGGCAACGCCGTCGTTGGAAAGTCTGTTTAATGTTCAGCAACAGCGTTATCGTTTATTGAAATTGACCGAACGTGCCGGTGTTGCCAAGCCGCCGCAAATCCGCTTGATTGATATTCGCGGCGAGAAAATTCAAGAAGGTGTGGGAGCGAAATTAAAAGCCGCCATGCAGCGTCATCTAGACAACGGCAAGCAGGTCTTGCTGTTTTTGAATCGACGTGGTTTTGCACCAGTTTTGATGTGCCATGATTGTGGCTGGCAAGCGCACTGCCCGAGCTGTGATGCCAATATGACTCTGCATCAGGGCGCGCATCACCAATATTTGCAGTGTCACCATTGCGGTGAACAGATGGCGCAGCCGCCGGAATGCCCGGGTTGCGGTGGTAAAGAACTGCATACCATGGGGCAAGGCACCGAGCGTTTGGAAGAATCCATTCGCGAATGGTTTGCCGATAAAGCCGTATTACGAATTGACCGCGACAGTACACGCCTAAAAGGCAAAATGGCTGAACTTACCGCGCAAGCGCATTCTGGCGAGGCAGATATTCTGATAGGCACTCAGATGTTGGCAAAAGGGCACCATTTCCCGAAAGTGACCTTGGTCGGCATGATTGATATCGACCAAGGTTTGTTTAGTTGTGACTATCGCGCAACCGAGCGCATGGCGCAGTTGTTATTGCAAGTCGCGGGACGCGCCGGTCGTGCCGAAGATGCCGGTGAAGTGTTGGTGCAGACCCATCATCCGCAACACCCGCTGTTATTGAAGCTGATTAAAGACGGCTATTCCGGTTTTGCCGGTGCCGCTTTGCAAGAGCGTAATGAGGCGCAATTGCCGCCGTATCGTTTCCAGTGCTTGGTGCGTGCCGAAGCGCATAATCCGCAAGATGCATTGGATTTCCTGCACTCGCTAAAAGCCGGTTTGGAGCTGCAATGGCAGTCGTTACAAGATGATGGACAAGACTATTTAGAATTCTGGGGGCCGGTCAGCGCGCCGATGCTACGCCGACAAGGACGTTTTCGTTATCAGTTGATGCTCAGTAGCGCATCACGTCAGAAGTTGCACCAACTGTTGAATATTATGCAGCCGCATATTTATAAAAGCCCGCTGGCGAGAAAGGTGCGGTGGAGTTTAGATATAGACCCGCAAGATATGTATTAACTTCTTTTGAGTCTAAAATCACCGCACTCTGTGTTGCTCGTCACTCGTTTATAGCGAATAAACTTCGTTCCTCGCGCCTTGATAGCGGCGATTTTATTTCTCAAAAGTGGTGATGTGAACTTGCTCCGCATGCTACAATTGAGGAAATTTTTTCTCACAATCAGTTCATACCAATTATCTAATTCTGCGTTCCTCGTATCTTGATAGCGACGGTTTTTTCTGCCTTAGAGATTTGGTTTGAATTCAAATGCTTTTGAAGATTCGTTGTCTTCAAAGGTGTTTAAGTTTTTCTCACGGTTAAGGAGTTTATTGACTAGCAATGCTGGGAATGACTGAATCAAGCTGTTGAAGTTATTGACGTTAGAGTTGAATACGCGGATCGCCGCACCGACCATTTCGTTTTGGCGTTCGACGGATTTCATTGTGGTGATATAGGTTTCCGAGGCTTTAAGGTCAGGATAGGCTTCGGCAACCATGCTGATTGAACCAACTAATTCTTTGCTGACCTGCTCAATCATACCTAATCCCGAAACATCAACATCCTCTTTCTTCATTTTGGCGACTGCGGTGCGGAGCTTAGTAACATTATCAAGAGTTGCTTGTTCATGGGCTTGGTAATTTTGCGTTAGTTCGATGAGGTCGGGTAGGATTTTGGCTTTTTGCCGTTCAGTGGCAATGACATTCGACCAGCCTTCAATCGCGTTGTTTTTGTAAGATACGATGCGATTGTATAACCAAATTAGGTACAGCGCTGCAAAGACAATGATGCCGATGATAATGATGTTTTCTTGCGACATTTTGTTTCTCCTAGTGATTGTTTATATTGTTCACAAAACTGAGTAATTGACTGTAATTTTGTGAGGACGTTTGCTGCTTTAAGAAGGCGATGAAATCGTCAATTTCATATAGGCTTAGGTTTTTTGGTAAGTCCCAATTCATAATTTTAGATTTTGTCGTAATCAGGATGTGGCCGTCGCGAATTTCAAAACAGCAGTGTTTCAAAACGGCATTAATCTCCATAATCTGCAAAACTGCATGGGCATTGATAAACAGTGCGGTATTCACATCATCTTCGCCTCGAATCGAGAAGGTTTCATTGAACTCATTCAATGCAGGGGTAAACCCCTCGCTTTTGCGAAGCTTTACAGCATCATGCAGAATTTCGATGGCAGGACAATTCTGGAATGGCATCATTAATGCATAGCGGATTTCGGTTTTGTATGCTTTTTGCCCTTTGCTATTGCGGACTTCAGCGGAATATCGATTGCCTTTACCAAAGTCGTGAATGCGATGTTTGATTTCAAATAGGTAGCCATTTTCTTGGTTGCGATGAATCTTTTGGATTGTTGGGTGGTCAAGCATCGAAAAACTGAAAAAAGAATCCAATTCGAGTTTGGCCTTGTCATCGGCAATAATGCCGTTATCAAACTCGGCATCGCGTTGCAGAATTGAATCACCAAGATTTTTGACAAACCATTGTCTGCCGAAGCCAAAACCGATGAACAAGAGACCCATGCCTGCAATTAGATAAGCAAACAGTGCTTGGCGTTGCAGTTCGAGCGGTAAAAACCAGAAAATAATGCCTGCGACTAAGGTAATCCCGCCAAGGACGTTTAATAGAGTGTTATTAAAACGAAGACCATCCGGAAAGTTTTTCAGTTGGTCGAGAATTTGTAGCAGATCCTCAGATGAAGTGGCTGCCTTGAGCTGTTTATAGCTGTCGATAACTAACGAAGTGAGGGCTCGATTATTCATTCAATAATCCCTTTAATAAAAAGCCCAAGCATAAAGTTTTATGCTTGGGCGATTTTTAGATATTTATTGCATTGTTTTTTATAGGCTACGGTTAATCGAATTACCGGATTCCGGCTCAAATTCGACAATGCCGATCGAGTCGTAACCGAATAATAAGGTGCCGGTGTTTTTGTTGTACCACATAGGCCCATAGTTAAGCGTTAAGGTCGCTAATGGGCCTTCTTTACAAAGTGGGAACCAGTCAGCCCAATCCTTATCTCGTCCACTACAGCTCTTATCGGTAATCAGGATTTTTTTCCAGCCAGGTCTCCATGCAGTGACCATCGCTGAGCTCATCTTCCCGGAAATCCAAAATACGTTACGCTTGTCATCCCATTGAACATGTCGCCAAGCTTCTGGCTTTGGTCCTTTACGAATCAGTGCTTTACGATCACCGGTTTCAGGGTTGATTTCAAATAACGTTTTTTCACCTGTGGAGTGGGTATAGAGCTTACCGTCATGTAAATAAGCACCTAACATTGGGCCACGCATATCGAAGCCACGGCCTACTTTTAAACCGTCATCGCGTTTACCACTGACCGAAATAATGTCACAAGTTTTACCGTCTTGGCTGACTCGACCAAAGCCCGTTCCGCCCATTTTGCTATTACTAAAGCTGACGATAAAGGAGCCGTCTTTGGGGTCAACAGCAAATACCTCTTGAGTGTACTGCACGAATTTTTGCGATTCGCGTTTAATCGATTTACGACCCGATGGACATTGCCCATATTCAGGGTTTCGAGCTTCCCAAACAATACTACGATTGCCATTTTCAGGATTAACTTTGTAAATCACAGGACCGCTGCCGAAACTGTCTTTATTATTGTCGCGATAAACATAACTAAAGGCATACCAATTGCCGTCAGGTCCTGGCTGAATGTCTTTTAACATATTAAAAGCAGGCCCTTCAGCAATGGTTTTATGTCCATAATCGTCTTGGGCATCACCACTGATAAAGCGACGTGACCAGTCATCCATATTGTAAGCAACCACCAAGCCCTTGCCGTCTTTGCTATTATCCCAATAGACCGAGGCGATCAGTTCATTACGGTCATAATCGATAAAGCCGCCGCTGATATGAGCATTGAAATAAGTGCCGAAAGAAGGGCCGTCGCCAATAGTGCTGCCTCGATTAACCGCAACTTCATAAGGGCGCATACACTCTTCTTTACCAAAACTTTTATTACTGTTTTTGCCGGCACGGCAGTCCACTTCAAAGGCGGTTTTGTGTTTAATTTTCTGTTTTAAAACTGCGCTACTATTTTCGTATTTGGCTTTTTCAGGATACAGATAAGAACTTTCTTCGGCAGACGCGTTCGAAAAAGAAATGCTGAGGATAGCAGTAATAACTAATAGTCTATTGGGAATCATGACCCCTCCAAAATAATAAAATGCTTACTTTTTAAGAAACCGAAAATTATTATTTTGATGTATTTTTCAGAACTTAAATAATATTTGGCGCTTTGTTATTTGATTCTATGAAAAACACTATGTATGTCAAATATAAATTATAGTTTACTTTTTTTGGGTACTTTTGTGGGTGGATGTCAGGGGCTTTGGACAACCCTAAGCGTTGCGTTTCGTTTGCTTGGCAAACTCATCCAGACTGATTTCGACTAGGCCACTGCGGTCGCGGTCTGGGCCTTTAAAGACTTCTTGCGCCGCCCAAGCGTGGCCGTGAACCACTTCATAGGTGGCGTTGATTTTGCCGTTCTGACGCAGTTCTTCATAGGCATTCAGCATGGCTTGGAATTTGCCTTTGCCCATCAGACCGCGCTTACGATTTAAACTGGCATTGGTAGCGCCAATCGCTTTCAAGTCTTTGATTACGCCCATCGGTTTGTCGTAGGTCAGAGTAAAGTGTTCGACATCCATTACCGGTTGACCGAAGCCGGCACGAATTAAGGCGTCGCCGATGTCGTGCATATCGATAAAATGATTCACATGCTGATTTTCGACATCAGCCATTTGCCAGGCTTGGCGCAATTCTTTCAAGGTATCCGGTCCGAAAGTGGTGAACATCAGCAAGCCTTCTGGACGCAATACACGACGAAATTCTTGGAACACGGCATCCAAATCATCGCACCATTGCAGCATCAAATTGCTGGTAATCATATCCAGACTGCCATCAGCAAATGGCAGTGCAAATGCGTCGGCATTAATGAGCGTTACGCCAAGCTTTTGATTAAATTTCGGCAAGAGTTTATTGAGCGGTTTCAGCGCAGTAAAACGTTCGATCTGTAGGCGAGTTTTAGATATTTGCAACATCGCTTCGGAAAGGTCGACCGCAAATAAATCCGCATCCGGGTAACGAGCCAAAAGTTTTTCGGTGAGCAGGCCGGTTCCAGCGCCGATATCGGCAATGCGCAAGACTTCAACAGTGGTTAGCGAGAGGCGCTCGTCAATCCGTTCGGCCACGGTTTTTTGCAAAATCGCCGCTTCGTCATAGCTCGGTGCGGCATGACTGAAGTGCTGCTTAAGATGTTGGCGATTAACGTGCTGTAGTTGCTCGTGGCTGGGTAGACTCATGTGCTCTTTAATTCAGTTTGGCTAAAAAATGGCGGATTGCATCGGCGGTTTGTTGTGGGTGCGACGCAAAAGGCGTATGTGCTGCACCTTCTAAAATCTGCACTTCCGCTTGGCGCTGTATTGTACTGAATTCTGAAATAAATGCCTGCGGAATCAGTGGGTCGTGTTCGCCAAGCAGCCATAGCACCGGCATTGTTAACTCGCCGGCTTGATCGCGAAAATCGAAGTGTTTCAGTAAACGCAGGCCTTGGGTCAAGCCGCTTAATTTCGGAATTTGGTAATCCTGCATGCGTTTCACGAATTGGCGGATTTGCACGCGAGGCATGTCACTGCCTTGCATTTGTAGCGTCCAAAAACTCTTAAGGGTGGCGATACTATCGGCTTGTACCGAGTGCATGAAATCTGCCATGAGTTTTGGCGAAACCGCCCACTTCCAATCGTCGTTTTGTGTAAAACGTGGTGTGGATGCGAGACAGATGAGCGAGGCTACCTTTTCTGGGTGTTGAATGGCAATTTGTTGTGCTAGCAAGCCGCCGAGCGACCAACCGAGCAAATGTGTGTTTTCTGGCATGGCGGCAACGATTTCGTCAATCCAGTTTTGTGCCAGTACTTGGTCGCTGTCTTGGTTATCGACGCCGGCACTTCTACCGAATCCAGGTAGCTCAATCAGATGTAATTGGTAATAATCGGCTAAATAATCTTTAGCCCAATCCTGCCAGACCGCATTCTGCGCTCCCCAGCCGTGAATAAGCGCCAGTTTTGGTAGGTTTTCATTGCCGAGAATGGTTTTGTTTAACATTTAAATACCCATTTGGATTTTGGCCGCGCCGCTTTCTGTGCTGATTTTCGGCTGGCAGATAACAATCTGGTTGGTGCTGACACCTTGCTCCAGCAGATAGCGTTTTATCATGGTCTGGCGCATTCCGGCTAGGCGTAGTAGCTGGTCGTCAGTGACTAGCGGTAAGACCCCTTCTTTTTTCTGAGTATCGGTTTGTGCGGATTCAGCAATTTTCTTTTTATCGCTCTGGTTTGCACCGCCGCATAGTTTAATCTGCACATTGCTCTTCGATTTAAGCAAGGTGCTGACTTTTTGCAGATAGGTTTGCATTTCGTCACTGATTTTAAAGCTGCCATCTTCAAAAGCGACCGGTTGCAAACGCACTGCCGATAGCTGGTCAAAAGCCATTTCACCGACCAAAGCAATCGCTCCAAAAGGTTGCAGAGCGAGTAGCAGGTAAGTGCGCGTCGCTTTGCCCAAGGCGCCGTTTAATGCCGTGGCAACGACATCTTCAATACTAAAATTAGGATTGCTTAAATCGCCCTTAATCGGTAGTTTGAGTTCGATATTATCGTTCTTGTCTCGAAGCAGACTCAAGCCGACTTCCAGCGGCATACTGAAACTTTTATTAAACTCGTCGGTTTTTTCTTTATTGGCGCTAGCCAGTTCAAACTTATAGAGCTTGACGTCGTTTTCCATATCGATTTTGTTATCGGCGATATTGCTGTCGATTTTTGCAGACAGTTGCCCGCTGTCGATTTGATAGCCGACTGCTTGTTGAACTAGCGGCGAAAAGTCGTTCAATGCCAACCCATCGATAGTGGTTTTCGCTTGTACTGATAGTTGATTTGCTAAAGGCGCAATTTTGCCGCTTGAACGAATTTCATTGAATTCATCCAAACTTGCCAAAAACTCGAAGTTACTGGCTTGTTCTGGCTTTGTGCTGTCAAAAGAGTCGAATTGTAAGGTTTTAATCGCTAAGGTCTTGGTAATGGGTGGCGCTTTTTCATCGACGGGATTAGCAATTTGCAATTGGATTTGATTGGTGCCTTGCAGAGCAAATGAGCCGAGCAGGATTTTTGGTAGGTCATTAGATGGGGTGCCTTCTGGTTTGGCTTCCGCATCCTTATCGGTGGTTTTATTTGGTGTTTGTTTTTCGATGCCGAAGGCGTTCAATAAGGCATCAACTTGCGTTACTTGATAGTTTTTATCGACATTGAGCTCACTGCCAAAATCGACAATCGCAATATTATCTAATTCAACTGCTAACTGAGGCGCTACCGTAATGTCGCCTTGATTAAGCGTGATGGATTTAATTGTCGCAACCGGTACTTTTTCGGCACCCTGAACGCCTTGCACATCCAGATTATTTAATTCCAGATTTCTAAAGGCGAAATGCTCAAGACTTTTCAGTGTCAGGCTTGGAAGGTTGAAGCTTTCAAGTTGTACGGCATTGTCTGACTTCGGCGAACCAGCTTGGATTTGCCTAGCGTTCAAATTTAGTTGACCGCTTAGTTTTGGTTGCTGTTCGCTTTGGGCTAGATTTTGACTGAGTTGGGTTTTTCCATTCCAGGTAAAGCGCTTGAACTTGGCAGTTTGTTGTTGGTTACTAAAGCGAAATGCTGAGATTTGTCCTGAACCTTGGTAATCAGTCTGTAAAGCATCATTGGCGATAATCGTTTTCAGAGTGAAGTCAGAGCTTAGGTTATGCGCAATGCTCAGTTTACTTTCCGGTAATTCGGTCTGTGCTTGGTTAAGGGTTAGTTTGCCTTGTAGATTAATCTCCTGAGTGCCGTTGCCTGCTTGTTCCTTGCTAGGGTGGATTTGAGTCAGATTAAGATTGCCGTCGTACCGAACCAGTTTGGCTAGCTGTGATAAGTTTTGTTGCTGCAAATTAAGGTCATTAATGCGAATCGAGCCTTGCTGCTGCAATTGCAGTTGTTTGGCGTTATTGATCAGCAGTAGGTCAAGCTGTGCTTGCAAGTTTTGCGTAAGTTGGAGAGGCGTTCCGGCAGTTTGTTGTTTGAACTGTAATTGTGCGCCGTTTAAATCGCCCTTAGCGGTTAGTTGCAGCTCGTCGCTCTGCTGCCAATTGATCTGGCCGTTCCAACTGATGGTCGATGTATTCAGGCCTATGTCGTTCTGCGTAAAAGCGAGGTTTGTAATCGCAATCGGTCCGGTTTGTGACAGGCTTTGTTTATTATCGGCAAAGTTAGCCTTAAGGTTTAGTCTGCCGTTTACAGAGCTGTTTAGTTTCAGTTTGCTTGGCTGTTCTGCGCTGTTGTCTTGTTGGGTTAAAGCCAACTGTTTGAAGCTGACATCGCTACTGGCAGTGATGTTCAGTGCTTTGCCGAGTTGAATGTACTGAGAACCAGTAAGGTTTAGCGCATTTAACGTTAGTTCTAAGGTGTTTTGCAGCTTTTGGTTGATTTTATTCAATTGTGCAAATTGTAGCTTCTCACCGCTAAGGCTTCCATTTAAGGCGATGTTCTGTTGTTCAAGGTCATAATCGACGACACCTTGATAACGTACTTGCGGATATTCGATCTGCAAGGTTTGTTGCTGATTTTTTGTAAGCTGTGCTTGCGATATTTGCAGTTTTTCGAGGTTTAAAGCGCCGTCTAAATTGAGTTTAGGTTGGCTGATTTGGTAATTGGCTTTGCCTTGGTAACTGAATTTTTGATAATTGATTTTTAGGTCGGAAGGACTTGGCTGCGGATTCACTTGCTGCAGAGTAAAGTTGGCCAATGAAAGTAGACCGTTTTGCTGGATTTTGGCATCAGGGCCATCCAGATGACCGATTAAATCGATATTGCCTTGTATATCGGTCAGCAGTTTAAGGGTGTTTTCTTCATCACTGCCTTGTGCGTATTCAAGCCGTTTTCCGTTTAGCTTACCGAGTACCTTTATCCCTTGTACGTCACCGGCAAAGTAGTGAACATCGCCTTGCCAAGCTAATTCTTGGCTGCCGATCTGTTGCTGTGGCAAAGTGATATTGGCATTTTTTAGGGAGATGTCGCTGTATTGATAGAGGTTAATACCGTTACTTTGCTGTTCGATAGTAAAGGTCATGTCAGCGCTAAGTTGTCCTGCAAGGGGCTGATGAACCCATTCTTGTAAGTCATTCAATTCCAGCTCTCGTACCTTGATTGTGCCGATGATTTTCGGCACCTTGGCGAACAGGTGTACTTGTAGGTTGGCATTAATCGATTTTTTGTTCAGTGCACTGGTTAACTTCAAGCGGGCGAAATCGCTGTCCCAACTATAAAGTTCATTCAAGCTGAGATTGCGGATTTGGTAGAGCTGTTGCTGTTGGTTTTGAATCAGCTGTAAGTTGATGTCATGCAGGCTTAGTTGGCGGACACCAAAATCAATGGGTAGGCTGGTCGAAGGCGACTCGTCTGAACTAGCGCTTTGCGGTATTTCAAAGCCAGCGATTTTAAAACGTTGCTGCTCATTTTGTTGCATCACCTCAATGGGCAGCGTTACCCCACTGAGTTTGATTTGCGAAAACAGCAGACGTTTTTGGAAAAATGCGCGAAGTAAGATGTTGGCATTAAACTGTTTGATTTGCGTTGAATATTGCTCGTTTTGCAGCTTAATGTTGCGAATTTGTAAGTGACCGGTAAATAGATTAAGGTCGATGTTGTCAATGCTGGCTTGCTGGCTGCTCTGTTTTTCTAGCACATAAATTGCCCCGTGCTTGAGCGCCACCGGCAACAGACTGACAAATAAAATCAACAGCAGTACAAGGCTGCTAAGCCAAGGATGTTTTTTCAAAAACGGCATAGTTTTAGGCTTACCTTTCCACAGAACAAATCAATGATTGCATGGTAAATTTTACACTTTTACGAAGTCAGGTTCGCATCTTCCTGAGTTAATTGATGAGGGAAGATAAACAGGAAGTTATGATATTTCGCTATATTCATAAAATTTATTATTCCCGATTAAGGCGAGGAAGCTATTTTCGCGCTGCAATAGAGAAAATAAAAATCATAAATAGACTTTAGAAATTTGCTTTAACCCAACGAGTGTTGAATCAGTTTTTAAAGTACGGTCTGCTTTCGAGCTTGGGGGTTATGAATGAAGGATGCATCTATTTCTTTAGCCGATGTATTGTTTGCATTGGTCTCTACCTTAGATTTAGTTGGCGATGATGATGGCCATGGAAAACGAGTAGCGCAGATGTCTTATCAGGTCGGAAAGGCATTCGGCTTATCTGACACAGATTTGGATGAACTCTTTGTTGCTGCTCTACTGCATGATTTAGGCGTGTCCACTAATTATGTGCATGCGCATTTAATAAAGTCAATGGAGTGGCAAGGTGTGCACGAGCACTGTCATATCGGGGCGCAGCTGGCCGAGCGTTCATCCGTGTTGAAGTACCTTAGCCCTTATATTTTGCATCATCATGATCGCTGGCCTTTATTGCAGAGTTTGGTGAAAAAGGGTGAGCTGACTGAGAAGCAAGCGCTGTTTGCCAATATTATTCTTCTGGTTGACCGTGTTGATGCTTTCGCTTGGCAAGAAATTAGTAGTAAGAATTATCGTCATTATCATATGGCGCGTGATTTTAGTTTGCAGCAGATTGAAGCGCGTTGGCAGGCGTTTTTTCGTGAGGATATTTACAAAGCTTTTTTGAGAGCGTGTCGCGCTGATATTTTCTGGATGATGAATGACAAACAAGAGGTCATTGAGTTTGTGCAAGAGCGTCTGCAAAATGTGGATCGTTTAATTACCATGGCGGAATTGCAGGAAATGGCGGTGATTTTTGCCAATGCGGTTGATGCCAAAAGCCCTTTTACCTATCAGCATTCGATCGGAGTTGCTTCCTTGTCGGCTTATCTTGGCAAGCAGCTGGGTTTAAGCGAGAGTAAGCAGCAACGTATCTATCTTGCCGGTCTGTTACATGATTTAGGTAAGTTGGACATGGAAGATGATGTACTGGAAAAACAGTCGCCGTTAGATCATGAAGAGCGCCAAAAAATGAACCGGCATAGTTTTGTCTCTTTAATGATTTTACGCCGTATTAAAGGGATGGAAGATATTGCGCTGTGGGCGTCTCAGCATCATGAGAAACTGAATGGAATTGGTTATCCGGCACGTGAAACCGACCTGCCTTTAGAGTCAAGAATTCTCGCTGTCGCTGATATTGTGCAAGCTTTGGCTCAAGATCGGCCTTATCGCAAAGGTTTATCGGTAGAGAAAATTCTCAGCATTGTTGATGATATGACTGCCGAAGGTGAGCTCGATATGCAAGTGGTGGCTTGCTTGCATGCAAATCATCAGAAGGCATACCAAGTTGCTTTGGCAGAGGCCTAATCGATGTTATTTTTGGGTCGCTAAATACTCTTTAGTCAACTTGACGATAACCGGTGATAGCACAAGTAGAGCAATCAAGTTAGGAATCGCCATCAAGGCATTCAGCACATCCGCCAAAATCAGCACAGTATTGAAGTAGTCCGATAGCGAAGCACCGGCAAAAATCGCCACAATCCACAGCACGCGGTATGGCGTAATGATATGAGTATTGGTCAAAAACTCGGCGCAGCGCTCACCGTAATAACTCCAACTTAGCAACGTTGTGAAGGCAAACACCGAGAGGCTGATAGCGACGATCACGGCGCCGATATTTGAACCAAGCCCTTCGCTAAAGGCGTTCGCGGTTAATACCGAGCCGGTCTCGCCGGATTGCCAAACGCCGGAAACCATAATAACCAAAGCCGTCATGGTGCAGATGATAATGGTGTCGATGAAAGTCCCTAACATGGCGATATGCCCTTGGCGAACCGGATTATTGGTTTGTGCTGCGGCATGCGCGATGGGTGCAGAGCCAAGACCGGCTTCGTTAGAGAAAACCCCGCGTGCTACCCCGAATTGAATCGCTAAGATAATGCTGGCACCGGCAAAACCGCCGGCTGCGGCATGGCCGGTAAAAGCGCTTTCGACAATGGTGATGAGAGCCGTCGGTAGTGCATCAATATTAATAATTAGAATCCATAATGAGACGCCGATATATAAAGCGGCCATTAGCGGCACTAAAGCAGTCGCGGTTTTGGCGATACGTTTTACTCCGCCGAACACCACCAAGCCAATCAGAATCATCAAGACAATGCCGGTATAGGTATTGTCGATTTCAAAAGCGCTTTCCATTGCGCCGGCAACCGCATTGGCTTGTACCATGTTGCCGATTCCGAAAGCGGCGATTGCGCCGAAGAGGGCGAAAGCAATGCCGAGCGGTTTCCATTTTTCGCCCATGCCGTTTTTAATTGCGTACATTGGCCCGCCGACATGGCGACCATCTTCGTCAGTTTCGCGATAGTGTACGGCTAAAACCGCTTCTGAATATTTAGTTGCCATGCCGATTAGAGCGGTAATCCACATCCAGAAAATCGCCCCAGGGCCTCCGATAAAGAGCGCAGCGGCAACGCCGGCGATATTACCTGTTCCTATGGTCGCAGCCAGTGCGGTCATCAGTGCGCTGAATGGAGGAATATCGCCTTCTTGGTTGGAATGGCGACCTTGCCAGAGGAGTTTGAATGCCTTACCAAGATTACGAAGCGGTAAGAAAGATAATCGAAAGGTCAGAAACAGGCCGGTTCCGAGAATCAAGAACAGCATCACCGGGCCCCAAGCCCAGCTACTTGCTGTTGAAAGGATTGAGTTAATCGTTTCCATAGTTACATCCCTGTTTCGCCTTGATAAGGCTGATTTTGTGGAAATACAGAATAAGTCTTCATTGATTTAAAGAGGCGTTACAACCGTATTGCTGAGTTGCGTCTTTCTTCGGTTTTCAGAGGCTTTGTCTGAAGTCATTTGGATTTATTCCGATTTTCCTTAGTTGTCTTCTTCGATTTAACCGAAACCTTTTTTGGCTTCCGTTGCGAAGGTGATTTTATGTTTAACGCATACAAGCAGATCATTTCGTCGATAAAGCGTAATTTTCCTTCCACAATATCCGAAACTTTGAACGGGTAGGGTTCTGCAACTCCCATGCTTCGGTTTAGAGCATTCATTACCTGAGTGACTCTGCCCCATTCGACAAACCATTGATCAAAACTGTTCTTATGCGGTTCATAGTCGCTCAGCCCATAGCTGTGGGCGGTTTGCAACGTATCGACTATATGCATATAGTGCGCCCAAGTTTCCGCCCAGTCCTCATGCGGATGGCTGCTGGCGTAAGGAGTGATAAAGCGCGAGCGCCAGTGAGACTGGTTGCCCGATTTGTAGTAGCGTTTTAGCGCTTTGCTGTAGTCTTCACGTTCGTCACCAAATACTTTACGAAATTTCTTTCTCATTTCTTCGTTATGAAAGAATTTCAGCCAGAAATAATGACCGATTTCATGACGGAAATGACCAAGCAGTGTTCGATAGCGTTCCTGCATCTGCTCTTTCATGGTGTGCAAAAAGCCTTCATCCGCTTCCGCTGCATTGATGGTAATTAACCCGTCATAATGACCGCTTAAAACATGTTCGAGTTCAAGGTCAGGGTTGCTGCGCTTATCCTCTAAAAAGTCAAATTCTAGGTCTTCATATAATTCAGGCTGGGTAGCATCAATGGCTTTGAGATCAATCAAAGTCTGCATAAGTTGGCGTTTGCTACGTTCTAGCTTATACCATCGAGTGGGATTTTTGTCGGTGCCTTCCTGATCAGGAATACTTCGCGTACTGCGACAGGAAATGCATTCGCAGTCATTTTCTTGGTCTTCGGGTACTAACGCCCAGTTACACGCAACCGTTGTGTGGCGGTTATCACAGGCAATTAACTGCCGGTTTTTTTGTCCATCGGGTGTATGGACAATAAAACAATCGGTATTGATTAATTCGCCACTCAAAATAGTGCCGAGAACAGGATCATAGACGAGGTCACGACCACAGTTTTTGCATACATGATCGTGAAAACCGACTTCTTTACTGCATGAGCAATAAAATCTTTTCATAATGGGTTAGGCAACTTGTTTCGGATTGAACCAGTTGTCGTATAAAAGTCCATTAATTTGTGAAAGCTCACGTTGAATCCAATCCAGATGTTGATGTAGTTCATTACTGCCGATATTCAGTTTTTGTTCGGCACTAATTTTTTTCTGGAGTAATTCTAAAGCATTTTGCATCGGTTCGGGATTCGGTAGTTTACGCATGATGAAACTCATTTCCCCTAAACAGTAGCTTACGGAGCGAGCAAAGTCTTTGTCTTGGGTAAGGAAATGCAGCACTTCTTGACCGGAAATTTCGGTTTGGTACTGTTGGCGATACATAAAATAAGCACTTACCGAACGTAGCAGATTGGCCCACAGAATCGCGTCAAATGGCGATTCTTCCTCGTTTTCAAACTGTTCCTGAGCAACAAAGAGGCCGCCTTCATCAATCAAACGAGTGGTCATGTCAGCTCGTTCGATTAGCATTCCGAGTTTCAAGAAACGGTAAGTTTCATTGTGGCTCATCGTACCTTCCAGCATGCCGGTAAAGGCTTGGCAGGAACGAATAATGGTTGAAAGTAGGGCATTCCTTTTGGCACGGACGCCGAAGTCTTCCTGATGGTTTTTGACCATGATATAAAGCTCGTTGATATGAATCCAAGCTTCACGTGGCAGAATGTCGCGTGTGGTACGTATGTTCTCACGCGCCCACCATAGAGACGACATAAGAGAAGATGAATTATTACGATCTTTTAACAGCATGTTCATGCAGTTTTGTTCGCTGCGACTGTCGTAATTTTCTGCATAATAGTCTTCATTGCCGGTAATCTGTACTAAGTCATACCAGCTCAGTTTGACCGATTTAGGGAGATCAAGCATGAGTTGGGAGTGTACCTTTGCCAGTCTTGCGGTATTTTCAATGCGTTCAATATAGCGGGCAAGCCAGTATACGCGTTCAGCTACTTTAGATAACATCACAAATTTCCTTTATTCTTCCACCACAATCCAAGTGTCTTTAGAGCCACCGCCTTGCGATGAGTTAACGACCAGAGAGCCTTTGGTGAGAGCTACTCGAGTCAGCCCTCCCGCTGTCACATAGGATTTTTTACCCTGTAGAATAAATGGTCGTAAATCGACATGGCGAGGTTCGAGTGTTTTGTCACATACGGTTGGCACGGTTGACAGGTTTAGGGTTGGTTGCGCAATATAGTTGCGCGGATTTTCTTCAATTAATTGTGCGAAAGTGTCGATTTCTTCTTGCGATGCCTTCGGGCCAATTAATAGACCGTAGCCGCCGGATTCGTTGGCAGGCTTAACAACTAATTCGGATAAATGTTCGAGCACGTATTTTCGGTCTTCTTCGCGATCACAAAGATAGGTCGGTACATTATCGATGAGCGGTTCTTCATCAAGGTAGAAACGAATCATGTCTGGTACATAGGCGTACACCACCTTGTCATCGGCGACACCGCACCCTGGTGCATTGGCGATGGCGACATTGCCTGCACGCCATGCGCGCATTAAACCTGGTACACCCAGAGCCGAGTCTTCGCGGAATACTTCAGGGTCAATAAACGCATCATCGATACGACGATAGATAACATCCACGCGTTTTAAGCCTTCGATATTTCGCATATAAACGCAGTCGTCATCTAATACGACTAGGTCAGAACCTTCCACCAATTCAGTGCCCATCTCATGGGCTAGATAGGCATGTTCATAGTATGCGGAGTTAAAGATACCCGGGGTTAATACCACAACTTCTGGGTTTTTCTCATTCGTTGGGCAAAGAGAACGCAACATGGAGAGGAGTTGCAGCGGATATTCGTCAATTGGCAAAATGTTCATGTCTTGGAATATTTCTGGCATAACCTGTTTCATTACCGCTCGGTTTTCCAGCATATAAGAGACTCCGGATGGTACACGGAGGTTGTCTTCTAATACATAAACTTTACCTTCACCATCTCGCACTAAGTCTGAGCCGCAAATGCATGCCCAAGAGCTGTGTTTTAATTTCATGCCCATACACTCTGGACGGAAGTCTTTTGATGAAGTGATTACGTCTTCCGGAATAATGCCTGCTTTGAATATTTTTCGGTCGTTGTAGACATCCTCAATAAACATATTCAGTGCTTTAAGGCGTTGTGTGAGCCCCTTACTGATTGCTGTCCATTCTGTATTGCAGATGGTTCTTGGGAAGGCGTCGAATGGCCAAAGTCGGTCAATATTTCCTTTATCGCTATAAACCGTAAAAGAGATTCCCATTTGAGCAATGGCAACTTCAGCCGCCTTTTGCATTTCTTGCAAGGAATCGAAATAGGAGCCGTCGAGACGAGTAAAGAGGGCTCGAGCCGCTGGTCTTGGAGTGTCAGCATCTTGTACGGCTTCATCGTAGAAGCCATTAACTGGGTAATTTTTTAGGTTGTCCAACATTTTTATATCGCCTGAGGTAAGGGTCTGTTGAAAATTCGTAATTAGGTTCTGCCACTACTATTTTTGCGTCCAACACCGTTGGCGTGAAAATGGCAATGGCTCTTTGGGTTGTGCTTAAAAATCCGATGCTCTGCGTTGCTCATCTCTTATTTGGAATAACCACAAAAACGTCAGGAACGTTTTTGAACGTAAGCCTCAAAGAGGTAAAGCACACCCGTGTGCTTTATAAACTGCGCTCAAACGAAGAACTCGACGCTCGAAGGGATAAGTTGAGAAAGCGCCTTGATTGTCGAATTTTTCAGAGACAACAGAGTCAAGTATGAATTTTCAACAGACCCTAAGTAGATTACTAAATAGCAATAGATGGTAATTTACCAAAAAAGTTTATTAAATTCAGTTGGTTACGAGCAAAGTGCCGCTCAAGATTTCATTTAATGTTTTTGGGTTGGGTTAAAGTGGTGCGGGCTTTTTTTCAATATGGGTCATTGGCCGTCTTCTGGATATTTTTGATCGAGCCGTCTGCCTTTAGAAGGAAGTATAAATCGCCGTTGACTGGTAATACTTTGTGATTGGTGTGGTCGCCGTCATTAACTATCTGTTTTGCTGTTTTTTGCTTTGCAAGTACAGTCATTGTTGTCCGCAAGAAAGTTTCAAATCACCAAAAAAAATAGATTTGCGTATAATCACACCCAAAAAAATAAACCGAAGAGATTTGAACCATGACTTATTGCGTAGCTGCGCTTGTTGATGAAGGAATAACTTTTTGCTCTGATTCCCGCACAAGTGCTGGGGCGGACCAAATTAACATCTATACCAAAATGTTCCGTTTTGGAATCGAAGGCGATCGACAATTTGTTATTCTTTCGGCGGGTAATCTTGCGACAACTCAAGCCGTTATTGACCGTTTGTCCAAAGATATTGCAAATAATACCGAGGTTAATTTAAATACCGTTGCAGATATTCACGAGGCCGCAGATTACATCGGTGAGCTCAGTATCGAACAGCAAACTAAAATGGGGAGCTCCCCAACCTTCGAGTCGTCATTTATCGTTGGCGGTCAGGTGCTTGGTAGCCCGCCACAGCTATCCTTGGTTTATCCGCAAGGTAACCATATTTCCGCTTCTGAACTCACGCCGTTTTTGCAGATTGGTGAAAGCAAGTATGGTAAGCCGATTTTAGATCGTATTATTGACAGTAAAACGCCTTTGAACACGGTTGCGCTTTGTTCGCTTGTGTCAATGGATTCGACTATGCGCAGTAACTTGACCGTCGGTCCGCCAATTGACATTCAGGTTTATCGTGCCAATGCGTTAATGCCCGGTGAGTACTATCATTTTGAAGCCGATAGCGAATATCTCAAAAACATCAATCAGATATGGTGTCAGCGCATGATAGAGAGTTTTGCAACCTTACCTCCTTTAGATGCCTCTTTAGCAATGAAGAGCTGAAGGCTTGCAGTCTTCGGTTGCCCCCGATTGGCTGCAAGAAAGTTCAATTCTGCTGTTTTTCTCTCTTTTTCAGCCAATTTTTTATAAAGCCTGAAGTCATTGGGTTTGTTTCGTACTGTCTTAAGCCTCGTTTGTGTGCATTTGCGGCAAAACATGCCCTAATCCGGTGCGCTGACATTTGATTTTTTCGCTGTAATCCCTCCCGCGTTCGCCTTTTCCCTACTCATTTTAATCCGCGACCGATTTTGGAAAGAAACCTGCTTTTAACCCAAAATCACGGCATATAAATGAACCAAACTTATTAAAAAATCACTTTCGTTAATAAGTTTTCTAAGGGATAGAAAGATAAAATGGCTTTGCAAGTAGCGATTTCTCATAAGACCAAATATAAATTTGACCGAAAGGTCTCCTTGTCGCCTCATGTTTTCAGGCTTCGACCGGCACCGCACAGCCGAACTCACATTGAGTCATATTCACTAAACATTTCTCCAAAAGAGCACTTTATCAATTGGCAACAAGATCCTTTTGGCAATTATTTGGCGAGAGTGGTGTTCCCTGAAAAAGTTGATGAGCTCAGTGTCGAAGTTGATCTGGTTGCGGATATGAAAGTACTCAACCCATTTGATTTCTTTGTTGAAGACAGTGCAGAACATTTTCCTTTTGATTACTCAAAATCACTTAAGAAAGAACTTTCTCCCTATTTGGAAACTGATGAAGATGATCAAGAGCTACTTGATTTCGTAAAAACCATTAGCACCGAAGAAAAAAAGATTGTCGACTTTTTGGTCTATATCAACCAAAAAATTTATGAACACCTAAGCTACAACATTCGGATGGAGCCTGGTGTGCAAACTTGTGCGCATACCCTGACTTGCAAAACCGGTTCATGTCGCGATTATGCTTGGCTGTTTATTCAGGTTTTACGGCATCTAGGTCTTGCGGCGAGATTTGTCTCTGGTTATTTGGTGCAACTGACCGCAGACGTAGAATCGCTTGATGGGCCAAGTGGGCCGGCTGAGGATTTCACGGATTTGCACGCTTGGACTGAGGTCTATATTCCCGGTGCAGGTTGGATAGGGTTGGACGCTACCAGCGGATTGTTTGCTGGTGAAGGCCATATTCCGTTAGCCTGTACGCCGCATTATGATTCCGCTTCTCCAATTGTGGGGGCAACGGATAAATGCGAAGTTGAATTCGAGTTCTCCAACGATGTCACTCGAATTTTTGAGTCGCCAAGAATCACCAAGCCGTATCGCGATGAGCAGTGGGAAGAGATTTACAATCTTGGGTTTCAAGTTGATCAGGATTTACAGGATGGTGATGTCAGATTGACGATGGGCGGTGAGCCGACCTTTGTCAGTATTGATGACATGGAATCAGCCGAATGGAATACCGACGCAGATGGTGAACATAAACGTGAACTTGCCGATGATTTGACGCGCAGATTGTTGAACCGTTTTGCGCATGGCGGATTGATCCATCAGGCGCAAGGAAAATGGTATCCGGGCGAACCGATTCCTCGCTGGGTAATGAGTCTGTTTTGGCGCAAAGATGGTAAAGCCATTTGGCAGAATGAAAAGCTATTGGCGAGTAACAATAAAGCCTATAACTACACCACGGCGGATGCGAAGAATTTCATGAATGTTCTGTGTCGTTATCTGGGCGTGAGTTCACAAAATGTCTTACCGGCCTATGAAGATCCGATTGAGTATTTGTCGACCGAAATGAAGTTGCCGCTCGATGAAAACGCCAAAGAATTCGATCTTAAAGACGATATAGCGCGTAAGAAGTTAGCAGAAGTTTTGAGTCTCGGGCTTGATGAAGAGATGGGATATATCTTGCCGTTGAACTGGGGGCGTACTAAATGGATAACCTGTGGTTGGGAATTTAAACGCGGTAAGCTCTATCTGACGCCGGGTAATTCGCCCATGGGTCTGCGTTTACCAATCAATTCTCTTCTTGCTAAGCCCCACGTTGAGTTAGAGGAGTCCTTTGAACCGGACTTGTTTGCGCCAACCGGTGAGTTGGGTGAGTTTTATGAGCAAGTTGTGTTGCGTGGCAAAGAGGCTAGTGAAAACACCACAGAGGTGAATAGTTATTCGGAATTTGTTCGCATCGGTTTATGTGTTGAGCAAAGGGATGGAAAAATCTATATTTTCATGCCGCCACTGGACTATCCGGAAAGTTTCTTGGATTTGATTGCTTGTGTTGAAGCGACAGCGGCAGAATTGAATATTGAGGTGGTGATTGAAGGTTATGAACCGCCTAAAGATAACCGAATTGAAGTCTTACGTGTTACCCCGGATCCAGGTGTTATCGAAGTCAATGTACATCCAACCAATTCTTGGGATGAACTGACAACGAATACCTTTGCATTGTATGAAGAAGCTCGATTGAGCCGACTTGGTACAGAGAAGTTTATGCTTGATGGTAAGCATACCGGTACAGGTGGTGGTAACCACGTCACTATTGGTGGTGCAACGCCAAGTGATAGTCCATTGTTGCGAGATCCAAATTTACTGCGGAGCTTAATTACCTTTTGGCAACACCACCCAAGTTTAAGCTATCTGTTCTCCGGAGCTTTCATTGGACCAACCAGTCAGGCGCCCCGTGTCGATGAAGGGCGCGTTGAGAATTTGTATGAGTTGGAAATCGCCTTTAGCCAGATTCCCGACGGGGAAGTGCCATTTTGGTTAACGGACCGACTTTTCAGACACCTATTAACTGACATCACCGGAAATACTCACCGTAGTGAATTCTGTATCGACAAGCTGTATTCACCGGATTCCAGTAGCGGTAGGCTAGGTATTTTGGAATTCCGCGGCTTTGATATGCCGCCGCATGCGCAAATGAGCCTGCTGCAAATGTTGTTGATTCGTGCGCTTATCGCGGTTTTCTGGAAAAAACCATATAAGCACAATCTGGTGCGCTGGGGCACGCAGCTGCATGATAAATTCTTGCTGGAACACTATGTTAAAAAAGACATCGCCGATGTTGTCGAGTTCCTAAATGACAACGGCTATGACTTTAAATTAGATTGGTTTGATCCATTCTTCGAATTCAGATTCCCGCTGTATGGCATGGTCACGGTGGGGCAGATGCATGTTGAGTTGCGAAGTGCGATAGAGCCTTGGAATGTACTAGGTGAAGAGATGGGCAGTGGCGGCACTGCACGCTATGTTGACTCCTCTCTGGAACGACTACAATTCAAAATCAATGACTTTAATGATGCTCGATATGTTGTGACTTGTAATGGCGTGAAAGTGCCTCTGGTGGCAACAGATAAAAAAGGCGAGTTTGTCTGCGGGGTGAAATATCGTGCTTGGCAACCATGGTCAGCGCTGCATCCGACGATTGGCGTGGACACGCCGCTGGTTTTCGATGTAGTGGATACTTGGAACAGTAAATCCGTAGGTGGATGTACCTATTTCGTATCGCACCCAGGTGGGCTGAGTTACGACGTCTATCCGGTCAATTCGTATGAGGCTGAATCGCGTCGTATCAATCGTTTTTGGGACTTGAGTTATTACCAAAATGAACATGTGCCGAAAGCTCTTGAGGAAGAGCGTGCGAAAGAACTTTTCTTGCGTGGCGAGACGAAAACGAGTGTCGAACGCAATGAATCCAAACATGAATTCAAGTATATCGAGCTACCACCAAATAATGAGTTCCCGCATATTCTTGATATGCGTAAAAAGTGGCGACTTAATTAGGAAGAGTTTAGATGATTCGTATCCATTTTGTTGGTGGAGAAAAGGGCGGCGTCGGTAAGTCGGTGCTTGCGAGGGTATTGGCACAATACCATATAGATCGCAATAAACCGTTTACCGCCTTTGATGGCGATTTATCGCACGGTGCTTTGATTCGTTATTACGGCGACTATGCAAAAGCGGTTGATATTGGCAATTTTGAGAGTGCTGACCAAATTGCGGAAGTAACCGCAGAACTTGGCTGTGATGTGATTGTCGATTTGGCCGCCCAGTCCGCGCAAAAAATTGACCGCTGGATGGCTGAATCCGGATTGCTGGAATTGGCTGAAGAAATCGGCTTAGTTGTCACACTGTAGCATGTTATGGATGATGGCTCCGACTCAGTTCGACTTCTTGAAAAGACAGTGAATAACTATGGTTCTGGTCTAGATTATATTCTGGTACGTAACCATGGGCGCGGCAGTGATTTCTCGCTCTTTGATAATTCGCAAGCGAAAGCCAAGGCTATATCTTTTGGTGCGCAAACCATTGACCTCCCCAAATTGCACGCGGGTTCAATGTTGAAGATAGATCGAGTGGGCGCAAGTTTATGGTCTGCTGCCAATAACCAAGATGCAACACTCGGACCGACACTTGGCCTGCTGGAACGCCAGCGCGTTAAGGTTTGGTTAAACAAATCTTATGCGGAGCTGGATCGTGTTTTGGAGCAATCGGTTTCGGACCCAGAACCGGAAATGCCAGAAGAAACAAAGATTAAAGCGGAGATTGAAACCGTAATTGCGCCGGATGAAGACAAAAAGTCTGATCTAACGCCTTCGACGAATTCAATCTTGCGTAAGAAAGAGGTTTTAGGCTATGCCAGTGGATTTTTTAATCGAAAAAATAGCCATTAAGAATTAGAAAAATTGAAAGGAAATTTAGATGATTCGAATCCATTTTGTTGGTGGAGAAAAAGGCGGTGTCGGTAAGTCGGTGCTTGCCAGAGTATTGGCGCAATATCACATAGATCGCAATAAGCCGTTTACCGCCTTTGATGGTGATTTATCTCACGGCGCCCTAATTCGCTATTACGGAGACTATGCAAAAGCGGTTGATATTAGTAATTTTGAGAGTGTTGACCAAATTGCGGAAGTGGCCGCAGAACAAGGTTGTGATGTCATTGTCGATTTGGCTGCTCAATCTGCTCGTAATATTGATCGTTGGATGCAGGAATCCGGACTGGTCGAATTGGCTGAAGAGATTGGTGTCGTTGTTACCTTATGGCATGTTATGGATGATGGGACTGACTCAATTCGTCTTCTCGATAAGATGTTGGATACCTATGGTGCTGATCCCGACTATATCCTTGTACGTAACCGTGGACGCGGTAACGATTTTTCGTTATTTGATAAGTCTGCAGCGAAAACTAAAGCAGAATCTTTTGGCGCGACAAGCATCGACCTTCCTCAACTGCATGCAGGTTCCATGCGAAAGATAGATCGAGTTGGCGCAAGTCTATGGTCTGCCGCTAATAACAAAGATGAAGCACTCGGGCCGACCTTAGGCTTGTTGGAGCGTCAGCGTGTTAAGGTTTGGTTAAATAAAGCCTATGCAGAGTTGGATCGCGTATTAGGCAAATAGAATATAGGGTTTGACAAGGTGTTGCGACCATGTCGGCTATGTGTAATTTTCGACAATAAGCTAATTTCAGTTGTTTAGTGGCTTGCGCCGTGATTGCAACAACTGTCGCCCCATTTTTCCAGTACAGAAATGGCGGCTTTAATGGCATTTTCCGGAAGTTCTAAAAATTGAGCCGCTCTGTCAATTGATTCGCGTAGTTCTTCGGTTTCTTCTTCTTGATAATAATTCAATTGCACTAAACCATTGGCTACCTGAATCATAGCGACCATATGGGCAACGCGTATATCGTATTTCTGGAGGCTCTGTAGGTCTTTGCTGTGATGCAATAGAACGCTTTTGGCTAATAAGCTTCCCAGCTGCCAACGGTGCACAATCAAGCTGCCAAGATAAGTGTGTGCTGTTTGATATTTTTCCATCTCTTTCTGGTAGCCGCTAAATGGAAAATTCAGCTGTGTTTGGTTACAGGCGCCTAAGTACTCTGAACCATATGCTCGTGCCATATAGATGGCGCCAATATCTTGCAAGAATGAAACTAGATTGGCTTCGGCATAACCAATATCGTTAACCCAGTAAGAGAGTTCTGCGGCAGCAATCGAAGCGCGCTTACTGCGATTAATCAATTCTTGATCAAAGTGCGTTTTAGGCACAGAACTGGAAAGATAGCTCAATAGAAACAGTTGTTCAATTTCTTTTAGACCAAGCAGATTGACCGCCGCGTGCGGGTCGAGAATTAAGTCGTCTTGCGGGCGTTTTAGGCGCTGATTGACCGAACCGAGAAACTGCCCCAGAAGCTTTGGGTGGCGGCCAATAATATCGCCGATTTTGACCATATTGGGACTGGCTGAAAACATTTCGCCTTGCAGTTCGAAAAATTCCTGAGGCATTGGGTCAACGCTCAGGTTCTCGAGGATTTTTTGGGCATTACTAATGCCTTGTTGCATGGTGAGTGACATAGGTTTCCCGCCTGAATTCTTATCTGCTTTTCATTGTTTTATTTGAATAAATATACGTGTTTTCGAGAAGCTATGCAGAATTATTTGCACTCAGTTTGTCGGCAAGATTTTAAGGCGGCAAGCAGTTGTTGCACTTGCTCTGAAGTATGTGACGCGCTAAGGGTTACACGCAGACGAGCTTGACCTTTCGGTACGGTTGGCGGGCGAATTGCAGCGACCCAAAAGCCCTGTTGTTTAAGATGCTCTGACCAGCTTAATGCAGTCGAGGAATCGCCAAGTAGAATGGGTTGAATCGCGGTTGGCGAATCCCATAATTGCAAGCCAATTGCCTCGGCACCGTCACGGAACTGCTGAATCAGGTCATGCAGTTGTTGGCGCTCGTTATCGGCTTGCTGGATGATTTGCAGAGCTTCACGAACCGCCACTGCATTCAGTTGGGTGCTGGCAGTGGTGTAGATGTATGGTCGTGCGAATTGAATCAGCGCTTCAATGACGGTATTGGAACCGGCGACAAAAGCGCCGCTACAACCAAAGGCTTTACCGAGAGTGCCGATTTGCACGGTATTATCATCGGCTTTTAAACCGAAATGATTGAGCGTGCCGCGTCCTTTATTACCAAGGGGACCAAAGCCATGCGCATCGTCGATAATCGTCCAAGCGTTATAAGATTTGGCGAGTTGTTGAATCTTTGCCAATGGCGCCAGATCACCGTCCATGCTGAAGACTCCGTCGGTGACAATAATTGCTTGCTGTTGTTCTTGATAAGCCTGTTGTAAACGCTTTTCCAGAGCTTGTGTATCAAGGTGCGGATAGCGTTTAAAGTCCGCTTCGGAATGTAAGGCTCCATCCACTAGTGATGCGTGATTAAGCTTGTCGCCGAGAATGACATCGCCTTTCTGCGCTAAGGTTTGCAGTACTGCCAGATTAGCCATAAAACCGGTCGAGAACAGCAGGACTCGTTCAACGCCAAGCCAGTCGGCCAGTTCATCTTCGAGTAGGTGGTGTTCAAGGTGGTGACCTGTGACGAGATGTGCGGCACCGGAGCCGTAGCTGATACCGCTATTTTGTAGAGCGGTGATTAAACGCTGTTTGATTTGCGGATGATTGGCAAGACCAAGATAGTCATTCGAGCAGAAGTTAACGCAGTCAATGCCATTAATCTTCATCAGCGGTTGTTGCGGCGAAAAAGCGAGGGGGCGTTGGCGATAGAGGTGTTGTTTGCGTCTTTGTTCAAGACGCTCGGTAAAACGTTGCTGTAAAGACTCTATCGCCATCAAGTTTATGCCGATTTGGCTTCGCTTTTAAGGTGTGTTTTAGCGACTTGCATATTAATGCCGAGTTTTTCAAAGAGCACCGTGTCGTGATCCGATTCCGGATTATCGGTGGTCAGAAGTTTATCGCCGTAGAAAATCGAGTTGGCACCGCCAAGGAAACATAGGGCTTGCGCTTCGTCGGTCAATTCCATACGCCCGGCAGACAGGCGCACGTATGATTGTGGCATTAAAATACGAGCCGCGGCAATGACACGAATAAACTCGAATGAATCAGTTTTTCCGCGCATATGCGCCATTGGCGTACCTTCGACCGGCACCAGTAGATTAATTGGCACCGAACTTGGATGATGGTGCATATTAGCAAAGGTTTTCAGTAATTCGGCGCGGTCTTTATGTGCTTCGCCCATGCCGATAATGCCGCCGGAACAGACATTGATGTCGGCTTTCTGTACCTTGTCGATGGTATCTAAACGATCTTGGAAAGTACGAGTCGTAATGACTTGCGGATAGTAAGCTTCCGAGGTGTCTAGGTTGTGGTTGTAGTAGTCCAGACCGGCATCTTTCAACTGTTTGACTTGATCGTCATCTAGCATTCCTAGAGTCAGACAAGTTTCCATACCGAGACCTTTGACCATCTTGACCATGTCGAGAACAATCGGGAAATCTTTTTTATTCGGGTTACGCCATGCAGCCCCCATACACAGGCGAGTTGCGCCTTTTTCTTTAGCGGCGATGGCTTTATCGACCACTTCTTGAACGGCCATCATCTTCTCTTTTTCCAAGCCGGTATCGTAGCGCGAACTTTGCGAGCAGTATGAACAGTCTTCGGCACAACCGCCGGATTTGATATTGACCAAAGTACTGGTTTGTACTTCGTTCGGGTTGAAGTTCTGGCGGTGTACGGTCTGCGCTTGGAACATTAAATCATTAAAAGGCTGATCCATGATTTGACGGATTTCATCGATTGTCCAATCGTGGCGAACCTGACCGAGTTTGTCTTGTAGAGCAGCTTCAAGCATAAAAATATTCCATTATCGAGTCGCAGAATTACGGCGTATTATAGCTCATTAACGAACGAGTAGTCTTGAAGGAATCTTCGATGCATTGGTTGGAGAGATGGCTCATTCCGCCGACGTCGGTATTGAGTCAACAGGCGGGTAATTTTTGTGATTTAACCGAGCACGAAATTGCAGCGCTTCCACGTATAAAAAACTTCTGTCCACAGTGTGCCGAGTTTTCATTGGATGGCAATTTATGCGGCAGTTGCCTACACCATCCTCCTGCATTTGATCGAACGCAAGTGGCTTTCTCTTTTCAAGAACCTGTAACACGATTGATTCATGAATTGAAGTACCATCAGCAGATGAGCCATGCACGACTGCTGGCCGAGCTGTTTTGGCATGAACAGCAACAGGTACTGTTGGCAGCCGAGATTGAGGCTTTACTACCTGTGCCGATTCATCCTTGGCGCAGACGGCAAAGAGGTTATAACCAAGCACAATTGCTGGCTGATGAACTTGGCAGATTTTTAGGCGTACCGGTATTGGATAAGGCGTTGTTACGAGTTAAGCATACCGAATCACAGACGCACCTTGATAGTAACCAACGTCATCAAAATTTACGCGGCGCCTTTGCTGTGCAAACCGAAAGGCTAAGTTCATTGAAACGGATTGCAATTGTTGATGATGTGATAACAACAGGCGCTACTATGCAAGCATTAGCTAGGCAGATTAAAAAACATTCAGCAGTGGAATTTGTCGCCGCCTGGGCGATAGCGAAAACCAAATCGGTTTAGAAAAAGGGATTTTATGCATAATCATCACCACCATCATCCGATAGAGGAAGCGACTCCGCTTACTTGCAACGATCCAGACGAGCTGAGTCTCCATTCCCAAGTCAATCACGGGCATAGTCATAGCCAGAAAAAGGTGATGATTGCGGCGATTATCACGGCGAGCTATATGCTGGTAGAAATCTTTGGCGGCCTGTGGGTGAATTCCATCGCATTGGTCGCTGACGGTGTGCATATGTTGACCGATGCGATGGCGTTGGCGGTTGCTTGGTGGGGCTTTCAAATCGCCAAAAAACCAGCCAATGCCAAGATGACCTATGGCTATCAGCGTTTTCAAATTCTGACTGCTTTTGTAAACGGTTTTACCTTATTGCTGATTGTTGCAGCGATTATTGTCATGGCGATTCAGCGTTTTCTAGAGCCGCAGGAAATTATGGGTAAAGAGATGTTTATTATTGCGGTGATTGGGTTGCTGAATAACCTATTTGTATTCTGGATTCTGCACTCCGGTAACCAAAACAATATGAATATGCGCGGCGCGACCTTGCATTTTCTTGGCGATACCTTGGGATCGGTGGCAGTTATTGTCGGCGCGATTCTAATTTACTATACCGGCTGGACACCGATTGATCCGATACTGTCGATTCTGATGGCAACCATTATTGGTATCGGCGCTTATCGATTAACCCGAGAATCGGCACATATTTTGTTGGAAGGTGTGCCGGCGGGTTATGAAATCAAGTCAATAAAGGAAGACCTGTTACAGCAGTTCGACTTTCTTAATGATGTTTATCACATTCACCTTTGGGCGATTGCCGAAGACCAAGTGATGATGACCCTACACGCTAAAACTGACCTTGAAAATATCAATGAATCAACGATTCAGGACATAAAACAATACTTGAATAATGAGCACAAAGTGCACCATGTCACTTTGCAGTTGGTGGGTGTATAACGGCTGAGTTTTGCATACAATAGCTAGCCTGAATAAATAACTCATAATTTATATCGAAAATGCAAATAGCCGACTATCTTGATCAAATTAATCAGCGCCTTGCCCAAGGGCACACTTCCGAACATACCTTTCGTACCGATCTTGAACAGTTATTTAGAACGCTGTTACCAGATCACCACATTATCAATGAGCCTTCCAAAATCACCGACTGCGGTAACCCAGATTTTGTCATCACCAAAAAGGGTGTGCCGATAGGCTATATTGAAGCCAAAGACATTGGCAAGGATTTAAAAAGCAAAAATTATATTGAACAGTTTAATCGTTATAAAAAGGCGCTCGATAATCTGATTATTACCGATTATGTCTGGTTTCAATTTTTTGAAAAAGGTGAGTTGATTGCTGAGATTCGCTTAGGGCAACCCGCTTTCGATAACCCGAATCAGATTGAACCGGAGCCTAAGCATTTTGCAAAGTTTGAAGATCAAGTCCGTTCTTTTGGTGCTCGTGTTACCCAAGCGATTAAGTCACCAGTTGCCTTGGCCGAATTTATGGCGGGTAAGGCCAGACTTTTACAGACTATTTTGCAGGAAGCACTGGAGGCAGATTTAAATACTGGGGTGGAATCTGAACTGACCCAGCAATTTAAAGTTTTTCACGACCAGTTGATTCACGATTTGGAACCGAATCAATTTGCTGATTTATATGCACAAACCCTTGCTTATGGCATGTTTGCCGCGCGTTATCATGATCCGACCCTACCGACTTTTGACCGTGATGAAGCGGCGCGTTTAATTCCACAAAGTAATCCGTTGTTACGCAATCTGTTCCAGTCGATTGCCGGTTATAACATTGATGCACGTATTCGCCCGACGGTGGATAACTTGGCAGAAATTTTTCTGCATGCCGATGTGAAAAGCATTCTGCAAAACTATGGTAAAAAGACCGCGCAGACCGACCCGATTATCCACTTCTATGAAACCTTTCTTGCCAAATATGATGCCAAATTGCGTAAGGCGCGTGGGGTTTGGTACACGCCTCAGCCGGTGGTTAATTTTATTGTTCGTGCGGTCGATGAAATCTTAAAAAGCAAATTTGGCATTGTTGATGGCTTGGCAGATAACAGTAAAACCAGCATCGAGGTGGAAGCCTCGGCGGATATGCAGGCGCAAGGCAGCAAAATCACCAAGCGCAAAGGGAAATACTACGGCACAAAAGAAGTGCATCGTGTGCAGATTCTTGACCCAGCAACCGGCACGGGAACTTTTCTAGCGGAAGTAGTTAATTTCCTGTATCAAAGCAAATTCCAGCATATGCAAGGCATCTGGCCGCAGTATGTCGAAGAACATCTAGTACCGCGTTTAAACGGTTTTGAATTGCTAATGGCTTCTTACGCCATGGCGCATTTAAAGTTGGATATGTTGCTTGGTGAAACCGGTTGCAGTCAACGCGATCAAAATAACCGTTTGCGCATTTTCCTGACTAATTCACTGGAAGAGTACCACCCAGACACCCACAGCCTGTTTTCGCAATGGCTCAGTAATGAAGCCAGAGAAGCCAATGCGGTTAAAAAAGATACGCCCGTAATGGTGGTGCTTGGCAACCCGCCTTATTCCGGCGAAAGTGCCAATAAAGGCGATTGGATTATGTCATTAATGGATGACTATAAAAAAGAGCCGGGCGGCAAGCAAAAACTGCAAGAACGAAATCCTAAATGGATTAATGATGATTACGTTAAATTTATGCGTTTTGCCCAACACTTTATTGAAAAAAATGGTGAAGGGGTTTTGGCGTTTATCAATCCACACGGCTTTTTGGATAACCCGACTTTTCGTGGTATGCGCTGGAATTTACTTAAAACCTATGACGAAATCTACACTATTGATTTACATGGTAATGGCAAGAAAAAAGAAGTCTGCCCTGATGGTTCCAAAGATGAAAATGTCTTTGATATCGAGCAAGGTGTCAGTATTAACTTACTGGTTAAAACTGGTAAAAAAGGCAATAACGAACTTGGTAAAGCCTATCACTATGACCTTTGGGGAAAACGCAAAGATAAATACGCCTTTTTAGAAAGTACGGCATTTAAAGATGTGCCATATCAGCCATTGCCTAATATTGAGCCAATGTATTTTATGGTGCCGAAGGATTTTGGCCTACAAAAGGTATATGATCAAGGTTTTGCTATTCCTGATTTATTTAAGATAAATAATGTTGGGATTGTTACATCAAGAGATGGTTTAGTAATTGATGATAATGTTCAAACCCTGCAAAAAAAAATTCAATATTTCTTAGATAATGAACCAGAGCAGGTGAAAAAACAGTTAGGTGTTCGTGAAAATAAAACTTGGAAAATAGCAGACGTTCAACACTCTTCCGTATTTGATTCAAAGCATATTGAAACAATTAGCTATCGACCGTTCGACATTCGTTATATTTATTTTGATCCTACATTTATTGAGCGTAGCCGCTTAGATGTAATGCAACATATGCTAGAAGCTAATTTAGGATTGGCTACAGCTAGAAGTAACAAAAGTTCAACTTGTGACCATTTTTATATTTCGAAATATGTTATGGAAACAAAGTGTGCTGAGAGAACTATTCAATCGGCACTTTTCCCTCTATACCTCTACCCTGAAGATGGTTCTGAACGAACACCGAATTTAAATCCCGAAGAAATTAAAGCCTTTGAAAAAGCCCTGAAACTGGCATTTAAAGCGGAAAATAATCAGCAGGATTTTGCACCTTCCAATGTGGACTCGGGCTTTTTCACGCCAATCGATATTCTCGATTATATCTATGCCGTGTTGCATAGCCCAACCTATCGTGAAACCTATAAAGAGTTCTTAAAAACCGATTTTCCGAGAGTGCCTTATCCAACATCGGAAACCTTCTGGCAATTGGTGACTTTGGGTGATGAACTGCGCCGTCGGCATCTGCTGGAACATGAGGTTTTGAATACGCCAATTACTTCTTATCCGCAGGCGGGCGATAATGTGGTCACCCGTAAAATGACCAAAACCAGTATCGGCTATGAGGCCATTTCAGCGACGCATGGCAAGGTGTGGATTAATGACGATCAGTATTTTGACCAAGTGCCGTTAAAAGCCTGGGAATTCTATATAGGCGGTTATCAACCGGCACAAAAGTGGCTCAAAGACCGCCAAGGCCGAACGCTTAACTTTGAGGATATTTTGCATTATCAGAAAATCATTGTGGCACTGACAGAAACTGAGAGGTTAATGCAGGCCGTTGATATTGTGCTTTACCCTGAACAGGGAAAAGCTGAGCAAAAGGAGTCCGGCAATGACGAATGATAATGCGCCAATGGCTCCGCACAGTGAGTTTTTACTCTATCAAACCGAAGATGGTCAGTCGCGGGTTGAATGTCGCTTTGAAGCAGAAACCATTTGGCTGACTCAAGCGTTAATGGCTGAGCTTTATCAAAAAGATGTGCGCACGATTAATGAACACTTAAAAGGCATATATGCTGATTCTGAACTGGCTGAAGGGGCAACTATCCGGAAATTCCGGATAGTTCGCCAAGAAGGTTCTCGTCAAGTTTCGCGTTTAATCGAACACTACTCTTTAGAGGCGATTCTGGCAGTGGGTTATCGAGTGCGTTCATCGCGAGGTACGCAGTTTAGACGCTGGGCTACTGAGCGTTTAAGTGAATATCTGCGCAAGGGCTTTGTGATGGATGACGAGCGCCTGAAGAATCCTCCGGTTGAAGGTTCGCTGATTCCTGATTATTTTGATGAGTTGCTAGAACGCATTCGTGATATTCGTGCCAGTGAACGTCGAATGTATCTACGGGTTAAAGAGATTTTCTCGATGGCGGCGGATTATCAACCGAGTTCGCGCGAAACAACGCAGTTTTTTAGGATTATGCAAAACAAACTGCATTTTGCCGTCTCGGGACAAACGGCGGCAGAAATCATTCACAGTCGGGCAGATGCAGAATTGCCGAATATGGGATTAACCTCGACCAAAGGCAAGAGTGTAACGAAAGCCGATGTAACGGTTGCCAAGAATTACCTCTCTGAAACGGAAATCAAAGAACTTAATCGGATTGTGACCATGTGGTTAGATTTTGCAGAAGACCAAGCTTTACGTCGTAAACAGGTGTTTATGCAGGATTGGCAGTTAAAGCTAGATCAGTTTTTAGAATTTAATAATCGTGATGTTTTGCAAAACTCTGGGCAGATGACAAAGAAAATAGCTGATCAAAAGGCTATTCAGCAGTATGCGCGGTTTCGTGAAAAACAGCGCACATTAGCTGAAAAACAAGGCGAAGAAGAGATAAACACACTTTTATCTATTAAAAATGATTGATTTAACGTTTCAACGCCTTCGAGACTGCTATTAAAGGTTAGTCAACATCTACACGTTGTTCTTTAACTGTGTAGGCGCCTTTTGCGGAACTTTGAATAAGGTCTGCCACTGATTGATTAATAACAGAACGTACGGCTTTTTCTAACTCTAAATCCCCACCGAAGCTCATTGCTCCGCCTGCAGCTGCACCGCCGCCAAATCCTAGAGCGCCGAAGCCATAGTTATCATTTTCAGCATTCGATTTATAGGTTTTTGTATAAACGACTCGGGAAGAGTTGACATCCATTAGGCGCATATCGATATCAAGTTTTGCAGTCGTAGTAGTATTTGTAAAGGCTCCGGCTAGTGGGATTAAACCACCACCAAAAGTAGATTTTTTCTTTTCATAATTCAGGGCAGTAATTGAGCCTGTCATGATTAAATCTGCAGAGTCAATTTGCATGGTTTTACCTGCTAAAGCCAGTTCTCTTTTTAACTCTTCTAAGGATTCACGATCTAATACTTCAAAACAACCACTTTGGTTAAGTGAAGAGGTCAACATAGTTGACATGGCAGGACCTAAATTAGACAGGTCTTTTTGACCATTTTGTGTTCTCGCCATGGCTAGAAGCATGCCCATGTTTCCAGTGCCTTGCGCTACTGGTTGGCATTGCGCGGTTTTGCATTTGAGTTCTGAAACTGAAATTTTTGCTACTGGCGAAGCGCACTGGTAAGTCTTAACAATTTTATATTCCTTGCCTGATGCGTCTTTTTGTATTTCACTCTCTACACCATTCGATGTAGATTGAGTTGATGTTTTTGTTTGTGTGGAAACGCATCCTGAAAAGATGATTGTTGCTGTAAGTACGCTGAAAATAGTCTTAATTTTCATTAAATAACTCCGTGTTATTGAGTGTCAATAAATGTCGCCATTATTATACATAAAGAGTTATTTAAATGAGTATTAAGTGTTTGTTTTATATATTATTAAGTATGTAAAATTTTTTATTGAAAATGGAGGGTTATTCTGTTTGTAATTGCGTTTTAACGTTTTAACGCTTTTAGCCATTTCCAGAGGTTAAACAGGCTGGATAGCGAAGCGGCGACATAGGTCATAGCGCAGGCCCAGAGGATTTTTTTGGCTTTGCGTTGGTCGCTGCGGCTGAGGTATTCGCCTTCTTTCAGAAGCGGTAAGGCGCGTTCAAAACTGGCATCAAATTCCACTTTCAAAGTACTCAGGTGGATTATCACCGGCACGCCCATCGCAATAAACCCCGCGCCGAATGTAATCAAACCGATAATCGGGGTATGTACTACGGCGACCAGAATCGGCGTGACAATCAAGGCGCCACTGGCGAATTTTTGCATTATCGAGGCGCGTTCGACCAGTATGGTGCGTTGTTTTAGCGGCTCATAACCGTCTTTGTCTTGTAATGCATGGCCGATTTCGTGGGCGACGGTGGTAATTGCGGTCAGTGAGTTGGAATGGGCATTGGCGCTGGAAATTCTCACCGCTTTGCCGATTGGGTCGTAATGGTCGCCGTCTTCAGTCTCTTCTACTTTAATCGGCAGGTCGAATTTTTTCACCAAATGCTGAGCAAACTGTAAACCGGTGCCGGGAATATCAGGGTGCGGTTTACGGTGTTTATTGAGGATATGTTTGGTCCAGATGCTTGGCAAGGTGGTTAATACAAACAGTAGGATAAAACCGACAATTAAAAAGCCCATGTTTTTCTCGTCCTAATCACTATGTTGGCTATTGTAAAAGAAGTTATTCGCACTGTGAGAGGTTTAGGTAACTAGCGTAGTTGATGGCTTTTTCATAGAAATCATTTTGGTCGATTTGCAGTTTGCCGAAGTCGCAGCCTAGCATGGCGGTGACCGACGGTACGGCATCGTCAATGGTGACACCGTGATTGAGCGGATAGAGCGCCAAACTTTGTGGATCTTGCCAGCCGTTTGCACTGAGCAGAGGTTGAATCTGCTTTTGCAAATTGGCTAGGTCGATTTTTTGCTGAGTCGCTGTCTGCCATGCATTGAGTCCTTGCCATAGATAAGCGAGGTCTTCGAGGTTGGCATTGATTAGTGCAGTACTTTGATTGTCGGTAAAAATCAGACTTCGCGGAATTTGTTGCTGTTGGCTGATTGTAAGCAACGTATCGGCTAAGTCTTGCCCCCATTGTTTGGCATTTTGTAGATTGGACAATTCTTCGTTAGCAGGGTTTTGTTTAAGCCAAGTATTGGCTTGTGCCAAGGCGTTTAGTAATAGCCCATTCCAACTGACAATCGCTTTATCGTCAATTGCCATTTTAGGGATTGGACGCGCCGCTAAAAGTTGCTGTTTGATTTCTGACCAGTGCTGTTCGGTCGGCTTAGGATGGTAGCCGAGCGCAAACTTAGGTGTATGCATTAACCATTCTTTTTCAACCTGTGAGATAGCAGGAGCTGTCAGAAGTTGTTGTAACTGTTGTTTGCTGAATAGGTAATCGCCACCCTCATTGCCCGCGGTATCAATCGCGGACTGACTCCCTAGATAGAGCTGTAGCTGCGGTGAATAAAGTTGCTGGCGTAGATAACCAAGTGTGGCGTCAGCAGTTTTAGCGAAGCCTTGTTCAGGCCAGCGCATATCCGCGTGCAGATACAGTTCAAGTAATAGCGCGTTGTCATATAGCATTTTCTCAAAATGTGGCTCTTGCCATTCTGGATCGACGGTATAGCGATAAAATCCACCATATAGGTGGTCGAATAGATGTTGCTGTGCCATCTGTTTGAGTGTGAGTTGTAACCAGTCGCTCAGCGTTTCCGGTAGGTCAATTTGTTGGATTAATGCCAGCAATAAAGGTGTTTTTGGAAATTTACTGGAGCCTTGTAAGCCGCCGCTGAAATCATCAATCACGTTTTGCAGTTCAGCGTATAAGGCGGTTTTGAATTTTTCAGGGTCCCAAACGATATTGACGGACTGTGGTTGAAGAATTGCCGATTCGGCTAACTTTTTAATCACAGTTTTATCGTTTTTCCACAACTTATCCACATTGCGAAGATAAGTCTGTAATTTATCATTTGGCAAATAGGTAAAAGCGGCAAAGGGTTTGGCGTCGGGAGTGAGAATGACGTGTTGTGGCCAACCGGCTGAACCACGGTACTTGCGCGCGAAGTCAATCATCTGGCTATCGACTAGGGGGTGCAGCTCACGGTCAATTTTAATACTGACAAACAGTTGGTTAATCAGCGCTGCGCTTTGCGGGTTTTGATAAACCTCTTGCTGCATGACATGGCACCAGTGGCATGAGAAATAACCGCTGGAAAGCAAAATCAGTTTGTTTTGTTTTTGGGCTTGTTTGAGGGTATCGGGGTTCCACAGTTGCCAATGAACCGGGTCATCGGAATGCATCGCTAAATAGGGGCTAGGGTGATTCTTTAGTGGTGAAGCGTCGGCTGTTTGCATTAATGCGCCGACAAGAGAAAGTGCCAGTGCATAGAGTAAAGTGAACGTTGTTTTGGAAAAGCGAAGACAGACACCATCGCTTTGATAAGCCATGGTGTTTTTCAGATTAGGATTTCTGGTTGTCTGGTTTGCCTTGCTTGTCATTCTCAATATCAACTGATGATTTCTCGGCCGTTTCTGAAGTGTCACCATTTTGGTTGTCTTCTTTTTTGCCTTGTTCAGCAGCGTCTTTTTCTGCTTTTTCTTGGTCTTTACGCGCTTGGTATTCACGTTCTAGCTTGCGCATTTGATCGTCAATTTTATCAAACTCGTCATCCCAATCTAGATCGTCATCGACTTGGTCGGCATAGCGTTGATCCAGTTCTTGTATGGCTTGGCTCGTTTGCGTCTGCGTTGTTGACGTTTGCTGAGAATTTGTCGATGAAGTTGCTTGCGCACGTTGCTGTCCAGCTTGTGATTCAGGCATGTCGTATGGATCTTCATCGTAATCAGCGTCGTCTTCATCTTTATCCAGACCGCGTTTTTTGACGATATAACCACCAATCAATAGACCGAGTTCAAACAGCAGCCACATTGGCACCGCTAGCAGCGTTTGCGAAATGATGTCCGGCGGAGTTAATAGCATTCCGATAACGAAAGCACCGACCACAATATATGGACGCGCATGCGCTAATTTTTCGGCACGTACCATGCCGGTCAGAATCAGTAGAACGGTAATAATTGGCACTTCAAATGCCATGCCGAAAGCGAAGAACATCTTAATAACGAAATCAAGATAGGCAGCGATATCGGTGGCAATGGTTACGCCTTCCGGAGCGGTAGTAGATAAGAAGCCGAATACCAGTGGGAACACCACGTAATAGGCAAAAGCGCCACCGGAGTAGAATAGGAACGAGCTAAAGAACAGTACAGGCCCAATCAACTGTTTTTCGTGACTGTATAAAGCCGGAGCGATAAAACGCCACAGTTGGTACAGCAAGAACGGCATTGCGATATAAATAGCCAACACGAAGCTTAACTTAAACGGCGTCAAGAATGGCGAGGCAACCGCGGTTGCAATCATGCTGGTGTCTTCAGGCAGATAGCGAGTTAGCGGCTCGGCGATATAGGTATAGATCTCATTCGCAAACGGGAATAGGAACAAAAAGACGACAATAATCGCCAAAATCCCGCGAGTAAGACTCGTTTTCAAGTCCAATAAGTGCTGGACGAGAGTCATCTCTTTATCTTGTGGTGGTAGCGCCGAATCGCTCATAGGTATGCTTAGCTTTTACTTGGGTCAGTAGTGTTTTTGGAAGCGCTATCTTGAGTGTTGCTATTTTCTGTAGACGCTTGCGCGGTTGGTACCGGTTGAGAAGCCGGAGCAGATTCTGTAGAAACGGTTGATTCGCTAGCCGGTGTCGACTGAGTGGTGGTTTCAGCAGTTTCTTTAGGTGTGTTCAATTGCGGTTGCGAGGGTGCACGATTAAATGAGCTACTGCTTTTATCGATGTCTCCGCCAAACGGACGTTGGAAATCGTCAAGATTGACGTTTTCCATGCCCATATTCAAGCCGTCTTGCAATTCCTTATGGATATTGCTGATTTGCTGCTCTTGCGCAGCCATGTCCATCGATTTTTTGAAATCCTGAACGGTTTCATCAAATTGATTTTCTTGTTTGACGGTATTAATGAAGTTACGAGTTTTACCGACGAAACTGCCTATTTTACGGGCAATTTCCGGCATGCGCTCTGGACCGATAACGATCAGAGCGATAATCATAATCATCAATATTTCAAGAAAGCCGATATCGAACATGGCTGGTTACACCTACCTAAAAAGAAAAGTTAAAAAATAGAGTCGGGTGACGCTATCAATTAAGCTTTATCTTTTTTCTCGTCCGCTTTTTTCTCTTCAGCCGCTACGTCAAAAACGTTGTTAGCGTCTTTGTTGTCGATTTTCTTATCAGCGACTGCTTCGTCTTTTTTGTCTTCTTCATCTTTTACGGCGTTTTTAAAGCCTTTGATGGCACCACCTAGATCGCTACCAACGTTTTTAAGGCGCTTAGCACCAAATAAAACTAATACGATTGCTAGAATGATAAGTAGCTGCCAGATGCTGATTCCCATGGTATAAAACTCCAGATTTTCTGCTCATTGTGCCTTTAACTAGGGCGTGGCACCAATCCCTAAATTTCAGTAGCCGCTAATAATATCAAATCCGCCAATTTAATTGCACAAAAATAATTTATTAGCGTTGAGTGATACTTGCCAGTAATTAGGCGTATCTAAGTCGAATTCAATTAGTTTCCTAGCAAGTGGATATGGATATGAAAAACTTCCTGTCCGCCGGAGACTCCGGTGTTGATTTGTGTTTTAAATCCGTCCAATCCTTGTGCGTTTGCGAGTTGAGGAAGTAACAACATCATGTGTGCCATTAAATCTTTGTCATCCGGAGTTAAATCAAACAGAGTAGCGATTTCTTTTTTCGGGATAACCAGTAGGTGCACACGTGCTTTTGGGTTGATGTCGTGAATCACGATGCATTTTTCGTCTTCATACTCGATTGTTGCCGGAATTTCACGGTCAATAATTTTGCTGAATATCGATTTTTCTTGATTCATTGAGGGTTCCTTCCTGTAAATCGTCAATTTTTGCCAGCCGAAATCACAATGATGTTGTGGCTTCAGAACTCGTTAGGATGTAGCGAAAAAATCTTTCGCAGCAAGTCCTAGTAGAGTTATGAATCGCTACGGCTGGCTTTCTCGTCATGGCCGGATAGGCCAAAACGGCGTTGTAGTTCAGTCATAATTGCATCAGAGTTTACATTTTTATGCGCAAGTAAGACTAAGCTATGAAACCATAAATCGGTGACTTCGTAAATTAAGTGTTCTTTGTCTTCATCAGAAGTCGAGTGATCATGATCTTTGGCGGCCATGGCGACTTCAAGGGCTTCTTCTTGAATCTTTTTGAGGATTTTCTCAGTGCCTTTGGCGTATAGGCTAGCAACATAGGAGCTGTCAGCGGATTCGGCTTTACGCGCTTCTAGCACGGCATCTAACTGTTCTAGAATACTTTTTTCGCTCATAGTCGCACCTCAATGCCTTGTTCGGCCATTGCTTGTTTGGCTTCTTGCACAGTGTGTTCACCAAAATGGAAAATCGAAGCAGCAAGAACTGCTTCGGCGCCACCTTCTTTCACGCCATCAACCAGATCTTGCAGTTTGCCGACACCGCCGGAAGCGATCACCGGAATTCTGACGCGAGAGGTAATCTCTTTCATCAGTTCGTTATCAAAACCGCTCTTGGTGCCGTCACGATCCATAGAGGTAACCAATAATTCACCTGCCCCGTAGGCTTCCATTCTTTCCGCCCATTCGACAGCGTCAATGCCAGTCTCTTTACGGCCGCCGTGAGTGAAGATCTCCCACTTATTGGGCTCATTTTCACCAGACACCTTTTTGGCATCAATTGCCAGTACGATACACTGTGAGCCGAAGGCATCGCAGGCTTCTTTTACGAATTCTGGATTGTAGATGGCTGCCGAGTTAATCGCGACCTTATCAGCCCCGGCGTTCAGCATGGTACGAATATCTTCAACCTTGCGGATGCCGCCGCCAACGGTTAGCGGGATAAATACTTGACTGGCGACTTCTTCAACCATATGGATGGTGGTGCCGCGACCGTCAGAAGTGGCGGTAATGTCTAGAAAGGTGATTTCGTCCGCGCCTTGTTCGTCGTAACGTTTGGCGACTTCTACCGGATTACCGGCATCGCGTATATCGACAAATTGCACGCCTTTAACAACGCGGCCGTTATCGACGTCCAAACAAGGAATAATGCGTTTTGCTAGACTCATTGTTTATTAACCTTTTGGCGCTAGTTGGTCAGAAAGCGTTTGGCCTTCTTTAAAGTCCAGCGTGCCTTCGTAGATAGCGCGGCCGGTAATGGCGCCAGTTACGCCGTCAGCTTCGATTTCGGAAAGGTTGCGGATGTCATCTAGGTTGGTGATGCCGCCAGACGCGATAATCGGAATATTGACCGCTTGTGCTAGTGCTTGAGTTGCTTCCACGTTAACCCCTTGCATCATGCCGTCACGACCGATGTCAGTGTAGATAATCGCTTCTACGCCGTCGTTTTCAAATTGTTTCGCTAGGGCTTTAACTTCGTAGTCGGTGACTTCTGCCCAGCCATTGATTGCGACCATGCCGTCTTTGGCATCTAGGCCAACCATGATGTGGCCTGGGAAAGCTTTACAAGCTTCGGCAACGAATTCTGGATTGTGAACCGCTTTGGTGCCGATAATGCAGTAGCTTACACCTGCTTTTAGGTAGGCTTCGATGGTTTCCAAATCACGGATACCGCCACCGATTTGAATCGGTAGGTCAGGATATGCTTCGCGCACTTGGTAAACTGCTTTGTCATTGACCGGCTTGCCGTCGAAGGCTCCGTTCAAGTCAACCATGTGTAGACGACGCGCGCCTTGGTCAACCCAACGTTTTGCCATGGCAACAATGTCACCGGAAAAAACCGTGGCATCTTCCATTACACCTTGGCGTAGACGAACGCATTCGCCGTCTTTTAAATCAATTGCTGGAATTAGTAGCATCTTAAAACCTTATTAAACTTTGTTCTGAACGAAACGGTTTAGTGGCCGTTCCATGATAGGAAATTCTTAAATAGTTGCAGGCCGTGTTCGGCGGACTTTTCCGGATGAGCTTGGATAGCAAACAGATTATGCGTGCTCAATACGCCCGGGAAAGTTTGACCGTGAGTGGTTTCACCGAAAATGGTGCTTTTGTCTTCCGGCGCAACATAGTAGCTATGCACATAGTAAAAACGGCTGTCTTGCGGAATGCTATGCCATAGCGGATGGTCTTGGGTCTGGTGAATCTGATTCCAGCCCATATGCGGCATTTTTAGTTCTGGGTGCGCGCTTAGGTCGAACTGGGTGACATTACCTTTAATAATGTCTAGACAGTCCACGCCGCCATTTTCATCAGAGTGCGACATTAACACCTGCAAACCCATGCAGATGCCTAGGAATGGTTTTTCTTGCGCAGCAAGTTTGACCGGTTCGGCCATGCCGGTGTCATGCAGTGCTTGCATGCAGGCTTTGGCGGCACCTTGCCCTGGGAAAATCACCGAGTCGGCGTCATGAATCACTTGTGGGTCTTGGGTAACGACGATTTTGGTGTATTCATCCGCCATGTGCTCGGCCGCTTTAGAAACCGAGCGTAGGTTGCCCATGCCGTAATCCACTACGGCAACCAATTTTCGATTCATTACAAACTTCCTTTGGTTGAAGGCATTTTGCCGGCCATGCGCTCGTCGGCACTTAATGCCATTCGTAAAGCGCGACCAAAGGCTTTAAAGATGGTTTCTGCTTGGTGGTGAGCATTGATACCGCGAATATTGTCGATGTGCAATGACGCGCCGCAGTGGTTAACGAAGCCTTGGAAGAATTCCATAACCAGTTGCGTTTCAAAAGTGCCGATTTGTTCACGCGTAAAGTCGCAGTGGAATTCCATGCCTGGACGACCGGATAGGTCAATCACAACGCGAGACAGCGCTTCGTCTAGCGGAACATAAGCGTGTCCATAACGAGTGATGCCTTTTTTGTCGCCGACCGCTTTAGCAATCGCTTGTCCAAGCGTGATGCCTACATCTTCAACCGTGTGGTGATCGTCGATATGCAAATCGCCATTGGCTTTGATATCAAGGTCGATCATGCCGTGGCGGGCAATTTGATCGAGCATATGCTCAAAGAAAGGCACGCCAGTTTCTAATTTGGCTTCGCCCTGTCCGTCAAGGTTAACGCTGATTTCGATTTGCGTTTCTAAGGTGTCACGCTTGATGGTTGCGGTTCGCATTGAAGTGAATTCCTAGAATATCTGAAAGCCTAATATGATAACTCAAAAGCCACTTTAAAGAGAAGTTTGCTGTTTTGTCGAAAGGGATCGCAAAAAGTATTGAAGGTTAAAGGCCGAGGATAAATTGCTACGTTAGTTTGGCGGTTAAGCATCTGATTTGTAAAGCAATTAGGCTGTATAAGAATTTTTTAATATGGAGCAATAAGTAATTTTTAGTGGGCAATAAAGCCCTAATTCTGGGATAATCCCGAGGTTTTTTGAAATGGGTCTGGCTAATTTGCTTGTAAGTTGTTGAAACTTGGCTTTTATCTATCTGTTGTGGTTGATGTGAGTTAATTTTCAATAGTCTACAGCTAGCATGGACTTCCAAGTGGCGGTTATAATTTCCGCCTACAACGGAGTCTGCTTTGTTAAGTAAATTATGCAAAGTCAGACAAAATTTGACTATATAGGGGAATCCGACTAATGGATACGACAGCACAGCCACAATACGATAATGGCGTCGTCAAGTATTTAACGGTTGGTGCAATTGTGTTTTTGGTAATTGGTACTTTCTTCGGTACCTTTGCTGCATCACAGCTTGCATGGCCAGCGTTAAACTTTGATATCGCTGAAATTACCTTCGCTCGTTTGCGTGTAATGCATACGAACACGGTTATTTTCGCTTTCGGTGGTATGACCTTGATGGCAACCGCTTTCTATACAGTTCAGCGCACTAACGGTGTGAAGCTATGGAGTAATTCTATGGCTTGGTGGACTGCAATTCTTTTCACAATTGGTCTGCTTTTGACCGTTGTTTCTATCTCTCTAGGGATGACAACCGGTAAAGAGTACCACGAGCAAGAATGGCCTTTGGCGATTGCAATTGCTGTTGTATGGACCATGTATACCTTTAACTTCGTGATGACTATCGCGATTCGTAATAAAGAGACTCACTCGCACGTTTACGTTTCGAACTGGTTCTTCCTAGGTATGATGATTGCGATCACTTACCTTTACGTTGTTAACGGTCTAGCGATTCCTGTATCTCTATTCCGCTCTTATTCAATGTTTGCTGGTGTTCAAGATGCAATGATCCAGTGGTGGTGGGGTCACAATGCGGTAGGTTTCTTCCTGACGGCTGGTTTCCTTGCAATCATGTACTACTTCGTGCCTAAGCAAGCACAGCGTCCGATTTATTCTTACCGTCTATCGGTAATTCACTTCTGGGCATTAATGTTCGGTTATGTATGGCTAGGTGCTCACCACTTGCAATACACCGCTCTTCCAGACTGGACGGGTTCTCTAGGTGCGGTAATTTCTCTAGCGATGATCATTCCTTCATGGGGTGGTGCACTTAACGGTATGTTAACGCTATCTGGTGCTTGGGATCGTCTGCGTACAGACTATATCTTGCGCTTCTTGATCATCTCACTTGCTTTCTACGCTATGTCGACTTTCGAAGGTCCGGTAATGGCTGCGAAAACGGTAAATGCGCTATCTCACTACACTGATTGGACGGTTGGTCACGTTCACTCTGGTGCTCTAGGTTGGGTTGCGATGGTTTCGATCGGTGCGCTTTATCACATGGTTATGAAACTGTGGAAAACCGAGATGTACTCAATGCAGTTAATCAATTTCCACTTCTGGCTAGCGACTATCGGTACTGTGTTCTACATCGTTGCGATGTGGGTATCAGGTATCATGCAAGGTCTAATGTGGCGTGCTTATGATGAGTACGGTACGCTTGCTTACACATTTGCTGAGTCTGTTGCTGCAATGCACCCTTACTACGCAATGCGTGCGTTTGGTGGTCTATTGTTCTTCTCTGGTGCGGTAGTAATGCTATATAACGTAGTAATGACTATCCGTATGGCTAACGCACGTGCGTCGAAGCCGGTAGAAGCAACTGCATAATAAATAAGTGAAATACTAAGTGCTGCTAAGTCAGCACTTAGCTTTGAACCTAATGAGTTGAGGAGCACAAACTCATGTCAAACCATGATGATAAGCCTACGAATTGGCAAGACGGTGTCGAAAGAAATATCTTCGCACTGTTTCTAGCAACCGCGTTGGCGGTATCTATTGCAGGTATCGTAGAGATCGTACCTTTGTTCTATCTTAAGTCTGCTGTGGACTATACAGAACAAACCGATAAATACGGTAACGCGAAAAACGAAAAGTTCCCTGAGTTAGTTTGGGAACGTACTTTCACAGAAGATGCTGAAGGTAAAATCGTTTCAGAAAAAGCGCTTTACAAGTTCGATAAGAACGGTAAACCGATGATGGCAGATTGGAAAGCAGGTGATGGGGTACGTCCATATACTCCGCTTGAGCTAGCTGGCCGCGATCTTTACCTTCGTGAAGGTTGTTACATCTGTCACTCTCAAATGATTCGTCCGTTCCGTGATGAACGCGAACGTTACGGTCACTTCTCATTAGCTACAGAATCTATGTACGATCACCCGATGCAATGGGGTTCAAAGCGTACCGGTCCTGATCTAGCTCGTCTAGGTGGTAAGTATTCTGATGAATGGCACGTAATGCACTTATTACGTCCACAGGACTTGGTTCCTGAATCAGTAATGCCTGCGTATCCATGGCTGGCTGAACGCCAAGTTTCTGAAGATTTCTTCGGCACAGAACGTGATATGAAGAAACGCCTATCTGTAATGCGTACCTTAGGTGTGCCATATACAGACTGGGAAATTGAAAATGCAAACAAAGCAATCGAAGGTTACACCGAGATGGATGCGATGGTTGCATACCTTCAGGTTCTAGGCACGATGGTTAAGCTGGATGACAGCAAAGTTTACCGTCAATAATGAGTAGTATCGAACATTACTTCAGCACAGACTGGTCAGCATTGACTGGCCAAGACTGGGCTGGACTGATCATCACGGTTTTAGTTTTTGTAGGTATGTTAATTACCTTCTCTCTAGCTCTGCGCCCGTCAAAGCGTAAAGAGCTAGAAGAGCAAAAACACAAAATCCTTGAAGATGATTAAATCATTCTGAGGAGAATAAAAAATGGCAGGACATAACCCTTGGCCAGACGAAGGTAACACTGGTCACATTTGGGATGAAGACCTACGTGAATTAGATAACCCGCCGCCGCTGTGGTGGATGTTATCGTTCTATGCTGGTTTCATCATGATCATCTTTTACACTTTGTACTACCCGACCATTCCGCTTACCAATAATTCCGGTGAGTTCACGAAGGGTCTAACCGGTTGGACAGCAATCGAAGAGTACAAGGAAGATTTTCAAGTGCTTAAAGACTGGCGTGTAGCGAAGTTTGCCGATAAAGAAGAACAATTGGCAGCAATGTCGGTTGCAGACATCCTTAAAGATGACGAACTTAAACAATACGCGGTAGCGACATCTAAAGTGCTGTTCGGTGATTACTGTGCAGCGTGTCACGGTGCCGGTGGTGCTGGTAACCCTAACTTCCCGGTATTGGCTGACGATGATTGGCTATGGGGTGGTAATGTTGCACAAATCGAAGCATCCATTAAAAACGGTCGTATCGGTAATATGCCGGCTCGCGGCATGATGGGTAACCTGACTGATGAAGAGATCGATAGCGTAACTGACTACGTCATCGCACTTTCAGAAGGCAAAGGTAATGATGCCGCATTTGCAGCCGGTAAAGCCGTTTATGCAAAAGGTATGTGTTTAGCGTGTCATGGCCCTATGGGTAAACCACTTGCTCCGGCAGGTGCGGCTAACCTAACTGACCAAGTATGGCGTTTCAGCTCGGATCGTGAGCAGATCCGTAACGTTATCGCTAACGGTGTAAACGTTAAGAAAAACGGTGAATACATTGAAGGTACTCGCCAAGCGATCATGCCAGCGTTTAAAGAGCGTCTACCAAATGCCGACGTTAACGTTAAGCGTCTAGCTGTCTATATTCACCAACTAGGTGGCGGTCAGTAATAAATGTTGCGGAGAGCTATAAGCTCTCCGTTCTATTACGGCACACCATGAATGTTTATTTAAGGAGTCAGTTATGGGTGATTTAAATAATGATTGGGTACTATGGGGCTCTATCGGCGCACTAGTCCTATCGATTGTTGCTTTAATCGGGTTCGCTTGGAAAGCAGCACGCGGTATGGAAGGCATGGAGAAGAACGAAGAAGACAAAGATTAATCTTGTTCTTCGTCTTTTATAGACCTTTTGCAGAAAGCCGGGCTCTTACGCCCGGTTTTTTTATTGCTATCTGAAATCAAAAAAGCTTTATCTATCCCTATAAAAACAATCATTTTTGACATAATCTCGGAAGAGTTACAATCTGTTTCAAAATTGATTTGGGTATATCTGAATATATACCTGTAATTCATATTGATCGCATTAGCTGATAAGCAAGGAATGCTCTATGTCTGAAAAGCAGCAAGATACAAATACCGTGAAGAGCGGCACAGGTTCCTCCGTTTTGGGTGGCGTAGAAACGTCCAATAAGAACCTCGAAAATATCGGTGTCGAACTATTACCGATCCATACCGAAGGAACGGTACATGCCAAACGTATTCCGGGGATTTTCCGTAAATTTAAGTGGATTGTCGCTTCTTTCTGGTTGATTCTATTTATTGGACCTTATCTACGTTGGGACGGCCAGCAGGCGATTCTTTGGGACTTAGCTAATCGTCAGTTCCATATGTTCGGTTTGACCATCTTGCCGCAAGATATTTGGATTCTGGCAATGATTCTGCTGTTTTTCGCTTTGTTGCTGGCGGCGGCGACGGCGATAGCTGGACGACTTTGGTGTGGTTATTTTTGTTTCCATACTGTCTGGACTGATGTTTTTACTTGGTTAGAAGAAAAATTTGAAGGCCAGCCGAATAAGCGTCAAAAATTAGATCAAGCACCGATGAGTTTTGAAAAAATCAAAATTAAGGTGCCGAAACATATTCTTTGGTTATTGATCGGTTTTGCGACTTCTTTCAGCTTCGTTGCCTACTTTACTGATGCCTTAGACTTATGGGCGCGTTTGTTCGCTTTTGAATGGGGTAGCGTTGAAACCACTGTCGTCGTTGTTTTAGGCCTTGCGACTTACTTCTTTGCCGGATTCCTTCGTGAGCAGACCTGTATCGGTTTCTGTCCCTATGCGCGTATTCAAGGCGCGATGATTGATACCCAAACTGTGGTACCGACCTATGACCAAGATCGCGGTGAACCACGTGGTCGTATGAAGCGTCCAAAACCGGGTGAAGAAGCGCCGCAGTTAGGTGATTGCATCGATTGTAACTTGTGTGTTGCAGTGTGTCCGACTGGGGTAGATATTCGTCGTGGTCAACAGTTCGGCTGTATCACCTGCGGTCTGTGTATTGATGCCTGTGATTCGGTGATGGAGAAAATCAAAAAGCCGAAAGGATTGATTCGTTATGCTTCATTACAAGAATTTACCGGCAAAAAACTGCCGGCTATTTGGAAGCGTCCTCGTGTAATTGTCTATTCTTCGATTATGGCGTTTGCCGCCGGTGCAATTCTTTATGGTCTGGCGACGATGGCACCGATTGATGTTAAAGCGCTGCATGAACGTTCTCCGTTATTTGTGCAGATGAGTGACGGTTCGATTCAGAATAAATGGACTTTGAAGATTGTGAATAAACAATCGGAAGAGATGGTTGTTAGGGTGAGTATCGCCGGCGGCCCAGCGAGCTTGAGTTATGTAGTTGATGAAAATGTGCTGGTACATCCTGGAACTGTGCGTTCGACCACGCTATTAGTGAAAATCCCGCGTAAGGATTTAACCGAGACCAATACGCCAATTGATATTATTGTCGAAGACATCAATAAACCGGAAATCCGTACGGTTTACGATTCGGTATTTATTGGTCCGCAGCCACGCTGATATTGATGGAAAGGTTAGATGAATAGTCAGACTTTGTACGATGTCTGACTATAAAAATCGCTATAATAAAGCCCTTTTACCCAGTCTGGGTATTAGGGCTTTTTATTTACGCTAAAGAGGAATGTATGACTGCGGATAAACAGGACAATCGCGATTGGAGTAATGTTTGGAAAAACCCGTTTGTTATTGCATGGTTGGTGATTCTGACCATTGTATTGGCGGTCAACTTTTTCATGGTCAGTATGGCAATCGTTACCAATCCGGGGTTAGTGGTTGATGATTTCTATGAGCAAGGTAAGAACATGGATAAAATTCTTGCTGAACAGAAGCGCATGGAACAGCTCGGCTGGCAACTGGACATTGATCTACCGATTTTGTCAGAAGGCAAGGCGCAGACCGTCACGCTTAAGGTTTTGGATAAAGATAACCAGCCGATGACAGTTGATTCCGCTATTTTGTATTATTACCGTCCGTCGGATCGTGATTTGGATGGTGAACAAGCCCTAACAGCCGTTGAGCCAATTGGAAGTTATCAAGCAGATTTCAGCCTGCCGCTGAAAGGCAAGTGGGACTTGGTGATGGAAATCACCAAGGGGGATGATGTATATAACATCGGTCGCTCGATTATGGTTCAAGACCCAGAGTAAACGGATAACCCTATGGCGCAAAGTTGTTTTCACTGTGGTCAGGCCATTCCTGAAGGCGAATTAATACTTAAACCAATTGATGGCACTGAGCGTCCTTTTTGTTGTCACGGCTGCGCTTCGGTTTGTGAAGTGATTTACGAATCGGGAATGCAGAGTTTTTATCAACGTACCCCCGACGGGGAATTGCTTTCTCCACCACCGGCTCCTAATCAGAATATTGACCTGTATGACTATGATGAAGTTCAAGAGCAGTATGTCGATAGTCTGGGTGACCGCCGTGAAATTACCTTAATGTCTGAAGCCATTCACTGTGCCGCCTGTGTCTGGCTAATCGAGCATACACTTGCGAATACCGACGGTATCCTACTTGCACGCGTTAATTTCACCAATAAGCAGATTAAATTGCGTTGGAATAATGCCAAGCTCAAACTGTCCGACATTATCAAAAAACTTAACAGTATCGGCTACGATGCGACCCCTTACGATGCATCAGTCAGTGAAGCGGCCACTAAGAAAGCCAACCGTGACTTGCTATATCGATTAGGGTTTGCCGGTTTTGCGATGATGAATGTGATGTGGTTCTCAGTCGCGCTTTATACCGGAGCGAATGAGGATCCTGAATATCGTAGCTATTTCCACTGGATTCAATTGGTTATCGCCACGGTGACTTTGGTGTATTCCGGTCAACCTTTCTTTAAAGGGGCTTGGACAGCAATCAAAGGCCGCACTGTCGGCATGGATGTCTCCATCAGTATTGGTATGCTCACCACCTATCTTTATTCCGTCTGGGTCACGATCCACCCAGAAAATGTTGGTGATGTTTATTTCGATACTCTGATCGATTTCATGTTCTTACTATTAATCGGTCGTTATTTGGAAGCAATTTCCAAAAATAAGGCGGTTGATGCCTCACGTAGATTAATGGATTTACAGCCGAAAGTAGCGCGCAAACTGGAAGAGGATAGCGAAAAAATCGTACCGGTGCGTACACTGACCAAAGGCATGCAGATTATTGTCAAACCGGGTGAACAGTTTCCTGTCGATGGTGTGGTGCTGGATGGTGAAGGGCAAGTTAATGAGTCGATGCTAAGTGGTGAAGCGCGCGAGATTTTGAAGTCGAAAGGTTCGAAAGTCGCTGCGGGAACTTTGAATATCGACGGTAACCTAACGGTTGAGGTGGAATCGATCCTGCAAAATACGCAACTTGGTCGAATCGTCAATATGGTTGAAGAAGCGCAAGGTTCAAAAGCGCCGATTCAATGTACCGCCGATAAGATCATGCCATATTTTGTGTCAGTCACCTTAACGTTAGCGGCTTTCAGCTTTATTTTCTGGTTCTTTAATGCCGATATCGAATTTGCGATTATGACCGCCACCGCGGTACTGATTATCACTTGTCCGTGTGCATTCGGTCTGGCGACGCCGATGGCGATTGCCGTTGCATCCGGTGTGTCCGCACGGCATGGTATTTTGGTGAAAAATGGTACGGTGTTGGAAACTTTACGAGATATGGATCACTTCGTATTTGATAAAACCGGCACTTTAACCAAAGGACAAATGCGTTTAACTGCAACGGAATGGTTAAACGAAGGGATCGACAAGCAGCAGATTTTTAATGCGGTAGCGGCCATTGAACACCGTTCTGAGCACAGTTTAGCGAAGGCGTTGGTAGAATCAATCTGCGAACGTCAAAACCTGCAAATCAAAGATTTGCATCCAGTGGTTGAATTTAAAGCGTTATCTGGGCGTGGTGTACGTGGATTGATTGATGACGATCTTTGGTGCATTGGTACTGCTAAATGGCTGCAAACCCAAGAAATTGAGCTACCCCATAATTTATTGGCTAAGACTGAGGCGCACGCCAAAATGGCGCAGACGGCGGTCTGGGTGGCGAAAAACGGTGAAGCCTTAGCGGTTTTATATCTGGAAGACGAAATACGTGAAGACGCTAAGGAGTTGATCCAACGTTTGAAAGCGCGAGGTAAGCAAGTGACTTTGTTAAGCGGCGATTTGCAGGTTGTTGCCGAGCGTGTTGCCGACCAGCTCGGTGGCTTGAATGTGATTGCAGAGGTTTTGCCTGAGGATAAGAATGAGCAAATTCGTCAATTGCAGCAGAACGGTCAGAAAGTTGCCATGGTTGGTGACGGCATCAACGATGCACCTGCCTTGGTGCGTGCCGATGTCGGCATTGCGCTCGGTTCAGGAACTGACGTGTCGATGGAAAGCGCCGATATCGTCTTGATGAACAACCAATTAATTTCTGTCGATACTGCTATTGCTTTGTCGATTCGTACCTTGCGGACTGTTAAGCAGAATATCGCCAGTTCAATCGCTTACAACATCGTTATGGTTCCTTTAGCGATGTCAGGTACTCTAACACCGCTTATTGCCGCTATTACCATGCCATTGAGTTCACTGGTTGTGATAGGTAATGCCGCACGTATCCGTAGTTTCTTTAATGAAAAGCAGATGCGTAAACGTCAGGAAAAAACGATCGTCAAAACCACTCGGCCAGAGTCAGTAAGAACCTAGAGGGAGCTATGGACGTTATTTATGTATTAATTCCTTTTGTTCTGCTTTTTGGCTTTTTAGTTGTTGTGGCATTTATCTGGATGGCAAAAAAAGGGTTTTTCGAGGATATGGATGGTCAGGCGCATCGCATCTTAATGGATGACGATGATGTTGTTCCTCAGGACGGTAAGAAGTCGCCTCAGAAGGAATCTGAATCTGCTCAAGCAGAAAAAAATACCGATAAGAGTGAACCGCAGTCATAGAGAATCTTTAACGGTCAGTCGATTCCAAATAACTTAGTTGCTCGTCTAACGCTTTCTTGGCCCAGTAAGTGCCAGCTGGGATAAGTTCCTTTCCACGATGAAAATCGTGCGATTCACAAATATTACTTGGTATTTCAATCAAAATATCCGGTGGGTTACCGGCGATTTGATAGCGCGCCAAAGTATCCTGCATGGTGTCGAACATGCCCATGAGAATATCGGTCAGGGATAAATCGGTTTTGGTGCGTTGTTCGCTTTCGGTATGCTCCGACTGAAAGAATTCCTGCAAGGTATCGATAAAGCGCGTTACAGCTGATTTTTGTTGTGTTAGCGAACCATCGGAATGGCCTGCTATCGTTTCGATTTGGCCTAAAGGCTTTTTAATTGGCCGGCCGGATAAACTGACAGCGATAGAAATTTGTTTGTTGAGCAGTGATTGCGGTGGAATAGGTAATGGATTAAGAATGCCGCCGTCCACTAGGACCATGTCGTTTTTAACCAGCGGAGTGAATATTCCGGGGACAGAAATTGAAGCGCGAATAGCATCAATCAAATCACCTTGGTGAATCCAGATTTCTTTTTGACTAAGGATGTCGGTGGATACTGCTGTGAAGGGAATGGATAGATTCTCAATTTGTATGTCGCCAATCCATTCACGCAGTTGATCCATAATTTTGTCGCCTTTTACTAAACCGTTTTTACCGGTCAGGGATAGATCCAAAAAGCGCAAAACATCAAAACGGTTGATACTTTTAATCCAGTTTTCATACTCGTTCAATTTACCGGCAGCGTAAATTCCACCAATCAAGGCTCCCATTGAACACCCGGTAATCTGGGTGATATTGAAGCCTTGGTTCTCAAGATGGCGGATTACTCCGATATGCGCTAGGCCTCGTGCACCGCCTGAACCTAAAATGAGATGGATATTTTTACTTTGATTGTCCATTGGTGTACTGCAAGGCTTCCGGCCCTTCTGGGTCAATAATCATTTCTAACCCAAGCTTATCAAAGAACCAGTGTTGTAGTCCATCAGACTGCTTTTCTCTGCGATCTGGCTCACCGAAACGCATTTTGATGGCGCGCTCGGTTAGATGCTTACGCGGCAATAAAGTGATGCTAGAAACTGGCATATTCATGAACTCGACTTTATCTTGGTTATAAAGTTCGATTTCTCGGCCACCTGTGCTACTCATGACAATTTTCTTACCGTTATCGAAGGCTTGTTGCATTCTTTCTTGCGGTACGATGATACGCATCGCCAGTGCTGCTTTGATCGAGCCGATATACATGACCGGAAAATAGGCTTCAACGCTCTTATCGCTTTCGTTCAACGCTGAGAACATCTTGATTTCCACGTCTTTGCCGTACAGTTTGACTGCGTCATTAACGGTGGATTGACCGACGATAAGCCCAAGGGTATGTAGATTACCGTCTTCAGAGAATTTAGCGTTCCAGGGTAGGTGTGATTCATCGGTTGCTTCACGTTGCGGCTGAATCAGCAGCATTAGCGCAAATATGACTAAAGAGCCAATCAGCACCAACCAGAACATCGGCAGCGGACGTTTTTTATTATTGCTTGCCATCGACTATTTCTCTTGCTCTTGCTTGCTTTCGTCCATCTGTTTGACGCCTTTATGGTGAGGCTCGTCACTGCCTTCGCCAAGCTCAGCGTTAGCCCCTGCATGACGTGGCGCGTATTTTTCGATTTTCGGGTCAATGATGCCTTTACCGGCGTCATATACTGAAATACCGGTTTGCATAAAGGTAATCAATACAGCGACGAAAATCACTACTGCTGCAAATCGGATGGTGATAATTTCGCCAAGTTGAGTCTGTTCGCCGTCGGTTGAGAAGTTGTTCATGCTGAAACCGCCAGGGAACAGCATGTCGAATAGCAGATAAAGTGCGACCATGCCTAAAGCGATGCCATAACTAATTAATAGTATGCGTCCGCGACGCCAAGCTAGGGTCCAGTGTGCTTTGACAAACCAGCTACAGGTCGCTTCATTACAAATTTTGCGAGCGCGAGAATACAGATAAGCGATGACCAGTGAAGAAATAAGCGGCACCAATAGCAAGGCAACCGTATCACCGATTTCCAGAACAATCATGGAAATAAATAGGTGGGTGATGATGATATTGATATTAAAGATATGGTGCGGCGTCTTCGCTGCGTGCGTTTCACGGTCTGTTACTCGGTAATGCATGACAAATTCTCGACATTTATTTGAAAATCAGACGCTTATTTTGCCGCAAATGACTCAAAAACTCTGCAAAAATTCGCGTAAAAACTTGAAGACTGCTTGAGATTCATTTTCGATATTGGCATACATGTCGTTAAATTCAGGTGCAACCACGCCATCTTTGGCTTTCGTTTCTAACTCGGCGCAGAGACTTGGCAGGTGAATGGCGCCGATATTGGCGGCGCTGCCTTTCAGGGTATGGCTATGTAGCTGTACGCCGGCGGCGTCTTCAATTTCTATGGACAGCTTAATCTGACCGAGGATTTCAGGACTGGTGGTTAAAAAGGCTTCGATGACTTCTTTTAGGTCTTCGCCTATCACCTCTTTAAGCATGTTGAGATTTTCTTGATCGACCGGCATGGAGCTACCTCTGGAAATAAATTTTTATTGTCTGGTTGAGTTTTCGGCAACTGAGTTAGTCGCTGCAGATTTTTTAGGCTGTTCTCGCAACCATTGCTCAAACTCTCTTGCAGGCATCGGTTTACCGAATTTAAAGCCTTGGAGAATGTCACAATGTCTCGCTTGAAGATAATCAATTTGTTCGGTTAATTCAATGCCTTCGGCAATGACTTCTAAATCTAGACTCTTTGCCATAGCAATAATGGTATTGGCAATCGCTTGGCCGGCTTGAGTATTTAGGTTTTGTACAAAGCAGCGGTCAATTTTGATGGTGTCTATCGGAAAACTATGTAGATAAGCGAGAGAGGAGTAACCGGTTCCGAAGTCGTCAATCGAAATCGAGACGCCCATTGCTTTCAGTCCATTTAAAATGTGTGCTGTGCTTTCGGCATCACTCATTGCTAAGCTCTCGGTAATTTCTAAGTCGATCAATTCGCTTGGTAAATCGTTACTCGACAAAAGTTCTTGAACTTCTTTCATTAAATTACTTTGGGTAAATTGGCGACTAGATAAGTTGATTCCAATCCGTAAGTTATGTCCTTGTTGATACCATTGATATGTCTGTTTGACGGCTTCTCTCATCACAAAATTGCCGATTTCGGTAATCAGCCCCGTGCTTTCCGCGAGCGGAATAAAGGTTGCCGGCGAGACCAGTCCGAATTTTGGATGATTCCAGCGCACCAGTGCTTCCGCGCCAATTGGTTGTAGGGTTTGGGCATCGACTTGCGGTTGGTAGTAGACCTCGATTTGCTGAAGCTTCAAAGCATTGCGCAATTCGTTTTCCATCCGCATGCTTTCTTGCGCGACTTGGTTCATCTCGCTGCTGAAGAACAGGAATTGATTACCGCCCTCGGTTTTCGCCTTGGCACGGGCGATATTGGCATTATTCAATAGCGAGTCGGCATCTTTTCCATCTTCTGGAAAAGCGGCAACACCGGCGCTGATGCTTAGGAATAACTCTTGTTTGTTGATGACAAAAGCGGTTTTTAAACTTTCCTGTAAACGGTTTACCAGATGATTGAGTTCATTTAGGGTGGTCAAGTTGACAACGACAATACTAAACTCATCGCTACCAATACGAGCTACATAATCACCGTCACGAGTAATGCGATTGAGTCGTTGAGCAATGGCTGTTAACAGTTCATCACCGAAGTCCTGACCAAAATGGGTGTTGATCTGTTTAAAACGGTCAATGTCGAACACAATCACAGCGCATAGCCGTTTTGGGTATTCTTGAAGTTGCGTTTTAAGCGTTTTGATGAAGTGGTTGCGATTGGGGAGTGAAGTAAGTGAATCGTGGGTGTTTTGATATTCGATTTGGCTTTCTGCTCGGTGTAGGCGGCTAATGTCCTGAGCCGAACCGGTAATTTTAATCAGCTCGCCATTCTGAGCAAATTCGACTTCGCCAAGACATTCGATATGTTTAATTGAGCCATCATGCGAAACGACCCTGAAACTGACCTGTATTTTCGTTTGCCCTTGGTTTGCTTCCAAGATCGCTTGTTGCAAAATAGGGCGATCTTTTTCAATGACGTTGCTTAGAAATTGCTTGAGTGAGGTTTTTTCCGTCATCGGCACGTCGAAAATATTGAAAACGGCGGTTGAGCCGATGACTTGGTCTTTAGCTATGTCCCATTCCCAATAGCCCAATTTGGCGAGTTTTTGGGCAAAATCAAGCTCTGCTTGGCGCATCCGTAATTTATCTTCGATTTGCGCAGTCCGCAGTGCGTATTTGACGCGCTGAACAAAAATGCCCCAGTTGATTGGTTTAGTAATGAAATCGGTTGCACCGGCATGAAAGGCATCATCAATCGAATCAATGTCATCTAATGCGGTGAGCATTAAAATTGGAACGGCGCGCTTATGCTCGTATTCGCGAATGGCTCGGGTAGAATCAAAACCATCCATCACTGGCATCATCACGTCCATTAATACGAGATGAGGATGGTGCTCCATATAAGCCCCTAATCCTTCTCGACCGTTATGAGCTTCGATTACCTCGTAACCGGAACGTACCAATACTTTGACTAAGGTCAAACGGGTAACCGCATCATCTTCAATAATCAGGATTTTGCTAGGGGAGTCTGGCATTACCGTTCCTGTGGAGAGGAGTCATAAGAGTGTTTATGGTTTTAATTATCAGTGTAAACACCCTTTAGAGAAATGCAATGTAAGCATAAAGACTTAGGAGAATAAAATAGCTTGGTCGTGATGCAAGTCATTTTTTGACTGTCTTATTTAAGAGAGCCTATACAAAATAAGAGCATTTTCAATTTTGTAACCAGAAGGTCACTGGCCCGTCATTACATAAGCTGACTTGCATATCGGCTCCGAACTCACCGGTTTGCACTTGTGGGTATTTATGTTTAACGACGTCGATAAACTCATCAAACCAAAGGGTTGCTTGAGCCGGTGCAGCACTACTGGAAAAACTCGGGCGTAAGCCGCTTTTGGTATTTGCCGCCAGTGTGAATTGCGGCACTAATAATACGCCGCCATTGATCTGTTGGACATTTAGGTTCATTTTGCCATCGTCATCGGCAAACACTCGGTAGTTAAGAAGCTTATGCGCCATTTTTTCCAATTTTTCGCTGTTGTCGTGCGGTTCAAAGCCAACCAGCACCACTAAACCTTGCTGGATTTCACCGATGCAGGCGCCGTCGACTTCTACCTTGCCGTATTTAGCGCGTTGTAACAGGCAGATCATGAAGCTTCCAGCATTTTGATAAAGGCATCGGTGGTCGCCACTAATTGGCGAGTAATTTCCGCCTCCATCGCGCTATGACCGGCATGGTTGCAAATCACCACATCGGCTTGCGGTAAGCGTTCAGCCAGCTCGAAGGCTTGATTGACCGGGCAGACCATATCGTAGCGGCCATGCACAATAGTGATTGGAAGATGTTCGATGCTTTGACAATTTTCAAGAATCTGATTATCTTCGATAAAGGCTTGGTGCTTGAAGTAGTGGCATTCAATTCGAGCCATCGCTAAAGCATGAAAAGGATCGCCGAAGTGGTTGACGGTATCGTCATCGGTTTGCAGGGTGCAGGTTCTGCCTTCCCAGACAGACCAAGCTTCTGCGGCACGCATGCGTGCTACTTCGTCGGAACTGGTTAGAGTTTCATAGTAAGCGTCGACCATTTGATGACGTTTTTCAGGTGCAATCGGTGCGATAAAGTCTTGCCAATATTCCGGGAAGAAGCGGTCGGCACCCTGTTGATAGAACCAGTTTACGTCTTCGTCTCGGCATAAAAAAATGCCGCGTAGAATCAGACCAAGCACGCGTTCCGGATAGCTTTGTGCATACAGTAACGACAGCGTTGAGCCCCAGGAACCGCCGAAAAGAACCCATTTATCAATTTTTAAATGGCGGCGAATTTTTTCGATATCTTCGATAAGGTGTGCGGTGGTGTTATTGGTTAGACAAGCGTGCGGACGAGATTGGCCGCAGCCGCGTTGGTCGAAAAGCACAATACGATAAGCTTGCGGATTAAAGAACTGTCGATGAATCGGGCTATAGCCGCCGCCCGGGCCGCCATGCACAAACAGTACCGGAATGCCATGCGGATTACCGCACTCTTCGACATGCAACGAATGGGTGCTGTCGACCTGCAAACTATGCTGCACGTAGGGTTCGATAGCTGGATAAAGATTCTGATTAAACACGCTTGATCACTCCTGTACTTGTCTGAAAGTTTACCCTAAAAGCCGGACAATAAAAAACCGCGAATGGCAATTACCAGACGCGGTTTTTTTGTACGATTCGACTAAGTCTATGACTTAGCTGAATTTTAAGATGATTTATGCATCCTTAGAAGCACGGCTCGCACGTTTACGTTCGTTTTCCGTTAGGTACTTCTTACGAATACGGATGCTTTCCGGCGTTACTTCCACTAGCTCGTCATCATCAATGAATTCTAGTGCTTGTTCTAGCGAGAAGCGAACCGGTGGAACCAGTGTTAGCGCTTCATCAGTACCAGAAGCACGAACGTTAGTTAACTGCTTGCCTTTCAGGGCGTTAACAGTCAGGTCATTCGCTCGGCTGTGTAGGCCGATGATCATCCCTTCATAAACCTCTTCACCGTGACCAATGTATAGGCGACCACGATCCTGTAGGTTATAAAGCGCGTAAGAAAGTGCCTTACCTTTATCGTTCGAGATAAGTACACCGTTGTTACGCTCGCCAACCGAACCAGCGAACTTAGGTCCGTAGTGTGAGAAGCTTGAGAAGATCAGACCGTTACCTTGAGTCGCTGTCATGAATTCAGTACGGAAACCAATCAAACCACGTGATGGGATGATGAAGTCAACACGTACACGACCGTGACCGTCTGGAACCATGTCTTGCATTTCCGCTTTACGTAGACCTAGTTTCTCCATGATGGTACCTTGAGATTCTTCAGGTACATCAACGGTTAGGTTTTCGTAAGGCTCTTGGATCTCACCGTCGATTTCACGGAAGATTACTTCCGGACGAGAGATACCCATTTCGAAACCTTCGCGACGCATGGTTTCGATTAGGACTGAAAGGTGAAGTTCACCACGACCGGAAACACGGAACTTGTTCGCGTCTTCAGTGTCTTCAACACGAAGAGCAACGTTGGTTAGTAGTTCTTTGTCCAGACGCTCGCGGATTTGGCGAGAAGTCAGTAGCTTACCTTCTTGACCAACGAACGGAGAGTCGTTAACTTGGAAGGTCATGCTTACGGTCGGCTCGTCAACCGTTAGCGCAACTAGCGCTTCAACATTGTCCGGATCACAGATAGTATCTGAGATGTTCAGCGGATCGAAACCAGAGAAGGCGATGATGTCACCGGCATGTGCTTCATCAACGTTGATGCGCTCAAGACCGTGGTAACCGAAGATTTCACCAAATTTACCTTTACGAGTATTGCCTTGTGCGTCGATGATGCTAACTTGCATACCTACTTTGGCGATACCGCGCTTGATACGACCAGTCCCGATAACCCCTTTATAAGTATCGTAGTCTAGCGAGATACACTGCAACTGGAATGGCGCTTCGATATCAACATCCGGTGCAGGTACTTTATCGATAATGGTTTCGAAAACCGCTTGCATGTCACCGTCACGAACATCTTCTTCGTAACCGGCAAAACCGTTTAGACCAGATGCATAAAGAACGTTGAAGTCCATCTGCTCGTCAGTCGCACCAAGACGGTCGAATAGGTCGAACGTTTGGTCAAGTACCCAATCAGGACGCGCACCAGGGCGGTCGATTTTGTTGATAACAACGATTGGCTTAAGCCCTTGTTGCAGCGCTTTTTCAGTTACGAAACGGGTTTGCGGCATAGGCCCTTCAACCGAGTCAACCAATAGTAGTACTGAGTCAACCATCGATAGGATACGTTCTACTTCACCACCGAAATCCGCGTGTCCCGGAGTGTCCACGATATTGATGCGGTAGTCGTTCCAGTTGATTGCCGTGTTTTTCGACAGGATGGTAATACCACGTTCTTTTTCCAGATCGTTCGAGTCCATGACACGCTCGCCAGTATCTTTGCGCTCATCAAGTGTGCCTGACTGTCTTAAAAGTTGGTCAACCAAGGTGGTTTTACCGTGGTCAACGTGGGCAATAATGGCGATATTGCGAATGTTCTGCGTTGTCATAAATTAGAATTCTCTATCTTCTGAAAAAGGTTTAGCGCCAACCGAAATAATGAGTGTTTTTCACCGATGCGGTTGCGGCTAAGAATTTGAAAAACAAGGTATTATAATGAAATTGTCTGAAATTTATAGCCACCACCGCGCTTTAATCGAAGCTTTTTTATTCAGCCATAGATATTTTTAAGTGTAATCGGTGCTTATCGAGGATGAGGTTATGGATATTGAACGCCTTGAAACCGCTTATAAACAGCACAATCAGCAAGTTAAGCCATTTGCGGTTGTCGACAACTGTATTCAATTAAACTTTTTACAAAACAATAAGTTAGGTTTTGGTGAAAAGCGTAAAAGGGTGCAAGGTTTGACACAAACTGCTTGCGGAATCTGGGTAGATGAAAACGAAGAAAAGGAACCTTGGCTTGAATTCTAGAAAACTCCAGAACTCGCCCCAAGGTTAATAGATGGCGAACTTTTAATTGTGTCGTTTATTGTTTAAAAGCGTCTTTATAGCTGCCATTATTGGCGATAAATGATTGCAAAATTCCGTAGGCAAGGGTGCCCAGCAATAACCCAATTAAACTGAAAACCGCGCCAATTTTGCCTTCTGCGACCATCGCCGGTATGGTTCCCGGGCAGGCTGCGGTCATTGCCCAGCCGACACCAAACAGGAATGCGCCGGCAATTAAACCTTGCTGGTACGGCTTTTTAACGAAATCGACTTCGTTACCGGTAGCGATGGCGCTGACATGAAATTTCTTCAGCATAAACACGCCGAGCATGGCGATGACAACGGCAGTGCCGATGACCTTCATTAACTGCATGTCTTCAAACAGAAACATCTTGGCGTGAAAATCGAAAGTGGTTGCGCCGGCACGACTCATTAAGAAACCGAACATAATCCCCATAATCACGCCTAAAATATTGATTCGATAGGCGTGCACGAAGTTCATTAAGGTCAGGCTAGCACTTTTAATCGGCGGTAATTGATGACTTTTTGGCATTTTAGTTCCTCCGATTACGTGTTGAATAACAATTGTGTGGTGATTAAAGCACTGGCAAAGAATACCGCGCCAGCCAATAGGCTTGGCGGGTTCAACATGGCACCGCCAACTAAAGCGTGACCGGTTGTACAAGCTCCTGCCAGACGGGCGCCGAAGCCCAATAGCATGCCGCCGAACATTAGCCAGATGGCTTTAGCGGCATCCGAACCCGGTAGAATTTGTTCATACATGCCCATATCAAAACTGACCTGCCACGCATTATCCGAAGTCAAAGCGGCAAGTAAGCCTCCGATAGGGATGCCGACCAAAAACCACAGTTTGATATTGCTTTTTTTCTCGTATTCGCCTTCATGGTAATAACGCACTTTCTTACATAGCATGCCGCATACATTGCCGTAACCGGTAGAACATCCTGCTGGTTTACCGATTAACCAAAAATGCAGAACCACGAAAAGACCTATCGCTATGCCGGCTATCCAACCCGACCAGACTGTTACGTCCATTGAATTTTCCTCTAAGGTTTTTATTATTTTAGATGGTATTTTTATGGGTTTTACTGCTAAGGTCAAAACAGGGTTTTTACTAGGGAAATAAACGGAGTTTATTTGGCATAAATCTTTTTTTAAGACGTTATGAATGGGTGCGAAAGTGTCACTGAAAAAGATCGGAGAAAAGAAGGCAAGATGATAGGAGGTAAAACGCAATGAGAAAAAGCCCGTTTACTCAAGATGGAGTAAGCGGACTTTGTTTTGTCAGGCTTAAGCGTTTGCTTGCTGCGGCGCGAACTTCAAAAAGTGGTTTAAGCGTAGTAGCTTAACGAAGTAATAGATGGTCACTAATTGAATCGCTATGATTGGTGTCCACAGTACATAGTAAACCGTGCTATCGAAAGCGATAAAGCCAGTGAAAACCATGCCCACGTTTAACCACATTACTAACTGCACTTCAAAAGCGAATCCTGGACAGATTAGAGCGAATGAAGAACCGTCCAGCTTGCCCTCTTTTAGAAGTTGGAAATACTTTTTACGACGCATGACGCTGATAGCAAATAGTGCAATGATCACTGAGAAGCCAATACCAATTGTGGTCACCAATAGGTGGTAGTTCGCATCACGAGTCGTGTCCAGAGCATGCATAGCGCCAATGTCGGCGCGGATTAGACCGACTACAATCATCGCGGTGATAACCATCGGCAACAGAAGTGTTACGCTGGTTGCCGGAGCAATGCCTTCTTGGAAGATCGATTTAAAGCCGATAATCAGTTTAATGAGACCTAACATAATGGTGAGAGTGATAACAATATACGCCATGCTCATGCCGAATAGAGCGATGGTTGGTATTTTGGACATACTTAGTGCGCCCAAGCTCACGCCAATCATCCCGAAAGCGAAAATAGCCAAAAGCTGAGCAAGGTTTGAATTTTGAACAAAGTCCAGATTGCCATCAACTAAACGCATCCAGTAAACCGAGAAAATTTTCAGTGCTAACACAAGCATTGCGCTGAAATAGACACCGGCTCCAACCATCATAAAGTCGATAAGTTGCGCTTCCATGCCCATTAAATTGATATGACTAAATAACCCTGGAATATACATAGCCCCGAGGATAAAGAACACATTCATACTCATGGTTAGGGTCAGTGGAATAGCCATTAGTTGTACTTCGGCATTGGAGTTTTTCAGGGTCTGGTAGGCTGCGGTTTTACGGAATAGATTAAAACCTTTAAACCAGCGTGCTAGCAGGACAAAATGCAGAATTGCCGAAAGTGTTGCTCCTAGCATGTAAAACTGTACTAGTAATTGGTGAGGGCTAGTGCCGCCAAGATAGTTGGCTACAAGTATATCCCAGCTGATAAATACATCACCTGGATGTGCTGTCATAAAGTTCACTACAAAGAAAAACGATGCAGTCATTCCGCCAGCGCCGAGTGCAGCAAGGATATGCAGCACTTGAAATTGGGGTTTGTTAGTCGTCATTGTAAAGTCTCCTTTTGATTACCGGTTGCACCAGAATTAGAATATTATTAAATTCTTATATTTATTGTTTGGTGAAATATACAGGCTTATATCCATAGATTCAATGAATCTATGGATTAGTTTTACTAATTATTTGTGAAGGAAATGTGAATTTTTTTCAGGCAAGGATGTGCAAAGTCAGAGCTGAAGGGGGTTTGGGCTAGGGTTGTGTAAAACAGTGTCAAAAGTGAAGTTTTTGATGGCTTAGTGGTTAAAAACAAGCTGTTGTTCAGTAAAGTCTTGCAAAAGTGCTATGGGGATAGCGGCAGCGAACGCCGGTATGCCGAGTTGTCTTAGATAGACGATGCGGTGTCGGCCTTGGCGAATTCGTAGTAAACCGTTAACGGTTGTTTCACAAAAACACACGGCAGGTACTTTTCCTGAACCGGAAGCGAGTTCAGTTTTCCAGCGCTTGATTTTTTGTTGATGCATGGCGATTTCCGCTACATAGTCAGAATTGCTCGCACAACATTCGGTAGGAAAATCGGATAGATCAGCAGGCACAAAATTACAACGGTCTTGTTGCCAGTATTGATCCCATTTTGCTAAATCGATCAATACAGTTTGGTAGCGAACATTTGGAAGATTATCGACTGAATCAATAAACTCAATCCATTGTGAATTTCTCTGTAAGCGCCATAGTGCTGTCGGGTTTTCGGATGGAGAAAGTTGCCAGTTCATCGTGTCTTTTTAAGCATTTATCGTCTTTGTTTCGGACAAGACATCACATTGAATTGCTTATTGAAACAGATGCCGAATTCATGTTTGGTTAGGTGCATCCATTTATCTTTCAATTGCGGGTGGTTTTTCTTCATCCATAGCATGGCTTTTTTTGCTTTAAACTCAACCGGCGGCATCTGGAAACGCTGATATAGTTCTTGCGTTTTGGCAAAGTAAGCCGTGGCACTTGGGAAGTCGCAAGCGCCGTGTTTTTCCCACTCGCCTTGCAGTAAACGCGTGCCCGGGCTCATGCACAGATAAGGCTTTATGGTTTGTAAATTCAACTTGGGTAGGTTGCCGCGACAAAAACGCGGATGGCCTTGGTTATCACCGCGGATATAAGCTGACTTAGATTCGCCCCATAAACCATGCACCACCCAGCCGAATTGGTTCGGCGATTGGCACTGGAATTTGACTTTATCAGTTTGACCTTTGCGTTCCATGTATTGACAGAATTTCTGTGAATTGGAAAAGGTCAGCAGAAAGAAATCGGTTGCAACATCGGCATTCTGGTAATCGATCTGATGATCGTAATCGAGGTTTAACCAGTGTTCGTCTATTGTGCATTTGGCATTGGCTTGAAAGGCGAATAAGCCGAAGACAAAAAGCAGTAAAGCTTGCGTGGCAAGCTTTCCGGTCGGACGATTAGTGCGTGTCATCTTTGCCTTTGCTCGGCGAGTGGCCTAGACGATCCATCAAGGCGTACATTACACCCGAGAACACGAAAGTGATATGCAGACCGATTAACCAAGCCAAGTGTTTATCGGTGTACTGATCGACATTCATAAAGGCTTTCAGCAGTTCGATACCGGAAATGGCGACAATTGAGCCGATAACTTTAATTTTCAGATCGGTAAAGCCGATATGTCCCATCCATTCCGGACGGTCTTCGTGGTTGGCTAAGTCCATTTTCGAGACAAAGTTCTCATAGCCACTGAAGATAATGATAATCAGCAGGTTCATAATCAAAGCTACGTCGACTAAAGTCAGCACACCGATAATGATATTACCGCTGGTCGCCTCGCCAAGGCTAAGGGCTAAATCCAGCAGCTCTTTGCCGAATTTAAACAGCAAAATAACCATAGCGATAACTAAACCAAAATAGACTGGCGCCATTAGCCAACGGCTAGCGAACAGCAAGCCTTCAAATAAATGTTCGACGCGTTTCATAGCTTCTCCAAAAATAAAATTTGCCGCTATTTTAGCGGATTTCCGGCGTGACTTGTTTGGAGCTTCCCTGAATTTCTTGTGCGTCTATGTTAGGGTTAATTGGTGATATTACTTAGCAATTAACCGGAATTGATTGGATGAAAACGATTTGTAGTCTAAAAATAACACTTTCACTAATGCTATTGATGTTGATGCCATGGGCGCAAGCGGCACAGATGCATACCAAAGAAACGCAAGAGGTCGAGAATTTGCAAGAGCCGTTGTATAACCCGTTTGTCGAGCGCTATGTGATGGACGAATTAAAGCAATTGCGCACGGATATGAATGATTTGCATGTTGAAGTGACCAAGGAAATCACCAACCGTGAATTGGCGGCGACCACCCGAGCGGTCAGCTATGCAACCGATACCATTACCTACTTTTTCTATTTGATTGCCGGGGTTAGTTCGGTATTGGTGTTGGTCGGTTGGAATTCGATTCGCGACGTGAAAGATAAAGTGCATGTGCTTGCCAATACCAAAATTGACGAGGTGGTGACCGAGTATGAAGGCCGTTTGGCTAAATTGGAAGAAGAACTGAATCGCAAATCCCGAGGTATAACCAGTGCCCAGAAAAAGATTTCTCAACATCAAGACATCTACAGTCTATGGTTGAAGGCTGGGCAGGAACAAGTTCTCAGCAATAAGGTTGAAATCTACGACCAGATTCTAGAGCGGGATCCGGAAAATGTTGAAGCCATGACCTATAAAGCCGATGTTGTCTTGGATATGGACGAGCCGCACTGGGCCATTTCACTATGTAATCAGGCATTGCGTTTGAATTCGGAAAACAGTCATGCCAACTATCAATTGGCGAGCGCTTACGCGATTCTGGGGGCGTTAGACAAGGCGGTGCAGTTTTTGAGTAAGTCGTTGGACGGTGCGGAAGGGAATGCCGAAACGATTTTCCAAGACCCGCATCTAGTCAATTTGCAGGACGATCAGCGCTTTATTTCATTATTGCGACGTTACGATACCGATTTTCAAGCAGCTTAAATTGTCGAGTGTTGCGATGGCAGATTCTCTAGCCATTCTTGATGTGGAATCGGTTTGGCGTACAGATAGCCTTGAATAATCGCTGAGCCGAACTGCTGGATAACCGCTTCCTGTTCTTTGGTTTCCACGCCCTCGACGACCACTTCAAGGTTAAAGGTTTGTGCCATTTCGAATACCGCTTTTACCAGTGTCCAATCTTCTTTATTGCTGGTGATATTACGGACAAAGGTTTGATCAACCTTGATTTCATTAACCGGCAAGCGTTTCAGATAGTTCAACGACGAATAACCGGTGCCGAAATCATCAATCGAGAAATGCGCGCCGAGTGCCTTTAGATGTTTCATCTTATTGATGACGTCGACAAAGTCATTTAAGAAAACACTTTCGGTTAACTCTAATGTGACTTGCTGTGGATTGACGCCGGTTTTTTTGAACACCTGTTGCACATGATTCAAAAAATGAGGATGGGCGAAGTGATGGCCGGATATATTAATGGAAATACGCATGTCGATGCCGTGTTTGGCTTGTTCGCTGATGAAGTTGCAGACTTGGGTCAGCATCCATTTATCAAGAGTGATAATCAAATTGGATTGTTGTTCTGCTAAGCCGATAAAAATGTCAGGACGAATCCAGCCGCGTGTTGGGTGGTTCCAGCGAATCAATGCCTCTGCTCGCGGAATCGTGTTGTTTGAATGTACTTGCGATTGCAGATAGAAGGTTAGCTCGTCATTTTCTAATGCCGATTCAAGATCTTTTAGAAGGGTAAACTGCTCGGTGACCGCTTCCGATAAGGCTTCGTTATAAACAACATAGCGGTTATTGCCGAGAGCCTTAGCGTTATGCATGGCAATCATTGCATTACGAATCACCTCTTGACTGCTTTCAGTGTTGTCAGGGAAACAGACAATTCCTTGGCTCAGGGTAACGGTGATTTGCTCGTTTTGAATGTTCAAAGGCGCACTGAACAAATGCTGTATCGTTTCGCCAAAAGCAGAGGTATTCTGCACTAATTGAGTATCAACTTTATCGATTGGTTCGATAAGAATAAAGAACTCGTCTGAACTGCCGCGGAAAATCAGATTGTTCTCTAAGGTGCAATGCTGAAGACGTTTAGCAACCGCCATTAGCAATTGATCGCCGAAGTCGTAGCCTAGGGCATTATTGAAAACCTTGAAACCGTTGATATTGAGTTTTATCAGTATGCCTTTGCTGCGATTCCGTTTGGCTTTGATAAGGTGATTTTGCAGCTCTTTTTTTAACATCTGCATATTCGGCAATTTTGTTAATTCATCATAAAACGCCAGTTGGAAAATCTGTTGTTCTTCCTCTTTATTCAGTTCTAGAGTGCGCTTGAATTTAAGGACTGCATTCGCCAATTGGTGTAGTTCACCGCGGGTACTTTTTAGCATGATGCGTAATTCGCCGAGGCGAGGAATATCATCCCGGTAGGAGGCCAAGCTGCGTAATGAGGTCATAATGGTTCGTAAGTAGCCAGATAGTCGCAAAGCAGACAAAATTGCCACCAATAGCGCAATAAGCAAACTGGCGGCCCCCCAAAAGTAGACGGTATTGAGAGACTGTTTAAAATCATCTTGAATTTGCACGAACATATAATCGGAATATACCGATAAAGTATTCGAGAGTTTATTGGACTGCGTCACGAACTGAAAATACGCTTTTTGTGCCGAGTGAATATAAGTTCGAGCGGTATTGGCATCAATCACGACGATGTCGGATGCCATAACGGCAAAGTTCTTGAAGTCATCAAACTTTTGATGCCATTCATCGATGTTGAAACCGGGTAGTTGCAATCTACTCAGGCGCCTTTGCAGTGAATCCATTTCGCTTTCAACTTTGGCTAGGTCATCGACCATACGTGATTGAATGCGATAGGCTTGCGCTTGTGTAAGTTGTTGCTTGTCCGTGGTAATTAACAGCTCGTTCAGATTGTTGTATTGGGTGCCGACTTCCTCGATAAACAACATGGTGTTATGTAGGTCGAAGACAATCTGTTTAATGGCTCTCTCATTAGCGGCTTGAGAGCTGGAAATTTGGTTCAGCATGAAAGTGTTAAATAGGCTAACCAACACCAGCACCGTCAGCGCTGGAAATAGAAAGAGCAATAAAGTGGAGAGTCTTAAACGCATCATTGTCAGTTAAGCTCTTTACTTTAGCTGTTCTAATAAAGCTGGCCAATCTCCTGGACGGATACTGCCTAAATATTCAAACTGGCTATTCCCTTGCGGTTTAAAGATCACCAGAGTTGCTTCTTCGGGGAAATAATTGATTAAGTCCATCATATTCGGGGCATGCGCAACGAGAACTCGGTTAGTGCCGAGAGGCTGTGGCTCAGAGATAAGGCGGCGGGTATTAGCGATGACCGGTTTTTTCTCTGCCGAGGTCATGGTGCCTGTATACATCAATTTATTATCCAGCTGGTAGTGGCCAAAAGCATTTTCAGCAGAGTTTTTGGCACGACACATCGGGCTGGCAAAAACATCGCCGATTGGAATTCGCGCTGCGCGTACATAGTTGCCGACACGTTTAGTGACTGCAACCCCTTTTTGGTCGAGAACTCGCTGGGTTGAGCAGTCGTTTAAATCGACTTTTGGGGCTTGATCCGGACGGCTGTTATCGGTATTGCCGTGGCGCATATAGATAACAAATCCACCGGTTTGTAGTTGCTGAATTAACTCGGGAGTAACAATTTTTTCGTTGAATTCGGTTTCTTTGTCGGCACAGTGTGCAGAAAAAGCCAATAACCAACCTGCGAGTACTAATAACCAGAAGTAAGCAAAATGGTTGATTTTGGTATGAAAATTCATGCCTTCCCCTTATTTGGCGTAATTAAGGAGACACAGAATAAGTCCAAATGACTTCAGGCACAGAACAATTTGGCTGAACAAGGCGGTTGTTTGCAGTCATGTCTAGACCTGACAAAAACAAGCAACACAGCGCAGCTAAATTATTCAAAGCCTCTAAGGGCGAGGCTTGCAAATCCTCGCTGAAGTCAATGGGGGACTTGTTCTGTGTCTCCTTAGATAAATGACCTATTAAAATTAGGGTAGTTATTGTAAGGCGTCAAGCACTTAGCGTTAACTTTTCTAAGTAAGAAGACGCATACTCAACTCACATCAAGAAAGTCATTGTGTTGCCCTATTTTGAGAAGGTTTCATTCCGATTACGCCAGATTTTCGCAACCGCTTTATCACTGCCAGCAAATGCCACAATCAGACAGATTAAACCGATGCCGGCAAATAGAATGACAGGAAACAGTCCTGCTAGTTGGTTAATGGAAATCGAAAAATATAAACCGATGCCGGACAGTAGTAAAAAGAGCAGACCCATGACATACAGAACAGTGCGGTGTGACCGGCTGTATTCATATTCACCTTCGGCGTTTTCAAGTGCGGTAAAAAGAGGGGAGGCGAGTTTTCGTAACAGTTGTTTCATAGGTGTTCGCTATCGTTTAATCAAGTTAATAGCTAGATTACTGGAATTATCACAGGAATAAAGCTTAATTTTATTGGTGATGCTCAATTTTACGAATCAACCGGTTGCTTATTCTGCGTACGATTGGCGCAACAAATAACACTGATGGAAAGGCGATAATAAAAGCGGTCCACCAAGCATGGAACCAAATCATTAAAAAGTTTTCCGGAATGCCTACGTTTAAAGCACTGATGACGCCGGACATTAAAAAAGACATGAATAGCGCCATGAAAAATGCAACAACGATATGCTGGTGGCGAGGATGTATCATGCTTCACTCCAATTTAGTAAATGAAGTGACTATGGTAGCAAAAAGTGTAATTGTTGCTACACTTTATTGCTCGGGTTGAATCTTACGAAGTCTATAGCGTGGTGAATGTTCATATAAATCGTCCCAACCTTCGTCGGAGATAGGATCATCTTCTATCCGTTCATAAGGTGTTTCGTCACGAACCCATTCGTAACCGAAAAGCCGGAAAATTGCATTCAATAAACTCATTCGTGTTGTGCCTGCTTTGTGAAATAATTCATTATCCAGTGTACGGCAAGATACAGTATTAATGCCGTTAACAATAGGCTTGCTGCAATCCAAGCAAACAAGTCCGGTGCTTTCATCATAGTTGACATCAGCGATTCTTGGTAATAGAAGAACCATTGATGGTCGTCCGGAAAAATCCAGATATGCATTTGGTAAAACACCTTTTTGGCACCGATTATCAGCACAACGGCTATCGCGACACCCAAGCCGATAATCAAGTTCAGCAGGCTATTCTTGGTGTTAATAAAAGTTGTCTTGCTGTGAGTAACGATTAAGTAACTGACCACCAGCCATACTGCCCATAACCAGAGTGCTAACTTGTTTAATAAATCAATTAAATTGGCAACATCTTGCAGATGGATGATCTCAGGCGATCTTAATAGCGGTACCATGCCTTTCGAGGTTGGATAGGTTAAATCTTGTAAACCTTGCCCATGTTGATGAATCGCTTCGACAATGCCGGCAAACATCGCAAAACGGGTTTCTCGGTCGGTTAAGGCAAACTCATGTCGAAATTTGTTTAATGGACTGTAGTGATCGATATTTGCGCCTATACTCGCGTAGTCATGCCAAAGCGGGTACAGAAAATTGAACTGTGCCAAAAGATGCCAGCCGAGCCAGAGGCAAAGCGTTAAGGTTAGCCACACCCAGATAAAACGGTATAGAGACAAAGAAAGCGTTGTTGATGTTTTCATCCGAGCATAGAAAATCTTGAGCAAAGTGACATTCTAACAGAGCGAGTTGGGCATACTTGACGCGTTTTTTATGGCATGATGTGCGCCTGTTTTTTCAACCTTGAAAAGGGATTCCGGTGGCGCTAAAACCAACTGTCTATAAATTTAAAATTTCGTTATCCGATTTAAATCGTTCGCACTTTGATGCCTTGAACTTAACGGTTGCCAAACATCCATCGGAAAATGATGAACGGATGATGGTTCGTTTGTTAGCTTACTGCATCAATGCCCAAGAGCGTTTGCAGTTCGGAGCCGGGTTGAGTGATTCGGACGAACCGGCGATTTCGGTCACCACGTTAGATGAGCAAATCGCCTTGTGGATTGATGTTGGCGAACCGGCAGTGGATCGAATAAAGAAAGCGGCGCGAAAAGGGCGACAGGTGAAAGTCTATAGCTTCAATACCAAGTCCGATGTTTGGTGGGAGCAAGGGATAATGCAATTCGGGCAATTAGCGGCCGACTTCTATCGTTTTGATTGGAGTGAAATCCAAGCCTTTTCGGCCATGCTAGAACGCACCATGGATTTCTCGGTCACGATTAGCGGTAACTCGGCCTATATTGCTACCGCTAAAGGCGAGTGCGAAGTGCATTGGGAGATTTTGCAGGAACACCATTAAGGTGGCTATTCATGTCGCAAGGCGTCAATTGGATTGAGTCGAGCGGCATTTCTGGCAGGGAAATAGCCGAAGACGACGCCGACCATGGCTGAGAACACAAACGCCAGAGTGACAATGGCATAGTCAATAATCAAGGGCACGCCCATGAGCATACTGCCGAAGTAGGAAGCGCTCAGTGCCAGAATAATACCGATAATTCCTCCTAGCGAAGAAAGTACGATGGCTTCTACCAGAAATTGCCACAGTACTTCTCTTTCCAAGGCGCCAATCGCCATACGAATACCAATTTCTCGGGTTCGTTCGGTAACCGACACCAGCATAATATTCATAATGCCGATGCCGCCGACAATCAGGCTAACAGCAGCAACGGCTCCTAATAGCATGGTCATCACTCGGGTTGTTCCGGTTAAGGTATTGGTGATTTCTTGGGTGTCCATAACCGAGAAATCACTCTTCTCGTTATCACTTAAATGGCGGCGGTCACGCAATAACATGGTGATTGCACGATTGACGACATCGGTATCGATATCCGGTTTAACCGAAATACGAATCATGCGTACGTCTTGATTACCGGTTAAACGGCGCTGTACGGTTTTAATTGGCATAATGATTGTGTCATCTTGATCACTGCCCATCATGGATTGCCCTTTGCTCTGTAATAGGCCAACCACTTCACAGGAGAAACTGCCAAGGCGGATTTTCTCGCCTAATGCATCTTCGTTATTGAATAGCTCTTTGCTGATGGTTTTGCCGATAACGCAAACGGGTTTGCCGGATTTTAGTTCGGTTTCGGAGAATTGCCTGCCCTCGGCAAAGCTCCAATTACCGGTCTGAAAGTAGTCATTGTTGGTTCCGGTAATCGTCGTTGACCAGTTATCATTGCCGAATACAGCGGTAACACTTGCGCTTGCAGTGGGGGCGACAGCGACGATAGATGCGACACCATTACGGATTGCTTCAGCATCCTCAAGTGAAAAACTTTTCGCGCCGCTGGAATCACGTCCTGGCCCCATGCGCTGCCCGGGACGAACCATTAATAAATTACTGCCTAAGCTGGATATTTCTGCCGTGACTTTGGCAGTCGCACCATTCCCTAAGGTAACCATAGTGATGACCGCCGCGACACCGATAATAATGCCGAGCATGGTTAAGATTGAGCGCATTAGGTTGCGTCGAATCTCTCTAATGGCGAGTAAAAAAGCATTCCAAATCATGATTTAGGCTCCTGATAGGCATCTTGCTCAACAAGGCCGTCGACAAAGTGAATTAGCCGATTCGCATAAGCCGCCATCTCTGCCTCGTGGGTGACCATTAAGATCGTGATATTTAAGTCGCGATTCAGGCGGCTAAGCAGTTCCATAATTTCCTGACTGCGCGCAGTATCCAAGTTTCCGGTTGGTTCATCTGCGAGCAGAACTTTGGGATTGGTGACCAGTGCGCGTGCAATGGCAACGCGTTGTTGTTGTCCGCCGGAAAGTTCGCCGGGAGAATGGTTTTCCCATTCTTCAAGCCCGACCAGTTGCAGAGCTTTGCGTGCCGCAGTTTGTCTCTCATGGCGTTTCATGCCTCGATACAGCAAGGGTAATTCTACGTTTTCAATCGCTGTAGTGCGCGCCAGTAGATTAAAGCCCTGAAACACAAAGCCAAGATAATTTCGGCGTAATAGCGCGCGTTGATCACGATTGAGAGATTCGACATGCACGCCTTGAAAAAGATAATGACCGGCAGTGGGCGTATCCAGACAACCTAGGGTATTCATAACAGTCGATTTGCCTGAACCACTTGGTCCCATAATCGCCACAAACTCACCTTCATGAATGACAAAATTTACGCCTTTTAATGCCTGAAATTCCGAAGTGCCTTTGCCATAGGTTTTTATCACTTCGGAAAATTCAATTAGAGCTGGCTCGGTGGCGTTTGTGCTACTCATTTTAGCGGCACCTCAACACCAACGATTAAGCTGTCGCCGGTAGCGAGATCACTTTCTAGCACTTCAACCATTTTGCCGCTACTTTCTCCGGTTTTGATTAATAACGCTTGCGGTTGACCATCGACCAGCTGCCATACTTGTTGCATTCCTTGCGGCAGTTCTTCTTTTTTAACCGTCATTGCTTCACGGCGACGTGGCCGTGGAGTCAAGGAATCAATCAGGCTTTGGGATTGTACTTCCGTCCCATTGCCTAATAGTTCTGGAGTAAAACGTAAGGCGGCAATCGGTATCAGTACAACATTATTACGCTCTTTGACGAGTATTTCAGAGGTTGCCGTCATGCCGGGGCGAAGTTGTAATTTAGGATTATCTACCGTAAGTAGTGTGGTGTAAGTCACCACGCCATCGGTGCTTTGTGCGCCATAGCGTACTTGCTTGATTGTCGCTGGAAACTGTTGATTTGGGTAGGCGTCAACGGTGAAGGTTGCTTTCTGTCCACTCTCGACCAAGCCGACATCGGCTTCATCGACATCAACTTGCAGTTCCATCTGACTCAGGTCTTCGGCAAGTGTGAATAGAACCGGAGCGGTCATGGAGGCAGCGACAGTTTGCCCCACTTCTATCGAGCGAATCAATACGATTCCGTCAATCGGCGAGACAATATCCGCTTTGGCTATATCGGTTAAGTTTTGTTCCAAACTGGCCTTGGCTTGCTCTACTTGCGCTTGCGAAGTCTGTTTGGCCGCCTTGGCTCTTTTTAGACTGGCTTCGGCGGCAATCATATCTGCCTGTGCAGGTAGTTTACCGTCGCTCATTTTACGGACTTTCAATAAGCGCTGATGTTGAGCTTGAGCTTCTTGCAAGGTGGCTTCTGCTTCTAAGACTCCGGCTTTTGCAACTTGTAAAGCGGCTTTGGATTGTAAAACCTGCGCTTGTAGTTTTTCGGTGTTCAAATGTGCTAATAGTTGGCCGACGTGAACTCTATCGTTGTAATCGACTAATACCTGGTCGATGGTGCCAGATAGTTCGCTGCCGACTTCAACTTCATTGGTTGGTTGCAAGGTTCCGGTTGCTGTGACGGTGACTCGAATGTCGCCTTGGGAGACTCTACCTAAACTGTAGATTGGCTTTTGTACTGCTGAACCCGCGCTATAAAACCAAGCGCCGATCAAGCCCGCAATAAGTAAGAGCGTAATGAATAACCAAGTCAGCCATTTAGGGTGAGGTTTTTTATCGAGTTGCAGTTCTTTCTTTAGCTGTTCTGTTTGATTCGTGTCTGACATGGCTATTGTTCTCCGACCGATTGCACGGCTTGTTGCATTGCCCAGTCTCCGGCAATGGCTTTGGATAAGGTAATGATTTGTGCAAGTTCTGCGACTTGCGTTTCGATGATCTGTTTACGGAGCGTCAATCGTGTGCGCTGAGCGGTGAGCACATCGGAAAAACTGATTGCACCAGCCTGATATTGAATCAGCGCTAATTTCTCTTCTTGTTCGGATGCGAGCAGTGCTTGCTGCAAGGCCAGATAGCTTTGTCGCGTATTATCTAAGTTTGCCAAAGCATTCTCAGTTTCACGGAGCGCTTCCAGTACGGTTTTGCGATAACTAAGTATAGTTTGTAGCTCGATTTCTTGCTGTCGTTCCAGTTTTGCATCCAACTGTCCGCCATCGAAAATGGTTTGCAGTAAGCTTGCCGAAAGCGAGGTAGCGAGAGCATTAATATTAAATAGGTCGCTTATGGAGGTGGCACTCCAACCAATTTTGCCGCCTAAAGAGAAGTTCGGTAATCGATTCCTGTCAGCAAGTTCGGTTTGCGCAATTGCAGCCATGACGCGTTGTTCGGCAGCTCTTATATCTGGCCTTTGACGTAGTACTTCAGCCGGTAGCGGCATAAATACTGACGACGGAATTTGTGGTATATCGCCGGGCTCTGTTAAGTATTCAGGTAGTTGTTCCGGTTGACGTCCGAGCAATACCGCCAGCTGGTATTGGCTTTCAATAATGGTCTGCTGAATAGATGGAATGCTGGCAACCGTTTGCTGATAGCTGCGTTTGGCTTGTTCCAAGTCCAGTTGTGAAACGATCCCTGCTTGTTGTTGCCATTCGACTAACTGCAAGGTTTCCTGCCAGCTTTGCAAACTGTCTTGGGTCAGGTGCAATTGCTTCTGGCTGTTGCGTAAAGCGATGTAATTGGAGGCGACTTCTGCACTTAACGTGATTAAGGCATCGGCATAATCAGCATAAGCTGCTTTGCCTTCGGCGTCTGCTGCGGCAAGTGTACTTTGTCCTGTACCGAAAAGATCCGGCTCCCAACTCGCATCTAATACTGCTGAGTAAGACTGACTGCTGTCACTGGGATTAAAGCTTTGGCTTACTCCGCTGCCCAAATTAGCGGATAAAACCGGCAAAAGACTGCCTTGAACTTGTTTTCGATAAGCGCGTGCAGCGCGAATTGCGGACTGTGCTGAAAGCAGGTCAGGATTAGATTTGATTGCTTCGGCTATCAGATTATTAAGTGTTGTATCTTTTAGCTGAAACCACCAAGGGTTTTGAATGCCGGTCATCGTTTTTGCTGTTATTGCCGCATGGCTATTTTGCCAGTTTAACGGGGCCTGCTCTTTCGGCATATCTCGCATTGGAGTATTCGAACAGCTACTTAACAGCGCCACCGCGATAAGGTTAAAAACCAGTGTGAATTTTATTCTCTTCTCCAATGGCATAATCTCCTGAGCGCAAACGCAGATAATTTCGATGTGAGTGCGTTTTATCTAATTTAATGAGAAACCCTGATAAAGTCACTGCAAAAATGACCGATGTCGCATACAACACAGCCAGCGAATATAAGTTAACACTGATTTTTGGCAAGATTATGCAAACAAATAGGAAAGCGCTGCTTTAAGTAGGGACGGGATAAAGCTAAGCAAGCGCAGAATAAGCCCCCATTGACTTCAGCGAGAAGTTTGAAGAGATAAATTTTAGGCGGCGTTTCTCTGAGATTGCCGTGCATATAGATAGGCGTCGAATAGTTTCTCGGTTGCTATTAATTGAGATTTAGCCTCAATTGCCAATAATGTAAGGGAGAAGAAATTTTGCAGGAGAAAGCCGGTGGCTGATAAAAATACAGACAATAAACCTAAAACACTTAAGTTAAAAGCGCAGCAGGGCTCAGCAGAAAAAGTAACCGTGCAGGTGATTAAAGCTAAACAGACGGTAACACAGGAAGCCAAGTCAAAATCCAATAAACCGAATTTACGGCAGACGTCCTCTCAGCGTAATAACCCTTTGCATGGCATTACCTTAAAAAGCATTGTTATAGAATTGCAAGAGTATTATGGCTGGGAAGGTTTGGCGCAAAAAACGCGAATGAATTGTTTTAAAAGCAATCCAAGTATCAAATCGAGTTTAACTTTTCTGCGTAAAACCGATTGGGCACGCGATAAAATCGAACAGCTTTATCTGTTTACCCAGCGAGAAATCCAACGTGCGCGAAAAGATAAGTAACAGAACCGCGCTTTAGAGTATTAAATCAATTTCTGAATCCAATGGTTATTGGCTCCAAGTTCCGGTAAGAGAAGGGAAAGAGGGCGAATAATCTGCTCTTTTGGCCGCAAAGCCTGCCAGTGAATGGTCGATGGAAGCGTGTCTACCGCAAGTTTGGATATAAGTGCAATACCGAGTCCGACACGCACCGCCTCTTTAATCGACTCGGTACTATAAAGTTCAATAATTGGTTCAAAATTCAAACCTTTGTGTTTAAACGCCAGTTCAATTATTTCCCGCGTTCCCGAACCCTGTTCGCGCATAATCAGCGGATAGTGAATAAGTGACTTTAAGCTGATTTCTGCCTGTTTAGCTAAAGGATGATCCTTAGGCATTATGACAATCAACTCATCCTGTTTCCAAGAAGAAGGGGAGTAACCGGTATTACGAATGCCTTGTACCCTGCCTTCCACAAAAGCGGCGTCCAGCGTATTGAGTTGGCTCAGCACTTTCTGGGTGTTGCCGACTAATAGATCAATTTTAATCATTGGATAAGCCTGATGACAGCGTGCAATCAGCGTCGGTAACGCATAGTTGGCAATAGTGGCGGTTGCGCCGACCTTTAAGGCAATAGTTTGATTCTGTTCCATTTGCATACGGAAGGTTTCAGCATCAATTAACAGTTTTGCTTGTCGCTGTGCGTAGGGCAGTAAAGATTTACCTAATTCGGTTAGTTCGATTCCAGCGCCTTTGCGCAGATAAAGCGGTTCCGAAAATGCATCCTGCAAAGCTTTAAGTTGTCCTGAAATGGCAGGTTGCGAGCGGTGTAAGGCCTCTGCTGCCAGAGTAATGTTGTTCAGTTCGGCAACCTTAGCAAAGGTCTGTAGATAGCTGGCTTTTATCATCAGTTTTTCCGATAATTAAAATTAATTAATAAGATTTTACAATGGTTTGCCGTCGATAAAATGACTTCTAACACAAGGTAGTTATTTTAGGAGCCAGTCTTATGTTTTCAGCAACGCAACGGGGACACACCCTTAACGGTATTTTATTGGTCGCTTTATTTGCCATCGCGGCCTACTCCATTTCACAAACTTCATGGGTGATGGCCTTAGGGCTCAGCCCGCTTATTGTCGGAATTTTGCTTGGCGCAATTTATGGCAACACGCTGCATCAGAATATCCCTGTGGAATGGCATGCTGGTATCAGTTTTTCGGCTCGCAAAATTTTGCGTCTTGCAATTATTCTGTACGGTTTTTCGATTACCTTTCAGGAAATTGTTTCCATCGGCTGGCAAGGCGTTGTGCTTGCGGCGATCGTTGTTGCAACGATTCTAGCGGTCGGTTTTTGGATTGGAACCAAAGTGCTCAAAATGGAACCGGAAACGGCTTTGTTGACCTCTGCCGGCAGTGGCATTTGCGGTGCGGCAGCGGTATTGGCATTGGAACCGGTTACCAAAGCACAAAGCCATCAAACCGCTGTTGCGGTAGCCACCGTAGTGGTGTTTGGAACCTTAGCGATGTTTCTCTATCCGGTTTTGGATGGTATGCAATTATTTGCCTTGAGCGACAAAGCGAAAGGGCTCTATTTTGGGAGTACTCTGCATGAGGTTGCGCAAGTTGTTGGTGCCGCTAGCGAGCTACCGGAAATCGCACAAGAATACGCAGTAATCGAAAAAATGACACGTGTGCTAATGATTGTTCCGGTGATTTTGATTGTCGGGTGGTTTATGGCGCGTCGTGTCACGGCCTCTGCTGGCAAGCAATCATCGCTAGTCGCTTCGATTCCTTGGTTTGCGGTCGGTTTTCTGGCAGTAGCCGGATTCAACTCTCTGGATTTGCTAGCAAGAGAATGGGTTGTTGCCATTCACCAACTGGATACTTTTCTATTGACTATGGCGATGGTCGCTTTGGGCATGGAAACGCAAATCAGTAAAATGAAGCAGGTTGGTTCCAGCGCTTTTATTCTCGCCGCAATCCTGTTTGTCCTCCTGATGTTTGGCGGTTATTTCTTAGTCAAACTATTAGGGGTTTAACCCGGTCAGGCAATTTTTCCAGCTCTAACCGAAATAGGCCAAGATACTTTGTGTGTTTTCGCTCTATTTCCCCAAGACCTTTCCAACTGTTCAAAGAATAAAGTAAAAGCCGTTACTTCTTGTCGTTCTTGCGCTTTTTTATAGGCGCTCCAAGTACGAATGTAGCCGATAAATTCATCCAAGTTCATTTCTTTGTGAATAAAGGTCTCGGGAAAGTCGATTTCTTGAAAGGGGAAGGGCAGTTCAATATAACCGTTTTCCACGTGTTTTCGTTCATCCGGCCAGTACTGGTGAATTTGTTGCCAGTAACCTTGTTGAAAGACGGAATTGACGCTCGCTTCTATATAAGGAACCCCATAGCTGATAAGAGCGATAACGGCATCCTGCACGGCAATCCGCTTAACTTCTTGATAAAAGCTGTCCAAGTTAAACCAATGTGCTGCTTGGGCGACCACAACCAAATCAACAGAGTCATTTTCTAAACGGGTATCTTCGGCAGATTCGTGCAAATAGCGAATGTTCTCTGCAGTTTGCGCAAATTCCAACTGGCTTCTGCTGGTGTCGGTTCCGATCACTGAAACGAAATGTTTGCTTAATAAATATGTGAGTTGCCCAGTCCCGCAGCCGACATCTAAAGCGGTTTGATGATTTTGGCAGAGTTGCGAAAGCGCCGTGGCTAATTCTTGGGGATAAACGGGCCTATAGGTGGCATAGTTTGCACCATTGTTTTCAAATAAGCCGATGTTTTGATTGTCGAATAATGTCATAAAATAGTGCATTGCCCAATGCGGTTATCGAATAGATGTTAATTTTAGCGAATAGAGTCGCATAACGTCGCTATCTTTGACTTCAAGTGATGTGCACTGGATAGGTGGATACAAAAATATAGGCAAAGCTCACCTGCAGACAAAATAATAGGAACTCAATTTTGAACGATATACAACAGCGGATTCAACAGCAGCTTGATGTGCAGAAAAACAGTGATGGTTTGTTACGAATTCAACTTTCGGAGAACTTAAACGAGTTTCCACCAGAGCTTTATGCGCTCACCAATTCACTGGAAATTCTTGATTTAGGCGGCAATAACCTGAGCACTTTGCCGGGTGATTTACCGCGTTTCAAAAAACTGAAAATTCTATTTGCCTCAAATAATCCGTTTACGGAACTTCCTGAGGTGTTGGGGCAATGTCAGAATTTAGAAATGATTGGTTTTAAAAGCTGTCAGATTAAACGGGTTTCTGAGAATGCCTTGCCGCCTAAATTGCGTTGGTTGATTTTGACCGATAACCAGATTGCTCAATTGCCGGACTGTTTTGATAAAACACCTCGACTACAAAAGTTAGCCTTAGCCAGTAATCAATTGGTGGCTCTGCCAACCACTTTGGCGAGCTGTGAGCGTTTAGAGTTAATTCGTATCTCGGCCAACCGGCTAACGGAATTTCCGGATGTGTTGGTAAAAATGCCAAGCTTAGCGTGGTGTGCCTATGCGGGTAATCCGTTTTGCCGAACTGAACCGACTGCGCAAGATGAATTATTGCTTTCCGAGCTCGAAGCGTTTGAGCTCAAAGAGCTATTAGGGCAGGGGGCGTCAGGGCATATTTATCTGGCAGAAGAACTTGAAACCGGCGCGCACAAAGCGGTCAAAATTTTTAAGGGCGACGTCACTAGCGACGGCTATCCCGAAGATGAAATGCGTGCCTGTATTTCTGCCGGAACGCATCCGAATTTAGTTAATGTTGAAGCCAAAATTCACGGTGAAAAACTCGGGTTGGTAATGGAACTGATTCCAAGCCATTATCAAAATCTGGGACTGCCGCCGAGTTTGCAAAGCTGCACCCGCGACCAGTTTGCCGAAGGCTTTTCTTTAACCCAAACCACCTTGCTGAAACTACTGCAACAAGCCACCTCTGCACTGCATCACCTGCACCAGCAAGGATTGGTGCATGGTGATTTTTATGCACACAATGTGCTGATTGATAAAGGCGGGCATTTACTGCTGGGTGACTTTGGCGCAGCATCGCATATGAACAGCCTAACCGCCGAACAAATTCAAGCTATGCTCAGAATCGAAAAACGCGCCCTAGCGCATTTTATTGAAGATCTATGGAAACAAACCGATGTGGATAATGCATGTGCAGAACAGTTGCAAACTTGGCATCAACAACTGCTAAATGATGAGATTGAACTGGCAGACTTATTACAGAAAATGGGTTGAATAAAAAGCAATGGAGTCTGCCCCCCATAGCTTTTTAACATTTAAGTTCAAGTTTGTTGTGAGCGTTTAGTTTTGACTTGAACTTAATTTCGATTTTGGAAAACCACCAATAAAAAATTACAACTTCTATTCCAGATAAAATTCCATAAGGAATAAATTGGATTGTCGAATTAAAACTTTCAGGTTCCACTACTAAGACAAGAATGGGAATGCTTATTAATATTCCACTAGCAAGGCGAAAAATTCCGATTATGTTTGAACTTAGTTCATGGAAAATCGAGATAGTAAAGTTTAATGTACTTTGGAATTTACTTGTTGGATTAATATAAAAATATTTATCAGTATAGTGAAGTGTGGCAAAAAGAATTGGAGGAATTATACTGTAATACAAAAAAATTTCAGGAGCTAGTAGGCCTGATATTGTTTTTTCAAGTTCATCTTCCCCGCCAATAATGTAAGCAATTAAGACCGGAATACCACCTGTAAAAATAATGACTATTATTTCTCGAATTATGAATAAAAATTCTTTCATGGTCATAACTTGTTATTAGCCTAATTTTGAGTACAGATATATTGCGATACTGAAAGCTATGGGGTCAGACTCGATTGCTTTTGCAAAGTGATTGGCTTTTTATCCCGCTCAATAATTTCTCTAAATGAATCACTGACAGAATTAAAGTCTACTATATCCACCATAAATGGCAATTTGGATTCTTCAAATTCGTATTTAAGACGGCTAATAATTTTGCTGTCGAGGAGCGATTGGCATTCAATTGCCAAATCAAGGTCGGATTGATAGGTGGCCCTGCCTTTGGCGCGACTGCCAAAGACCCAAACAGAGCAATTTTCTGGTAGGTAATTTGCCAGAATAGCTTGAATAATCTCTCGTTCAGCAGGCGTTAAGCCAAAGTCAATGTCAGAAGTCATTGCGCTCCTGAAGGCTGTTCAGCAGGTATTGCATTTCTTGATAAAACGGCGGTAGTTCAGTGACGACTTTAATGGCTTTATTTTCGTCATAGCCATGAGACGTGACATTACGGTTATCGCGATATTGCCACCATTCATCCCAACTGTTTTTCAGTAGCCCTTTGCCGTAAGCGGTACGAATCAGATTTTGAAAACTGAGCTCTTTAATTTCCGTAGGATTTTCTGAAGTTAGAGCCAAGTAACGTTTAATAAACTTCGCTGAAAGGTCATAACAATATTCAAAACGCTGAATACAGGAATCACGGACAAATTCATTGCTAGTGTCTTTTTTGTATTCATTTAAAGCTACTGATAATGAATTAATGGCTTTGCTTAGTACGGTTAAATCTAACTGATTGGGTGATTCCATAATCTTCTAACCTCTCGGTTTTTTATATTACTGCGCAAAGTCTTCAGGGTCATATCCAAGATTCGGTGCTAGCCATTTCTCGGCTTCTTCGATGCTCCATTTTTTACGCTTGGCGTAGTCTTCGACCTGGTCGCGACCGACCGAACCGACACCGAAGTATTTCGATTCTGGATGCGAGAAATAGACACCGGAAACCGCCGCGGTCGGAGTCATGGCGTAGCTAGAGGTTAGGTCTAGACCAATCGCTTCCGACGGTTTCAGTAGTTCCCAAATGGTGCCTTTTTCGGTGTGTTCCGGACAGGCCGGATAACCCGGCGCAGGGCGAATCCCTTGATAACGCTCTTTAATAAGGTCTTCGTTATCTAAAGCTTCGTCTGGCGCATAGCCCCATTCGTCTTTACGCACCATTTCATGTAGCGTTTCGGCAAAGGCTTCGGCAAAACGGTCAGCCAATGCTTTCAACATAATCGCTTCATAGTCGTTGTGTTCGGCTTCAAATTCCGCTGCTTTTTCGTCACAACCGATACCACCGGACACCGCGAATAGACCAACATAGTCAGCAATGCCAGTCTCTTTTGGTGCTACATAATCGGACAAACATTGGTTGTAACCGCCACGTTTTTTCTCCGCCTGTTGACGCAGATTATGCAGCACAGTCAGCACTTCGGTGCGCGACTCGTCAGTATAAACTTCAATGTCATCGCCAATCGCATTCGCCGGATAGAAACCGTAAACCGCTTTGGCGGTCAGCCATTTTTCGGCGATGATTTTTTCTAGCATCTCTTTGGCATCGGCATAGACCTTACGCGCTTCTTCACCGACCACCTTGTCATCCAGAATACGCGGGAAGAGGCCATGTAGCTCCCAAGATTGGAAGAACGGTGACCAGTCAAAACGCTCTAGCAGTTTTTCCAATGGGAAGTCTTCAATGACGCGTTCACCTAAGAATGAAGGTTTTACCGGCCGGTAATCTTTCCAATCAATGTCAATTTTGTTTTCACGCGCCTTATTAATAGGCACACGTTTTACCTGCTTGGCACGGGCTTTACGCTCTTCACGCACGGTTTCGTATTCGGCACGAATCTTCGCGGCAAAGTCGGCTTTCAGATCGTTAGAAATCAGACTTTGCGCCACACCCACCGCACGCGATGCATCCTTAACGTACACTACTGGATGATCGTATTGTGGCTCGATTTTCACTGCCGTGTGCGCTTTAGATGTGGTCGCACCACCGATAAGCAGAGGTAAATTCATCCCGCGTTCTTTCATCAATTTGGCGACATTGACCATCTCTTCCAGCGAAGGGGTAATCAAGCCAGAAAGCCCGATTACATTCGCGCCTTCGGCTACCGCTGTATCGAGAATTTTCTCGGCAGGCACCATTACACCAAGGTCGATCACCTCGAAGTTATTACATTGCAGAACTACGCCGACAATGTTTTTACCGATATCGTGCACGTCGCCCTTAACGGTCGCCATAACGATTTTCCCTTGCTGCTGACCTTCGGTTTTCGCCGCCAGCAGATAAGGGTCAAGATAGGCGACTGCACGCTTCATAACGCGCGCCGATTTCACCACCTGCGGCAGGAACATTTTCCCTGAACCGAACAGATCACCGACCACGTTCATGCCGTCCATTAACGGGCCTTCGATAACGGCTAGACCGGAGCCGAGTTTTTGATAGGCTTCTTCGGTGTCTTCTTCGATGAAATCGGTAATCCCTTTGACCAGCGCGTGCTCCAGACGTTTCTCAACCGATTCTTCACGCCAAGCGGTATCTTGCACCTTACCCGCTGCTGAACCATCGCCACGGAACTCTTCAGCGACTTCTAGCAGACGCTCACCGGCTTCAGGGTCTTTATTCAAAATCACGTCTTCTACGGCTAAACGTAGTTTTTCAGGTAAGTCATCGTAAATCGCCATTTGACCGGCGTTAACGATACCCATGTCCATACCTTCTTTAATTGCGTAGTACAGGAATACCGAGTGAATCGCTTCACGCACCGGATTATTACCACGGAACGAGAAAGAGACGTTGGAGACACCGCCGGAAATCTTGGCGTGCGGCAGATTGGCTTTAATCCAAGTGACCGCGTTGATAAAGTCCAGACCGTAGTTATTGTGCTCTTCAATACCTGTCGCAACCGCGAAGATATTCGGGTCGAAAATAATGTCTTGCGGTAGGAAACCAACCTTATCAACCAATACGCGATACGAACGCTCACAAATCTCGATTTTGCGCTCAAGGGTATCGGCCTGACCGTCTTCATCGAATGCCATAACAATGGTCGCTGCACCGTATTGTTTTACCTTGCGTGCGTGTTCGATAAAGGCTTCTTCGCCTTCTTTCAACGAGATGGAGTTGACCACCCCTTTACCTTGAATGCACTTTAGACCGGCTTCAATGACGTCCCATTTTGAGGAGTCAATCATAATCGGCACGCGCGATGCTTCCGGTTCTGAGGCAAGTAGATTGAGGAATTTGACCATGCACGCCTTGGCATCCAGCATCCCTTCGTCCATATTGACGTCGATAATCTGTGCGCCGTCTTGCACCTGCTTCACGGCAATCTCGATGGCTTCTTCGTAGTTTTCTTCGATAATTAGACGTTTGAACAGTGCCGAACCGGTGACGTTATTACGCTCACCGACATTGACGAACAGAGAACTTTCATCAATATTCAGCGGCTCAAGACCGGATAGGCGGCAAGCTGGATTGACTTCTGGCAATTCGCGACGCGGATGCGCTTGCGCGGCTTCAGCCATCGCTTGCACGTGGTTAGGAGTCGTACCACAACAACCACCAATAATATTAATCCAGCCACGCTCTGCCCAAACGGCGATTTCTGCCGCCATTTGTTCCGGCGTTTCGTCGTATTCCCCAAACTCGTTCGGCAGACCGGCATTTGGGTGAATCGACACATAGGTTTCACACACGCGGCTTAGCTCTTGTACATAAGGACGGAGTTCTTCAGGCCCTAGCGCACAGTTTAAGCCGACCGAAAGTGGTTCGGCGTGCGCCACCGCATTATAGAAAGCTTCAGTGGTTTGGCCGGAAAGGGTTCTTCCACTTGCGTCCGTTATCGTCCCACTTAACATAATTGGCACTTCATAACCAACTTCGATTTCCACTTCTTTCACCGCGAAAATGGCGGCTTTGGCGTTTAGGGTGTCGAAAATGGTTTCAATCAGAATGGTATCGACGCCACCTTCAAGTAATGCATGAGTCGCTTGTTTGTATGCTTCAACCAGTTCGTCAAAAGAAGTATTACGGAAACCCGGGTCATTGACATCTGGCGAAATCGAGGCTGTCCGGTTTGTTGGCCCAAGCACACCGGCGACAAAACGCGGTTTGCCGTCTTCCGATTCAGCAATCTCACAGGCTTCACGTGCGACTTTGGCGCAGGCAAGGTTAAGCTCCGTGACCACCTCTTGCATGTCGTAATCGGCTTGGGCAATGGTGGTGGCGTTGAACGAGTTGGTTTCAACTATGTCCGCCCCTTGACGTAAGAAAGCTAGATGGATGTCGCGAATCACTTCCGGCTTGGTCATTGCCAAAATGTCGTTATTGCCTTTGATGTCCATGTGGTAATCGGCAAAACGCTCGCCACGGAAATCCTCTTCCGTAAGGTTCATATTTTGAATCATAGTCCCCATAGCGCCATCTAGAATGACGACTCTTTCGGCAAGAAGTGATTTTAGTAATGAAATACGATCCGCGCGTGAACTCATGAAAATCTGAACCCTGAATAAGCTGTAAAAATAATTGGCCGTATTTTAACTGATTTAGACAGCAAACGCTCGCAGTTGAGAGAATGGGCATTAAGGAAGGTTTAGAATATATCTGTATTGGTTTCAGCGCAGTTACTTTATAGGTGGCTTCCACGTTTGTATCGCACGGTATTGTTTTAGTGGTCGAATCGTTTTGTATCGATTAATGATTGTTAAAGTGCGTTTTCGAGGGTTTTTAACAGTTGTTGTCTATTGTGTCTCTAGGCGGTTTTAAAATAGGTTTAACAATGAGAGAGTTTATTGCGCCCATTATTTTTGGAGCGGTAGAGAGCTTCGTCAGCAAGATTAAAGGCTTGGTCAATGTTCATACCGGAAGAGCACAGACCGAGACTGACAGTAAATTGTATCTTGGTTGCGATATCGGATTCGGTTTCAATATGGATTCGAAATGCTTCGCAACGCTGTTCAATTTGATCGAGGTTGCTTAGTTCGCCAAAGACACAAAACTCTTCTCCTCCAAACCGTGCAACCAAGTACTCTGAAAAAAACTCTTGTAGTTGTTTTGCTACAAAGATAATCGCCTCATCGCCTTTTTGATGTCCATAGGTATCGTTTACCTGTTTAAAGTGATCAATGTCAGCCATCAATACAAAGAAAGGTTTTTGTGCCTGCTGTAACTTGGCGAATTTTTTTTCTGCTGATTCAAAGAAGTAGCGTCGATTGAAAATTTTGGTTAGTGCATCGGTTCGTGAGATATCTTCAATCGCGTGGTAAGAGTCGCTTAACTCGATGTTCTGTTTTAAACGAACATAAAATTCTTCTGCGGTAAAAGAGGTATTAAAAAAGTCGTTTACCCCATATTTCATCATTTTGATTGCGCTGTAAATATTTTCGCTAGATTCGCAAATCATCATCGGCAGTTGATTTAAATTGTAGCCCTGCCTTACCTCCTCGATAAATTGATAGACGGCTTCTTGTTTTAGATTGGTGGCGTCTTCAATTAAGATAATATTGGGTGTTTCTGAGGTGAGTTGCTGCTGAATTTTTTCTGGTTTTTCAAAGGTTTGAACCTGATAGCGTTGCAGGTGAAGCATGTTGATTAGTTTTTGTGCGTAATTTGACTGGTTTGAGGTTAAAAGCCAGACTTGGCGTTGCGCATTTTGGCTGAGATTGAGCATTATATTGACCGCATAATCTAGCGCGGCAGGACTGTCTTTCATTACAAAATCAGCAATCTTCTTATAGTGGTTACCGCCATCTTTGCCATCATAAAAACTGGCACTAAAAACGACCGTGGGGATATGCTGCTGTAATAGATACTTGATGGTTTCTCCATGTGGCGCATCGGCTAGATTTTGGTCGCATAGGGCAACTTCAATCGTGACCCCCGTTGCAAGTAACATTTGGGTTTCAGCAAGACTATGGCAAATTTTTATGGGCAGAGTCGATTGCACGCTAAGTTTTTGTTTCAGAACTTGAGCGATGGATTTTTGGTCATCAACAATCAAAAAAACTGGCTGGGACATCTTAAATGCTCATTACTTGTTAAATAAAATTTACTCCAGTATAAGTATTTTTGAGTGAGAATTACAGTTAATTTAAGTATTAATACTTAATCAGGCCAATTGCCCTTAACTTTTTCAGTGTCGATAATTCGTCTGTTATATAAAGGCGGGGCAAATGCGATCAATATCAAACCCTAGTTAAGTTATTTCAGTGTTTCCTTTAATTTCGCTTTTAATGACTTGTTATAATACCGATTTTTGTGTTCGCCAAGCTCTGGCGCAACGGAACGAATTGTTATGCTGTGCCAAGTTTTTCCTGAAAATTACTCGCAACAACTGGCCGAGAAGGTCGAACGTCTACAAGGTTTATTACCGAAAGCGCCAAACTTGCAGGTTTTTGAATCGCCGACTGAACATTATCGTGCACGTGCTGAATTCCGTATTTGGCATGAGGAAGACGATAGCTTCTATATTATGTTCGATCAGGAGAATAAGCGGAAGGTGCGAATCGATTCGTGCCCGATGGCGCTTAAGTCGATTGCTGATTTAATGCCAAAGCTGATGGACGCGCTGAAAGCCAATGAAGCCTTACGTAGAAACTTATTTGAAGTGGATTTTTTGGCCACCCTATCTGGTGAAATGCTGGTTACGTTGATTTATCGTCGCAAAATTGAAGGGGATAATGAATGGCTAGAAGCTGCGCAGGCTCTAAAAACACAGTTGCCGATTAACCATATTATGGGTCGTGCGCGTAAGCAGAAAATTCTATTAGATCAGGATTTTGTCACGGAAACGCTGCATGTTGATGGCAAAGACTTCCATTATCAACAGATTGAAAACAGCTTTACTCAGCCAAATCCTTATGTCGCACAACATATGCTGCATTGGGCGCGCTCGGTTTCCGGCAAGTCGAACGGTGATTTAATTGAACTGTATTGCGGTAATGGGAATTTTTCGATTGCTTTGGCTGATTGTTACCGCAAAGTTCTGGCAACGGAAATCTCGAAAACCTCGGTGGCTTCCGCGCAAATTAATATTGCCGACAACGGCATCGACAATTTGCAGATTATTAAGATGGCGGCGGAAGAAGTCACCGAGGCGTTTGGCGGGCGCGAGTTTAATCGTCTAAAAGGTGTGGACTTAGACAGCTACGACTTTAGCACCATTTTTGTTGATCCACCGCGTGCCGGATTAGACGATTTAACCAGAAAGATGGTTTGCGATTACGACAGAATTATCTATATTTCCTGTAATCCAGAAACCTTAGCACGCGATTTAGAAGTCTTGACCAAGACGCATAATATTGAGCAAACCGCGCTGTTCGACCAATTTCCCTATACACATCACATTGAAAGCGGTGTGTTTTTAACGCGAAAATAATAAATATAAGCATTTAATGATACCGTCACGATTAGTGATAGGGGCTTTGGCTACAATAGTCGGCAAATATAATAGTTAGCTCAAAAGATTTAAAAATAGGTTTTTACAGATTTTAGGAGACCATTATGGTTTTAGCCTGGATTGGCGCTTTATTTATCGGGATTACCCTCGGGCTGTTAGGCTCAGGCGGATCGATTCTCACCGTACCGGTACTGAATTATGTGGTTGGTCAAGAGACCAAAGTAGCGATTGCCGGTTCCTTGATGATTGTCGGGATTATTAGTCTGTTCTCGTTGATTCCCTATGCGAAACAGAAATTAGTCGACTGGCGTACGGTGTTTATGTTCGGTATTCCGGGTATGGCCGGTGCGGTTTTTGGTGCTTGGACCGCCAATTTTGTTACCGACGCAGTGCAGATGTTGATTTTCACCGCGCTGTTGCTGATTGCCGCTTATTTAATGTATAAGCCGGTTAAGTTATCGGACGAACCGCATGAACCTCGTGCTTTCTATAAAATTGCTATCGACGGTTTTGTGGTTGGTGGCGTCACCGGTTTAGTCGGTGTCGGCGGCGGCTTCCTGATTATTCCAGCGTTAGTGTTGCTTGGCGGCCTGTCAATGCGCATGGCGGTCGGAACCAGTTTGGTGATTATTGCCGCCAAATCTTTCGCCGGCTTTGCGGGTTATCTGCCGGTATTGGAAAAACTCAATCTGCAACTGGATTGGAACATCATCTGGATTTTCTCGGCAATTGGTATTCTAGGCGGTTGGATTGGGCATAAGATCAGCTCAAAAATCGACCAAGGTGCGCTTAAGAAAGGCTTCGCCGTGTTTATGATTCTAATGGGACTGTTTATTCTTTATAAGAACGTTCCGGCATTGCTTGGTTAAGTAGCAGGCTTGTGTGAAGAGAAATAAAAACGGCGCCAATTCGGCGCCGTTTTCGTTTGCGGAAGGGAGATAAACCGCTAAAAACGGTAACTTAGTCCTAAGTTAACACCGAGTGTTTTTGCTTCTTGCCAATCCAAATCGTCGGTGAGTAGTTGAAGCTTAAACCAGCTTCGTTGATAACTTAAACTCCAAGCTTGAGCCGATAGGTAATAACCAACGTCGAAGCGCGAATGAGGAGTGTGATATTGGTAGGCCAGATTATAAAATTCGGCTACGTCGAGGTTTCGATAACCAAATTTTATGCTGTGTTGCGGTGTGATTCGATAAGTGCTACTTAAATTTAATTTAATTGGTATTCGCTGTGTGAAGTCTTCAGTGCTTTCGGTTCCGGAAGCGACTGGATTGAAAATCACATAACCGTCCTCGTCATAGGTTTTGGTGTCTGACGTTCCTGTTACTACTGATCTAGGTGCATCTTGCCAGAAAATTTGAGCAAGCAAATCTTTTGCAAATAGTCTGACAGACCATTTCTCACTTAATTGGCTGTTTAAAGCTAAATCAATTGCATAGCCATAGCCTTGTGGTGACTGCTCTATATTTCGATCGAAGATGAAGTCATTGTCGTAGTAATAATCAACATCAAAGTTAAAGTTATAGTCGTTATCATTTATGCGTGTTGCAACACCATTTAATGCTCCGTCAGTAAGTTTTGAGCCTTGTAAGTAGCTTATTCCTAGCTGCCAGTTAATGTCTTGCCAATTGCTATTTATGGCAAATTTAACACCAGATGCCGCAAAAGATCGGCTCTCTAGTTCGAGTTGATATTCTTGGTTTTCTTCAAGAGGCAATTTGTTTTCAGTTGCATAAATGAATTCAGAGGTGTCTTTAGAGAATTTAACTAGGTAGTCAAATCTTTGAAATAGTGAAATTTGCCAGTTATCTTGTTTGAACCCCAGTTCTATTTGACTCAAACTCAATATTTTTTCGCCAGCTGTGAATTCACTATCCCAACTCTCGTTTAATGCTTTAAGGGCAATGGGTTCACTGTGGTTGAAGCTACTGAGTTGAAAAAAAATATTGTCATTAGCTTGGGCAGGTTGGCTTAGTAAAATTGAGATTGTGATAGCGATTAGATGGGCGAATAATTTAGAGTGTCGCATTTTGCATCCTGCATTAGTGACTAATAAAAAAGGCGATGTACCGAAATATATCGCCTTTAATGCTGTAACTAAAGTGTTATATGTTTTTTAGAAGAATTGAACATAATCGCCGCCATTTTCTCCTGCTCCTGGATAGGTGATTTTGATGACGCCGTCAATGTTTTCGACAGTAGCGACTTCTTCACCTTCTACCGTGATAGTACCAATAACAGTTTCAGCAGAATCTTCTTCTGGTTGATTGATAATTAGCTCCACGCCATCTACATTCGAAACTGTAATATCTCCATTTACGTTAGTAAATAGTTCTTCTATGCTTGCATCGTTGTTTACCGTCGCGCTACCATCAATAACAATTGATCGGTCTCCGTGAGTTAATGTCAAGGTTGAAGAGCCCGTGTTAAGGCCTGTACGTTCAGCAAGCCAGTCTACGGAAATAGGGTCTATTAAGTCAGCTAGGGCGACATCAAAGCTAAGTGAGCCGACTAGTTCCATAAAGTTTTCTTCGGTTTCATTAGAATCTGTCGTTTCAGGGTTTGAGAACTCAAACGCATTCGGAGAATTAAGCGTAATCTCAATACTGCTTGATTCTTCGCCTACTGTGACTGAACCAGTGTATGAAAGCTCTTTAATTAATGGCTGACCATTTTCGCTGTATTCCCAGTATTCAGGAGTGCTAGTCGATGAGGATATTGAGTTGAATATCGCATCAATATTGAATGAACCTGCATAGACAACATCAGTTCCGCTTTCGTTTGAAACGGTTAACGTGGCTCCGGAATCAAAGTCGAACGCTATGGATTCACTGGATTCATCTGAATAGGTTTTACTCTCTTCATCGTAGTTAACGTAGTCATAATATTCGCCGCTAATGTTGAAAGCTGTTTCATTGAGTTCAAGCGAACCAGAAGGTGTCGTTACATCGCCACTAAGTGTGCCGTTAGTAAGTGTAAATAATCCTTCACTTTCGTCTGTAGTCTCTGTTTCTTTAAGAATAGTTTCCTCAATAATTCCTGAAATGCTTCCGTTTAAGTTACCGGTTCGTGTTCCATCAGAAGCGTTAACAAGCGCGATAGTTCCTGAATAGGCATCCGTGTCTTCGTTTAGGGTGGCTGTTACAGTCAAAGTACCACTTGTGAATAGGTAATCGTGTGCATCCGTTGCAAAGTCGATATCAACGTTTATTGAAGTAGCTTCTGGCACCGATGCGTTATTAATTTCCGCTTCAATAACTTGTAACCCATAGGCGGTTGCTGCAATTGGGTTGTCGCCCGTTTCCATATTCGATAGTAATGTCATTGAGCTATCAATCTCGCCAGCAAAACTCGATGCGAAATTAGGATCGTTCACCGTGTTGTTTAGAGCGTTAACATAGGTGCGGAAATCTTTTACAAGTGCTTTTGCTTTATCCACGGCAGAGGCTGTAGCAGTATCATTTGGTTCGGGATTAACCGTAGTTTGGCCATTTGCTTCAGCTTCATCAGCATCATCTTCCATACTTTGAATTGAGCCAGATTTATCAGTGGTATCGGCTTCAGCCAAGGTGTCATTGGCTTCTTGTACCAGTTCGCGAATCGATATAGTATTAGCACCATCGGTGTCATCAATTGCCATTTCACCTGTCGCAAAAGAGTTTGCCAGAGCGGTAATTGCTTCACCTAAGGTTTGGTTGTTATTGGCGGCAATATTCGCTACTGCTGCTGAGAAAGCGGCATAGGCAACTTGTTCAGGACTGGTGGCCCCATTTACGGATTCTGAATCGGTAATATCGATAGGTTGTGTACCTAACAGAGTATTCGCATTGATATTAAGAAGGGTTGCTACTTCATAGTTGGCATTACTGATAGCATTGTTAAGAGAATCAGAGTCGTCGCTGGAAAATCTTGTTTTTGCTCGCGCAACAGCCATATTGGTAAAAGGTGTAATGCTGGCGGAAATAGTCGTGCTGGAACCTGCAGGAATCAAAGTTTGCATCATTACAGCAGTTGCATCCGAATCAACATTGGGTTTATACCATTCACCAAAGTCAATGATTCCATTATCAACGAGGATATCGTTGGCATCATCGGCATTCGCGAAAGATCCACATCCACCAACAGTGTCACATTTCATTTCTGAGGTTGCAGAAGTTGTTAGTGTCAACAATATTGGACCGCCATTGTAGCTATCCGGCAGTTCTAAGCTATAGCTACCAGTCTCACCCGTTTGTGTTTCCGTTAGGGGAATGAGTGCATCCGCGGCAAATGGGTCGGCTGCTGTTAAATCCAGTTCTTGAGCGATAACGACACCGGCATTGATAATTCCTTTAGCCGCAGTGCCAGAAGTAGTGGTTGTGGAAGTGTCTGTGCTACTACTCCCGCTTCCGCATGCGGTCAGTCCTAGAGTTGCAGTTAGAATCGCTGCGGCGAGTGCTGTACGTTTGAATGTTCGGCTCATAATCGTATCCTTTAACGGCTGTATGCTGGTGGTCATTTTTTAAGAGGTGTTCAGGATGTTAATCGTTTGCTAGGGCTTTTATAATCAGTTGCGACAAATCCAGAACGTGTCATGTTGTTTTAAAGTCTTGACGTTGGTAGAAGTAAAACAGAATTACACAGAAATTCCATTCTATTAGTGATGTTTAAATTGTTCTTAATTGATGTCAATATTTCTTAAATGCTTAACATAAAATTATTTTTAGTAAAACAAGTGGATAATTAATTTCATTGATGAAGTTTGAAGAAGCTGTCAATCAAGGATCATTTAAGTGTCGCTACTAAGAATTTGCAAAAGCGGTAAAATAACGCTGTTTTAAATTTTAGTTGGCAGGCATTTTCATGAACGACACGCACAGTGTTGAGAAAACAAACGAAGAAAACGAAGTTAAATTAACCAAAAAAGAGCGTACCAAGGATTGGATTAAGCCCCCGAAGGCGATTATGAAACCGGTCGGTCGGGCAATGGCGCAATTTAAGATGTTGCGTGATGGCGATCGAGTGATGCTCGGTTTATCGGGTGGTAAGGACTCGATGGCTTTGTTGGTTATTTTGAAGCATCTACAGCGTCACGCGCCAGTTAAGTTTGATTTAGCGGCCTGTACTATCGATCCGGAAATCCCGGGCTTTGATCCGTCGCCGTTAAAAGAGTGGTGTGCCAAGATGGATGTTCCGTATTTTTATGAGAGTGAAGATATTGTCGCTTTGGCGGAAGAACGGATGAAGGGCAATTCTTTTTGCAGTTTCTGCGCTCGTCAAAAGCGCGGCATCTTGTACACCACTTGTCGCCGTGAAGGTTATAACGTCTTAGCTTTGGCGCAGCATTTAGATGATTTGGCGGAGAGTTTCATTATGTCGGCATTTAACGCCGGTCAGCTACGAACCATGAAAGCGCATTATCTGAACGATGACGGCGATATCCGTATTATCCGTCCGTTGGTGCGAGTGAGAGAGAATCAGACTCGCGATTTTGCTAAGACGGCCGAACTTCCAGTGATTCCTGATAACTGTCCGGCTTGTTATGCTAAGCCGCAAGCGCGTGAAGAGACTAAGCAATTGTTACTTGAGCAAGAGAAGAAAAATAAGCACCTTTACGCCAATCTTTGGACTGCAATGCAGCCGTTGATTGCTGATGATAACCACGCTGGCGCCGCTGATTTAGCAACTGATGAATAGAAGTAATTGGCAATGAGTAAGACAACTCCTGAACAAAAAATTTCATTTACTAAGCGCTTTAAGCAGTCCTTTGCGACTGGGTTTGCGGTGGTGCTGATTAAAGGTTTTGCTCTATTGCCGCTGAGTGTTGCTCAGGCAATTGGTAAATTCATCGGCACGCTTCTATATTGGCTGCCGAATCGTCAGCGTTTTTTGGCGGAGTGTAATTTACGGGCGGTTTACCCTGAATTGTCGCAAGAGCAGCGAAACAAGTTGTTAAAACAGGTTTTGCAACACAATGCACAAGCGATTTGCGAATCCGGTGCTATGTGGCGCTGGAATCAGGAAAAGCTGTTGAATGCAGTCCGTGAAGTGCATGGTTTGGAGCTATTGGAGCAGGCTTTCGCTCAAGGAAAAGGGGTGTTGATGCTTGGACCGCATATCGGTAATTGGGAAGTGGTCGGCAATTATTTGGCAATTCATTATCCATCGACGGTGATGTATAAACCGCCCAATCTGCAAGGTCTAGAGCAGATGATGCGTGAAGCGCGCGGTCGGTTTGGCTCTGAATTGGTGCCGACCGATTTACGCGGTATTCGTCAGTTGATTAAGGCTTTGCGCAGTAATAAATTAAGTGCCATCTTGCCGGATCAGGATGCCGGCGAAGGCGCGCCGAAAGTGCCGTTTATGGGTGTGCCGGCCAGAACCATGGGGTTGGTCAGCAAACTCTTGCAGAAGAGTGAGGCGGAAGTGCTGTTTATGGTAGGTTTGCGCCATCCGCAAGGTGGTTTTGTTTTGCATGTCCTACCCGCTGATCGAGATGCTTTGGCGGATGCTGACTCTATTAAGGCTGCGATGGCTTTAAATCAGGGAGTTGAGCAGTGTATCAAGATGGCGCCAGAACAATATTTGTGGACTTATCGCCGCTTCCGCGGCACACAGGGCATTTATCAGAAGTAAGTTTTACGATTTGATTTTGCGCCCAATAAACCAGCTGTAGCGGTGCTTCTCAGCACCGTCGCTCGCGTTTTCCGACGCTAACCAGCCTTCGCCATTCACTTCACAACGCAATTCTTTAAAGAGTTTGACCAATTCTCCGGTTTGCAGATAAAAGTCAGAATTACTCGGTGCATTGTTTTGCATGGGGGCGAGAAAACTTTGGTAAAACAACAAGCCATTTGGCTTTAATGCCGAAACGAGTTGTTTGCACAAGGCGCGGTCTAGATATCTACTGACGACAATAACATCGTATTGTTGATAGGGAAGAAGCATCTGTTCCAGGTCGGTAATCAGCGGTGTGATTGGCAAGTGATTTAGGTTGGCGAAGTTATTCAGGATAGTCAGTGCGTTATCGGAAATATCCCAAGCGTCGGTTTTCAGCCCGCAGCGCGCCAAGAAACGAGCGTTTCCGCCCAGCCCGCATGCTAGTTCCAAAGCTCTGCCGGAAAAAGGCAGCAGTTTGCTGTGTTGTTGTAGCACAAAGCAGGGATTAGCCGGTGTTTGTAAGGTGCAGTCAGCATAGCGCTGATCCCATTTTTCTTGGCTGCTAAGCACGGTTACGATCCTTTTTATTTACGCCAGAAAGCAGCGGTGAATAATACCAGTAAGGTGAAAATTTCCAAGCGCCCGAGCAGCATGGCGAAGGTCAGCACCCATTTCACCGGATCACTTAGCGTCGCGTAGTTGGCGGAAACTTCACCTAATCCCGGGCCGAGGTTATTCATCATTGCTGCCACCGCCGAGAAAGCGGTGACTTGGTCAACCCCCAGTGCCATTACCACGAGCATAATAATCGTGAAGGTAAAGACGTAAACGGCTAGGAAACCCCAGACAGCCATCATCACTTTTTCCGGAATACTGCGGCCGCTGAGTTTTACCGGCATAATTGCGTTTGGATGCAATAAGCCTTGGATTTCACGTAACACTTGTTTGGAAAGTAGCAAGAAACGAATCACTTTCATACCGCCGGCGGTTGAACCCGCAGAACCGCCGATAAAGCTCATAAATATCAGTAACGCGGGCAAGAAACTTGGCCATGCAGAAAAGTCAGCATTGGCGAAACCGGTGGTGGTGGTAATGGAGATTGCTTGGAATAAGCCATAACGTATGGAATCCGACCAGTTCGGATAGACATTGTGTAGATATAAAAATACGCTGACGATAAGGCTAATTGCGAGCAATAGGGTCGCGTAGACTTTAAATTCAGGGTCACTAAGGTAAGTTTTGGCGTTTAAGCTACGGAAAGCGCTAAAGTGCAGTGCAAAGTTAATTCCTGCCAAGATCATAAAGAAGATGGCGACCAATTCAATTTCAAAGCTGTCGAAATAACCGATACTGGCATCATGGGTCGAGAAGCCGCCAATCGCAACGGTAGAGAAACTATGGCTAAAGGCGTCAAACCAGTTCATGCCAGCAAACCGATAGGCTAGAGCGCAGGCGATGGTTAAGCCGAGATAAATGTACCAAAGCGCTTTGGCGGTTTCCGATATACGTGGTGCAATTTTCGAATCTTTCATTGGACCAGGCATCTCTGCTCGATACAATTGCATGCCGCCAACGCCGAGCATAGGCAGCACTGCGACCGCTAAAACGATAATCCCCATGCCACCAAGCCACTGTAGCTGTTGTCGATACCAGAGAATGGCATGCGGTAAATCGTCTAAGCCGGTCAGTACGGTTGCGCCGGTGGTAGTCAAGCCGGAGAAGGACTCAAAAATGGAATCGGTTAGGCTGAGAGGCACCTCCTTTTCGATATATAAAGGAAGTGCTCCGACCATGCCGAGCACCACCCAAAACATGACCACGACGAAGAAGCCGTCGCGGATTTTCAGGTCTTGTTTGTAATCGCGAACCGGGTGCCATAAAAATAAGCCGAGCATTAAGACTCCGCCCATAACTGAAGCAAATGCCGTTAGAGCGCCATCTTGATAAATCAACGCAACAATAATCGGAGGGACTAGGGTCAGGCTGAAAATCATCAGCAATAGACCGATGATTTTAAGGATGATTTTGGAGTGCATACTTAGTTCCAGCTAAACCAGCTTGGTTCGCTGGTGGCAAACAGTTCGGCAATTGCCGAGGCGCTATTTGGGTCGGTCAGGAAGAGAATGACATGATCTTCGGCTTCAATTTCCAAGTCACGATGAGCAATAATCACCTCGTTATTTCGGATAATCGCGCCGACAGTGATGTCGCTTGGCCAAGGAATTTCAGCTAGGGTCTTACCGATAATTTCCGAGGTATTTTCACTACCGTGCGCAACGACTTCCATCGCTTCTGCGGCACCACGGCGTAAGGTTACGGCTTTTACCGTGTCGCCCTGGCGTGTATGGTGCAATAAATTACTGGTTGTGATGCTGTCGGCGGAAATTGCCACATCGATACCGTTCAATTGAATCAGTTCGACATAAGATTGGTTATTCACCAGAGCAATAACACGGCGCACGCCGAGTTTTTTGGCGAGCATGCCGGAAATAATATTGGCTTCGTCGCTATTGGTTACCGCAACGAATAGATCGATTTCATCGATATTTTCTTCCAATAACAAATCTTTATCGGAAATATCGCCGCGAATGACTACGGTATTATTCAATTGTTCCGCGACTTCTCGGGCTTGAAGCATATTATGGTCAACTAATTTAACCATATGGTCTTTTTCCAAGGCTTTTGCGAGATGAAAACCGATATTTCCGCCGCCGCCAATCATGATATTGCGTGACGGTTTTTCTTTTTTCTGACGTAATTCGGCAATGATAGCCGGGACATGACGCGGCTCGGCTAGGAAAAATACTTCGTCCCCTGCTCGAATTACTGTGTCGCCAGTAGGCATAACGATTTCGTCTCGGTTACGATAAATGGCGACAATTCGGGTTTTAATTGCGCTAGGAAGATGTTTTTTCAGAGTATTAATCTGCTTGTTAACCAATAGACCATCTTCATAGGCGCGCATTGCGACCATACGTAGTTTACTGTGATGGAAATCGATAACCTGCAATGATCCGGGATATTCGATTAATTGTAGGATATATTCAGTTACCAGGTTTTCCGGGCTGATAAGCAGGTCGATATTGACGGCGTTTTCGTTCTGGTTTCTATCAAAAAGTTCAGGGTGAGCAAGATAAGAACGACCGCGTACACGAGCAATCTTAGTCGGCACCTTGTACATCAATTGTGCAAGGTGGCAAGCGACGATATTGGTTTCGTCATTCTGAGTTGCGGCAATCAGCATATCAGCGTCTTCCAAGCCGGCTTGGGTCAGAATGTCTGGATGCGAAGCGTGGCCGAAAACAGTGCGGATATCGAGGCGGTCTTGCAGACGCTGTAGATGTAGGCGGTCAATATCAACCACGGTTACATCATTGTTTTCATTAGCTAGCACTTCTGCCAGCGATGAGCCGACTTGACCGGCACCTAAAATCACTATGTTCATCTGCGTTCTCGATTTACATCATGGTCTTGAGAGACCTTCCGTTAGCCAAATCAGATTGGGTTTTTCGGGTCTATACCGAGATTTTTCAATTTACGGTATAGGTTGGTGCGGTCAATGCCGGAACGTTTTGCGGTCTCGGCGACATTGCCGCCGGTTTCGCGTAATAGTTGCGACAGATAAGCCGCTTCCAGACGGTCTTTGGCTTCTTTTAAATTTAAAGTGGTATCGACGTTGGCTGCTTGACTGGATTCGCTTTGCGATTCTTTAAGATAATTGCGCACTTCTTCATCGGTCACTTCGCCATTGCCAAGAATTAATATACGTTGTACTAGGTTTTGTAATTCTTTTAAATTCCCCGGCCAAGCGTACTGGCGCAGTGTATTTTGCGCAGGAACACTGAAATGACGGTATTCCAAACCATCACGGGTGACGTAGTGGTTGATGAAGAACTCCAATAGTTCGGGAATATCTTCAGTGTGTTGGCGCAAGGCAGGAATGCCGATTGGCATCACCTTCAGACGTTGATACAGTTCGTCGCGGAAATTACCGTGTTCGACGGCGAGTTCCAGCTCACCTCGGCTCAGAGCGATAATGCGAATATCTAAAGCGATCTTCTGTTCGTCCATCTGCACCATTTTATTTTGAATTAAATCGGTCAAAATATTTTGTGCGTCAAGATTCAGTTGTTCAATATTCGCAATGACTAAGGTGCCCATGTCGGCTTGACGCAGTTGCTGTAATAGTGCGGATTCCTGCATTTGCTCTAAATGGCGGTTAAAGTCATAAGCGGAAAGTTCAACAATCGCTCCATCTTTACGGCTACTGGTTTTGTGCAGTGCTCGCGCTAGATGATGTTTACCGCTGCCGGATTCGCCTTCAATCAATACCGGCATGGTGAATTTCGCTAAGCGTTCTACGGTCTCACGCAAGCTGACCATGGATTTGCTTTTGCCAATTGGCAAGAACTGCTCCGGTAGCTTCTGTTTAAGCTGACGGTTTTCTTGATTAAGACGGATGTTCTCCATGGCGCGTTCGGCAGTGACAATCAGTTTTGCCAGCGAAAGCGGTTTTTCCAAGAAGTCGTAAGCCCCCAGTTTGGTGGCTTCAATTGCCGTTTCGATAGTACCGTGGCCGGACATCATAATCACTTTGGTGTGTTCTAGAAGCGATTCCTGTTGCATATCTTTAAGAAGACTAATGCCGTCTACGTCCGGCATCCATACGTCGAGAAACATAATATCCGGTAAACTTTGTCGCCAAGCTTGCTTGGCCTGAACGCCGTTGGCAGCGGTATCAACCTGATAACCTTCCTCGGCAAAGATTTCGTGCATTAAATTACGAATGTCTTTTTCGTCATCAACTATCAGTAGTTTGCCCGGTTTCATGTTTACTCGCTAGCTAGGATGGGTAAAGTGATTATAAAGCAGGTGCCCTCGGCGGGTGAAGTCTTAACCCGAATTTGTCCGTGATGTTCGTCAACAATTTTGCGGACAATCGCTAAACCTAAGCCCGTCCCTTTCGGTTTATCGGTTGAATAGGGTTCAAAAATCCAGTTTTGCGCCTCTTGCGGAATGCCGGGGCCATTATCGCAAACGTGAATTTCGAGATGATCATTGTCAACTACATCGGCGCGGACTTCGACCTTAGGTGCCGGCAATTCTTCGCAGGCTTCTAAGGCGTTCTTAATTAGATTGTGGAACAGTTGGCGCAGGCGTGATTTATCCGCTAATACCAACGGACAATTTTGATCGAGATGTGAGACGACTTGCCACTTAGCGCTCGGGTCTTGATACATTTCGGTGATGCCTTGAATCAAGCTGCACAATTCGGTACGTTGCAGTTTGACTTCCGGCGTATTGGCGTAATCACTGAACGCTTGTACCAGTGTTTGCATGGTACTGACTTGCTCGATAATGGTCAGCGTTAGTCGGTCGAGTAGCGCCTGATCTTCGCCTTCTAGCTTGCGCCCAAGTTTAAAATTAAGACGTTCCGCCGAAAGTTGTATCGGCGTGAGCGGGTTTTTGATTTCATGTGCCAAACGGCGTGCCACATCACTCCAAGCAGCGTGTACTTGTGCTTGTACCAATTCGGTAATGTCATCGATAACGATAATGTAACCAGCTGCTTTCTGATCCAGCGCCGGTAGCGGTGAGCCGTGTAAAAATAAGATTTTTTGACCATTGGCGACTTGGAATTCAAACTGCATGCTCCAGCTATTTTCCGAATCGTTGGCTGGTTTGTTGGAGGCACTTTCTAAATCGGAAAATTCCTGCACGATTCGTCCCAACAGATGTTGCAAGCTTTGTTGATGCAGTTCTTGGTCGCCGGGTAATTCTTCTAGGGTTTTCGCCTTGGCGAGGAACGACATACTCTGATCTAGAAGGTGTTCACTTTTTACATCGAGGATTCTTTCGGCGGCGCTATTCAAGGTACGAATTTGCTGTTGCGTGTCCATGGTAATCACGCCGCTAGTCAGGTTTTGGATGACGGTTTGCAGATACAGTTTTTGCACTTCGGCTTGTTGGTGACTGAGTTTAATGTCGTTTCGCGCTTGTGCGATACGGCTAATCATATCGTTGAAAGAGCTAATCAATTCGCCGAATTCATCCTGCTGTTTGACCGGCATGCGAATGGTATAGTCGCCGCGTGAAACTGCTTTGGTACCGCGTGCTAAAGTACGAATCGGGCTAGTGAAGTTCTGTACTGCTCGCACGGTAAACAGTACTGCTGTCACTAAAGTCAGTAACACTACCATTGATAAGATTAAGGTGAAACTGGTGGTTAATGGGCCTTTTAGGTATGAAAGTTCGCTGTATTGTTGTGCGGCTACGGCTACCGAGTCGGCTTGCGCAGTGAGGTTTTGCGGAATTGGGAAAATTGCCTGTAGCGCATATTGCGAGTTCAATGAGCGTCCGACTGGAATCAGAATGCGTACGAATTGTTCTTTGAGGGTGGCGCCGGGGATGCTCTCGATAGCGGCATAAGGAGTCTCTTTCCGCACTTGTTGGAACAGATTATCGCCGGGTGTCGTACTCGGTAAAATTTGCGTGTTGTCACGAGAGCTGAAAGCGGCTAGTTGTTGGTTGGTTTGATAGAGCGCAACCTCTTGAGCATTGAGCAGAATACGGATGGTATCGACGGTTGCCACCGGATTGAATTCCAAACCGATTTGCTGCTGACTGACTACGCTTTGCGTTAGTTTTAAACTGTCGCGAGTTTTATTGTCCAAGGTGATGGTTGCGAGATTAGCGGCTTTATTGAGCGCATCTTCAGTGGTGACGTCAAACCATTGGTTAATGCCTTGTTGGATAAAATTCAGCGAGAAGGCGAAGATGGTGATTGCCGGAATGCCCATTAAAATCGTCGCCAAAACCGTTAGGCGGATAGTGATTTTAATGCCGGGAATATTCTGTTGAAATTGGCGATACAGCTTCCACAAGGTGCGCACAAACAGACCCAAGAGAACCCCGACGCCGACCCAAGTGATAACGAGCATCACTGAGTAGGCCTCTTCGAATTTGGAGGCGTTTTGCAGAATTTGGCTCATCATCACCAGCATCAACATCAATACACTAAACAGCAGGCTAACCCAGCCGAACTGTTTTAAAAAGCGTCCAAATGATCCCATCTGCGACTCCTGTTATTGCCAACTCAATGGAGTGGTTAGGTTAACTTCAAACCAGCCGCTGTCCAAGCGCCAAGAGTCATCCAGCAGTGCGTCCAGTAACATCGGCGACGGCAAAGCCCAGTAATCCAAATAGATGCGCACTCGTAATCGATACTTTTGGGTTGGGTGTAGTTCTTTTAAATTAGCAATTTCAAAGTCATCGAGCGTGCCCATGGTTTCCAGAGCGCGGTCAATGGAACTGAAATGTTGACGTTTGTCATTGCGGTTATTGAATAAAAGATACTGGCGGTTAAGGCCAAAACTGGTCAGTTCGGTGTGGTAGCGAAAGTGCTTGCGAGTACGCTGATAGGGAAAGCCGAGAAGAGAACTGCTTTCGGTCAGCAGGATTTCGGTGCGGAATTTCAGGCTGATGCCATGATTAATCGCTTCAATCTGCGCTTCGCCGAGTTTAAAGCGACTTAGCGAATCAATCTTTAGTTGCTGATTATCGCGATAATCGACCACCTTGATCAGAGTGATGCTCGGTTGGCTGATGGTGTCGATAACACTTTCCTCGTCAGCGAGCATTTCATCCAGATCGATATTCAACACTTCTTTGGGTTGGGCTTGGTTGGGCTGTAAACCGATGATGTCATCATCGTTTGGGCTAATTAATTGTGAGAAAGGGTCCAAGCGAATTGACTTGCTGATGTCGTCGGCGCTGAACGCAGGCATGGAAAGGGCGGCAAACATGCTGGCGATTATCAAGATGATTGAGAAATGCCTTGTGACCGATTGCATACCCTGAGCCTGCTACCGTTTACGCTTGCTTTTGCAGCAAGCAGTAGTAAAAGCCGTCCATGCCGTCTTGCCCCGGTAGGATTTGACGTCCGATTTCACTGTCTTGCCAACCCCAGTCCACCGCTAACGGAATCATCTCTGCATCGTTGGTACGTTCCAAGAAAGCTTGCATCTGTTCGCGGTTTTCTTGTGGCAGTACCGAACAGGTTGCATACAGCATCTGTCCACCGGGTTTCAGAGTTTGCCATAACTCATCAAGAATTTTTTGCTGAATTTCGACCAGCTCTTCGATGTCTTCCGGGATACGGTGCCATTTAATATCTGGGTGACGGCGAATAATGCCTGTTGCCGAACAAGGTGCATCCAGAAGGATTTTGTCAAAAGGTTGACCGTCCCACCAGTCGCTTGCTTGACTGGCATCACCAACTCGATAATCGCACTCTAATCCAAGACGGTGCAAGTTCTCCGCCAATCTATCCAGGCGCTCGGGCTCTTTTTCCAGTGCCAATAAATCTAAATCGGCATTGGCGTATTCCAGTAAGTGTGCAGTTTTACCGCCTGGTGCTGCACAAGCGTCTAGGATTTTTTGGCCTGCTTGTGGTTGCAGGATTTGCGCAGCCTGTTGTGCTGCGGCATCCTGTACGCTAAAACCGCCTTCGTCATAGGTCGGCAGTTGGGTGATATCGGTGCTTTGTTCCAACACGATGCCTTGCTGACAATGCGGATGCTCGCTGGCTTGGATGTCGGCTTCTGCAAAGGCTTGCAATAATTCATCGCGCGACTGTTCCAAGGCGTTATTGCGCAAGGTCAGCGGCGCGATTTGGTTATTGGCTTCAAGAATTTCTTGCCAGTGTTCAGGATAGGCTTTGCGCATCGCTTTGAAGAACCACTGCGGATGCGAATATTTCTGCGCCGGTTTCAGATCAACTTCGGCGCAGATGGCGTCTTTTTCACGCATAAAGTTACGCAGGATACCATTTACTAAACCTTTCGCCCACGGCTTTTTTAGCTTGGCGGTGACATTGACGGTTTCCGAAACCGCCGCATGTTCAGCGGTTTCAGTATGCAAAATTTGGAATAAGCCAAGCAGAATCAGTTGATTGACGTCTTCGTCTTTGGCTTTCAGTTTTTTCTTTAAGAGTTGCGAGCGAATCGCCATTAAGCGAAATTGCCAGCGCAAGGTGCCGAGCACCAAGTTTTGCACAAACGAGCGTTCACGCTTATCACTGAATTGTGCTAAACCTTCCGGTAATACTTGGCTCAAAGAGCGGCCGTGCTCGACCACTTGTAGACACATTTTCAACGCGACAAAGCGAGTGTGTGCGCCGCTGTTTTGGCTTGGCTGCTCACTCATTGTAGAAGCTGTCCTTGCAGTTGACGCGCTTGCGCAAAGTCATAGGCTGCCATGGCTTTTTTACCGGCCGGTTGCACTTGAGTCAGGCATAGAACGCCGTCACCGGTCTGTACTTGCACGCCGTCTTTTTCGACCGCTAATACGGTTCCCGGAGTTGCATCGGTGCTAGCTTCGATAACGCGGCTGCTCCAGATACGCAGTGGTTTGTCTTGGAAGTTACAGAAAGCGACCGGCCAAGGGTTATAAGCTTGCACGGCGCGTTGCAGTTCGCTGGCCGGTTTAGTCCAGTCGATTTCCGCTTCTGCTTTGCTGAGTTTTTCCGCATAGGTCACGAGCGACTCGTCTTGCCCTTCAGCTTTTTTCTGCAAGTTTGGCAGGTCGGCTAAGGTGTCGATAATCGCTTGCGCGCCCATGTCCATTAAACGGTCATGCAGGGTTTGTGAAGAGTCGTCGGCACTGATTGGTGTTGCGATTTTATACAGCATATCGCCGGTGTCTAAACCGACATCCATCTGCATAATGGTGATGCCGGTTTCCGCGTCGCCGGATTGAATTGAACGCTGGATTGGTGCCGCACCACGCCATCTTGGCAACAATGAAGCGTGGATATTTAGACAGCCCAATTTCGGCATCTCCAATACCGCTTTCGGCAAAATTAAACCGTAAGCAACCACCACCATGACATCGGCATTTAGGGCGGCGACTTCAGCTTGTGCGGCTTCGTCGCGCAAACTCAATGGCTGATAAACCGGCAGGTCGTGTTCTAGAGCGAGTTGCTTGACCGGACTGGCCGTTAGTTTTCGACCGCGTCCGGCTGGGCGATCCGGTTGTGTATAGACGGCAATCACGTCGTGTTCGGAATCAAGCAACGCTTGCAAAGGTGCGACCGAAAAATCCGGTGTTCCGGCAAAAATAATCTTCAATGGCTGGCTCATTATTTTTCGCCTTCGGCTTGCAGTTTACGGAACTTTTGCAGAGCGCGAGTGCGTTTCAAACCGGATAGATGGTCGGTGAAAAGTACGCCGTTCAAATGATCGATTTCATGCTGTAAACAGACTGCTAACAGTTCGCTGGCTTCGATTTGGATGATCTTGCCGTCACGGTTCATGCCTTCAACGATAATGTCGCTTGGGCGTTTGACCTTGCCATAAACGCCCGGCAGAGATAAACAGCCTTCTTCCCAAGTGATGCTACCGGCTTCTTGAATCACTTTCGGGTTAATCAGGGCGATAGGTTCGTCTTTGCTTTCTGACACATCAACCACGATTACGCGCTCTTGTACGGCGATTTGCGGCGCGGCCAAGCCGATACCCGGCGCGTCGTACATAGTGTAAAACATGTCGTCAATTAGTTTGTCGATGCGGTCATTCATTTCAGCGACCGGTTTGCATATCTCGCGAAGGCCTTGCTCAGGGTACAGGACAATGTCGAGTAAATCGGCGTGTTTTTCCATTAAAATGCTCTTTGCGTTTATACTTTTTTACAGGTTTTTAGCGCCTGTAAATCAGGGTTATCAATAATTGTCTGCATTATAGCTGAATTGTAAGTTGAATTTTATGTCTGCGTTTTCAGAACTCCCACAACTCTTGCGTTTGCATCAAGCGCAGCCCAAACTGGAGCAGTTACAGGCTCTGTTGCAGGCTTTCGGCAGTTTTAGCAATGTTTTGCAGTCCAGTGATAACGAAATTCAAAAAATCAGCGGTTTCAATGCTTGGCAGCTGCAACAGCTGCAAGACGACATTGCTGAGCCTTTAGTTGCACAAGCATTGGCTTGGCAAGAAGACAGTAGCGGTTTTCCGCAACGTTGGCTGACTTATTGGGATAGTGACTATCCACGTTTATTAAAAGAGATCGATGATGCGCCGCCGATTTTAGCGGTGCGCGGCAGTGTCGAGTTATTGAATGACCCGCAGATTGCTGTAGTCGGCAGTCGTAACGCCTCGAAAACCGGTATCGCCAATGCTCTCGATTTTGCCAGTTTTCTTTCCTCACAGGGGTTGACCATTACTTCCGGTTTGGCCGCCGGTGTCGATGCCGCCGCGCATCAAGGCGGATTAAAAGGTACTGGTAAAACCATTGCTGTTTTAGGGACGGGTTTAGACCGAGTCTATCCGGCAGCTAATCAAGCTTTGGCGCGAGAAATTGCTGCCGAGGGGGCGATGGTCTCCGAATATCCGCTTGGCACACGCCCTTTGGCAAAAAACTTTCCACGTCGTAATCGCATTATCAGCGGTTTAAGTGTCGGTACTTTGGTGGTCGAAGCGAGCTTGAAAAGCGGTTCTCTGATTACCGCGCGTACTGCCAATGAGCAGGGACGCGAAGTGTTTGCGATTCCGGGGTCGATTCACAATCCACAAGCTAAGGGTTGCCACCAGTTAATCAAGCAAGGCGCCAAGTTGGTTGAGTCCGGTGAAGATGTGTTTGCCGAACTTGGCGCCTTATTACAGTTGTCGCTCTTGCCGGAAGAGAAAGGTAAGTCTGCGAGTTCCGATGATAAGGGTGCGCAATTATCCGAGTCGGCGCGTAAATTATTGCAGTTTATTGAGTTTGAACCAGTTTCCCTAGATGAACTCTTGGTGCTCAGTAAAATGCCGCTTTCTGCATTGCAGACCGAGTTAATGATGCTGGAATTGCAAGGTCAGGTGGAAAAACTTTCTGCCGGACGTTGGCAGCGTCTTCACTAACGGCAAAAGCACTCTTATTTTTATATATCCTTTCTGCGAATTTTTCTGTTCGCAAACAAAATTGATTGCAAATCCGAAAAAAATTATGCACCCTAAAAAAAAGATTAATAATTGAATCCTTGGATTTACAAGTGATTCGACTGATAAGAAGTATTGGGAATTTATGACAAATTTGGTGATAGTGGAGTCGCCGGCCAAGGCTAAAACCATTGAAAAGTATTTGGGCAAAGATTTTGTTGTCCGCTCGAGCTATGGCCATATTCGAGATATTCAAAAGAAAGGCATGGGGATTGATTTAGCGAATCGTTTTGAGCCGAATTATGAAATCTCTCCGGATAAAAAGAAGAACGTTGCCGAGCTTCGTAAACTGACTAAAGAGGCCGATGCGGTTTGGTTGGCAACGGATGAGGACCGCGAAGGGGAAGCCATTGCTTGGCACCTAGCGGAAGCCTTAAAACTGGATGTTAGCAACACCAAACGTATTGTGTTCCACGAAATCACTAAACCAGCGATTCAAAACGCGGTCGCTAATCCGCGTACTGTGGATATGGATTTGGTTAATGCGCAGCAAGCGCGCCGAATCCTCGACCGTATCGTCGGTTTTGAACTGTCGCCAATTCTATGGAAAAAAATCCGTACCGGCCTGTCGGCTGGGCGTGTCCAGTCGGTGGCTGTTCGCTTAATTGTCGAACGTGAAAAAGAAATTGAAAAATTCGAGGCTAGCTTCTCATTCAAAGTGCAAGGTAAGTTGCAGTTGCTTGATCAAGCCGGTCAGCCATGTGGTGAAATTGATGTAAAACGCAATGCGAGTTTTGACTCCGAAGAAGAAGCGCAAGCTTATCTGATGGCAATCAGCAAAGCGCAATTGTCGGTGCAGTCGTTAGAAGAAAAGCCGGCAAAACGTAGCCCGAAAGCGCCTTTCACCACATCAACGCTACAGCAGGAAGCTTCCTCAAAGCTAGGCTTCTCGGTTAAGCAGACCATGATGATTGCACAGCGTTTGTATGAGTCTGGGAAAATTACCTATATGCGTACCGACTCGGTCAACTTGTCGGAAATGGCGATTGCTCAAGCGCAAGAAGTTGTGACATCGAATTACGGTGCAGAATACAGCCATAGCCGCCGTTACAAAACCAAAAACGCTGATGCGCAAGAGGCGCACGAAGCGATTCGACCGACTGATTTTAATGTCAGTGAAGTCACTGGCGAGCGCAATGAGCAGCGACTGTACCAATTGATTTGGCGCCGTGCAATTGCTTCGCAAATGGCCGATGCACAATTGCAACGCACCACAGTTGAGATTGCGATTAGTAATTTGAGTGACGATAAATTGGTTGCCAAAGGTGAGGTGATCACTTTTGAAGGTTTCTTGAAAGTTTACGATTTCGGCAATAAAAACGATGACGGTATTTTACCGCCGATGCAGATTGGTCAAGCCTTGTCGCTTGGCGAACTGACGGCTCGTCAAAGTTTTGCTCGCCCGCCGGCACGTTACAACGAAGCCAGTCTGGTTCGTACTTTGGAAGAGATGGGTATTGGTCGTCCATCAACCTATGCGCCGACCATCGATACTGTGCAGCAGCGTGGATATGTGGTCAAGGAAGATCGTGAAGGTACGCCGCGTGATTACCGCCAGCTGACTTTGAATGCGGAAGGCATGAATGCTGAAACTTTATCGGAAATGGCGGGTTCGGAAAAGAATAAGCTGTTTCCGACCGATATTGCCGGTATTGTTACCAACTTTTTGACCAAGCATTTTGGTGATGTTTTGGATTATCAGTTTACCGCTAAAGTTGAGGATAAATTCGATGTTATCGCCAGCGGTAAGTTGGAATGGCAAGATATGCTGGAAGACTTCTATAGCCAGTTCCATCCGAAAGTGGAAGCGGCGGAAGACGTTTCTCGTGAAGAAGCCGGACAGGCGCGTTTACTGGGGAATGACCCAAAAACCGGCAAGCCGATGTTTGTTAAAATCGGTCGTTTCGGTCCTTATGTGCAGCTGGGCGATGGTGAAAATGAAGAGAAACCGCAGTTTGCTAGCCTGATGCCAGGGCAGAAAATGGATGTGCTGAAGCTGGAAGATGCGTTGGAACTGTTTAAGCTGCCTCGTGAAGTCGGTGAAATGCCAGAATCATACAGCGCTACGGCAGTGGACGGTTCGACGTTTGGCGTTGAAGCCGGTCAGAAGCTGATTGCTAAGCAGGGGCCTTTCGGACCTTATCTGGAATATGGCACCAAGAAATATGCGCCGATTAAGGGGTATGATCCGTTAAGCATCACGCTGGAAGAAGCCGTGATTTTAGTGGAAGCAAAAATCCAAGCGGAAGCCGAGAAAATTGTCAAAACCTTCCCGGAAAATGCCGATGTCAAAATCCTGAAAGGGCGCTGGGGGCCTTATATCACTGACTTGACTACCAAGAAAAATGCCAAGATTGCCAAGGATGAAGATGCTTTGCAGTTAACATTGGAAGAGTGCATCAAGCGTTTGGATGAAGCGCCAGAACCGAAGAAACGCGGTCGTGCCGCAGCGAAGAAGGCGCCTGCTAAGAAAGCCGCGGCGAAAAAAACGACAACCAAAAAGACAACGGCGAAAAAAACGGGAACTAAGAAGACCGCTAAACCGGCTTCGAAAACCTCCGGCTAGTTTTTCCGCTCAGCGTTGTCTGCAAAAACCACCGGCCTATTCTGTAGGCCGGTGGTTTTTTGTTTTTAGGGCTGCGCTCAATCGCTAGATTTCGTAAAAACCTTAAGTGAAATCAGGTATCATATCTGGCTTGATTTTAGAAACGTAAAACCGCTTGAATTGGCGGTTTTGAAAATCCAGAAAACTTCCCGACAGATTGCAGATTTACAACAAAGAGAGCAGCAAATGAAGCAGCAACTTGCGCAAATTTTGACCGATGTGGTGCAACAACTTAAAGATCAAGGTGTGATTCCGGAAGATGCCGCACCGCGCATCCATGTTGAAAACACTCGCGATAAAGCGCACGGTGATTTCGCGACTAACTTGGCGATGATGCTCACCAAAATGGCGGGTATGCCGCCGCGTGATTTGGCGCAGAAGATTATCGATTTGTTGCAAAATAGCTCGATTATCGAGAAAGTCGAAATTGCTGGTCCGGGTTTCATTAACTTCTTTGTCAACGACTCGGCGAAATTTGATGTAGTTGGGCAAGTTTTCGAGAAAGCTGACGATTATGGTCGCTGCAATGTCGGGCAAGGTAAGTCGGTTTTAGTGGAATTCGTTTCTGCCAATCCGACCGGTCCGCTGCATGTCGGGCATGGCCGTGGTGCGGCTTATGGTGCGTCAGTTGCTAATCTTTTGGATGCTGCCGGTTTCGACGTTTGTCGTGAATATTACGTTAACGATGCCGGTCGTCAGATGGATATTTTGGCGACTTCGGTGTGGTTGCGTTACCTAGAACAGTGCGGTGAAGAATTTGCTTTCCCGAGCAATGGTTATAAGGGCGATTATATTTTCGATATTGCGTCGCAGGTACGTAATCAGTTTGCGGAAACGCTACAGAAGCCGGCTTTTGAAGTGTTTGCCGGAATTACGGCGGATGAAGGTCAAGATGACGGTGATAAAGAAAAGCATATCGATGACCTGATTGAAAAAGCCAAACACCTGCTTGGAAGTCAGTATTACGATGTACTACAGATTGCGATCAACAGTATTTTAGGTGATATTAAAGACGATTTAGAAGGCTTTAATGTACGCTTTGATAACTGGTTCTCGGAACGTTCTTTGATGGATACCGGTGTGATTGATGCGGCGCTAGAGAAGTTGCAGAAAGCCGGCAAAATTTATGAAAAAGGCGGCGCGCTTTGGTTCCGCTCGACCGATTACGGTGACGAAAAAGATCGCGTTGTGGTGCGTGATAATGGTCTAAAAACTTACTTTGCATCGGATATCGCTTACCACTTTAATAAACTGGAACGCGGTTTTGATGTGCTGATCGATATTTGGGGTTCTGACCATCACGGTTATATTCCGCGTGTGCGTGCGGCGATGGAAGCGATGGAAACCAATCCTGAACAGCTTGAAGTATTATTGGTTCAGTTTGCGGTGCTTTATCGTGGCGGTGAAAAAGTGGCGATGTCGACGCGTAGCGGTCAATTTGTTACTTTGCGTGAACTGCGTGAAGAAGTCGGTGCTGATGCGGCGCGTTTCTTCTATGTGCAGCGTAAGTCGGAACAACATATGGATTTCGATTTGGATTTAGCGAAGTCGCAGTCGAACGATAACCCGGTGTATTACATCCAGTATGCACATGCGCGTATCTGTCGTGTATTAGAACAAGCAGTTGATAAAGGTTATCGCTTAGATCTTGAGCAAGGGATGGCGAATCTGAACTTGCTGACCGCCGAGCATGAAACTGCTTTGGCGACTGAACTGGCGAAATATCCAGAAGTTATTGCTCGTGCCGCAGTAGTTTATGAGCCGCACCAAATTGCTTACTATCTGAAAGATTTGGCAAATGGATTACACTCTTACTACAACGCAAGCCAGTTTATTGTTGAAGATGATAACTTACGTCAAGCTCGTCTAACATTGATTAGCGCGGTTAAACAGGTATTGAAAAACGGTCTGGCACTATTGGATGTGTCGGCACCACAGTCGATGTAATCTCTTACATTTTTTGCTTAGTAGATAGGTAGACGCATGGCTCGCGATTATCGCCCTCGACAACCTAAAATGCTAGATACCCATTCGGCACGGCATAAGCGTCAGGAAAAACAGAGTGGCAACCGGAATTTATGGTTGTCGATGTTTTTAATGATGGTGGTGATGCTAGGTGGAATTTGGGTGGTCTCGCATTTTGCCAGTTCTGGTGTTAAGTCAAGCGTTAAGGCTGCACAAGCTCATACTGAAAACCTGTCAGAAGCTGCGTCGCAGACTTCGCTTGATGATTCCTTAGTCGAAGCAGATGTAATCCAGCCGAAAGTTGAGAAAAGTCCTTCTAATAATAGTTTGGATGAGCCGTTGCAGTGGTTACGTGAGCCGAGTTCGTCAGTTACCGAAAAAACGGTAAAGGTTGAGGAAGTTGTTGAGCCGAGCGGTATCTTTGTTGAGGCTTTACCGATGCCTGAGGCGGCAAAGTTGTATGCCGAACCGGAAATTACCTTTTACGATACGATCAATGATGTTGAAGTTATTCCAGATGATACTACGCCGATTTCGGTCGCATTAGAGACGCCTAAATATCTGTTGGCAGGTTCTTTCTTCTCTCCTGCCGCTGCACAACGAGCATTAAAGCGCCTTAGTGAAAAAGGTCAGAAATTGTATATGCGTGAAACTTGGAGCAATGCACGCAAACGCGCGGTTTATGTGCTTTATACTGCCCCTTATCATAATCGTTTGAAATTGAATGCCCGAAAAAATGAGCTAAGAGCTCTCGGTGCAGGGGTGATGGAAAGAGACTATAGGATCGCTGAAACAAGCGATAAGCAGTCAAATTAGCCGAGAATTTGACCTGCTAGTTTGACAGTTACTTCTTTAGGCTGCTTGTTCGGTGATAACTTGGTTACGCCCTTCTTTTTTCGCTTGATAGAGCGCTTTGTCTGCTCGAGCAAACAGACTTTCTCGGTCATCTACTTTTAAGCGTAATTCCGCTACACCAAATGATGAGGTAATCATATTGATTTCTTGATCAGAGTTTTTCAGTTTTAAATGTGCGCTGGAAACCTGGCTACGAATCTCTTCTGCTCGTTTGTGTGCTTCTTCCAGTGAGCTGTTCTTTAAAATGATGACGAATTCTTCGCCGCCATAGCGGAATACTTTTTCGTTAGCACCTTGCTTGCGCTTAATTACCTTGGCAAAGTAACGTAGAACACTGTCTCCTATTAAATGCCCGTAAGTATCGTTAAATTTTTTGAAATGGTCGATATCAGTCAGAATTAAACAGCATTTTGTACCGTACTCTTCAGCTTCTTGCAAAACTTGTTCCATTTCCATATTGAAGGCTTTGCGATTGCCGACTTCGGTCAATTCATCTTGTAAAGATTCGGTTTGTACAGCGAGTAACTGTTGTCGAAGTTTTTTGATCTCATGTGCGTTGGAGATCATTTCTTGCTGAAATTCTCGGTTGGTAGCCTGCATTGAGTTCGCTGTGTGCAAAACGTTATCGGTAATTTGGCGAATATCGTCAACGTTAAGATCTTGGTTTTGTAAACGGGCGGTGGAGTTTTCCAACTCGTCGGTGTGAGTGTCTAGTTTTTCGTTCCAAGTATTAATTTTCTTGACCATCAGGTTAACTAGGCGGCGAAAAGCTTTATCAAACTCGGAGGCTGTGGTGTCGACTGCAAAATAATCATTGAATAGGCGGCGTCCAATACGGTCGCTATAGCCTATTTCGTCATTTAGAATATGGTCCATCTCTTGACGAAATTGCGGGTTTTCGCCTTTGTAATATTGATACCAAAGATAGTAATTGAGTGGAATAGGGTTTATCCCCTGTTCTTCAAAACTAGCCTTTATGTATTGAAAAAGTCGGAGCGCGACTTTTGGACTGTCCTGAATACGGTACATAGCTATTTCCCTTGTTATGTTTAATGATTTTAGCAAAGTCGGCACCTGTATGCATGGACAGTAAGTCAGTCTTACTTATTTGCCATCATTATTATTTATGATTGTTTATAGCGTTAATTTGATTAACGGCAAGGGTTTGAAAAAGATTAGTAAAAAAACCTAGGCATTTTAAATTGCTCTAATGACGGTTTCTAAATGCATTGGGGCGTAATGCTTTGAAGTAGCCATTTGGACTTGTTCTGCGCTTCCCTAGAGTTCGCTACTTCACTAATTGAGTCTGAATGGGTATAGTTACCTTAAATTGTGATTTAGGAGTAGTAATGTTTAATCCAACTCAGTTAGAAGAAATGGCTAAAAAGTTAGCCGATGCGATTCCTGCCGGTTTTGCAGAGTTCCCTGAAGAGGGAAAAAAGCAGGTTCAGTTGAATTTACAGCGTGTTTTAGAGCGAATGGAAATGGTTTCGCGTGAAGAGTTTGATGTGCAGAAAGCGGTTTTGGCGAAGACTCGTAGTAAGCTTGAAGCACTGGAAGCACGCCTTTCAGAGTTAGAAGATCAGAAGAGTCAGTAGTCGTCGGTTTTGTATGGGCTTGGCTAGGATATACAGTCGCGCAATTCTAGGCATGGAATCACCACGTGTGCTAGTCGAGGCGCATGTTAGTTCCGGCTTGCCAAGTCTCTCGATTGTCGGTTTACCGGAGGCGTCGGTTAAAGAGAGTAAAGAGCGCGTTCGGAGCGCTTTGCTCAACTCTGGCTTTGAGATGCCGGCCAAGCGTATTACGGTTAATTTAGCGCCAGCTGATTTGCCTAAATCCGGCGGCCGCTATGATTTAGCGATTGCGATTGGTATTTTGATTGCCTCAGAACAAATTAGCGCACCGCAAGACCCTGAAATAGAGCTGTATGGAGAGCTGGCTTTGACTGGAGAATTACGCCCGGTTAATGGTGTCTTGCCAAGCTTGTTGCAATTGAGCAAAGGTGGCGGTCAAGCACTGATTCCAGCGGATAATTATGCTGAACAACAATTGCTTCTACAAACCTCGGCGAAGTTGGATTTGCAGTTGGTCACCTCGTTAAAGCAAGCAACAATTTACTTACAGGGTCAGGAGCCGATAGACGCGGTTATTCCCCAGGCTGTTGTGAATTTTCAGCAAGAATATTCAATCTGTTTATCGGATATTCAAGGACAGAAGCAAGCTAAACGTTTGTTAGAAATTTGTGCTACAGGCAATCATTCACTAATGATGGTTGGGGAGCCTGGAGCAGGTAAAAGTATGTTGGCTTCGCGTTTGGTGACTTTGCTGCCGCCTTTAAGCGAACAGCAAGCATTACAGAATGCCTCGATTCGCTCTCTGTCTGGCGATCGTTTAGAGATTGAGCACTTCTATCATCGTCCCTATTTGTCTCCTCATCACTCTGCTTCGGCTGCTGCGGTCATTGGCGGAGGAAAAATTCCTAAGCCTGGCGCGATTTCCTTAGCTAATCACGGAGTGTTGTTCTTAGATGAGTTGCCTGAATTTAATCGAGATGTTCTAGAGGCTTTACGAGAGCCTTTAGAGACCGGGCAAGTTGATATAGCTCGCGTTCAACAGCATGTGACTTATCCCGCGCATGTGCAGCTGGTGGCAGCGTTTAATCCAACACCGAGCGGTTATTTCCCCGATGATCCGTTAGGGCGCTGTAAAGATACGCCAAACCAAATTTCCCGTTATTTAAAAAAGCTCTCTGGTCCCTTGTTGGATCGAATTGATTGTCATATCGAAGTTCCCGCGGTGGAAATTGCAGCTCTGCAAAGTGCTAAGCCAGATGGTGAAACCAGTGTACAGATCAGATATAGGGTTGCAGAAAATCAGCAGCGTCAAATTTCCCGCCAAGGCTGTTTGAACGGCGAATTGAGTAATCAGCGCCTGAATCAGGCAGTTCAGCTTGATCAACAGACCCAAGATTTATTAGCGCAATCGATTAAACGCTTTGGTTTGTCTGCGCGGGGTTATTACAGGATATTGCGACTAGCATTAACTATTGCTGATATGCAAGCGTCAGACTCTATTCAAATTGAGCATCTGGCTGAAGCGTTAAGCTATCGTCTTTCTCAAAGACTTGCGGACCTTTTCTAAAGTTGATGTTTGAAAGTATTTATTTAGCTGCTTTGCTGACAGGGTTTCTGGGCGGCGTTCATTGTCTCGGAATGTGTGGTGGTGTTGTCGGTGCGTTGACTTTTAGCTTGGAGGTTAAAAACCAAGCCAGTTGGTGGCGAATGCTGCCTTTTCAATTCGCTTATAACGCTGGACGAATTATCAGTTATATGTTGATAGGTGCTTTATTTGGCGCTTTGGGCATGTATCTTAATCAATCTCTTGCGAGTGTTTTACCTTTTCAACAGAGTCTGCAAATTGTGGCAGGTTTATTTATGTTGGCTTTAGGTTTGTATTTGGCCGGTTGGTGGCAAGGCATTGTTGTGATTGAAAAAGCCGGGCGTAGTTTATGGCTTAAATTATCTCCCTATGCTCAACAGATGCGTACTGTTAAAAATTACCGTCAAGCGGGTTTGTACGGCCTAGTTTGGGGCTGGCTGCCATGTGGTTTAGTGTATAGCATGCTGATTTTGGCACTTAGTGCGGGTGGTGCTTTGCAAGGTGCTTTGGTCATGCTGGCTTTTGGTTTGGGGACTCTGCCCAATTTATTACTTATTGGTGCTTTTGCTTTCTTCTTTACTCGCTTAAGTCGTAACGTATGGGTAAAAAGTTTAGCTGGAATTACGGTAATGTTGATGGGGCTGCATCAAATTTATTTGGCGCTAGTCGTATCGATTGCTTAGGGAGACGCAGAATAAGTCCCCATTGACTTCAGTGAGGAATTTGAAGAGATAAATTCTAGGCAGCGTTTGAGAAGCATAGCCTTAGCTATGGTTGAGAACGCTAACAAAGAAGTGACTCTTCAAAACCTCGACTAAACGAAGAACTCGACGCCCGAAGGGGGAAGTCGAGACAGGGCTTTGTAAAATTTGTCTAAGCGGTGTTGTCTGTTTTTGCCAGGTCTAGATTGACGGCAAACAGACGCCTTGCTTAGCCTAAATTTTACTTTGACTGAAGTCATTTGGACTTGTTCTGCGTTTCCTTAAGCTACGGGCGATTTATTTTAAGGTGTGCGGTATTTGTTTTATCTGGCCCGACAGATATAGATATATAAAAGCTGCTGGGGTTCTGCTCTTGTTTATCGTTTTTAGAAAGTAAAAAGCCCAAGACTAATTTTTAGCCTCGGGCTTTTTTAACATTGATAACTAAAAAATATTAGTTTTGAGCAACAGTGTTGTCGTAATCAACGGTAATGCCTAGTGAGTTAACCAGTGTGCCCATACCGTTTAAAACGCGATATTTAGCAATCATGTAATCACTTTCACTAGTGATGAATGCAATTTTCGCACGTACATACTCGTCTTCAGTGTTTAGTAGGTCAAGTAATGAACGACGACCTAGACTGAACTGTTGACGATAACCTTTCAAAGTTTCCAGAGTTGAATCAATTTGCTGCTGTTGGAAAATCAACTGTTCGCCAAGGAAGTTAGTTGCTTCCCAGGCGTAACGTAGGTTTTCAATTGCTTCACGGCGTGTATTGTTACGAACTTCTGCTGATTGGTAGATGTCCGCTGCCGCACGATCAACGATTGCTTGGTCTTTACCGCCGTTGAATAGGTTGTAGCGAAGACGAAGCATTGCCTGGAAATCTTCATATTTACCAGGAGTTAGATTTACGTTGTCGTCGTATGTTTGCGATACTTCGATGTCTACTCGTGGGTACATCAGTTTGTTTGCTGCTTTATACTGCGCTCGCGCTTCTGCAATGTCTGCATTAGCAGATCGAAGGGTAGGGTGTTGCATTAGCGCAGTGTTAACTGCTTCTTCCAAAGTCCCTGGAATGCTGATGTCCATGTTTGGTTTAACCAAATCACTGTCTGGGAAACGACCTAGAACACGATGGAAACGAGTCAACACATCTTGGTAGTTGTTTTTCGAAGCAGTAACATTAGCGTTAGCAAGTGCTAAACGAGCTTTCGCCTGGTCAACTTCTACCTGGTTACCAACACCTGCTTGGCTACGTTGGATGATTTGGTCAAGAATACGCTCGTGAGTTAGACGGTTTTCTTCTGCTAGGTTTAGAAGCTGCTGTTCTTTCAGCAGGTTCATGTACGCAGAAACCATGTCTAATGCAACTTTGTTAGCGGCTGCTTCAGTTGTATGTTTTGATGACTGTAGGCGAGCTTCTTGACGCTTGATTTCGTTTTGCGTTCCAAAACCTTCAAAAAGGTTTTGAGTCACACGAATAGAGGCTTCGCGACGAGTTTCATCCCAAACCTCACCTGCATCAGTATTGACGGTTTCTTTGCCAATGCCTGCTGCAAGATCAACAGAAGGTAACCAACCGCCTTCTGCTCCGCGAAGGTCAGCTTGTACGCCTTGCTTTTCTTTAACTTGTTGACGGAATTCCGGGCTATGCATAATAGCGTCTTCAACAGTTGGGATTAACTCAATTGCTTGTGCAGATGTCGAGAAACCATTGATTGCTATTGCACTGCTCAATGCAATAATAAGTTTTGGTAAGCGTTTATTCATAGTCATCGTCTCTGTCAGTCCAAATTCTATAGATGTAAGTTGTTAGGTTATGACCAATTTTTAATTTTTAAAACCAGAGAGAGTCGGTCGGTAACCTCTAGTTTTTCAAAAACATTACGCAAGTGCGCCTTGACTGTTCTTTCGGTAATTCCTAAAGCTTCCGCAATTTGACGATTGCTTTTTGTCTCAAGAACCAAATCTGTAGTTTCGATCTCTCGATCAGTCAGTAACTCTTTCCAGCCATCGTTAGGTAGCTGATTTCGCATAAGTGATGTAAACATCGCCTGCATAATAGAAGGTCCCAACCAGACGCTATCTGCTTTTACGGTTGAGATAATCTGCTCAATCCTTGGTTTAGCAGCAAAAGTATTTGCATAGCCGCGAATGCCATTCTGAAACAGTTTTATCCCTTCTGCATCATTTGGAGTATTGCTTAATGCAACAACGCCAAAGCCTTTTTGTGCAAGGCTAATAATACTGTTTACTGTAACACTATCATTTATTTGAATAAACAATAAATAGTGTTTGCATTGCTCATCTTTTATATCGGCTAACTGCTGCAAATTTTCGATGAGGGAACAATCATTTGTACAGACTGACAGCCAGTTTTTGCAGGCATTCTCGTCTTGTATAAACAGTAAAAGAGGTTTCATCTACAACCGTACCAATATTTTAAATGTAAAATGTTGCCATATCAATGCGTAGAAAAACCTACAGAGTCACAGGATATTAGCTTTAATTGATTAAAATCACTAATTAATATTATTAATATGTCTATTTTACGTATATTTATTTGCGTAAAGGTTTATGACTCTCTCAGGGCTAAGTCTTTTGCCTTGATAATTGGTTTTAAAATGTAATCTAACACTGTATGTTTGCCGACAATAATATCTACGTCAGCAGTCATACCTGGTAATAGATACAGTGGATCTTTTTCCGTGCCAAGATGGTTTTGCACGGTTTCAATCTTGGCTAGGTAGAAGCTATTTCCTTCTTCGTCGGTGATTGTATCGGCAGAAAGGCTGACAACTTCAGCATCCAAACCGCCATAGATGGCAAAGTCATAGGCAGTGAACTTTACTTTCGCTTTAAGCCCTGGATATAGGAAGCCGATATCCGCTGGTTTGATTTTGGTTTCTAGGACTAGAGTATCATCGTCTGGGACGATTTCGACAATATCACTTCCTGGTTGCACAACTCCGCCAATTGTATTGACGAATACTTGTTTGATTGTGCCGTGTACTGGTGACTTAACATCCGTACGCTGGACACGATCTTCCAAGGCCACCTTAGATTCTTCTAATTGCGCTTTTTCAGAAAGTACTTCGTTCAATTCTTGTTGAGATTGATTCATGAAGTCTTCTTTTGCTTCGACACGCTTCGCTCGATATTCGGTAATCACTGAGCGTATCTGCGGAATCGTGCTTTGCACATCCTTTAGCTTCGACAATACTTCGTTTTGATCACGCTGTAAACGAAGTAAATCAACTTCTGAAGCGACGCCTTGGCGAACTAAAGGACGCATTAAGTCAACTTCCTGAGTGATTAGTTTTAAAGAACGTTCCAACTGAGTTTTTTGTGCCAGTGTGCCACGTAATTCGAATTTTTTCTGTTCGATTTGCTCTACGATAATTGTATCGTTACTCTTATGTTGCTTTTTGCGCGCAGTATAAAGCTCATATTCACGGTCAAATAGCGCTTGAACTTTTGGATTGTCGAATTTTTGTGGCGGATTTAAGTCCTTGCCAGTCGCTTCTGCAGCAAGGCGTTGAGCACGAGCAATTAACTGCGACTCGCGCATCTGACTCTCTCCGAAAGAGCTGGCAAATTGGGTATTATCGAGTTTTAACAGCGTTTGTCCTTTTTGTACGCTGTCACCAGCTTTGACGAAAAGTTCTTCAACAATACCGCCTTCGAGGTTTTGAATGACTTGAATTTGCGTGGATGGAACGACTTTGCCATCGCCGCGAACAATTTTGTCGAGCTCGGCGTAGTTTGCCCAGGCAATTAACCAGATGACCACTAATAGCATAATCCAAACGACTAACTGAGAACGGAAAGTCGGTTTTTCCAAGCTGGCCTGACTTAGGCTAGACATGAACTCAATGTCTTGAGCCTGAATCTTTTCTTTTTCTGTTAGTTCAGTATTTAGCTGTTCTTCAGCGGCTTTTTTAATATTTGCTAATTTCATTGTTACTGACCCTTCTGAATTTTGCCTGCTTTCAGTGCTTCCAAGACGTTTTTCTTCGGTCCGTCGGCGAGAAGCTTACCGTTTTCCATAACCATTAAACGGTCAGTTAATTGCAGAATACTCATTTTGTGGGTGACCACTAATAGGGTGTTCTCAGAAAGGCTTTCACTTAAACGTTCAATCAAAATCTGTTCGGATTTAGCATCCATTGCATTGGTCGGTTCGTCAAACATATAAACAGGTGCATCAATCAGTAGTGCGCGAGCTACACCGATACTTTGGCGTTGACCACCGGAAAGTGATTTACCGCCTTCGGTAATGCGCATGCTGTAACCTGCGGGATGCAGTTTGACAAAATCGTCCACGCCGGCAATGCGTGCTGCTTGCAGAATCTTAGCGTCATCGATGAACGGTGCACGATAAGCGATGTTTTCGCGCACATCACCACTGAAAAGGGTGACGTCTTGCTGTACATAGTTGATATTGCGACGTAGTTCGGCTGGGTCTAGCTGAGTGATGTCGATACCGTCAATCAGAATGCTACCTTCGTCTGGCTTGTAGAAACCAAGAATCAGTTTTTGAATGGTTGATTTACCGGAACCGATTCGGCCAATAATCCCGATTCTTTCACCAGGGTTAATGGTAAAGCTAACATTGTTCAATGCCGGTTTACTTTCGTTTGGATAGCAGAAAGAAACATTAACGAATTCGATTTTCCCTTCAAAACGAGGGTGTTGAATAAAGCGCTTGTTGACTGGGCGCTCAACCTCTTTCTCCATTAGATTATCCAATGAATTTAAAGCGGTACGAGTTTGTAGATAAGAAGTGGCTAAGTTGGCGAATTGTCCCATTGGGCTAACGGCACGTTGCCCTAACATGACCGCTGCAATCAGCCCGCCCATTGTTAGATCTCCGTCAGTAATCATATAAACGCCGGCGATAATAACAACAACGGTACTGATTTGCGATAGAAATTCAGTGGTACGCCCGATTGATGCTTGTAGCATTTTTGATCTTAAGCTGACTTTAGCAATTTCACCGACGGCTTGTTCCCATTGCCATTGCGAGCGTGCTTCTACGCCCATTGACTTGATGGTGTCCATCGCGGTCAGGGTTTCAATCAGAATCGCATTTTTTTCGTTATTAGCTTCATAGGTTGCTTCGATACTGCGTTGAATCGGTTTCATCATCAACAGGCTGTACAGCAAAATGATCAGGATAATAGCGAGAGGAACAACCACAATCCAACCAGAAATAAAATAAATTACCGATAAGAAAATCAGCACAAATGGTAAGTCGATAATGGCAGTGACACTGGCTGAGGTGAAGAAGTTACGAATACTGTCGAATTCGCGCAGAATGTTAGCGAAGGCTCCGATAGAGCCGACACGGTTCGGCATGGTTAAGCCAAGGGTCTGCTCAAATAATTTGGAAGACATTAAAACGTCGCTTTTTTTCCCGGCAACTTCTAAGAAATAGGAACGTAGGTATTTGAGCACTAAGTCGAAGACGTAGATGACAGTGATGCCGATTGCTAAAACCCAAAGCGACTCCACAGCATTGTTCGGCACAATACGGTCATAGACGTTCATCACGAATAGTGGTGTGGCGATAATAAACAGGTTGACTAGGAAAGAGGCGATTAAAACATCGCGGTAGATGGATTTCGATTGCCAAAGGGTGCTCCAGAACCAGTGGCCTTCTTCAAACCCAAGCAGGTTTTCCTGTTTTTTCTCAAGGTTGTGCTTTTGCGTTAAGTAGACGACATAACCGGTGAAATCATTCGCCAATTTTTCCAAACTGACTTCAGTCTGGCCATTGCCGTCGGTTTCCGGAGAAATAATTTTGACCGTACCTGAACTCTTGTCAATTGAGTCGAGAATGCAAGCTTGACGGTCTTTCAAAATCAGGATGCACGGCAGAACCAAATTAGAAATATCATCCAGTTTACGCTGTTTAAAAGAGGCGTTTAGATTGGCTCTTTCGGCGGCACGTTGGAAGATTTCTGGAGTAATTTTCTCGTCTTTTATTGGTAAGCCGGAAATAAGAGCGTCTTTGGTATAAGGCTTGCGGTTCAGCTTGGTATAGATGACCAGACAGTCGAGTAATGGGCTTTCAAGCTCAATATGACTGGTTTTGCTGTTTGGCGTTTTTGCAGCTGAAGTAATAGCCTGCACCTCTGATTTTTCTGTCATGGGTAAGTTCTTTGTTTCAATGTCGTCGTAATGTGTTTATCTATGTAATAAACCATCAAGATTGAATTTATTATTTTGTTCCAAAGTATAGCAAATAAAGTTTTTTGTAAAATGCTTAACGGCTTTGATAACGGGAATTTTGTGATATTTTTTTCACCGAACCAGTAAATATTATTTACCGTATGTTGACTGTTATAAGTATTAACCCTTAATGTTTATGTCTATTAGTGAAAAGTAATTCTCTTCAGATATAAAAAACGCCAGAGAGTGGTTTCACTCAGCTGGCGTTTTTTTTAACCTGTCGAAACAAAATTGTTTTATTTTTTCATCATCGAAGGCGGAATCGTTTGAACTGAATCGCTAGGCAGAATTTGATTGCCTGGAAGAACGCGGAGCTCTACTCGACGGTTTTGCTGGCGGTTGCTTTCACTAGTGTTAGCAACCATAGGTTCATTCTCGCCGCGACCAACAATATAGATGCGACTAGCTAAATTTGGCATTTCAGTTGCGATAAAGTTTTTCACTGAGTTCGCTCGACGCCATGACAAACGCATGTTGTATGCATCAGGACCTAAATCACAGGTGTGACCCATGATTAGTAAGTTGTCATTTGGCTTCATATTATTTAGCGCTGCTAGGTTCGCACGTAGCGTATTGATAGCAGTAGGGCGAAGCGTTGCTTTATCTAAATCGAAGAAAGCACTATTCATCGTGAAGATCGGCTCAGGAAGTGGTGCATTGATTTTTTCTTCAACGACTGCTGGCTCATAGATTGTAACTTCTTCAACGACTGTGTTCGCCTCAGGCTGGATAACTGGAGTACAGCCATTTTGATTAACTGATGCGCCTCGGGCAGTGTTAGGGCATTGGTCTCGGCTATCGGCAACACCGTCTTGATCTAAGTCATCGTACAATTTAATTTGAGCTTCAACGTCGTTTGAATTAAGGCTTTTCATCGCGTTACTTTCAGCGTGAACACCCGATGCAACAGCAATTCCTACGGCAAGCAATCCAAGTTTAAATGCATTGTTCTGAACTTTCATGAGTCGTCTTCTCTCAATTGTTTAGCTTTATAATTTATATTTCATTGCGTCTGCATTAAGTTAACTGATCGTGATCGCTAACCGAAAAAACTCTTCTTTCTGATGCAGTTTCACAGAAAATTTTACCCATCATACACTCAAAACTAAGCAAAAGGCAAAGCTTGCAAAGTGGATGTGTTACTTTTTTACTTAAATTTAATTCTTTGATCTATAAGTGTTATTTATAAACTACTGATAATGGCGTAACGAAGTGCCTTATCGGTTAGGGTCAAAGGGTTGCCGAGCATGCTGCCGCTTCGGCAATTAGCTAAAACCGGATCGATATTATTTTCTTGCAATCCATATTTTGCTAAGCCTTGTGGCGCATATTGGCAACTTAAATCTTGCAGATAACTAATTAATTCATCTAGCGCTTTGTTTTCATCTAAGTCATTTTGACGGCTAACCAAGCACCCGACCTGCGCGTACTTACTCAGGAAAGATGAACTGAAATTGCTATCTTTATGTGCTTGTAACGCTGCAATATTGGCTTGAGTGATTGGTGTTAGAAGCTTGGCGCAGACAATACCGTGCGGCGCTTCAAAAAATGCTCCGATTGGCCCGGCTAATCCGTGTACGGCACCGAGTCCTGCATTGGCTAAAGTCGTTCCTGATAGCATCGCCGCCAGCATCAAGTTACCGTAACCGGTTTGTTGTTCTTCAGCGTTGTCATTGGCAATCATGTCGAAAGCGCCGATAAACTTTTGCATGCCTTGCCATGCCAGTGCGTCGCTGATTGGATTGGCTTTTAAAGTGGTATAGCTTTCTAGAAGTTGGGTGAAGGCATCCAAGCCTGTGGCGTATAACACTTCTTGCGGGCAGCTTTGCAGCAGTTCAGGATCAAGCCATGCTTCTTTGGCAAGCAATTTATTATCGCGGAAAGATTTTTTGAAATGCCCGATACGCGATAAGACGGCGTTTTTGGTAGTTTCGCTACCGGTTCCGGCCGTAGTAGGCACTGCGATAAACGGACAGGTTTCGACATTGAATGGCTTGCCTGCGCCAACGCCTTCTAAGTAATCCATGACTGAAGTTTGCGACGGAATCAAACCGGCGACGGCTTTGGCGGCATCCAAAACGCTGCCGCCACCAATGGCGATCACTGCTTGGTTATCGGCGTCGCACTGCTGCACGATTTCGTCGACTAAATCTGGAGATGGTTCACCGCTGACAGTGAAAGATTGAACCTGACAACTCGATTCAAGTGCAGCGATAAACTGTGCAGCGAACTGCTCAGGTTGAGCGAGAAAACGACTGCTGATGACAACGATTTTGCGATACTGTCTTTGACATTGTGCCAGTAATTCAGTGCGGCAGCCCCAACCAAAATGGAGATGTGGCATCGGAGCATATTCAAAAGGGTTTATCATTGTTTAGTTCTCTTCACTTGGTTTTAGCCGCCGGCGAGCATCGATTTAATGCTGGCAAGATTGTCATTACCGTGTTTTAGCTTCTCTTCTTGGGTGATTACCACGCCCGGTTTACCTTCCCAGTGCAGCAGTTCTTCAGGTAACTCATACAAGAAGCGGCTCGGTTCGCAAGCCATGTCTTCACCATATTTACGGCGTTTACTGGCATAAGTCATGGTTAAGGTGCGTTTGGCGCGAGTGATGCCTACATAGGCCAGACGGCGCTCCTCTTCAAGTCCGGGTGACTCTAAGTTTTGCTTATGAGGTAAGAATTCTTCTTCCATTCCAATTAGAAAAACATGCGGGAATTCCAGACCTTTGGAGGCATGCAAGGTCATTAGGCTGACCATGTCGTGCTCTTGTTCAGATTCATTGCGTTCCATCATATCCATTAAAGTCATATGCGCGACAATGCTGGACAGGCGTTTTTCTTCACCGTCTTCTTCTAAGGCTTTGTTAATAATTCGCTCAATCCACAGCACCAAGTCACGGACATTATTAATGCGGCGTTCGGCGCCTTTCGGCGTGGTTGCGGTTTCATGCAGCCAGTTGTCGTATTCAATCTCTTCAATCAGTGAGCGCACAAAGCTGATAACTTCTTCGCCTTGTGCATCTTCCGCTTCTTTGGCCCACTTAAGAAGTTGTTCGCCGAATAGCTGAACACGGCGTAAAGGGTTGTCATTCAATATTTGAGTGATACCGAACTCTTGAGTGGCATCAAATAGACTAATGCCGCGTTTGGTGGCGTAGGTTGCCAGTTTTTCTAATGTTGAAGCACCAATCTCGCGGCGTGGCGTATTGACCACACGAAGGAAAGCGGCATCGTCATCTGGATTTACAATCAATTTCAGATAAGACATCACGTCTTTGATTTCGGCATGGTCGAAGAACGATTTACCGCCGGAAATGACATATGGTAGGTTGTTCTCACGCAAGGCGCGTTCAATCAAACGTGCTTGGTGGTTGCCGCGGTACAGAATCGCGTAATCGCGGTTTTTGCTGCGGTTTTTGAATTTATGCAACACGATTTCCGATACCACGCGTTCGGCTTCTTGGTTCTCGTTGGCGCAGGAAATTACACGCAGATGGTCACCCATCCCCATGTCTGACCACAAGCTTTTTTCAAAAACGTGCGGGTTATTGGCAATCAAGGTGTTGGCCGATTGCAAAATACGGTTACTGGAGCGGTAGTTTTGTTCCAGCTTAATCAGCTCCAGCGCCGGAAAATCCTCTTTCAGCATTGCCAAGTTTTCCGGTTGCGCGCCACGCCAAGCATAAATGGATTGATCGTCGTCGCCAACCACAGTAAAACGCGCTTGGATACCGACCAATTGCTTAACCAGTTCATACTGTGCGGCATTGGTATCCTGATATTCATCCACCAGCAGATAACGCACGCGGTTTTGCCATTTATCTAAAATGCGAGGTTGCTCTTTAAACAGCTTGACCGGCAGGCCAATTAGGTCATCGAAGTCGACCGCGTTATAGGCCTTTAACTGTTTTTCATAAGCTTGATAAAGAATAGCGCGCGCTTGTTGTTTTTCATCTTCAGCCATTTCCAGTGCTTGTTCCGGCGAGATATGCGCGTTTTTCCAGTTGGAAATATCCCATTGCGCACCTTCAACCATTTCCGGGTCAATATCCTGTTTATGCAATAGCTCTTTGAGAATTTGCCCAGCATCGGTGGCATCCATAATACTGAAATTGGATTTATAACCGAGCGCGGCATATTCACGACGAATGATATTTAGCCCCAGGTTATGGAAGGTCGATACATTCAACCCCTTGCTGTTGTCGTCCTGCAAAAGTTTGGTAACACGCTCCTTCATCTCTTTGGCCGACTTATTGGTGAAAGTCACGGCATAGATATGGTGAGGCTGATAATTATGTTTGCGAATCAGATAGGCGATTTTTTCGGTGATTACACGGGTTTTGCCCGAGCCGGCGCCGGCCAATACCAAAGTTGGGGTATCAACATGAAGAACCGCTTGTAATTGTCTGTCGTTTAATCCGTGCATACTTGACGAAGTGTTTCCAATCTTCAATGGCCGCGCTGAGGTCGGCAACATAGGTCAAAATAAAAGGGTACAATATTCTAGCAAAATTAACAGCTTTGGGAATCATCACAGTGGCGACAATTGAACAGCTAAAACAAGACCTGCATATCGACGCAAATCTAATGGGCAAACCGCTAAAGTTTGCCACTACTTGGGGGATATTCAGCCCGCGAGACATTGATTCCGGAACTGATCTGTTATTACGCTATTTGGATATTAAAGAAGACGAAATTGCTCTGGATATCGGTTGCGGCTATGGCCCGATTGGTTTAACCATCGCCGCCAATGCGCCAAAAGGTGAAGTGCATATGGTTGATAAGGATTTCGTGGCGGTCGAATACGCCAATAAAAATGCCGAACTGAATCACTTAAATAATGCCAAAGCCTATTTATCAAACGGATTAAGCAATGTTCCGAAAGAGATTCAATTCACGACGGTGATTTCCAATATTCCTGCCAAAGTCGGTAAAGAAATGCTCAGCATTATGTTGCATGATATTCATGCACAAATGGCCCCAGGTGGTCAGTTAGTCGTAGTTACCATTAATGGGCTACGAGATTACATGAAACGTAACTTTAATGAAGTGTTTGGTAACTACAAGAAAGTTAAGCAGGGCAAAGATTACACCATCTCGCGTTGTATTAAAGAATAGCTGTTCTGCATTGCACTTAACAGGAGAAACTTTATTTTCCTAGCTTGATTCTCTGGGTGATCGGACTGTTTAACGGTTAGATAATTTGCTGGTGTCTTCGTTTTTATCAAGCTAGATGTCCTTTTAAATTCCCTTGATTTTTTAAGGCATATCAATAATCTACCGCTCTTAAAAATTGCCTTAGTAACGCAGTGTTACAATCGCCGCAAGATTGATTGTTTTCGAAAGGCGGTATGGTTTTGCCACGCATTTTACCTCTAATATTTATCGCTTCCTTGTTGGCATTGACTGCGTTCCCATTTGCTCAGGCCAAAGAACCGACTTATGTGATGGGGGTTGTGCCGCAACAGAGTCCGTCCAAATTGTTCAGTGCTTGGCAGCCGGTTACCGAATACCTTTATTAGCAGACGGGATTGAAAATACATTTTCAGACCGAAAAGTCGATTGCCGAATTTGAAGATAAATTCAAAGCCGGTACTTATGATTTTGCCTATATGAACCCCTATCATTTTGTGGTCGCCAATCAAGCGCAGGGCTATACTGCCGAAGTACGCGCTAATCATGATATTCGCGGAGTTGTTGTTTCGCTTGGAAGTGCTCTGACGAAAGAAAATCTTGCCGACACCGTTTTTCTATTCCCATCGCCGAATGCTTTTGCAGCGACCTTGATTGTGAAGTATGAATTACTTAAAAAGTTCGGCGTTCAGCTTGAACAGCGCGCTCAAGTTCAATATGTCAACTCGCATGATTCTGTTTATAAAGGTGTGGAACGAGGTGTTGGCGTTTTTGGTGGCGGGGTTGAACGTACCTTGAATTTACACAAAAAATCTGAACATGACTGCCCTTTACAGGTGGTTTATACCACTCGAGCTTACCCAAGCCATCCGATTACTTTTTTACCGAGCATGCCGAAACAGGATAGAGAGGCTTTGGTTAAAGCGTTTTTACAGATGCCACAAGCTTTGCTGGAACGTTTGAATATTAAAGCATTTCAAGCAACAAATAATGCTGAATATGCTGAAATCAAAGAATTGGCTAAGGTGTTAGCCATAAAAGATTGAGCCGTTTTCGTGCCATTGAGTTGATTTAAGACTATGTCATTTCGTTATAAATTCTTATTGGTTTTTATTGCTGTCGAAGCTTTTTTCGTTGCTTCTATCGTGTTGGTCAATTTTGCGGCGATTAAGAATATTTCACAAAACCTAATGCAAGAACAGTTGCAAGCTTCCGCACAGTTGTTTGGTGAAGTAGTCACCACGCCTTTAATGGTTAATGATTTGGCGACCATTGATGATGCGGCATTACGTTTTGTCGAACAGAAAAATATCCTGCAAGTTGAGGTTTTGGGCAAAGACGGACAAATCCTTTCTCAGGCGACTGATAATGATTTTAGAACCCATAACTACGCTCTGTTTGCCATGCTGGAAAAGCAGTTGCATGAACTGTGGAAAGGCGCGCAACAGAAGGTTGTCATAGATCAAAAGACGTACTTCTTTTTTCAGCGAGAGATTGTTATTTCCGAGCAAGTCATTGGGACACAGCGCTTTATTTACAATGCGACGGCTGTGCTCAATTCGATCAGCGAAACCAAATTATTGACCTTATTGATTGTGGCACTTGAGTTGATTATCGGAACGGCTATCGCGATTTTCATCGGCTTTCGCTTAACCCGGCAGCTTAAGCAATTGACCGAGCGTGCAGAGCGGATTGCACATGGTGAAGCGGCCTCGTTTAGCAATATGGGTGATGCGAAAGGCGAAATTGCCGATCTAGCGAAAGCGATGGAAACGATGCAAGAGCGTGTCGAACAGCGGACGATGGCATTACAGAATGCTCGTCAAGAAGCGCAGCAAGCCAATGAAGCTAAATCGGAATTTCTGGCGGTGATGAGTCATGAAATTCGCACGCCGCTAAATGGCATTATAGGCTCTCTGAATCTTATCGAAGACGCCGAGATGGCTGAGCGCGATGCGGCTTATCTGAATGTGATTAAGTCTTCCTCGGAACATCTGCTTTCGGTGATTAACGACATTCTCGATTATTCGAAGATTCAGGCCGGAAAATTTACCTTAGAGCCGCAAGCAGTCGATGTGAATCAGTTATTAGATGGTTTGGCGCTGTTCTATCAACCGCTATTTGCTAATAAAAACCTGACTTTCCGTCTTGAGAAAGATAATCTGCACGAGGCTTTTATTTATGCAGACAAGGTTCGATTGCAGCAAATATTGAATAACTATATTAATAATGCTCTGAAATTTACCGAAAAAGGCGGCGTGGTATTAAGTGCGGCGCGTACCGATAAAGATGGACTGACATTCGACGTTAAAGATAGCGGTATTGGCATCAAGTCGGAGGGCATGGAGCATCTGTTCAAGGACTTTACTCAGCTGCACCGAGGTAGCAAACGTCAATATGGCGGGACAGGCTTGGGATTGTTTATCTGCAAGCGGCTGGCGGAATTAATGAACGGTTCGGTTAATGTAAGCAGTCAATTCGGCGAAGGGTCGACTTTCTCGGTCTATTTGCAGCCCAAGTGGCTTAAGCAGATGCCGCAGATGAAAACGGCTCTGTCTGGAAAAGAGAGTGAAGTTGATTACGCTAAAATTTCTGTGCTTGTGGTGGAAGATAATCAGGTCAATCAGTTAATCGCGAAAAAGTTATTAGAAAAAATCGGGGTGAAGGTTAGTGTTGCAGAAAATGGCAAACAGGCTTTGGAAGTTTTGCGTCATACAACCTTTGATTTGGTCTTTATGGATTGTCAGATGCCGGTTATGGATGGTTTTGAAGCAACTCGGCAGATGCGTAAATTCGATAGGAATACGCCCGTTATTGCTTTAACAGCCAATATTCAGCCCGCCGACCGCCAAGCTTGCTATCAAGCCGGAATGAATGACTTTATTAGTAAGCCGTTTAAACCGGAGGATATTACCCAGATGTTGAATCATTACTGCCGAGCCTAGGAAAGCGTAGAACAAGTCCAAACGTACTGCTGAAGTCAATGGGTGCTCACTCTGTGTTTCTTTAGTCATTGTATCTTCATAAATTTTATTTATTGTTTTAGCTGTAATCTGCTTATTTTTAGGTAAAATGCGAAGCATTCGTATTAATGTGAAACCGTTCTGGAGATTTTTATGAGTCTGATTCAATCCCGATTGCCGGTGCTGTTTATTGCACTATTTACTCTGTTGTTTGCTTTTAGCCAAGTTGCTGAAGCTAAGCGCTTGGGCGGCGGTAAGTCTTTTGGATACAGTAAACAGGTAGCGCCAAAATCTTTTAACCAAAAATCGACTACTCAGGACTCCAAGCAATCAACTGCGGGAACTGCACCGGCCGGAGCAGCTGCGGCGGGTTCTACCGCAGCGAAATCGGGTGCGGCAAAATGGTTAGGTCCTCTAGCAGGCTTGGCTGTTGGCGGTTTATTGGCGGCAATGATTTTCGGCGATGCCTTTGAGGGTATTCAGTTTATGGATATTCTGTTGTTTGCGTTAATCGCCTTTATCCTGTTTAAATTGTTTATGCGCAAAAAACAACAGACAGTCGAGCCGCAGCCAGCTTATCAAGGTTATCAACAACCTCAGCAAGCAGAACCGCAACCAACGCCACAGCCGATGCAAGTTCAACAACGCGAAACGCATACTCCGTATGATCCGAATGTCGGTGGCTCAATTATCGGTTCTGGCCTATCGGGTGAAGCGCCATCAGACAATGCGCAGCCAGTCACAGAAACGCCAGAGTGGTTTAATGAAGAAGGCTTTAAAGATGCTGCCACTCAGCACTTTATCGCTCTGCAAAAAGCCTGGGATGAAGTGGATTTAGCTGCTCTTGAAGGTTACTGTGCACCATCGTTATACCAAGCGCTAGTTGCTGAGTTAGCAGGAGTTGAGCCGGGTGATAACCAAACTAATGTGGATAGTGTGTCTGCCGAAATCGTCGATAAGGTGATTGAAGATAATTACTTTATTGTCAGCGTGCGTTACAGTGGCTTCATTGAAGAAAATGCCAATGAAGGCGCGCACGCCTTTAGCGAAATTTGGCATATTCGCCGTTTGCAAGAAGGTGAAGGAAACTGGCAGATTGCCGGGATTCAACAAGAGCAGCGTTAAGCGTATTGTTTTCCCTTCTTTTGCAAAAGCCTTAAGATATAAAAGTCTTAAGGCTTTTTTATTAGGGAAATGCTTATGAATTTCAGAATTGTTTCGCGACTGTCTTGGCCTCTGTTGTTATTGCTAACCAGTCTGTTTGCTTTACAGGGTTGTTCTAAAGAACCGGTGAAAATCGTCAGCGCGCAGATGGTTGATAACCTAGATCGCGGCTCCGGTAATTTCGACCGCGTTTTTCAACTCTGTTTGGATAGGCCTCTGACCTCCAACTACTACCATCGCGTAGTATTGATTTCTAAAGAAAATGTCAAAATCGAAGGTGATGGTCTCTTACGTCCGATGGCATCTGATCCGGATAACCCTTGTTACTTGCGCAATATCTATCTGTATATCAATAAAGATTCTCCGGTTGATGCACGCGCGTTGATTAAAGATTACATGGTGCCGGGCAATGTTCGTCAGCTATTGGTACAGATTTATAATGAAAAGCCGCAGGGTAAAGAACTGCCGATTGCGGAAAAGGTTTTCAATAACCTTTAATTAACAGAGCTGAATCGAATCCCTTACAATATAGCCCGAATTCGCCTGCGCGTGAGTTCGGGCTTTTTATTTTCCGGAATATTTTCTTATGTTACTTTCTCCCTCGTCTCCTGTCGATTTTAGCAAACTTGCCTATATGAACGGTGCGCCGCAAATTAAGGCCGATTTTAAAGTCGAAGCCGAAGATTTTCAGGTGCAAGAGCAGCACGCTTACAGCCTAAGCGGTGAAGGCGAACATTTGTGGTTGTATCTGCAAAAGACCGGTGAAAACAGCGAATGGATGGCTAAGCAAGTTGCTAAATGGGCCGGTGTGCCGCGTTCGGCAATTGGTATGGCAGGGCAGAAGGATCGACATGCGGTGACACAGCAATGGTTGAGTGTGCATTTGCCGGGCAAACCGGACCCGGATTGGAGTGCTTGGCAGTATCCTCAAGTCGAATTGTTACAGAGCACACGCCATAATCGTAAATTGCAAACGGGAGGGTTAAGCGGCAACCGTTTTATTTTACGTTTGCGCAATCTACGTCAATTGGATGAATCACCATTTGCTGAACCCGCAGCGGCGATTGCGGAATTGAGCGATCGACTTGAGAAGATGAAATGCGGTGTGCCGAACTATTACGGCGAGCAGCGTTTTGGAAAGAAAGGCGCTAATGTTCCGAATGCTTTGAGAATGTTGCTGGAAAATCAGCGGGTGCCGCGCAATAAACGCAGCATATATCTATCGGCGTTACGTTCATGGGCTTTTAATCGTTACCTTTCGCAGCGAATTATTACGAATAATTGGAATCAGTATTTGGTTGGGGATATCTTCCAACTGGAAGGTTCTAGTCGTTGTTTTGCCGATGATAACAGTGAAGATTTGGCACAGCGTTTGGCCGAGGGCGATATTCATCCCGTCGGACTGTTGATTGGCGAAATCGGTGCAAAATTATTGTTACCGAGCGGCGCGGCGCTACAGGCTCAACAGCATTGGTTAGCAGAATTTGAAACTTGGCAGCAGGCGTTAAGTGATGCCAGAGTTAAGGCCGATCATCGCGCGCTACGCCTTATTCCACAAGACTTGCAGTGGCAGTGGCAACCGAATGCTGATAACCAGCAGTTGGATTTACAAGTCGAGTTCACTTTACCGGCCGGTGCTTTCGCGACCATGATGTTGCGTGAATTATTGGATGCCGTTGAGCCGGTGCGTCAGTTCCCGCAAGAAGCTTAACAAGAACCGAGCATGCATAATGCGTTTGCTGAATTTAGCCTTGATACGCCTTGTCGATAAGAATGTGGATAAGTCTGTGGATTGTGTATAAGTGGCTGTGTGGGTTGGGGCTAAGACTGTGCCCCAACGGCAATGAGAACTCTATTTTTTGTATAGTTCTTCTGGAGAGATAAGTGGCTCGCTAGTAACAGTCGCTTTATCGCCGTCTATTAAAGTATAGAAACAGCTACGACGGCCACTGTGACAAGCTGGCCCGGTTTGGTCAACCAACAGCAAAATGGTATCGCCGTCGCAATCGAAACGCAGTTCTTTTAAGACTTGAATTTGTCCCGATTCTTCGCCTTTGCGCCAGTAATTTTGGCGTGAACGTGACCAGTAACAGACACGACCGGTTTCTAGAGTTTCCTGAAGAGATTTGTCGTTCATCCACGCCATCATCAAGACTTCTTTGCTGTCGTACTGTTGGGCAATGGCTGGAATCAGACCGTCTTTATCGAATTTGACTTTGGATTGTAAGTCTTGCCAAGCGACTTCGTCGCCAAGCTTAGCCTTTTCCAATTGTTTGAAAGTTACTTCACACATACTGAATCCTTAGCTACGTTTGGCATTGGCAAACGCCGCAGCAAATGGGTTATTGGTAATGGTGTCTTTAATTTGTTTTGGCTTCTTTTTCTCGGCAATCTGCGATTTACGACCTTTGTCCAACATGGCATTGAACAGATCGACCGTTGCTTGCGCATCTGCCAAAGCATCGTGTGCATCCCCCGGGAAAGGTTTGCCAAGGACTTTCTCATAAGCCATGGTCAGTTTAGGCGTTTTATAGAACCAGTACATGCGCTCGGAGTGCCAACGAATTGCGCCATTTAAGTCGCGACTTAGCTCGGCAACGTCTAACCATTTGTTGTAGTCCAGCTCAAAACGCAACATTTTCTTCTCGGCGCTTTTTTCCAAGTACATAAAATCGCTTTCGGTACTGTAGGCAAGAACGATGTCGGCGTCACGAAGTTGATCGTGAATTTCATCCCAAACGTGACCAAGCAACGGCTCGCCCTGAACCATTTCGGTAGTGATATTGTGCTTCTCGTTTTCTGGAATGTCGTACCCTGGATTAATAAGCTGATTGAATAATTCCTTGCCTTCGCCGTCACAAGCCGAAAGCTGAATAATATCGGCATTGGGATCGGTGGAAATATTGGTTGCTTCGATATCGATGCAGACAATGTTTTTGCCTTTTAGTTCTTGCGCGTGTTCTTTGAGTTTATAAAGTGCATCGTTACGGCGCTCTAAAATCAAAGGAATGACTTCTGAATCCAAGAACTCTTTTAGCAAGGCTTCAATTTTCTTACGCAGTTTCGGAATGGATTTGGTCAGGGCATTGCGTACCGCTTCATCTTCCGAGCAACGTTCGATAAAGCTATCAATATCCATGATTTCTTCTTTGACACTAACCGCATTCAAAGTCGCTTTAATCAGCTTCTTCAGATCAAAGTCGTACTCCTCCAGAGGCGGAATCAGCACTTGTGCATTTAATAGAGAGGTTTCCCCTTTGGCTGGGGAAGCCATAATCTCTACGCCTTTAATGGTTAAGCCGTCGGAAGCCGCTACCGCTACGATGTATTCTTTTAGCGGTTGGTTGCGTTTATCAATCAGAATCAGTTGTGCATTGCTCATGAGAATCGAGTTCAGTCTAGTCAAAACAAAGACGCTATTTTAACAGCCTATATCGCAAAAATGCCGCAAATGCATACTAGGTTGTCTAAGGAAACGCAGAATAAGTTCCCATTGGCTTCAGCGAGGAATTTGAAGGGATAAATTCTAGGCAGCGTTTGAGAAGCATAGCCTTCGCTATGCCTGAAGTCATTTGGAGTTGTTCTGTGTTTCCCTAAAGGGCGTTATCTTGCAGGAATTGTGGCGCATAGCGGTTTAGCACTCTGCTGAATTGCTCTAGCATCCAACGCTGTTTAAAGGTGAGATGACGACAATAGATAGCGCTGTATTCAATAATCGGGGTGCCGCCGCGATTGCGTTTGAACTGCGCTGCGCCGGAACTTAAATTGACATCCATATTTCGCTCTTGCGCTAGTTTGAGCAGTTGCGCAATGGCAAGGCGATATAGGCCGAGGTTTTTCGGTGCCGTGGTGTCATAGCCGACAATCGGTGCCGTCATAATGCCGTTGTGGGTGAAAACGCCCAGCGTTGCTAGAATTTTTCCGTCGGCATCGCAAAAACTGAAGAATTCCAGAAGATGCTGACGATGCAGTTCAAACAGATAAGGCGCACTGAACTGCGGGTTGAGGCTTGAATGTTTTTCGATAAATAACTGTTTAAAGCAGGCCTCAATCTCATCGAAATGCTCTCGGTTATGTTCGCTCGGATTTAGCAAGGTCAGTTCGGTTTTTCGCAGTAGACGGAAATCATTTTTGACATTGTTACGTTTCGGCCAATCTCCATCTTTACTGAATAGATAGACTTGACGGGCTGGCAGAAGTAACCAGCCTTGCTGTTTTAAGGTTTGTATTAATTTGGCATTGTGCTGTTCATTTAGAGAGCGAATACTCAAGTTATAGAACGGGTTTTGGTGCACTAGTTTTTGAGTGATTTCTTGTAAGTCTTCACTCGGCAGTTCGCACATTGGGTTGGTAGAAAACAGCCAATTATTTAAACAGACACTTTGGTTAATCTGCGCCATTTTCAACCATGAACCAGCTAGGTATGACGCTTTATGTAGCAACCAGCGTTGCCAAGCCGATGGGATTAAATCCAGCTCTTCGCGTGCATAGTCTATGTAAGCGCCGTAAAACGAACAGATATAACTGTTGTCGTACTCTTCTTCATTTCGGCTTAGCGGGTAGTAATGCATATTGTGATGAAAGCATTCCATTTCGGTGTAAAGGTTAGCAATCGCTTGCCGTGGTGCAAAGCGATTGTACATCTGCACAAAACCGTATACAGCGAGATAGGGCGGTGCATTTAAACTCATGCAGGGCTTCCGATATTTTTTTGATAGACGAATACCGCGCCGTAGATGGCTGAACGGTCTTGACGTGTCCATTCCGCATTGGCAACCGAATCGGTCCTCCAATTGGCTAATAAGTCTTCGTTTAGCTTGCCTTCCAATGGCGAAATTCTACCGGCGGTGCGGAATACCACGCGTGCGCCTTCTTGCGCTGTACGGTCAACTTCTTCCCATAGTTCATTTAATTGTTTTTCATCCATCCAATCCTGTGCATCCAAGAATAGGTAAGAAGTCAGGCTTTGATTTGGCATTTGCGCCAAACGCGCTGTCATCGATTGGTGGTGCACATCAACTTTCTGCCAGCTGTGCTGCAAGTTGTTGAAATGTTTTTCCTGTAGATAGCGCGGCACCGCTTTGCGGCCTTGGTGGTCATACTTGCGGGCAAAAGCTTGCCAAGCAAAATAGTTTTCATCTAATGGATAGTCACAAGCTAAGCGACGAGCACGCTCTTTTAATAGTTGATGCATGCCTTGTTGCAGCTCTTTAGAGTCTTCGGCCATCTCGTTAAATTGCGATGGCGGAATTCCCAAGCTGTACAGGACGACCGGACGATTGCATAGCCACTTTAGTAGACGGGTATCGAAAACCGGTGCGACATGCCGGTCGAATAACTTTTGCTGTTCTTCAAGCGTTTGCGCTTGCATGACTTGGCTGATGTCATAGCCTAAGCGTTTACTGACCCAGTGAATCAAACCGATAAATTGCCCAAGTAATCCAAAACGATAGAAGTTGCGAGTGAATAGGCTGATACGCGAACGACGTAACCAACCTTGTCGCTTATTCCAGTAAGCTCGGGTTGTGGCATCTAAATGCGGTTCAAGGTAGGTCTTATACAATTGCAAATTCTGTTTCTGGTCGGCTTGCCCGAAAAACTGATAGAAACTCTGTGCATCTGGAAGGTGGTGCAGTGCCGCTAGTTTTAAGTTCAATAGTGCGATATGTGCTTCGTTGAGATCAACTACGGTAACCGATTGCGGTTGCTCGGTTAGATAATTCAGGACGTTACAGCCACCGGAAGAGATGGTGAAAATTCTCGAATCTTGATTCAGTTGCAGAGCTTGAATGTCTACTTCAGGGTCCTCCCAGATTTGCGGATAGACCAGACGGTCAAACCAGGCGGTAAACAGACGGTCTTGTATGCCTTTTCGGCTGAAGATGCTACTGTTATGTACGGCCTTATTTAATAATCTTTTCGTGTTTTGGGCGCTTTTGGCCGATTCTGGAAGGGTGGTGCTATTCATGACACTCGGACTCTTAATAACCAATAATTTTAAGGAAACATCTTAAGAGCAAGCGGAAAAAGCTGAATGAACATCCGGTGAAGCTTAGGTAACAAAAGCGTGACAAAAGTATTTGCACTAAGAGTGGGCGATTTGCACCGTGTTGATACAGAAATAAAGCCGGTTTGTCCTGTGTTGGCATAGCAACTGCTAAACCTTACTTAACTTTCGCAAACGCAAAGAAATACAAAATTATGACCCTTCAAGTGACTGCAAACCCGTCCGGTATTTTTGTTTTTACCGATTTAGACGGTACCTTACTCGGGCATCACGATTACCACTATCAACCGGTTTTGCCGATGCTGAAAAAGCTGCAAAGCTTGCATATACCGGTCATTCTCAACTCCAGCAAGACCTTCTACGAAATGCGCGATTGGCTTGAACGCCTAGGTTTACAGCCGCCCTTTATTGCCGAAAACGGCGGGGTTATCTACTTCTCGACAAACGATGAAAACCAGAAACGATTGTTAGGGAAAGACTATTCGCAGATTCGTCAAATCTTGCAGCAGCTGCGTCACGAGCAGGGTTTCAACTTCAAAGGTTTTGGTGACGGTACGGTCGAAGATGTGATGCGCTCCACTTCTTTGGATCGAGCTAGCGCTCAGCAGGCGATGCAGCGTGCTGTGACTGAGCCAATTACTTGGCTGGATACCATGACGCGTTTAGAGCAGTTCAAAACGCTATTAGCCGAACATGGTTTGCAATTGCAGAAAGGAGGGCGTTTTTATCATGTTATGGCGCACCATGATAAGGCAAGTGCACTAGAGTGGGTCGTTAATCAGTCGGTTTCAGCCGGCCGGTTCGGCGAGCAGAATTCTAATTTGGCCGAGAAAGTTTTTGCTAAGTCGCCTTGGGTGTTTGCTTTAGGTGACGGGGGAAATGATAAGCAGATGATTCAGACCGCAGATGTCGGTTTAGTACTTCCTGCGGCTAACGGCGATAGTTTAAAAATTGACCGAAAAAATGTGTTTACGGCTGAAAAATCATCACCTTACGGCTGGGTAGAAGCTTTGCAAGAATATTTAATTAATCCATTAGAACAAGTTTAAGCGCATCACTTTAGTGAATTGATTGCCGATTGCGCGGGCAAATCCTAATAACAAATCAATAAACGCGGCTTTACGCGATACAACCTAATTTAAAAAAACAGGAGTTCAAATTATGAGCGATTTTTTCCAAAACGGTACCGTAACAACTTTTCATAACTTAACCGATCGTAAAGTTGAAGACTTGGAATCAGATTTGCTGAAGTTCTCTGAACAAAATCGGTTGGGGTTGATTCTCCCGTCTTTGTTCAGTGAACTGGAAGCGCCTGCTCTTAAGAACATTGTTGCTGAGCTCTCCAAGGTCCCTTATCTATCGCAAACCGTCATTGGTTTGGATCGAGCGGATGCTAAGCAATTCGATTATGCGAAAGGCTTTTTTGCCGATTTAGGGCAGGAGCATCGCATTTTATGGAACGACGGCCCGCGCTTGCAAAAGCTTTGGAACAAACTGAAAGATAAAGGATTAGCACCGACCGAACCGGGAAAAGGAACCAATGTTTGGGGGTGCTATGGTTATGTGTTGGCAGCAGACAAAGTGGATGTGGTTGCGCTACACGATTGTGACATTATCACTTATCAACGTGACTTACTCGCACGCCTCATCTATCCCGTCGCGCATCCCACGTTTAATTTTGTTTTTTCCAAAGGGTACTATGCCCGACACGCTGAAGGAAAACTGAACGGTCGTGTGGCGCGTTTGATGGTGACGCCGCTATTACGTGCTTTGCACGATGTGGTCGGGCCGGATGAGTTGATTAGTTATTTGGATAGTTTTCGTTACCCTCTGGCGGGTGAATTCGCGATGAATGTGCATGCATTGAAGGATATGCGAATTCCGGCAGACTGGGGGCTTGAGGTCGGCATTCTGGCGGAAATGCGTCGTAATTATTCCAAGCGTCGCATCTGTCAGGTCGATATCGCCGATGTGTATGACCATAAACACCAAGATTTGTCGATTGAAGACCAGACCAAGGGCTTGGCTCGCATGAGTCAAGACATCGCCAAGTCACTGTTCCGTAAGTTGGCGACAAGAGGTCATGTTTTCTCGCGCGGCACCATGCGTTCGGTGCGCGCGGTGTATCTGCGTACCGCACTGGATCAATTGGAAAGTTACGCTTTTGATGCCGAAATGAACGGCTTGAAACTAGATATTCATGCTGAAGAGCAAGCGGTTGAATTGTTTGCTCGCAGTATTTTAGCTGCTGGTGATGTTTTCTTAGACAATGCCGAGGAGCGTCCATTTCTACCGAACTGGAACCGAGTTGCCAGTGCTTGTCCTACGGTTCTGGAAGAATTGTATGAAGCGGTAGAACTTGATAACAGACCTTAAGTAACCGAGGTGTTTATGACCGAAGCAAAATTACCAAAAATAAAACAGCATCTACAAAAAATTTATGACGATTCGGTCAAGGTGGAAATCGCCTATCAAGGTATTATCGAGTTGCTGGCAAAGCAGAAAAAAAAGTCGATACACCGCAATCACAAATGGGATCAGAGCGATGCATTGTTGATTACTTACGGCGATACTTTCCTACAAGAAGGTGAGATGCCGTTGGTCACGTTGCAAAAATTCTTGGATGAATATGTTCAGGATTCGATTAATTGTGTTCATATTTTGCCGTTCTTTCCGTACAGTTCGGACGACGGTTTCTCGGTGATTGATTATATGATGGTCGATCCAGATTTAGGTGACTGGCCGGATGTTGCCAAAATCGAAGAGAAATACGACTTGATGTTCGATTTGGTGATTAACCATGCTTCGCGTGAAAGCTTGTGGTTTACCGATTACAAAGCCGGTCGCGAACCTTTTACCGATTTCTTTATCGAAGTGGATGGTGATCCCGACTTGTCGCAAGTAACCCGTCCACGAAATACGCCGTTATTGGTTCCTGCCTATACGCATCATGGTCGTAAAAAAGTCTGGGCGACATTCAGTGCTGACCAGATTGATTTGAATTTCGGTAATCCAATCGTGTTGCTGAAAATGTTGGCCGTTCTGATGTTCTATATCGAAAAAGGGTCACGGATTATTCGTCTGGATGCAATTGCCTTCTTGTGGAAACAAATCGGCACCAATTGTATTCACCTGCCGGAAACGCATGAAGCGGTTAAATTGATGCGTACTTTGATAGAAATGGTTGCACCGGATGCTATTCTATTGACTGAAACCAATGTCCCACACCAAGAAAACCTTAGCTATTTCGGCGAGAGCGATGAAGCACATATGGTTTATCAGTTCAGTTTGGCGCCATTGATTCTGCACGCATTGCATCGCGGTGACAGTACCTATTTGACCGACTGGGCTATGAATCTTGAACCGCCTCCTGAAAATTGCACTTTCCTCAACTTCACCGCATCGCATGACGGGGTCGGTTTACGTCCGGTAGAAGGCATTCTGCCGCAACGTGAGGTTGAAGATTTGGTCACTAATATGCATCGTTTGGGTGGTTTTGTGTCGATGAAATCCAATCCGGACGGATCGCAATCGCCATATGAAATCAATATCACTTACTTTAGTGCTTTGCGAGAAACGCATAACAGTAACGGCCCGGATCAATGGCAAGTAGAGCGATTTATCTGCTCGCAGAATATTATGATGTGTCTACAAGGCATTCCCGCGTTTTACGTGCACTCCTTGACTGCAACGCCGAATGATCGCGAAGGGGTCGAGAAAACCGGGCGCACCCGCTCGATTAACCGTCGTAAATGGGATTATGACTATCTGCAAGCTTTGATCGGCAGTGAACGTAGCTCGAATGCCGAAGTGATTAAACGTCTAACCAATTTGATTAAACAGCGTAAAAAACATAAGGCGTTTGATCCGAATACGCCACAACGTATTTTGGATTTGGGCAGCAACTTCTTCGCGCTCTGGCGTGCCGGCGATGGCGTAAAATTCCCTGTGTTGGCGATTCATAACCTAACACCGGAAATTCAAATGCTGGATGTCAGTGAAATTGACGGCTTTACCGCGCATACTAGTTGGATTAACCTGCTTGGTAATCAAATCATGACTTCTGAAAGCCAAAAAACCGTATTGCAACCGTATCAATCAATGTGGCTCATGCCGCAAGAGATTGACGGCGAAAGTGCACTATGGGCTTTATCAACCGACTAAACAGGAGGCCAAATGGCGCGAATTCTGATTGCACCGGATAGCTTTAAAGGGTCTTTGACGGCCAGTCAATTTTGTCAGATTTCTGAACATGTGATTCAGCAAATAATGCCAGATGCCGAAGTGATTCAGTTGCCGCTCTCGGATGGTGGCGAAGGTTTTGTTGATGCTTTTGTCAGTGCCGGCTTGGCTACGCAAGAATCTCTTTGGGTTAGCGGGCCGCTCGGCAAGAAGGTCAAGGCTGCTTTTGCTTGGCAGGAAAGCAGTAAAACCGCCATGATTGAAATGGCGCAAGCAAGCGGTTTGCCGAAAGTCCGGCCGGATGAAGGCAATCCTATGCAAACGCATACTTATGGTACCGGTCAGGTTATTCAAGCAGCGTTGGATAAAGGCGCGCAAAAGGTGGTTCTTGGTTTAGGTGGCTCTGCAACCAATGATGGCGGTATCGGCGCTTTGCAGGCGTTGGGTGTCGAAATCCTGGATGCTAAAGGCATCTCGGTTGGGCTCGGCGGGCAAGCACTGAAAACCATTGCTAAAATCGGCGAGATTCCTCAAATATTGACCCAAGTTGAATGGGTTCTCGCTTGCGATGTGACCAATCCGCTGCTTGGCGAAGAAGGCGCAACCGCGATTTTTGGTCCGCAGAAAGGGCTGCAAGAACATCAATTCGATTTTCTTGAAAACGGTTTGGATAACTGGGCGCAAGTTATGCAAGACAAGCTTGGTAAGGATGTTCGTGGTATTCCCGGCGCGGGTGCCGCCGGTGGCATGGCCGCCGGTTTTATCGGTGTCCTGAATGCGCATATTGAACCAGGCTTTGAAGTGTTACGCGAGCAATTAGAGATTGATGCTGCGATGGAACCAAAAGACGGCAAGCCGTTGGATTTGGTGATTACCGGCGAAGGGCGTATCGACCAGCAAACGGCTTTCGGCAAATTGCCGGTACGGATTGCTGAATTGGCTAAGGAACATCGAGTGCCGTGTATCGGGATTTGCGGTAGCTTAGGTGCTACTTTGGATGAACTGCCTGCTTTCACTGCACTGTTTAGTATTGTCAACACGCCGATGGATGAAATGGATGCAATGAATAACGCACCACCTTTGCTAGCAAGTTGTTTACAGAATATCTTGGCACTAAGGGGCTTGAAATGATTAAGCATCAGCGCCTGATAAGTTGTGTTTGTTTGGAAGATATATGATCAAGTTTTGGAGTCAAATTCACCAAGACACGCGTAAATGGATAGCTCGTGTTCTTATTTTGTTAGGGATTTTTATCGCCTATTCACCGTATTGGATTGACGAGGTTGTTGAAAAAGCAGCATTGGATAAATTTCTAGATGTGTCATTGTTTTTTGGTTGGTGGATTCTAGGGTTAGGTCTAGTCATCTATTTTCTAAATATGTGGCTTGATATTAAGCTCGAAAAACAAGAAACCGATGAATCACATTAAATTCTTGGCTGATATGGAAGATTGAGGTAGCATAGACTTCAATGTTGGTAATCAATGGTCAGGGCAGTTTATGAGCAGTGTAATTAAAGGCAATCGTCCTTTACGAATTTTTGCATCAATGGTGTTGATTTTGTTATTGGTGTCACACTTTATGGGTCAGATTGACCTAACCCAAATTTCTTTTCTTTGGGTCATTGTCGCTATGGCGATTAACGCCTTACAGGCCTCGTTTACCGGCTTTTGTCCGATGTTCAAAAATTCGCGTGGCGAATGTGTGGCATGCGGCGTGGCGTGCGACACACCGGAATGCAAACCGGTCGATAAAAAATCCGAACAAGAATCATGCTGTTCGGGTACGGATTGCTGTTCTGGGAATGATAAAAAAGCTTAATTTCGTTCTTGATATTCAATTTGTACAAACCGCCGTAAGGCGGTTTTTTGCTATTTGGCAATGCTTTTAAATACTTGCCTCTTTCCAAAATTAAGGGGTGTTAAATTTCCTCTGCTTCAATTGATTGTTCATTTCTTGCTTGCCCAAGAAACGAACCAAAGAAGGGCACCCTCCGTTTCATTCGTGGGGTCTTTCTAACGCTCGAATTTGGCGCGTCGCAACTCCCTCGCGGACACGCTCGGTCAGACAGTCTCCGCGCTAATCAAATTCCACGCTAAGAAAGTCCACCGCTCACTTCAAGAGGGAACCCAAGTCATTAGACGATGCTTTTGCGAATGCTGGCTCTGTTAATGGTTTAGCTTTGAGCCAAACGGATTCTGGAATTCGTAGACTAAAATTGAGCCGCTTTGGAGTGCGCTTAGACTGAGTTAGCGAAAATTTTGCAAGAGCAGTGTTGGGGATGTCTTTCTTTCGATTCTTTCTCGTCTCTCCGTTTCGCTACAGCCGAGTTCTTCGTTTCTTGGATAAGCAAGAAAGGAATGAAGAAGGGGTTTAAAGATACTTGGTTTCTATTAGCTCTGCCAACGCATTTAAATTTTGCTGAAGTACGTATGCTCTTTCAGTGTATACAGATGTTTCATCCCAGAGAAGGCAGTCTCTTTCGAGCTTATCTTCATCAATTGTATATGAAAGAAGATTGTATATATTGTGTGTTAGATAATTACGTTGTTCTGCTAGGGCTTCTAAATGCGGTATAAGTGTAGAAAGTTTATTGTCGTTTTTTAAACGGCCTATTAACTTTCCCATAGTTAATCTATGGAGGTTTTTATCATTGCTTGATGCTACTTTAACTAGAAGATTTTCTAATTTTCCTGCTGCTAAAGTCACCCTTCCTAATTCAGCACAGAATTCGTCATCTTTTTGCAAGAGTTTGAAAAACTTTAAACCATCAAAGCTCACTCCTTCCACTTAATCGAACACCCCATTGATGGAATCTGTTCCAGAGGGCCTTGTCCGGTTTCGGCCACCTGTTTCATCGCTTCCAGTAAATCACGGCGTACGCCTTCCGGTGCGGTTTCTTTGCGTGATTCATCTAATCGGCCGCGGTATTGCAGTTTTAGCTCGCCGTTGTAGCCGAAGAAGTCAGGTGTGCAAATCGCGCCAAATGCTTTAGCAACGGCTTGGCTTTCGTCAATAACGTACGGGAAAGGGAAGTTCCATTGTTCAGAGACTTTCTTCATATTCTCAAAGCTGTCTTCTTCTTTTAAGGCCGGGTCATTCGACATAATCGCAATTGAGTTGATGCCATATTCATCACGCAAAATTCGTGTGTCTTCAACTAGGCGTTCATGAATTGCTTTGACATAAGGACAGTGGTTGCAGATAAACATGACCAACAAGCCGTTTTTGCCTTTCGCTTTTTCCAGCGTCCAATTTTGACCGTCAACACCTGGCAGGTTGAAGTCGATTGCATCGGCATTAAAGTCACAGACTGGCGTGGTTAAACTTACCATAAAATTTCCTTGTTTTTGTCGGTTGCAGATTTATATTTAAAGAGAAGAAATTATTATAAAAAAATAAATCTAGCAGGGCTAGAAAGGACTGTAGTTGTACGAATCTTTGGCAAAGCTTAGTGCAGTTAGAATAGAGGGGAGAAGCTGTAAACAACCACCAGATTTGGCGGTTGTTTACGGTTTTTAATGTTTTCTAAGTGAAAGAAAGTTTGTAAAGCGTTCGAACAAAATTTTAGTAAATCGCTTTATAGCCTTGATATTGCCAGCCCACCATAGAAATTGCTGAATCTCCGACCACCGTCATGCCGGGCAAGATTGAATCGTTGTCCACTTTAAAGTAGTTGGTTGCTACCGAACAAATTTCCATGCGAATACCGAGTTCTTTAAATTTGGCAACGGAGTCCGCAATGCTTTTCAAGTCTTTTTCGAATTCGAATGTTAGATCTTCCCCAGGATTTTTTGAAAGGTAGCGTACTGTTTCGCCTTGAAATACCAATACCATTTTTGGAGTGACTCCTTGTTGGATGTAGCTTTGACGCATGGCATCAATTTCTCGAAGATAACCTGCAGCGCTCTGTGGATGCGGGAGGTCAACCAGTAAAACGATTTTGACTTCTTTAATGCCATTGAGTGCTACCGAATCATTAATTGATTGATTGGCGAAGGTGGGTTTTATCGCAAAAACACAGAGAGCGAGTAATACGAGCTTTTGCCAGAAAGTAAAAGGTTGTTTCAGAGTCATAGTTAGTGGTTCCTTATCGGTTTTAGTTTATGCAGCTGGTAGAGTACTGGCTGCATTCATGAGTAAAATAGAAAAAATTAAAATAGCTAAACCGAACCAGCTGACGAGATGGATTCGGTGTTGAAACAAAACTCGGGTCGCCAATGCTGTCCCAATAATCGAAAGTGTGCCCCAAATGGTGTAAGCAACAAACAGGTCGATACCTTTTACTGCTAAGGCCAGCAGAACAAATGCGCCCATAATGAACAAGACCGCTAGGGTCCCCCACACTTTGTGCTTAAACCCTTTGGACATCTCAAGAAAAATATTAGCGATGATGTCTAACACTACCGAGCCGAAAACATAGCCTAAGTACACATTCATTTGGACTTTGCCTCTTGTAGATGATGTCCATAGTGGGTGATGACGATTCCTGTAATTGCCAGTAATAGTGCCACTGTCTGTAAAATCGAGATGTGTTCGTTCAGAATCAGAATGGAGACAATTGCGACCAAAATCATGCCGAAGCCTTCCCAGAATGCATTCGCTAAAGCGACAGGAATTTTGGTGGTGGCTTGACTGAGTAATAGATAAGAAACGCCAATCATGCCGATGGCGACCAAAGTACCTGCAACTTGGTGGCCGTAGGAAACGAGTACTTTCATAGCGGTAGTACCTGCAACTTCGCCAATGACTGCTAATAATAAGAAAACCCAATGCATTTTATCTGTCCTTTTTTATAGCTTCGTAAGCATTCTAAATTAGGTAATTAGGTTTGTTATAATCACTAAGCGTCAAAAAAAATGGCGCTTGATTTGTGGATGGGAATGTAGGATGAAGCTGGAATACTTTCACTATTTTATTGAGATTGCTCAAGCTGGTTCTATTGCGAAAGCCGCAGCGAAATTGAATCGTAACCGTACTACTATCAGCATGGCAATTGCCAGTTTGGAAGATAACTTGAATGCTGAATTGTTTATCCGTAGCGGTAACAGCATGCATCTTTCTCCTATTGGGGAAAAAATTTTGGACGACAGCATTCGCTTAGTGACATTGACTGAAAACATTAAGCGTACTGTTGAAACCTGTGATTCCGATCAGCCTGCAGTGTTACGTTTAGGACGAGACGATGTCTTACCAGAATCTTTTTGGCGCCGTATTTTGCGAGCGATTCGTTTGCAGTATCCAGGTTTAACGTTGGCAATGAATTACGCCAATGCGGGGACTTTGTTGGAACAATTGCGACAAGGGGAAATCGATTTGGCGTGTTGCATGCCTGAACATTTCGAGCAGAATAAATTTGGTTTGTATGCGCAAGTGGTCGATAAAATTGCTATGCGTTTGATGGTTAGTGCTGAACATCCATTAAGCAACATGCGCTCTGTTAGTGACGAAGATTTGAAAAGTGTGCCGCAAATTACTTATTTGGGGAATGATCAAAATGAAGTCTTCAGTCTAGAGCAAGTTTCACAAGAACAAATTGCTTTAAGTAGTTTTGAATTGGTCAGGGATGCCATTAGCGATGGTTTGGGCTGGGGATTTGTTCCAGACCCTTTGCTTGTACAAATGGATCAGAATCACTTGTTACCTGTGGCGCATGGTTTAAATATTTCTTGGCATACTTACTTGATTTTTGGTCGAGAGTCGTTGAATCATGAGTCGACGTTTATAGGGAGTATCAGTGGGTTGATTCGGCGTGAAATTCTTGAATTGTTTGAAAGAAAGCGATGAGAAGGTAGAAACGCACCTAAAGAAAGTTTTGTAAAGTTAAAAAAATAAAAAACCCGCAATGAGCGGGTTTTTATGACGAATGATTTTGCAAAGGAATTATTTTGCAGCTTCGTAAAGTTCGCTAACCTTATTCCAGTTAACCACATCCCACCAAGCTTGCATGTAAGCTGGACGTAGGTTTTGGTAACGTAGGTAGTAAGCGTGTTCCCAAACGTCTAGACCTAGGATTGGAGAACCTTTCACTTCTGCAACGTCCATTAACGGGTTGTCTTGGTTTGGCGTAGAAGAAATTTCCAATTTGCCTTCAGCAGAAACCGTTAGCCAAGCCCAGCCTGAACCGAAACGTGTCGCGCCGGCAGTTTGGAACTTTTCTTTCATTGCATCTAGGCTACCGAATGTTGCGTTGATGTCTTCTGCAAGTGCACCAGTTGGAGCGCCCATGCTGTCGCCGCTCATGACTTCCCAGAAGAAAGCATGGTTCCAGTGACCGCCACCGTTGTTACGAACCGCAGGAGAAATTGCGCCGGCATTTTTAACAAGCTCTTCTAGAGATTTGTCAGCATGTTCGGTACCATCAATTGCCGCGTTTAGGTTGGTGATGTATGCGTTGTGGTGTTTAGTGTGGTGAATTTCCATAGTACGCGCATCAATTGAAACTTCTAGTGCGTCGTAATCGTAAGGTAGATCCGGTAGCGTAAATGCCATGTTGATTTCCTTTTTGCAGGTTAATTAAAACGTAATTAAATATCTAAGAATTCTTTATTGTAGCCAGTGCTGTGCGTTTGTAAATAAACGTGTCCAGAAGATTAGTAAATATTGTCTAGTCGCTCTGGAGCGGGGGCGTAGTCGCTGATTTTTTCGACGTCAGTTGGCGGCATTTGCATAAAGAAGCCTTTAGCCTGAATCGCGTCATACACGACTTTGGCGTCTTCGCGAGCCATCTTACGGTCGGGGGTCAGTTCAAAATCCAGAACATGAGTCGGTTCGCCAAACATGGTTAGCAATTCTTTCGGCAATTTGTCCAAACCGTCTTCTTTAGGGACAAATAGATAGAGTTCATCTTTTTTGGGGCTACGGAATGCTGAAACTTCGATAGGTTGCATGTTTTTGCCTGTTAATTTAGTCAATCTTATGGCGCGCTATTGTATCAAAAAGCACTGATATTACTTGCAATGATCGTGAACTAAGTTAAGGAATTTCTTGACCAACCCTTAAGTGATTGATTATCCTTTGCGGATTTGAAAAATAAAAGTGGATTTTTACAAGATGCTACAGAATACAGTTACCGTCTTCGGCGGCACCGGGTTTGTTGGTCGTGCAGTAGTCAATCAACTATCAAAAGCAGGCTATAACACCAAGGTTGTGGTGCGTCGTCCAGAACGTTTCCGTGAGTTTGCGTTGTATCCGCAAACTAAATTGGCGCAACTGGATTCTTATGATAATGCTGAGCAATTAGCTGCTGCATTGAAAGGTTCGGACATTGTTATCGATTTGATCGCAGACCGTACTACCGGCACTGAAATGGTTGAAGTGAAAGACTTTGATGTCGTTTCGCAAAAAATGAAGTCTGCATTGGAAACCGCCGGCGTTAAGCGCGTCTTGAGCTTGTCGCAAATCGGCGCTAGCAATGATGTGGATAGTCATTCTTGGCAAGGTTCTTTAGCTGCCTTGGATAATCATATGAATACGACGGCTAAGGCGGATGTGACTATTTTTAAAGCAGGCCTGTTAATTGGTGACGGTGATGATACGACCACGCCTTTTGCTAAACAGCTGAATCGTATGCCGGTCTTGATGGTGGCTAACTCCGGTACACAAGTACAGCCGTTGTGGGTGAAAGATTTCGCTCAGGCGATGGTTAACTCGATCAATAACAATGCGACGTTTGGTAAAAAGCTGGAAGTGGCCGGTAGCGAAATAATGACTTTGAAAGCGCTTGGTAAGATGGTTGCGAAAATCATGCAGGTGCAAGATGCCGTGGTTTTCCCAATGTGTAAACTGAATGCGAAAATTATGGCTACATTGGGTGGTTTAGCCCCGTTTCAGTCGGTGACCAAATCGCAGTTAATCACTTTAGGGCAAGATGCTGTCACCGAGAATGCGTTTGCCGAGCAGTTCGGTTTTGAGCCAGCGAGCATTGAATGGTTAATCAGCACTTACGCGAAGCCGAAACATCTTCGTGAACGCTACAACGACTATCGTAAATACGCTAACCGCGACTAATCTACGCACGTTTAAGTGGTATAAGAGAACCGTCGTTAAGGCGGTTTTTTTGTTTTTGAAGGAAGAAGCATGCAAATTTATTTAGTAGGCGGTGCAGTTCGTGATGCGTTGCTGGATATTGCCGTTTATGACCGTGACTGGGTTGTGGTCGGCGCCACACCGCAGCAGATGTTAGATGGCGGTTACCAACAGGTCGGCAAAGATTTTCCGGTATTTTTGCACCCCGATTCTAAAGACGAGTATGCTTTGGCGCGTACCGAACGCAAACAGGGTAGCGGTTATCACGGCTTCGAGGTGTTTGCCGAACCGAGCGTGACGTTGGAAGACGATTTGATTCGTCGCGATTTGACCATCAATGCCATGGCACAAGCCGAAGACGGCACAATCATTGACCCTTACGGCGGTCAACAAGATTTGCAGAATCGCGTTTTGCGCCATGTCTCGGATGCTTTTAGCGAAGACCCTTTGCGGGTTTTGCGGGTGGCGCGTTTTGCCGCCAAGTTAGCACCTTTTGGTTTCACTCTGGCGCAAGAGACCAAAATCTTAATGACGCAGATGGTCGCCAGTGGCGAGCTGGCTGAATTGACACCGGAACGGGTTTGGCAGGAAGTGGTTAAGGTGTTGAATAGTGTCGAGCCGAGCCGGTTTTTTGAGGTGTTGGATGAAGTTGGTGCCACTGAAGTTTTGTTCCCGGAACTGCATGCATTGCACGGTGTCGAACAACCGGAAAAGCACCATCCAGAGGGCGATGTATGGATTCACACTATGATGGTATTGCAGCAAGCGACTAAGTTGAGTGACGATTTGGCGGTGCGTTTTGCGGCCTTGGTGCATGATTTGGGCAAAGGTATCACGCCACCGGAATTATGGCCGAAACATCACGGCCACGAAGCTGCCGGTGTGCCCTTGGTGAAAGCTCTGTGCCAGCGTTATCGGGTGCCGAAGAAAATTGAGCAGTTTGCCTGCAAGGTGACCGAATACCATGGTGTTATTCATAGTGGATTAAAAGACGGGGCACCTTATCTAAAACCAAAAACTTATCATAAGGTTTTACAGAACTGCGGCGCCTATAAAGATGCCGAGGCCTTTACTCAGGTATTGATTGCTTGTAAAGCCGATGCGCGCGGACGTTTAGGGTTCGAAGAGGTTGACTATCCGCAGCTTGAATTTTGGCAAGCAGTGCAGAAGGTGGCTGCCGCCGTCGATAATAAAGCGATTATCGCGCAAGGTTTTCAGGGCAAAGAAATCGCTGAGCAGATTGAAAAGACACGGATAAATAATATCTCTCAATTTATTCAGTCGTAAAAAAGCGTTAAATAGAAGCATTCGGCTAAGGACACGCTAATGCTTCTGCTATTTACTATTATCCTCTCGGTGGTTTTGCTGGCGCGCTTTCTTGAGGAGCGTATCAAACTACCGTTTGCCTTGGGCTCGATTGTCTTGGCTTATCTGGCGAACTTCTGGTTTGATCTCGCCGCCTTTGGCGATTTTTTTCCGGAAATTGTCTATCTAATGCTACCGATTATTCTGATTCCCGATGTTTTGGGGGTGTCGCGAAGCGAGTTGCGTAATAATCTTGTGGCGATTGTTTATCTATCGCTTTTTGCTGTTGTGATGGCTATTGCAATGGCAATTGGGGTTACCTTGTGGGTATTGCCTGAATATCATTTTACGATTGGTATTCTGTTGGCGTTGTTCGTGCCTTTAATGGCGACTGATGTGGTCTCGGTATCGTCGATTTTCGGGCATTTCAAGCTACCGGAAAAACTCAAGCTGTATGCGGAAGGCGAGAGTCTGTTCAATGACATCACCGCGATGATTATCTTCTTCTTTATCGCTCTACCGCTGATTTCCGGTCAAGAGTTTACCTTATCCAATTTGCATCTGGTGCTTGGCAAGATGTTTTTCGAGTCGCTATTGGTCGGCTTGGTTATCGGCGTTGCCGGTTACTATGCGTTTAAGTTTTTTAAGGACAGCGTCGAACAGTTTCTGACCTTATATATCATGGCTAGTTTGGCGTTTATTATCGGCGAACATCTGGAAGTTTCCGGCATTCTCGGCGTGGTGGTTACTATCCTGCTGTTTAAATATCTGTTTGATAAAGAAGGCCAGTATAAAAAGCTTGATCGCTACGCTCTGTATAGTTTTCTGAATAGCGAAAGTGCCTCCTCGGTCAGCTTCCGTGCTTACCGGAAGGAGGCGCATTATTTAGGGCTATTTGCCAATGGGGTGATTTTCGTAGCCATTGCCAGTGTGGTCGATTTGGCGCAGTTGTGGCAGTATCACCTGGAAATTCTATTGGTGTTCGCTTTGACGACGGTGATTCGCCTGCTGGTGATTGCACCTTTGGCATGGTGGCGAGCCCATCCGCAACGCTGGACCGGGGCTTTGACTTTGGCTGGAATGAAAGGCGGCCTGGCAATTATTATGGCTTTTTCTCTGCCGGATGATTTTCTCTATAAAGAGGCCTTTATGTCGATCGTGCTTGGTGTGGTGATTTTGTCGTTGTTCATCAATACCGCGCTGTTGATTCCCTATCTTCGTTATCATTCGGCTGGTTTTGCGCTGGATAAGGCAAATGACGGCAATGTATTATCGACTATGGATGCCCGTCAGGAATTGAAAAAGATGTTGCAAAAAGACAGGCTGACGCAGGCTTATAATACGCTCGTCTTTGAAGATTTGATTGAAAAAGAGATGGCGCGTTCACAACGCTATCAACAGAACTTTGCGTTACTGGCATTTGAAGTGGACAATCCGAAATTGGTGAAAAAGCGAATTTTGCCAACGTTACGAAGCTCTGATTATTTCGGCAAATTGGATGATAATCGGTATGCTGTTTTAGCGACCCATTCAGGAATCGATGCAGCCTTGATTGTAGCGCAGAAATTGCAGAAAAAATTACGTGGTCAGCATATTGCGGTAGTTGAATATAGCACCGGCGATACGCTGGAAATGTTGTATGACAAATTGGAAACTGCTTTTAAAAGTGCTAAGCCGATTGATATTGAAGTATAGGAAATAATAAGTGAAATTTTGGGTTTTTCTTCTCATCGCCACCATTGCCGAAGTGATTGCCACCTCAGCCTTAAAAGCAAGTGAAGGTTTTACGCGTTTAATTCCGACGCTTATTGTGGTCACTGGTTATGCTGTGGCATTTTATTTTCTGGCGTTGAGTTTAAAACAGATTCCTATCGGCATTGCCTATGCGGTGTGGGCAGGCTTGGGGATTGTCTTTATTTCGGTGATTGCGTGGTTTATGTATGACCAAAAACTGGATTGGCCAGCCGTTTTGGGAATTGTATTGATCTTGCTTGGGGTGTTGGTGATTAACCTTTTTTCAAAAAGTGCCGGACATTGAGAGATGTAGAATGGCCGGCTAAAAGAGACAACTAAATGAAGAGAAGGGTTAGGGTCTGTTGCAAATTAATAATTAGGTTCTGCCACCGCCTCTAAAATTGTTGGCCGAAGCCGACGGTGAAAAGGTTGGCGTTATCGTTATCATTCGTTTCCATCAGGTTATAAGACGTGTTTACATAGAAACTTTCGGTTACCTTGTACTCGCCGCCTAAACCTACCAGCCAACCATCGCTAGTAATCGTTGCTTTAGCCGCGCTAGCGGTATCTTTCAAATCTTCTTCCGCTCGGCGATAACCTGCATTCGCGAATAAGGTTAGATTCTTTGTGACAGCGTATTTCGGTTTTAAGTTAATACCGTAGATCGAGTTGATATTCGCTTCGAGTGTGGTGCTTCCGGTATTGTATTTTGCAGTACCGATGCCGGTGCCGAGATAGCCTTCAATTGCTAGATACTTAGAAAGATCGGCGCCAAAAGTGGCGGTCACAATATCTAGATTCAGTTTTGGATTTTTGGTTTCGATATTGCCGTAACCTAGATTCCAGTACAGTGCCGGCAGAGATTGCGCAAATACTTTGACCGGTACGGTTAGCGCGGCGAATGCCAAAGTGGCGATGATGATCTTTTGTAGAGGCATTGATTTTCTCTCTGTTTAAAAATGTGAATAATTAACATTTTATCCTGAAGTTAAAAGAATGCAAATAAAAAGCGTAGAAAATTAGCTTTTAGCTGTAGAACGACTGGTGAGAGCTTGTTCTGCGTTTCCTAGTAGTAATAACGCCAGCGAATGTCGAGTTTGTAATCGGCGAGTTTTTCACCATATTGAGTAAATTGCTGCCCTTGCAGCCAACTGGTTCTTAAACGCAGTTCGTGATTTTTGGCAGGCTGGTAAATCCATTCTGGAGTGAGTGCGAAACTCTTGTCTGAAGGGTTAAAGAGCAACGACAGAGACGCGTTTAGATAGACAATACCGAGCCAATCTTTTTGACTCGCTTTTAGATAGAACTGATTTTGCAATGCAGTCGGTTGATTGAAAATGGTTTTGGCAAATTGCGTTTGCGGAATGGTTGATTCTAATATTTGTTGATTGAATTCGTGTAGGTCGCTACTTGCCAGAGCTTGCGGTTGATGTAGCCATTCGAGAATCCAAGTAATATCGTGTTGATCGAGATAGCGTAGGCCAATTACTTGTTGCCAAAGATTTTGCGTTTGTGGCGACAGCTGATTGCTGTTCCATTGCCAGCTGTCGGCGTTCTTTAGATAAGCAAAATCACCGTGTATCTCAAGGTTCGAGGAGAGGTTGCTGGCAAAGCTAAAACCGAACGCTTGTTGGCTTGATGCATTCGATGCGGAATCGTAACGTAGGTAGAAGTCCAAATCAGTCTGTTCAATTAGTAAACTGCTTTTGAAAGCAATGGTCATACCGCTGTCGGCATTTAATTCACTGTTAATGTCCCGGTTGCGCGGTAATAGGTATAGACTGTGGCTAAGGTTTTTCCATGCGCCGATGGAGCCTTGCTGATAATTCAACGCAGTCATCACAAACCCTTCGCGGCTTAATTCTGGATCTTCCGGGTTCTTAGTATATTCGATAAAACCGACTGGATTCCAAGCATAGCTTTTGCCCCATTTGACTGTTTTTTTACCAAGGTCGATTTGCCATTTTTGGCTGACCGAGAAGTGTGCATAAAGCTGCTGGAAAGTGATTTTTGATTTAGTTTCTAAGTTGGGGAGGTTGCTGTTTTCAAGTTGTGCCAATGTTTGCCAATTTAAGGTACTGTCGCCTGCGCGATATAAACCACTAAATTCTAGCTCGCTGTAGTATTGGCTCAGTGATTTAGGAGGATTTGAGCCGTAGGTTAAAACGCTGGCGGCACTGTTTTGGTCAATGCGGCTAACACTCGCTTGCAGATCAAAGTGGCCGGAAATTTCATAAGGTTTTTTCTGATAAGCACTTAAGTCAAAACTAAAATCATTGCTATCGGCATGTGCAGATATGCTTGATCCGAAAAAGCTCATTAAGATGAATTGTTTGACCAAAGTGCTGGGTTTCATTCGCGTAACTCGCCGACCTTGTCCATATAGTCAAGGCTGAAGACTTGCTCCTGTAGTTCACGAGGTTTGATCCCGTCGAATAACATCACTGATTTATAGCCTTGATATAGCGGGCTATCGGTTTGCAGGATTGCCGGACGCTGGTAGCCATTACCGAAGTCTTTGATTTTACTGTAGTGCAGGGTTTTTATTAGCATGCCACTGGCAGAGTAGGCCTCGATTTTCATTGGTACTTTATAAGTTTTATCGACCCACATTTTTAATCGGTCATAAGCGACGCTGCGGCTTTTCGCTTTTAAATCAAGCAGAAGCTGTTCGTTGTCTTCTTGCAGACTTTGTGCATCGTATTCAACGCTGTAGTCGAGCTGCATAATATCGGAGTTATTGAAGACGCCGCCAACCACGGATTGCAGGCTGGTAATGCGCAGCGGTTTGCCGACATTCGGGATATACAGCCACATATTCTCGCCAAGACGCAAACTGGAACGACCGCGTTCGCTGGCCGGGTCGAGAAACAGCGCCAGCATTTTGTCTTTGCCTTTCTTCAGGGTGTAGAGCACAAACGATTTTTCGGTGCCGTCCGGTTCGATATTAATCAGCTTGCGATACATCTCATAGCTCTGCGGTTGCAGATTGCGATCAACTTCTTGCAGCAATTGATTCGCTTGTTCATTAGCAATAGCGTTATAGCTCAATGCAAACAAGATTAGGACAATAAAACGTCGGGTGAATAGCATACGGTTTCCTTTCTAGTTCGCTCGCAGGGCATCGACCGGATTAAGTTGTGCCGCTTTCCAAGCCGGTTGCAGACTAGCCAATACGGCAGCCATAATAACAATTGCGCTGGCAAATAAGACATCAGCCAATTGCAAATGCGGTTCAAGTACTAAACCGCTCTGGCGTCCGAAATTAAATGTAATTTCGGCATATTGCAGAATCACAGTCAGTAATAGACTAATTGCTACGCCGATAATCGAACCGAGCACGCCGAGCAGAAAGCCTTCAGTAATAAACAGGCCGAGAATCGTGCGTGGTTGCGTACCCATAGCGGCAAGGGTGCCGATTTCACGAACCCTTTCGTAGACCGCCATCACCATAACGTTCATGACGCTAATCAAGACAATTGCTGCTAGCATGATTTTGATAAACAGCGTCATTAAATCAATCATATTGGCGATATTGGCAAACGGCGACAGTTTCTCCCAGCTATGGATTTCAAACGCCGGTTTACCTTGTTGGTTTTGCATCTTCCCTAATGTTTTTTGTAGCTGTTGTAAGACCGCTTTCTCTTTATCCGGATTGTCGAGGCGTAAGGCGATTTCGCTGATTTCACCGGAGTCGGTTCGCAACAGTTGTTGAGCGTCTTTCAGGTGGATATAACCATCGCGGCCACCCGGGCCGGAAAGCCCTTCTAAAATGGCATTTACCGTGAAATTCATGCCATTGACCGAACCGTCTCGATTAGTGGCGACCAAAACAATACTGTCGCCAGCTTTGACCTTTAAGCCTTTGGCAATCAATTCCGGCAGGATAATGCTGCCTTCCGGTAAAAAAGTTTCCGGTTGATCGCCGAGAATACGTTTTGGTAAATCGGGGCAAGCGGCGATTTCTTTATCCGGTAGGATACCGTTCAGGCGAATACTGGTAGTCTCTTTGAAATTACTGAACATGGCGCCGAATTTCAGGCGTGGCGACCAAGCACTGACGGATTCAATCTGTTCGAGTTCTTGTTCGACTTTCTCCACCATTTTCGCTTTCATATTCATTGTTAGCGGCAAGCTATCAATGGAGGAAACATAACCTTTTTTGTGGATTTGCAGGTGGCCGAGCATGGAATCGGTAATTTGCCCGACCATCATGCTTTTAAAGGAGCCGGCAGCACTGACGAATAACAACATGGCCACCACGCCAAGTGTAATGAGTAGCGTGGTCAGGAGCGTACGACGTTGATAGCGCAGTAGATTGCGAAGAGCAATTTTCAAGGTTTTCATTTTGCGTCTCCGTTTTTCTGTTCGCTGACTTTGCCGTCTTCAAGAATAAATAGGCTTTCGGCGGCATTCATGATTTTGCTGTCGTGGGTCGAGAAGATAAAGGTGGTGGCGTAGTCATCGCGCATCTGTTTCATCAAGTCGATAATCCGAAAGGCGGTGGCGTGGTCGAGATTGGCGGTTGGTTCATCGGCAAGTACGAGTTTTGCTTGCGAGGCGAGTGCGCGAGCAATGGCGACGCGTTGTTTCTGGCCGCCGGAAAGTTGGTTGGGAAATTTCTTGGCCTGTTCACTGATGCCGACCGCTTCCATTAATGAATTAACTCGGGCGCGGCGTTCCGCTAGCGGTCGGTTTTGCACCATTAGTAATGGGTATTCGATATTCTCTTCGACTGTCAGGACAGGGATTAGATTGAAATCTTGAAAGATAAAGCCGATGTGTTCGCCGCGAAATTGCGCTGCTTGGCTTCGGTTCAGGGTACTGGTGTCAGTTTGGTTAATGAGCAGTCTACCGGAGCTCGGTTGATCTAGACAGCCAAGCATATTCAGCAGTGTGCTTTTGCCGCTACCCGAAGGACCGACAAAGGAGACGAAAGCGCCTTGATTAATGGTGAAATTGGCTTGCTCAATGGCGGTGACTTGTTGCTCGCCGACTTGGTAGGATTTAACTAGGTTTTCTGCTTGCACTATCTGCATCCGAACCTCTCCCAAAGATAAAAGTTCAATTGGATTAATTTAGCAATTTGGTGAAGTCGACTACAGAAAAACTTTAAATTTTGTAAGGAAAAGTTGTGCTTTGATGCGTTAGATTAAGAAATAAAATGAGTCAATTGCGAGAGGTTTATGGCAAGGCTTGCCGCCTTGCCGAAAAGTTATCAAAAGCTTATTGATTTACTTCTGAAAGCTGAAAGCGCCGCGAACTTGGCCTTCGCTATAGTCAATGGCTTTATCGTTTGGATAAAGGTCTGCTAGTTTGGCTTTAACGCCTTCCGGAATTTGTTTTGCTGTGCCGTGACAAGTTAGACATAGTCCGCCGGTCATTACCGGTTTCATATAACGAGTGGTTTCCTTACCATCAACTTTGACAATTTCGAATTTCTCTAATTTTTTCGGGTCTGCGCCTGCGGCAATCTGCTCATCGAACCATTTTAGGGTTTCGGTTTCCCAAGCATCTGGTGTTGCCGTTGCTCCGCGAGGCTTAAGGCTAACGCGATTTACGTTCCAAGGAGCGTGCTTCTCGGTCAGTCCTTTAGCGATTGCCGGTGCTTTGGTGTTGCAAACATCGATAGCCGCAACCGGACCACCGGATTTCATTGCGCCTTTCAGTGCAGGAACCAGTTGGCCGCCGAATTCTTTAACAATGCTACGTGCTTCTTGCTGATCGGCACTGATTTCGGAAGCTTGTGTGCTGAATGCCAATGAACTCAGTAGCCCTGCAATAATGAACTTTTTCATGTGTTTCTCCTAAAGACTTAAAACGATTTGGTTTTGCCAATGATTGTAATGGTTATTATTTAGGTTTTTATGTCCTAATAAATTATATTAATATCGATGCAATGACAATGTTTATTTGGCAGAAAGCTTCAAAATAGTAGATTTTTTGCAGTACTAGCGTTATGGATGATGCAAGTAAAAAATCGGTATATCAAGCAAGCTCAATATTGTTTGCACTTTGTTTGTCACGGTAAGGAAAAAAGAGTGCGGTAGAATGGCGGGATTAAATTTAACTAACAAAGAATATGCCCCTATTGTTGGGTTGAGAAAAGGCAGATTTTGCAACTATGAGTAAGCTACTGAAACGACTTGTGCCGGTATTGATTATCGGTCTCGCGATCGGCACTTTTGTGTATATGAAAAATTCCAAGCCGCAACAGCCACCGGTTCAAGTGAGTGAAAAGGTCTGGTCGGTGGATGCTCTAACGGTGCAATTACAGAGTATTTCCGCGGTACAAACCCTGTATGGAGAAGTTGAATCAAATGCTTTGGTGCAGGCGGCGGCGCCGATTTCTGCAGTGGTCGAAAAAGTAGCCGTTTTACCGGGGGATGAGATCAAAAAAGGCCAGTTGTTAGTGGCGTTATCGAATCAAGATGTTTCGATTCTATTGCAACAGGCGCAAGCTGATGTTGCCGATGCGCGAGCACAGTTGCAACTACAAAAGTTGACGATTGAAGCGAATCATCAGCGACTTGAGCATGAACAAAAAGTTTTGGGTTTGAAGCAAGAAGCTTTGCAAAGAGCGAAATCGCTATTAAAGAAAAACCTTGCCTCGCAATCGGCGGTGGATACTGCTAAAGAGGCTTTGGTGCGTCAAGAGTATGTCGTGGTTGGTGCTGATTTAGCGGTTAAGCAGAGTGATGCCCAGCTTTCGCAGCTACAGGCTCGTTTGCAAAAAGCGTTGACGGCTCTTGAGCAGGCTAAATTAAATCAACAGCGAGCGGTGGTTAAAGCGCCGTTTGCCGGACGAATTTCTTCGGTGGGTGTTAGTGTTGGCGATAGAGTGAATACCGGTGCGGTAATGGTCAGTTTTTATAGCTTGGATAGCTTGGAGCTGAAAGCGAAGTTGCCTGCTAATTCGCTGCCTCAGGCACAACAAGCTCTGGATAATGGTCAGCCGCTACAAGCCTATATTGACAGTGATAATGCGCAAAGAGTCAGTATGCCAATGAAGCGCTTGGCCGGTCAGGCGACAACCAGTGGGGTGGATGCTTATTTTGCCGTACCGAATGAGTTGCATCAGAAGCGTCCAGGTGAATTGATGGAGATTTATCTGCAAGGCCGAGTGCAATCACAAGTGGCTGCTGTGCCTTATAGTGCGGTTTACGGCAATAACCGGATTTATGTGATTGAGGATCAGCGCTTGCAGTCGATGCAGGTTTCTCTACAAGGCGAAGTCATGCATAACGGTAAATTGCAGGCGCTAGTGAGTGCGCCGCAATTACAAAACGGGATGAAAGTGCTCGTGACTCATCTGCCAAATGCTATCAATGGTTTGAAAGTGGCTGAGGTGGAGTAATGGCTGACAATAAAAGTCCTACTATAGCTGACCCTGATCACGATTATGAGATTCCGCAGAAACGTTTCAAATCGCATGGGATGATTGGTGTTTTTGCGCGTCATAAGGTGGCGCCAAACCTGTTGATGATTGTGATGATTCTGGCTGGGATTGTTGCTCTGATGAAGCTCAATGTGCAGTTTTTCCCTAATTTTGAACTGGATTATGCATCGGTGCGCGTGGTCTGGCCGGGGGCGAATGCCGAGGATGTAGAAAAGTCGGTAACCGACCCGATTGAGCGAGTTTTACGTAATCTCGATAACTTGGATGAAATGACCTCCACTTCATCGCAAAGCTCATCGGTGGTGACGCTTAAATTTAAGCAAGGCACCAATATGATTGAAGCGATTGACCAGATAAACCAACGGGTCAATGAGTTGCGGAATTTACCGCAAGATATTCAGGTGCCTGTTATAGAAAGGGTGGTGCGCTATGAACCTGTAGCGCGCTTGTTGGTGATTAGCGAAAATGGTTCTCTGGATGAGTTGCGGCCATTGGTGCGGCAGTTCGAGCGTGAATTGTTAGACCGTGGTATCGACAAAATCAACTACACCGGCTTGCCGACTGAGGAGATGGCGGTAGAAGTTTCTCAGCAGAAGTTAGAGCAATACAATCTTTCGCTGGAAACCATTGGTAATCAACTGTCGGCAATGAGTCGCGATTATCCGGCCGGTACGGTTGGCGATGACGATTCCGTGCGAGAGTTGCGTGCTTTGCAACAGAAACGCGACGAGATGCAGTTTGCGCAGACGCCGATTCTGAATAGTGCTAGTGAAAATATCACTCTTGGTGAAATTGCTAATATTGAACGCCGACCGCAGAAAAACGCGCCATACATTATGGTTGGCGGCTATCCGGCTATTGAGATGCAGCTGCAACGTGCCGAAAGCGGCGATACCTTGAAATCGTCAAAGATTATGCAGAACTGGTTATTGGAAACTGAACCGCAATTGCCGCAAGGCGTAAAATTCGAGGTCTACGACGAAACTTGGTCGCTGGTCAATCAACGAATTATGCTGCTGGTCAATAACGGGGTCGGAGGTCTGATTCTGGTGGTGCTCATTCTGTATATCTTTATGCACGGTCGGGTGGCTTTTTGGGTCGCGGTCGGCATTCCGGTGTCGTTTATGGCAACCTTGATGATTCTTTATTTGGCCGGCGGTTCGATCAATATGGTCAGCCTATTCGGCTTGATTATGGCGCTGGGGATTATCGTCGATGATGCCATTGTTGTGGGGGAGGACGCGCTTGCTCATCACGAGCGTGGTGAACCTGCTTTGCAGGCGGCAGAAGGCGGTGCGCATCGCATGCTTGGGCCGGTGACCGCATCGTCACTGACCACGGTGGCGGCGTTTTTGCCGTTAATGATGATTGGCGGTGAAATGGGCAATATCCTATTTGCGATTCCATTGGTGATTATTGCGGTGATTTTCGCTTCTTTGTTGGAAAGTTTTACGGTTTTACCGGGGCACTTACGTCATGCATTACACAAGGTGCAGCCGCCGGAAAAAGGATCAGTGCGTTATAAACTAGACGGTGCAATTGACCATTTTCGGCATCATCAATTCCGTTCGGTAGTGCGTTGGTGTCTGGCGCACCGTTCTATCACCATTAGTTCTGCAGTGGCGATGATGATCTTCGTCATCGCTCTTTTAGCTGGCGGGCGTCTTGGTTTTGTGTTTTTTCCGTCGCCGGAATCGACCAAGCTTTCAGCGGATGCGCGTTTTGTAGCCGGTACTCCATCGGAAGTGTCTAGCCGTTATGTTGAGCACCTTTATCAGGCATTATTGGAAACCGAGCAAGAATTGGAACCGGGCATTTTGAAAACGGCGGTGGTGCATTACAACAAAACCAGTCGCCAGAGCGGTCCGAACTTTTCCGGTATTAATATTCAATTAGAAGAGCCGGATCAGCGCGAAACCCGTAATGCTGAGTTTATTCGCGTCTGGCACGAGAAAGCCGGCACAGTTCCGGGATTGGACGTGTTAACCATCGAAGCGCCTAGAATGGGGCCGCCGGGTAGTGATGTCGATATTCGCTTGAGTGGTGCGGAACCGCAAAAGCTTAAGCAGGCGTCGATCGAGTTGCAGGAGGTACTCAATCAAATTAACGGTGTGTCAGCGATTCGAGACGATTTGCCATTCGGCCGCGATCAGTTGGTGTATCAATTGACCCCGCAAGGCGAGGCGCTTGGCTTTACTTATCTGTCGTTGGGCCGACAGTTGTCAGATGCCTTTTCCGGTCGTTTGGTACAGATTTTCACCGATTCGGAAGATGAGGTTGAAGTACGCCTGCAATATCCTCGTCAGCAGCAAGCGACATTGGCGAGTTTGAATTCGATGCAAGTGGTAGCGCCATCCGGTGAAAGAGTGCCTTTGAGTATTGTTGCTTCGTGGCAGACTCAGCGCGGTTTTGACATTATGCGCCATGTTGACGGCCAGCTAGCGGTGACAGTGGTTGGCGAAGTCGACAAAACGGTTAATAACGCCAACCTGATTTTGCAAACATTGCAGCAAACCACTTTGCCTGAGCTTCAGTTGAAATACGGAATCAATTATTCATTGGAAGGACAAAATGCACGTCAAGCGGAAACCATGGGCGATATGAAAATCGGTCTACTGATTGGTCTATCGATGATTTATATTGTTTTGGCGTGGGTGTTTGGTTCTTACGGCTGGCCTTTAGTGGTAATGATGGCGATTCCATTCGGTTTGGTCGGCGCGATTATGGGTCATTGGTGGATGGGGATTGATATGACAATCCTCTCACTGTTTGGTTTCTTCGGTCTCTCGGGGATTGTGGTTAATGACTCGATTATTTTGGTCAGCTTCTATAAACAGTTACGCGAAGCCGGTTTGTCAGTTCAGGAAGCTTTGGAAGAAGCCGCAGTACAACGTGTCCGAGCAGTGTTGCTAACATCGTTGACGACGATTGCCGGCTTGACGCCGTTACTGTTTGAGACATCGTTGCAGGCGCAGTTCCTGATCCCAATGGCGACGGCGATTGCGTTTGGGTTGATGTTCTCGACTTTACTGATCCTTTTAGTGATTCCATCAATGCTCTCACTGTACGAACAGTTATTACTGAAAATGCAGGGACAGCATCATCAGATGCATCAAGGAAGTAAGTCTTAAGGTCTGGTGGATAATCCGAGTTTTCCGATGGCCTTGCAATGGTCAGGTAAACTCGGTTTTTTTGTGCCGGATTCTAATTCGACTGTCATCTTTTTGTCATCCAGCGGTCATCTCTCTGATTTTTCCAGCAGGCAGAATAAAACCGATTTCTTGGACGATATTTCATTAAATAATTATTGCTAATCGAATCCAATAGCTTGTGTTTTTGTATTCGTGGATACGCTAGATAGCTGATTTTTAATGAAATTTACTGAGTAGTAAAAAATAAATTTTATGGCTGCTCAGATAAGAAAACTTGATGCAAACGTTAATTTGAGAGAGAATATGCGTCCAAATTTACCCTGTGGAGAGCCTTAAGGTTCTGAAAATACTCGAAAAACCGCTAGTAAGACAGCTTCACAGTAACCGAATTTTTTATAAAAATTGAGGAAAATCTATGGCAACTCGTAGAGATTTAGCTAACGCTATCCGCGCTTTAAGTATGGACGCGGTTCAAAAAGCCAATTCTGGTCACCCAGGTGCACCAATGGGGATGGCGGACATCGCTGAAGTATTGTGGAACAGCCACATGAAATACAACCCGACCAATGCAAATTGGGCGGATCGCGACCGTTTCGTTCTTTCTAACGGTCACGGCTCAATGCTTATTTACTCTCTACTACACCTGACAGGTTTCGACCTAAGCATGGAAGACATCAAGCAGTTCCGTCAGCTACACGCTAAGACTGCTGGTCACCCGGAATACGGTTATGCAGAAGGTATCGAGACGACGACTGGTCCTCTAGGTCAAGGTATCACTAACGCTGTAGGTATGGCGATTGCTGAGCGCACGCTTGCTGCACAATTCAACAAGCCTGGTCACGAAATCGTAGACCACCACACTTATGTGTTCATGGGTGACGGTTGTTTGATGGAAGGTCTTTCACACGAAGCGTGTGCAATGGCGGGTACGTTAGGTCTAGGTAAACTGATCGCTTTCTGGGATGACAACGACATCTCTATCGACGGTAACATCGGTGACTGGATGGAAAAAGGTGTTCCTGGTCGTTTCAACGCTTATGACTGGCACGTTATTCCTAACGTTGATGGTCACGATGCGGACGCGATCAACGCGGCAATCGAAGAAGCTAAGTCAGTAACAGACAAGCCATCTTTGATCTGTACTAAGACAGTTATCGGTTACGGTTCTCCGAACAAGTGTGGTACTTACTCTTGCCACGGCGCGCCACTAGGTGACGAAGAAATCGATCTAGTTCGTAAAGAGCTTGGTTGGACTGCTGGTCCATTTGAAATTCCAGAAGATGTTTACGCTGGTTGGGATCACAAAGAACAAGGTGCGACTGACGAAGCGGCTTGGAACGACAAGTTTGCAGCTTATAAAGCAGCATTCCCAGCTGAAGCAGCTGAGTTCGAGCGTCGTATGGCGGGTGATCTTCCTGCTAACTTCGAAGTTGAAATGGATGCGTTCATTGCTCAGACTCAAGAAGAGTCTCCAAAAATCGCTTCTCGTCAAGCGTCTCAAAAAGCAATTGAAAAACTGGGTGAAATCCTTCCGGAAATGTTCGGTGGTTCTGCTGACTTGACTGGTTCTAACCTGACTAACTGGTCGAAGATGGTTAAGGTTAACCGCGAAAACGCAAACGGTAACTACCTATCTTGGGGTGTTCGTGAATTCGGTATGGCTCACATGATGAACGGTATGGTTCTTCACGGTGGTTTCAAAGTATTCGGTGGTACTTTCTTCATGTTCATGGAATTCATGCGTAACGCTCTACGTATGTCTGCACTGATGAAAATCGGTACGATCTATGTTTACACTCACGACTCTATCGGTCTAGGTGAAGATGGTCCTACACACCAGCCAGTTGAACAGCTAGCAACGATGCGTGTTATCCCTAACTTCCAAACTTGGCGTGGTTGTGACGCGGTTGAATCAGCTGTGTCTTGGAAAATTGCTATGATGCGTGGTGATGCACCGACTGCTCTAGTATTCTCTCGTCAAGCGCTTGAGCCAATGTCTCGTACTGCTGAGCAAGTTGCGAACATCGAGAAAGGTGGTTACGTTCTTAAGGATTGCGAAGGTACGCCTGACCTAATCATCATCGCGACCGGTTCTGAAGTGGGTCTAGCGGTTGAGTCTGCTGAAGCAATGGATGCAAACGTACGTGTTGTTTCTATGCCATGTACTGACGCTTTCGACGAGCAAGATCAAGCCTATAAAGATTCTGTTCTTATCCCTGGTGTTAAGCGCGTAGCGGTTGAAGCGGGCGTTAAAGATTGCTGGTACAAGTATGTTGGTCTAGACGGTGATGTTGTTGGTATGACGACTTTCGGTGAGTCTGCTCCAGCTAACGAACTATTTGAAATGTTCGGATTCACTGTTGAGAACGTTGTAGCAACTTGTAACAAAGTTCTAGGTAAATAATTCATCTGCTAGAGCGGCGACTTCGGTGTTGGGCTTGGCAGTCGTGTATTTCAATACACTCCTGCAGCCCGCCTAGAATTCGCCAGCCCTAGCAGCAAATTAAAATGATCGCCTTGCTCAGTCGAGAGCTAAACGATTATTAAGAATTTTAAGTTGGTTGAGAGATCAGCTAACGAAATAACATTTTTATTTTAAAGAAAGAAACCGCACTAAATTCAGTGTGGTGTAATTTGGAGAAAACGATAATGACAATTAAAGTTGGTATCAATGGTTTTGGCCGTATCGGTCGTATGGCTTTCCGTGCAGCAGCTAAAGACTTCCAAGACATCGAAGTTGTAGCAATCAACGATCTACTAGATCCTGAGTATCTAGCGTACATGCTTAAGTATGACTCAGTACACGGTCGTTTCGACGGTACGGTTGAAGTTGTAGACGGTAACCTAGTTGTTAACGGTAAAACTATTCGTATCACTGCAGAGCGTAACCCAGCTGACCTAGCATGGTCTGATGTTGGTGCGGATCTAGTTATCGAATGTACTGGTTTCTTCCTAACTGAAGAAACTTGCCAAGCTCACATCGATGCTGGTGCGAAGAAAGTTGTTCAATCAGCGCCTTCTAAAGATGCGACTCCAATGTTCGTTTACGGTGTTAACCACAACGACTACGCTGGTCAAGCAATCGTTTCTGCAGCGTCTTGTACAACTAACGGTCTTGCGCCGATGGCTAAAGTACTTAACGATAACTTCGGTATCAAGCGTGGTCTTATGACGACTGTTCACGCGGCAACTGCAACTCAAAAAACGGTTGACGGTCCTTCAATGAAAGACTGGCGCGGTGGTCGTGGTATTCTTGAGAATATCATCCCATCTTCAACTGGTGCAGCGAAAGCGGTAGGTAAAGTACTACCTGAGCTAAACGGTAAACTAACTGGTATGGCTTTCCGTGTACCGACTTCTGACGTTTCTGTTGTTGACCTAACGGTTGAGCTAAACAAAGAAACTTCTATGGAAGAAATCTGTGCAGCAATGAAAGCAGCATCTGAAGGTGAACTAGCGGGTGTTCTAGGTTACAACGAAGAAGCGACTGTTTCTACTGACTACCGTGGTGATTCTCACCCATCTATCTTCGACGCTAACGCGGGTATCGCTCTAGATTCTACTTTCGTTAAGTGTGTTGCTTGGTATGACAACGAGTATGGTTATACTTGCAACATGATGCGTGTTGTACGCCATGTAGGTAACAACTAATAGTTGTTACCCTTGGGGTTCTCCCAATAGTGGGTGATTTCTTTGTTAGACCTGCCAGTCGTTTACTCTAGTAAACTTCCTTCGGTCTGCCTCGAACTCACCTCACTCTTGAAAGAGCTTGCTGGTTTAGAGAGTTGTTTTATCGGCTCTCTAAATTAAATTTTCTTGTCAGTTTTCGAGTTTCTAATTTGAGAGTTGAGAAGCAAATTTAATTAAAATCCTGTGCCACTGCGGTGGCAGTTAACTTTAAAACTATGAGGACTCATCATGTCTGTATTAAAGATGTCTGATCTTGATTTAGCTGGTAAGCGCGTTCTAATTCGTGAAGACCTAAACGTTCCAGTTAAAGACGGTAAAGTAACTTCTGATGCGCGTATCCGTGCTTCATTGCCAACTATGAAGATGGCAGCTGAAGCGGGTGCGAAAGTAATGCTTATGTCTCACTTAGGTCGTCCGACTGAAGGTGAATATGCGGAAGAGTTCTCTCTAGCTCCTGTTGCTGCAGATCTTTCTGAAAAATTAGGTAAAGAAGTTCGTCTAGTTAAAGATTACCTAGATGGTGGTGTTGAAGTGGCTGACGGCGAAATCGTTCTTCTAGAAAACGTTCGTTTCAACGTTGGTGAGAAGAAAAATGCTGAAGACCTATCTAAAAAATACGCAGCACTTTGTGATATCTATGTAATGGATGCTTTCGGTACAGCTCACCGTGCGCAAGCTTCTACTCACGGTGCTGGTGCATTTGCTCCAACTGCGTGTGCAGGTCCTCTTCTAGCGGCTGAGCTTGATGCGCTAGGTAAAGCACTAAACAACCCAGCACGTCCTCTAGTAGCGATCGTAGGTGGTTCTAAAGTTTCTACTAAATTGACTGTTCTTGAATCTCTATCTGAGAAAGTTGATCAGCTAGTTGTTGGTGGTGGTATTGCTAACACGTTCATCGCAGCGGCTGGTCACCCAGTAGGTAAGTCTCTATATGAAGCGGACCTAATCCCTACTTGTAACAAGCTGAACGAAATCATGGAAGGTCGTGGTGCGGCGATTCCTCTAGCGTCTGACGTTGTTACTGGTAAAGAGTTCTCTGAAACTGCGGCAGCAGAAACTAAAGCGGCTTCTGCAACAGCTGATGACGATATGATTTTCGATATCGGTCCTGATTCAGCAGCTGAGCTGGCTGAAATCATCAAAAACGCTGGTACGGTTGTATGGAACGGTCCAGTTGGTGTATTCGAGTTCGATCAGTTCGGTGAAGGGACGAAAGCGGTTTCTATGGCAATCGCAGAGTCTTCAGCGTTCTCTATCGCTGGTGGTGGTGACACGCTAGCGGCAATCGACAAGTATGACATCGCAGATAAAGTTTCTTACATCTCTACTGGTGGTGGTGCTTTCCTAGAATTCCTAGAAGGCAAAAAGCTACCTGCAGTAGCAATGCTTGAAGAAGCAGCAGCTAAATAATTTTAGTTGAACTTACCGGGTCGCTTTCTGCGGCTCGGTAATCATCCTAGTTTTTTAACACTTAATTTTTTTAATACTGCTTGTCAGAGAATGAAGGGTGACTCGTTAAGTAATTTTATCGCAGCCCCAGCCAATACTGGCTGTGGAGTTTCGGCGGTAAGACTATTTCGCGAGACATCTTTGACCTACTGCAAGCACAATTGATAAGGAAATCTATTCAATGGCAGCGAATGGTTTGCGTCGTACAAAAATCGTAGCAACACTTGGCCCTGCGACTGATCGCGAGGGTGAATTAGAAAAAATGATCGAAGCCGGTCTGGATGTAGTGCGTATCAATATGTCGCACGGTAATCCGGAAGAGCATAAAGGACGTGCGCAGCGCGTTCGTGAGCTTGCGGCTAAATATGACCGTGAAGTCGGTGTTCTAGTTGACTTGCAAGGTCCTAAAATCCGTATCACGCGTTTTGCGGAAGACAAAGTATTCCTAAACGATGGTGATAAGTTTGCACTAGATAACAATGTCGGTACCAACGATGGTAACCAGCATGAAGTTGGTCTGACTTATAAAAACCTTCCTTACGATGTTAAGCCGGGTGACAAACTACTGTTGGATGATGGTCGTTTGGTTTTCCAAGTGGATAACGTTGAAGGTGAGCGTGTAAATACAACGGTTATCGTTGGTGGCGCATTGTCAAACAATAAAGGGATCAACCTTTCTGGTGGCGGTCTGTCTGCGGCAGCACTGACTGATAAAGATAAAGAAGACATTATCACGGCAGCGGAAATCAATGCTGACTACCTAGCGCTTTCATTCCCTCGTTCTGCAGAAGATGTCGAATATTGTCGTTCACTGGCGCAAAAAGCCGGTTTGAACTGTGCAATCGTATCTAAGGTTGAACGTGCGGAAGCGGTTGCGGATGATGCAACCCTTGACGGTATTATCTTAGCGTCTGACGTTATCATGATTGCGCGTGGTGACTTGGGTGTTGAAGTGGGTGATGCGCAACTTCCTGCACTACAGAAGAAAATGATCAAGCGTTCACGTCAGTTGAACCGTGTCACTATCACGGCAACGCAGATGATGGAAACCATGATCGAAAATGCAATTCCGACTCGTGCTGAAGTCTTTGACGTAGCAAACGCGGTTATGGATGGAACTGATGCGGTAATGCTTTCTGGTGAGACCGCGACGGGTCGTTCACCTAGCTTGGTAATCGAAACCATGGGTCGTATCTGTCGCGAAGCAGAAAAACAACGTTCTGCACGTGAGTCGACACACCGTATCGATGAGTCGTTCACCGCGGTTGATGAAACCATCGCTATGTCGGCTATGTATGCAGCGAATCATATGAACATCGCTTGTATCGCCGCATTGACTGAATCTGGTAATACGGCATTGTTGATGTCGCGTATTTCATCTGGTAAGCCAATCATTGCATTGACTCCACACGTTGAAACGCGTCGTAAAGTAACTTTGTATCGTGGTGTGTACCCGTCATCAATCTCTTATGCAGAGATGGATAACGATGAAGTTAAAGATGCTGTAATCGAACATCTTAAATACCATAAGTTAGTTGCGACTGGCGACATGATTCTGTTCACTCGTGGTGAGCAGCGCGGACAAATGGGCGGCACTAATATGATGGAAATCGTTAAGGTCGACTAATTATCTTTTTCTATCGCTGGGATTAAAATCTCAGCGATTTTTATATTTGGCGGGCAATTTAAAGCCTGCTAGAATAGCTAAACTTTTTTGAAAACTAATTTTTGAAACCAACAAGAGGAGTCTCGCACATGGCGATGATTACACTTCGTGAATTAATGGACTACGCAGCAGAACACGGTTTTGGTATGCCTGCGTTTAACGTAAACAACATGGAACAAGTACGTGCAATCATGCGCGCTGCGGACGCTTGTGATTCTCCAGTAATCCTTCAGGGTTCTGCTGGTGCTCGTAAGTACGCTGGTGAGCCAATGCTACGTCACATGGTTGAAGCAGCAACTGAAATGTACCCACACATTCCAGTAGTTATGCACCAAGACCACGGTTCTGATGTAGGTGTTTGTCTACGCGCTATCCAATCTGGTTTCACGTCTGTAATGATGGACGGTTCTCTAGAAGCTGACATGAAGACTCCTGCTTCTTACGAGTACAACGCAGGTATCACAGCTGAAGTAGTTAAAATTGCTCACGCTGGTGGTGTATCTGTTGAAGGTGAGCTAGGTTGCCTAGGTTCACTAGAAACTGGAAAAATGGGTGAAGAAGATGGTCACGGTTCTGATGAAGAGCTAGATCACTCACAACTTCTAACTGATCCTGAAGAAGCGGCTCAGTTCGTTAAAGATACTAACGTTGACTGTCTAGCAGTTGCGGTTGGTACTTCTCACGGTGCTTACAAATTTACTTCTAAGCCTTCTGACGACGTTCTTAAAATCGACCAAATCGCTAAGATCCACGCGCGTATCCCTGATACTCACATCGTAATGCACGGTTCTTCTTCTGTTCCAGAAGAATGGCTAGACATCATCAACAACTACGGTGGTGACATGGGCGCGACTTACGGTGTTCCTGTTGAAGCAATCGTTGAAGGTATCAAGCACGGTGTTCGTAAAGTTAACATCGATACTGACCTACGTATGGCTTCTACTGGTGCGATCCGTAAACACCTACAAGAAAATCCATCTAACTTCGACCCTCGTAAGTTCTACAACGCTGCTGAGAACGCGATGATGGAAATCTGTAAAGCGCGTTTCGAAGCATTCGGTTGTGCTGGTCACGCTTCTAAGATCAAGTCTCTTGGTCTTGAAACAATGCAAGCGCGTTACGCTGCTGGTGAGCTAGACCAAACTGTAAACTAATCAATTACTGATTAGCGAAAGTTAAGAAACCCCGATGTAGTTCAGCTACATCGGGGTTTTTTCGTTTTCAGGTCACTGAAAAGTGGCTAGCGATTCAATTAAATTTTGTACACTGCCATTCCACAAGTTATCCACAAACTGATGGTTTATCTCTGTGGATAACTTATCGGTTGTCATTGTTTTTGAAACGTCTTCGTGTGCGCTATCTATAAGATTTAAAAGCGATATTCGATTTTTTCATGGTGTTGCTTTAGCAAGTCAAAATTAAATATGTGGATAAGTAGGGTTGGTTTGTATAAAAAACTCCCTGAACTTTTTAAGAAAATTTTGATTGTAAGTAATTATTTTGTATGAAGGTTAATTAGAAATGGCTCTAAAACACGGTTTTAGATATGTCTAGTGGTGCTAAAAAAATGAATAAAATCAAAGTTTAAACACAAGATGATGTTGTTATAAGGCGATTCTTATAAATGAGTATATAGACACATATAGAGAATATTCAATAAGTACTGTGAGACCTTTCAATTGGTCATTGCATTACACGGTCTCTATTATGTACATCGAATTTAATTCAACTCCAACCATAAAGGGAGCATTTAACTATGGCACAAACATTTGATGCTGGTGTACAAGATTACCAGTTGACTTACTGGACTC